>CAZSSM010000092.1:0-26219 GCA_964609385.1 uncultured Planctomycetia bacterium
CCGTTTAGGGGCCTGAGCAGCGTACTCTTGCCGGCGCCATTTGGGCCAACCAGCGCGACCCGTTCCCCACGCCTCACGCTCAAATCGATGCCCCGCAGCGCCTCACGACCGTCAGGATAGCGGTAGGACAATCCCCGCAACAGGATCTCCGAGGACGGATCGGGCGATCGCTCGGGCTCGTCGCGTTCTGGGGAGATCGGGTCGGGCATGGAAGGTTCGTCGTCCGGGCGGCTCAGAGCTTGATGGCACGGGTCGGCATGCGTTTGGATGGCGGTCAACCGTCCGTCTCGGGCGGCGGATCGCTCGGCCTCGAATCATCAGTCGATGTCGATGTCAGCATGCGGACGACTTGGTCCCAGCGATCGGACGTGAGGACCGCATCGATGGCCGCATCGAGACGGTCCAGGTCCTCACAGGCGGTCACCTGTTGCCGAGCCACCTCATCGGGTGCTCCGAGGCGTTTCGAGCCGATCCGCAGCAGTTGTCGGCGGCTCGTGTTTAAGGCCCCTTCCTGCTGACCTCGTTGCAACCCTTCCTGAACGCCTTGTTCACGCCCCTCCTGAATGCCTTGCTCACGTCCTTCCTGGACGCCTTGCTCACGTCCCTCCTGGATTCCTCGTTGCAACCCTTCCTGAACGCCTTGCTCACGTCCCTCCTGAATGCCTTGTCGACGTCCTTCTTCAAGACCTTGTTGATGCCCTTGATTTCTCCAATACCAGAAGGTCATCGATTCTCTGACGTCGATCATGCTGAGGGCCTCCTCCAAGAGGGGTCGCAGTTTGTCCCGATCGCGCCGCATTCCCAACAGGATCAGGGCGTACTCCAGGATCCTTTGACGCTCCTCGACCGACTCGAGTTCGTGATGGAGCCGTTGGTTGATGCGTCCGACCAGGTCGGGGATGTCGACGTCTTGGAGGTCACAGGCCCCGATCAACGGGAGCATCGTCAGAGGACCTTCGAGCAGTGTCTCAGCCGAGATCTCCCAGAGCTTGATCACGACATAGCGGAAGGTCGAGATGAGGGTTGTGGTTGCCTCCCCCTCCTGGCTGTCCTCGGGATCAGACTCGTCGGTCGTACAATAATATCCTTGGAGGGGACGAGGACGATCCAGGATGGGCCGGCCGAGCCGTTGTTCCTCCTCCTGAATCTGCTGTTCCTTGTCGAAAACGCGCTGGGGCGGTTTATCGAGCATCAGCACGACACAGCGTGTCACGCACGGACGATCGTCGGTACCGTGCTCGCGGTTGAGCAAGGCGGCGTATTCGCTGAGCCGTTCGCCCATCCGGTCATCATGGCGCAACTGCAATTCGAAATGGACCAGTCGGGTCTTCTCCGGACCGCTGGGCAGCTTGTAGACCGAGTCGACCTGACGCTCGAGGGTCCGAGGCAGCGCGCTGTCGAGGACCTCGGGTGTACCGGAACACGGGATCCGGCCGAACTCGATGAATGGGATGGGATCGTCGTTGATGAGGCTCTTGAGCGTGACGTCGAAGGGTTTCTCGCCGCGTCGGGGCAGGTTGGGTTGGTCTCTTCGAGGTCGCGCCATGACGGGAGAACCTTGCGGATCGGGCCGATCAGGGGTCGGTCCTGACAGAAAGGAAACGCGGAGAAAATCCCAGATGTTGGTCGGGTCTCGGTGTCGCTTGGAAGGCCGACGTGCGAGTTCGGTCGGCTCCAGACTCGGCGCCGAGGTTTGTCGATGTCGGGACCGGTTCAAGGATCGACCGACATGAACTCGTCGAGTCCGGTCGGCTTCGGCTGGGCCGGGTCGGGGGTGTCATCGCCGAGGGTCCGGAACTGGCCGTCCCAGCCTCGAGCCAGCATCGCAGCGTAAACGCGCTCTCCGCGCTCGACACTCCGGAGCATCAGCAGGCCCATCATCGAGGCCAGGCCGGGGATCTGTCCGAGCCCCGTCCGGCCGAACCGCCGGGCCTCACGCGCTTGGAGCATCCGCGTCAGCTCCTCGCCCAGCAAGGTCAGGTGGCGCGCCATCACTTCCAAGATCGCGACCAGGACCCGAGGCGCCCGCAATCGTCGGAGCGCTGAGAGCAAGTCCAGCCAGGCCGTCGTCTGTGAGAGCAGGACCAAGCTCAGTACAGCCAGACCGTTCTTGGCCACCAACGCCAGCAAGACCCCGGCATAGCCCAGCGTCGCCCGATCGGGGTGGCCTTGCGCGGCGGCCAAGGCGAAGACGAGCACGACCACCAGCAGGCTCAACCAACGTCGAAGCACGATCACCGGGTCCAGGCCCGAGAGGCCAGCGAAGAAGCTCAGGACCAGGGCCAGTCCGATCAGGACCATCGGGGCCGTTGGCGGGGTCAGCACCGCCACCAGCACGAGGCCCAGCACCACCACGATCTTGATCCGCGCATCGAGCCGTTGCATCGGGCCGCTCGCCTGGGAAGGCGAGGCGCCCCACGCCCCGGTTGCGGCCAGATCAAGCCGCATGGGTCGTCATCTCCGCCGAAGACGCCTCGACGAGAGACGGCCGGCTGAAGACGCGTCCCAGCAAAAGGCCCGATCCGAAGACTGCCAAGGTGCCCAGCACGCCGGCCAATGCCGTGGCCGCCGCCGCATATTTCAAGCCCGGCCAGGCATAGTCGGGGACCGGCGCGGCCAACCACGATTCCCCCTCGATCGAGAGTTGGAGTCGCTCGCCGCCCCACTCCAAGCCGTCCGGATTGGCGCTGGCCAGCGGACTCAGGAACGCCGCCACGGCCAAGGCGATCGCCAGGCCCCCCATGATCGCCTGGCCCTGGCGAGCCAAGCGTCGACGGCCGGCCGAACTCCCAATCCATCCCGACCCCGATGGGATGGCCTCGGGCATCTGACGGGGATCGGGGACCAGGTCGGGTCGGGTCGCCAGCACGGTCTGGACGACCAGGCCGGTCAGAGCCGCCTCCAACACGCCGATCCCCGAGTGGACCAGCATCATCCAGGTCAGGATCGAACCGAAGTGGACGACCCGATCGCCCAGCGACAGCTCGACCGCCGCCGCCGCTGCGCTGAGCAGGACCGTAAACCAGGCCGCGGCCATCGACGCCAGCACGATCCCATGTCGACCCCCAATGAGCCGAGTCAAGGGCGCATAGATGATCCAGCCGATCAGGCAACCGATCAGGCCCATATTGATGAGGTTCGCCCCCCAGGCGGTCACTCCGCCGTCGGCGAAGAGCAAGCACTGGACCATCAGGACCGTCCCCATGGCGACCACGCCGCCCCAAGGTCCCAGGAGGACCACGGCCAGGACCCCGCCGAGCAGGTGCCCCGAGACCGCCGCGACGCCCAAGGGGATGTTGATCATCTGCGCCGCGAAGAGGAACGCGGCGGTCGTGCCCAACAACACCACGGCCCGGTCACGCCAACAATCACGGAGTCGCCAGAGCCCGTAGCTGAAACCCAAGGCGCCCACCAACGTCGTTGCCGCCGCCACGCGCGGATCCATAATCGCGTCGGGAATGTGCATGGTCGCATGCCTTGAACACGGGGATCAACCGGCCGATCCCGTATTACCGATCGGCCCGTTCGTATTACGCCGTGACCATCATAACCGCGCCCGAACCCGCCTGAGAACCACCCGCTCCCGATGACTTCTCGAACCTTCCACGCCATACCCACAGTGGCCTAGTCCCCGCTCACGCCCGGAGATTGCTTCGATCGGGTTTACGTCGGAAGGGTCGTCCGATCCGAGAAGGCTTGAACCACCGCGGCGGGGGCGCTGTCTTCGCGGAACCGAGCGGATGACTGATCCACGAGGGTGTTGAATCGTTTTGTGTTAGTTTGATTGTTTAATAAGTCGAACTTGTCAAAGACGTCGGCGATCCGGCACGTGTAATAGTTCAGCATTGGGTTGGATAAGGCGGCCAGGCGATTCGGATCGACCTGGGCCTTCTCGTTGATTCCCAACGAACTGAAGACGCGGTTGATGAGCTTGTCGTCGAGTTTCGGGGGGATCTCCCGGACCAGTTTCCGATCCAGGTCGATCTCCTTGCGGGCTTTCGTCTCGAACATGAGCCGGGCGAAGGCATAGGCCATATAGAGGGGGTGCGACCGCCCGAGCCGCGAATGGACGAACGCCTCGAGCACATCCAACTTCGACGTGTCGATGGTGTCCGTGCCCCAGAGGCATAGGTAGCGTTGGACCGACTCGTCGAAGGTCGGCACGACGAGGTCTTCCAACTCGCGCGTGGGGTAGCGCACGAAGAGTTCCATGACGTTTGAATAGAACGAATCCTCGTTGATCTCGTGGATGGCCTGGATTCGATATCGGCCGGGTTCCATGAACGTGAATCCCCGTCGCGCATCGAAGGCCAGCGAGACGTCCTCATAGATCGCGGGGCGACGCTCCGGGTGCATCTCGATTTCGCGATCCTTGGTACAGCGATACCAGCATGGCGAATAGAAGTGGAATTGGCCGTTGGGTCGTTGGATGAGGTACTGGGTCGTCACATGGACCGGGTCCAGGGTATCCGATCCGGGCAAGGCCTCTCGGGTCAAGTTCCGGAGCACGGATTCCAGATGGACCGGCTCACCGAACTCGAACATTGCCCGACGCGACTTCGGGCTTACTCGAATTTCCAGGCGGTAATCGAGTCGTGCGCTGGCTCGCTCGAATCCGATCGGCGTCCGATCCAAGACGCCCCCGCCCGAGCCGAACGGAGCGCCGCCCATGACGACTTCCTCCAGATGGCCGTGCCGGAGGAACCGGAGTTCGTCCTCGTCGAAGGACCAGCCGAATCGCGTCCAGTAGGCGTCCGAGCCTTGCTGCGACCCGTGCCGGAACTCGTGCGGATAGTTCATGAAGGACGTCGAGCGTCGACGGAGGCCCCCCGGTTTGACCGGATCGAAGGGGTGGAGCAGGTTAAAGGCATGTCCCAGTTCGTGGACGGCCGTCCGAAGATACTCGCGTCGGTACTCGAGGTCGTCAGGGCGACCCGCGAAGTGCTGCGCGATCGTCGAATGGAAGACCGCCACGCCCTGTCGCTGACGGTTGTCCTGATAATCGAACATGATGCCCGAGGTCGCGGGGTCTCGGAACTCGGTCGCGATCAGGAAGTAGATCTCCCAGCCGATCTGGCGGCGATCGAAGTTGCTGAAATGCTGGACCATGAAGTCGTGCAACTCTTGCTCGTCCCAGCGCGACCCGGCTCCCAACGGCATCGGCAGGACCCTGTCGATGCCCGAGGCCACGACGATCCCCGCGTCGCGCATCAGCGACGTGATCGTTCGACGGACCGACCCGTCTTCGAAGGGTTCGACCGGTTCGGTCCCCTGGATCATGTCGATCTCGACCCGGACCTCGCGGAACAGGTCGCTCTCTTGCTGATCGATCTGGATGGCATAGCGGTAGAGGGTCTCCCTGTCGCGGAGGATCAGGACCGCCCGGTGCGGATCGATTTCGAGATCACCGGTAGTCGAAAGCGTGATCGTCAGGTCGCCGGGCAGTTCGGCCGGGCGACGGTTCAGGCGGTTCCGATAGACGACCGAGGCCTGAATTTCGTTGCGGTCCGGGAAGAATTGCGGATCGCGGGCATGGACCGTCCCGGCAAATCTCCTGAAAGAATACTCCTCCTCGAACATATCGATACTGATCATGTTCGAAGCCGACCGAGTCGCAATATCTGAAGTCTCGTCGGTTGCGCCGTCCTCGCGAAGATCGAATCGAACGATGTACTTCAGGTTCCCGGAGTAGCCGAGGAACGTCCCCCGAGGTCGCGGCATCGGTCGGCTCCGTTGGACGTTGAGGACATCGGGCAATAATCAACCAAGGCAAGTGTGTCATAGAGAAAGTCAAGGAGGTGGGCGACAAGGCTTCGGCGTAGGGCGATCATGTCGGATGTGCCCGATTCAACTTTTTTGGCGGCCTGGGCCGATAACTGGACTTGACATCCGACGCATCGTCGATCTAGGGGCCGCCCCCCTGGCCAATGCGCGATCACCGTCCCCCGGTTGAAAGGACTCGACATCATGGTTCGATCCGATCGCCTTGAAGAGCATGCGCGACGGGTCCGATCCCGACCCGCCCTCGTCTGCCTTCTCGGGCTGGGGCTTCTGGTCGGGACGGCCGGCTGTGCCAACCTCGTGACCAAGAAGGTCCCGCTCGAGGCCCGACTCTCGGGCAAGGACGAGCATCATCACGGGTTCCGCTACTACCTGCCGCGCCCCTATATCGTGGTCTCCGAACCGGTCACGCTCTCCCGAGATTTCGAGGTCGGCAACCTAGTCCGGCGCTTGAATCATTCCGACACGCTTTACATGGAATTTTCCGAGCAGGTGGATGGGACGGCCGACCATCAACTTCGTTACGATCGACTCGACGGCAGCCCAGCCGATCCTTCCCTCAACCCGGGGGACTTCGAAAAGGTCTCGATGGCCGAAGTCGAGGGGCCAGCGCGTGACGTGATCCTCCGCACCTCTGCGACGATGCTCCAGCCGACCGAGATCTTCGACGACGTGGTCCCCCGAGACAGATCGAACATGACGGGGGGATTCCTCTCCCTGGATCAACTCGCCAATTACTTCCAGGTCGTCGATCCGATCGAGGCGCCGCCCGACGCCTTCCAGGTTGTCCAACTGCCCGACTTCGAGGAGCAGATGGCCATCGAGGACCGCAACTTCGCGGCCTACTCCAAGTACGATCTCCAGTTCGCTGACGGTTGGCAACTGCGGTCAGTCAACAGCAACGTCGATGCGACCGAGACCGCCGTCCGCGCCTTCCAGAGCATTTCCAACGCGATTGGAGTCGCTGCGTCGCTCGAGGCTGAGGAACTCAACACGCTCCCGCTCACGCCCGAGGAGATCGCGCGTCAAGGGGCCGATCCGAGGTCTGGCTTACCCGGAGAGAATCCCAAGGTCGTCCGCGTCGTCAAGCGCCTGATCCCCCCGGGACTCTACCGCCTCAACAAGACCTCGGAGATCCATCCCCACGCCGCCGATGCGGTCAACTTTGGACTGCTCGGCGACCTCGGATTCCCGATCGAGACCGAGCAGAAGTACTTCGTTGTCAACGACTCGCCCGACTCGAACTGATCGGCCCCCCTCGACTCGGCGGATCGGCCCTGACCCGAGGTGATTCGCCATCGCCGGAGTTGCGGACCGAGCCCAGATCGCGGGATCAGATCGAACAGGAGTGACCCAGGATGGGATCGCGCATGTTGTTGGTCGGCGTGTTGCTGCTCGTCGCAATGACGGCCGGATGTGCCAAGTTGAAGGTCACCCGCGTGACCGCGCTGAAGCGTGACGCAAGCCAGGACCATCATATCAAAGGATTTCGCTATTACCTCTCGCGTCCCTATGTCGTCGTCCAAGACGACATTGTGATCAGCGAATCCGAATACTTTTACCAACGGCCCAAATCCCCCGGGAACAGCAGTGGCGCGACCCTCCGATCCCTGGAGCCCCCGGGTTCCTCTGCGCGATCCTCCTCGGGCTCTGGGTCCGGTGCGCTCATGAGTCGGTTGACCCCTCGCGAGTGGGAACGCATCAAAGGGCGTATCAAGGTTGATCCGGGAGTCAGGACGGTGGATCCGGGAGTCCGGACCGCGAGCTACGCGGCTCCCCTCGCCTCGAACTCGACCTCGCGATCCGGGGTCGTCAACCTGGGCGGGACGGATTCGGCGGTCAGTCTCCGTGAAGCCGCTTCCGTCGCCAACTCATTAGCCCGGCCCGCCGCGTCGGCCAGCAGCACGGTCGACTCGAACGTGGGGGAACACCTCGACGACGTCATGCCCCAGCAAGAGGATCTCAAGACGAACAATCTCCGGGGCAAGATTCAAATCGTCTTCCTCCCGGATCTCGACGAGCAATATGCGGTCCACCACAAGAACGTTCTGGCGAAGGGGTCCTATGCCCTCAACTTCCAAGACGGTTGGGAGTTGACCAATGTCAATGGGGAGTTCGACTCGACGACCGTCGCCATCGAGCTGTTCAACCTGATCGATTCGGCGGTCAACTCGGCCAAGGATGTCGCCTTGGCCGGGATCGGCCGGCAGGTGCGGGCCGCCGAAGCTGCTGCGACGGAGGCTAGCCCCACTTCCCGGTTCCCTTCGGAGAATCGCATCGAACTAGAGCGCGTCGTGCTCCGACGTCTCGTCAAGCGGGGGGTCTACCGGATCAACAAACCTTGGGAGGTCCGAGATGGTCTCAACACGCACGGCGAAGGGCTCCTCACGGCCCTCGGACTCCCGGTCGTCGATGAACTTGAGCGGACCCCGGTCACCTCGACTCCTCTCCTGAGCAGGGCGATCGCCGACCGCTGAACCGATCACGGGTGATCGGGGCCTCGGTCCCTCCGGATCCGAACGACTCGGGTCCGGAGGCGTGGTCGTGTCCAATCGGCCTCTGAGGGCCGGACGATGGCTCTGTCCGTTCCGCCAACCAGAAGCCATGGGGATGACTCCGAAAGGCTATGACCGAAGGCTTGGACCGAGATGATCTGATCGCGCGTTTCTGAGGAACGATGCGCCTGTCGATGGTTGACCGAGCGGGTGGACCGGGATCGTTATCGACGCAGTTCGATCGCCCTCTCCCGCCATTCCTTTTCCTGTTTCGCCCATTCCATCTATCCACCTCTCGTCGAGGCGGCCAGCAGGCTGGCGTGGCCACAAACTGTGAGCCCGCAGACAGTCGGCCGTGCTTGGTGGAGATCTCAACATCGCGTTGAAGAAAAGATCTCGAATTGTTGTGAGGGATCGCGGGCTGCGGCGACCAATGCCCGTGACGTCCGAGCTGGACGGTCCTCGCGGCGTGCCTGCCGTGTCGGGCTGCGCCGGCGTGTCTGCTTGTCTCCCCGAACTTGCCACCCTTGCCTGTCAACGGAGTTCCCGCGATGCGATTCGGCCTCACGACCCTGGTTCCGGCGATCCTCGCCACCGCGCTGCTCTTCCCCGTGGCCAAGACTCATGCCTCGACGCTCATGATCGAGGTGACCTTCGAAAACCTCGCCCCGGACAACGGCATCTTCTTCACCCCGGTCTGGGTCGGCTTCCATGACGGCACCTTCGACACCTACGACGGCGGCGCGGCCGCCTCGGTCCCGTTGGGCGGCGTCGAGATCGAGCGGATCGCTGAGGACGGCAACACCATGCCCTTGAGCGAGACCTTCAACAGCACCGCCGGCACCGGCGTCGACGCGACCCTCGACGCCATCGGTCCGATCGGTCCGGGCGAGAGCGTCTCGTTCGTCTTCACCCTCGACACCACCGACCCGAACAACCAGTACTTCAGTTACGCCTCGATGATCATCCCCAGCAACGACGCGTTCATCGCCAACGGCAACCCGCTGGCTCACCAGGTCTTCGATGACGCCGGCAACTTCCTTGGCCTCGACTTCTTCGTCCTCGGCAGCGAGACCAACGACGCCGGCACCGAGGTCAACGACGAGATCCCGGAGAACACCGCCTTCTTCGGCCAGACCGTAGCCGACACCGGCGTCGACGAGAACGGCATCGTCGTCACCCCGCACCCTGGCTTCCTGCCCCCCGGCAGCGGTGGTATCCTCGACGATCCGATGTTCGCCAACGCCGACTTCCTCAACTTCCCGAACGATCAGCTCGCCCGCTTCTCCGCCACCGTCATCCCCGAGCCCTCCTCGGTCGTCCTGACCGGCCTCGGCCTGCTCGGCCTGGCCGGTCTCGCTCGCCGGCTCCGCCGCGCCTGATCTCACTAACACGTTGAGATCTCCTGAGCTGAACCCCCTCGACGACCTTCCCAGGGACCGCACCCTTCCCCCTTGCGGTCTCTGGGTTTTATGCGTAGGTAATTGGTGACGATGTTCTTGAGTTATTAGAACAAAATTTTATCGAATCGATTCTTGTGAAGATACGGATAGCTGTACTTGAATTTGTCGAATTTGGGAATAGCCAAGACGCTCGGGGCGAACAACGCGCGACTGGGCGATATGAACCGACGACGGGTCGTTGGGACGAACGAGCCGAACGATCGACCACGGAGGCCGCGACGTTGATTGAATCGGCCTCGGATGAATGGGCTGCCTCGGAATCGGGATCCGATCCCAAGGCGATTGCCGATCCGACCCCGATTGAACCGGCTCGTCACGAAGCGGTTGCCGCCGATCGCCCGTCGGTTGAACGCATTGGCGCGGAAACGCGAGGCGCCGATCGCGGAACGGTTGAAGGAACCCGCTCGTAGGCCGGAGCCGATCGAAGACCGACCGCCGCCGCGACCGCGAAACCGTTGGGCGTCGGCCGACGTGTCGGCCAGCCCGCTCGACAGGCCCATGACCGCCAGCAGGCCAGCCACCACGAGAGTTCTCCTCAGCTTGGTCATACCTGAAATTCCCAATCCTTAAGGTTTCGGAACGTTTCACGTATTTCGTGACTCGGACCTCAATGCTGCGTGCATCATGCTCCGGTCCTATCCCCGGTACCGGATTCGATGACCGGCCCTCCACTGGCCCTCCAACGAACGGGATTGGTGTGTGGTCCGAGTCCGAGGGCATTCGAATCGTCTGCGTAGCGGATCGGAACTCCCTCATCGATAGTCGGGGAACTGTTCGCGGGTTCGGGGCGTCCAAGGGGCGTCGTGATCCAAGTTCCGAGCGAACGTTGCATCTCGGGTGGCCCGTCGATGAGCGATCGGGGTCGGTCTCGTGATCGGTGCGCGCTCGGATCGCGTGTCGGGATCGAGGTCGTTTCGAGGAGGAGAGATCGATGCATACGTGGATCGTGCGGATCAGCCTTCGGGTCGGGTGGTTTGGGGTGTTCGGGATCCTCTCGGCGCTGTTGGTCGAGCGTGCGGGAGCGCAGGGCCTGATCGTCGATCGGCGCCCGGAGATCCCGTTGGCGCGCAGCTTCGAGGTGACCCGCGTCACCATCGACGCGCGGGTCGAGGGACAGGTCGCCACCACTCGGGTCTCGCAGACGTTCCGTAATCCCGGTTCGACGACCATCGAATCGGAATATCTGTTCCCGCTGCCCGACGCGGGTGGAATCCAAGACTTTGTCTTGATGGTCGACGGCAAGGAATTGCCCGGCCGGCTCCTGCCCCGTGACGAAGCGCGCTCGATCTACGAGGCGATCGTCCGTCGCAAGAAGGACCCGGCCTTGTTGGAGTACGCCGGTCGCGGCCTGATCCGGACCAGCGTCTTCCCGATCCCGCCGGGCTCCGAGCGCACCGTCACGCTTCGCTATACCCAACTCTGTCGACGTGACGGCAACCGGATCGAGTACTCTTATCCGTTCGGCACCCAGAAGTTTACTGCCAAGCCGATCCAAAGACTCGAGCTTCGGCTGGGCCTGAGCAGCCCCGACGCGGACATCAAGACGATCTACTGCCCCGGCTACGACGCCGAGATCAAACGGCCTGACGACCGACGCGCCGACGTCCGGGTGACCTTGAACAACGTGATCCCCAGTGAGGATTTCCAGATCCTTTACAGCCTAGACGATCGCGACATCGGCGCAACCGTCTTGAGCTACCGGCCCGATGGGGACGAGGACGGCTATTTCCTGCTGCTGGCCAGTCCGAAGGTCGAGCGGGACCAAACGCCGATGCCCAAGACCGTGATCTTCGTACTCGACCGGTCCGGCTCGATGCAAGGGTGCAAGATCGAGCAGGCCCGCGAGGCCCTCACGTTCGTCGTCAACAACCTCCGTGATGACGACACGTTCAACATCATCGCCTACGACGACCGGGTCGAGTCGTTCCGCCCCGAGCTTCAGCGGTTCACCCCCGAGTCGCGCAAGGACGCCTTGACGTTCGTCGACAACATCCGGGCTGGCGGGAGCACGAACATCGATGAGGCGTTGACGACCGCCCTCGGCATGATCGAGGACGACTCGCGGCCTAGCTACGTCCTGTTCCTCACCGACGGCCTGCCCACCGCCGGTCAGACCGACGAGCAGACGATCGCCAAGCACGCCCGGTCGTCCAATACCAAGGACGCGCGGTTGTTCGCCTTCGGCGTTGGCTTCGACGTCAACGCGCGGTTGCTGGACCGGCTCAGCACCAACAACCGCGGGACCAGCGTCTATGTGACGCCGACCCAGGACATCGAGGCCGAGGTCGCCCGGTTCTACGGACGACTGGCCAGCCCGGTCCTCGCCGACCTCCGGATCCGGCTCGGTGAGGTTCCGCTCAACCGGACCTCCCCGCGCGACCTGCCCGACCTTTTCGACGGCGAGCAACTGGTCTGGGTCGGCCGTTACACCAAGTCGGGAGAGACGACACTCACCATCGAAGGCCGTGTCGGTGACGATGCCCAGACCTATCAGATGCCCGTCACCCTCGCCGAGGCGAACGGATCGATCGACCGCCACCGGATCGCCACGCTCTGGGCGATCCGACGGATCGGTGACCTGATCGATCGGATCGACCTCGAAGGCGAGAACCCCGAGCTGATCGACGAACTGGTCACGCTCAGCACGCGGTACGGGATCCTGACCCCCTACACCGCCTACCTCGCCGACGAGACCAACGACTTCCTGGCCCTCAGCCGCAATCGCGACCGGACCCGACTCTTCCTCGGAGGGCTCCAGCAGGTCCAGGGACAGTTCGGTGTCGACCTGAGGATGTCTAAGCGGAGCCTCCAGGCCGGACAGGTCAGCGGAGGTCTGATCCCGACGCCGTCCCGCCCAGGTCAGCCACTTGCCGATTCGTCCGCAGCAGGGGGATACGGGTCGTTCTCTCGAGCCCCCCAAAGCGGACAGAGCTCCGAGCGGCTCCAAGGCCAAGGTCCCCCGGCCGGAGGCGATGGGGGATTCTTCGGACGTTCGGTCTCCGAGGCCGGTCGACGGGCCGGCAAGGCGCGGGACCGTGCTGAGGACCGGCCAGATTCGATCCGTGAGAACGAGGATGTCTCCGACGACCGCGACTCGAACACCAACCCGCATCCGACGATCAAGCGCGTCGCCGGTCGGACATTCTATTGGCGCAACGGGGAATGGGTGGACGCCCGGATCGATGCCGACACCTTGAAGACGGCCGTCCGGATCGTCCAGTTCGGCGACGACTACTTCGAACTGGCCCGCACGCTCGATGCCGCCGAATCCCCCCTGCTGGCCTTCAACGAACCGGTCGTCCTCAAGATCGCCGCGAAGGTCTACCGGATCGTCCCCGAGTCGGCCGCCTCCAAGTAACACCTGAGCCGACGGCCCACCCACTTACTTTCCCGAGCCCGACTCGGCTCGGGAAAGAGGATGCAATTCGATATATATTCACTGCATGGGTTCTCTCGGGCTCTCGCGACTTGAGAGAAAGTCGACTAACATCGGATGTCGAGTGTCTCCCCCGAAACTCCTCGGGTGGTCCATTCCGCCGGGAACAGCGACCGTGGCCGGAACTCTCAGGAGTTCTGCTTGGATGTGACTCCGATCAATCGATTAGGGGAAAGCGTGAAACCGATGCGACAGAGTCTGATGGCCATCCTCGTCGTTTTGTCTCCGGTCATCTGCGTTGCGGCGGATCCGGATCGGCCCCGGCCGAATGTGGTGATCATTCTCGCCGACGACATGGGTTGGTCTGACATCGGTTACCACAACCCGAAGGTCTACAGTCCTCACCTCGATACCCTGGCTCGTGAGGGGTTGACGTTCGCGCAGCATTATGTGATGCCCCAATGCACGCCGACCCGCGTCGCGTTGATGACCGGGCGCTATCCGAGCCGGTTCGGCGGCCCGGCCCTGCAGGCATCCAATGAGCCCGCATTTCCGCTCGGCACGCCGACACTGGCTTCGATGTTTCGGGAGGAGGGGTATGCCACCTCCTTGGCTGGCAAGTGGCATCTGGGCTCGACACCGGAGCACGGCCCGAACATCTTCGGCTTCGAGAGCAGTTACGGTTCGCTCGCAGGGGCGGTCGGCATGTATGATCATCGCTATCGTAAGGGTCCGTTCGAAGTCACTTGGCATCGCGACCATCAGTTCATCAGCGGGCATGAGAACGGGACGCACGCGACGGACCTCGTGACTCGAGAGGCGGTCCGGATCATCGAGGCGGAACGTGACCGGCCCTTCCTTCTCTACTTGCCCTTCCATACGGTGCACACGCCCTTAGACGAACGCGGACGGTTCGTCGATCGGCCGACGCAGCTCGATCCCGAGCGACCCGATCGTTGGCTCGACGAGGATGCCATTCCGTGGTTCAACGACCCAGAGGGCAAGATCCAGGCCGAAGCCGACCCGGAGAAACGCCTGCTGTTGGCGGCGGTCCACCACCTCGATCACTCCATCGGGCTGATCGTCGAGGCCCTCGAGCGGACCGGTCAGCGCGAGGAGACGCTCATCCTGTTTTCATCCGACAACGGTCCGCAGGGTTCATGGAGCGGGAACGCCTATCCGGACGACCTAAAGTTGACCGACTTCAACCAGCCGCTGCCGATGCGGGGCATGAAGACGGACGTCTGGGAGGGGGGGATCCACGTGCCGGGGTTCGCTCATTGGCCCGGCCACCTCGACCCTCGGGAGGTCACCGCGCCGGTCCATATCGTGGATTGGTTCCCGACGCTCGCCGCCCTACTCGATCACGAACCGGAACGGGAGATCGCCTGGGATGGCATCGATATCACTCCGGCAATTATCCACGACCGCACCCTCAACGAACGCGACCTCTATTGGACGTGGAACCGACGCACCAACCGTTGGGCTTTGCGCCGTGGAGATTGGAAGATCGTCAAATACGGCACGGGTGAACCCCAGGCCGCAGACGATTGGCAATTATTCAACCTCGTCGACGACCCTGAAGAAGCGATCGACGTTGCCGACGAACATCCCGAGGTCCTCGCTCGGATGCACAAGCGATTCCTACTCCAACGGGCGCAGGACCAAGAGTGACCCCCGTCAGCCATAATGGAAATCATACGTGGCGTTTGCTTAACGGTGAAATTGCTACCGTCTTCTTGTGGACAATCAATTGCGAAGACTTCTTTGAATCAAGCACTTGGGATTTCTTGCACCTTTTCCCCGGAGCAGGTCAGAAGCGGTCGGCTTCCCATGCGTTTCGATTCGGCGAACACCGATCGGGGCGACGCACTGATAGTTCCAGCGGGCCAACTCGAACTCGCCTCGCCTATCATCCAGTCGGATCAAGTTTTGTTGCTTCTGTGAATGATGACCGGACAGGGTTGACCATGCGATGCAAGGACCTTGGCGCCGATCAGGCCAGCGCCGAGGTCGGGCGGATCATCCGGTTCCGGCTCGAGGTCGTGGTCCAGTGAGATCAGACGTGCCCTCGGCAGGAGGACCTCGACCTCACGGACCATGCGGTGGGCATCGCGCCAGGCCGCGAGCCGGAGGTCCAGCGCGATCTCTTTGATCGCTGTGTGGAAACGGCGGATCCGATCAGGATCATCTTCGAGGATGAGGATCATGCCTGAGCACCTAGCGAATCGGATCGGCGAGTCGGGGGTGTCGTTGTGTCTCAATCTCGGACGACGAACTCGGCAGCCTGGTCCCCAACTTGGACGCGGAAGGCGCCCGGCTCGACGATCGGTACGTTTTCGAGGCCGATGAAGCTAAGGGCGTCGTGGTCGAGCGTGAAGGTGACCGTCTCGGATTGGCCCGGCTCCAGATCGACCTTCTCGAAGCCGCGAAGTCGGCGGACCGGCGGGGTGATCGAGGCATACAGATCGCTCACGTAGAGCTGGACGACCTCCTGCCCCGCGACGTCGCCGGTGTTGGTTACCGTGACCTGGACGGTCAGGTCCTCATCGTCGTCGATCGCCTCGGCGCTCAGGGTCAGGTCGCTGTAGGCGTACTCGGTGTAGCTCAGGCCCGTGCCGAACTCGAACTGGGGCTGGAAGGCCGCCGTGCCGAAGGCCGCGTTGAGCCGTTCGGCATACTTATGGTCGTAGACGAACAACGAGTTGACATGCCGAGGATAGGTGAATGGGAGTCGGCCGCTTGGGTTGACGTCGCCGACGAGGACCTCGGCGATCGCTTCGCCGCCGAAGGTTCCTAGCTGGTAGGCCATCACGATCGCGTCGACCTGATCGGCGATCGGTCGAATGATTCGGGGTCGGTTCTCCATCAGGACCAGGACGATCGGCGTGTCGGTCTGGGTCAGCGCGCGGGCGAGCCGGATCTGTGCTTGAGGGAGGCTGAGATCTTCGATGTCGCCGGGCTTCTCGGTGGTCGGTTCCTCGCCGAGGGCGAGCACGACGACGTCAGCTTCGCGCGCTGCGTCGACGGCCGCCCCAATGTCGATGATGCGGTCGCCCTCAACGCCTGGGACGTGGACGATCTGCGAGGCGCCGAAGCGTCGACGGAGTGATTCGAGCAGCGTCTTGTCGCGGACCTCGTTCGGATAGGCTTCGATGTTTTGACCTTGCCACGTGTACGACCAACTTCCGAACAGCATCGGTAGGGAGGTGGCCGCTGGTCCGGTGACGAGGACCTTGCTCTCCTCGGCGATCGGTAGGAGGTCGCCTTCGTTACGGAGCAGCGTGACCGCCTCGCGAGCGGCGTTGAGCGCGATCTCTTTGGCTTCTTCAGTGCCGACCTTCGAGGCCAACGACATGTTGGGATAGGCGTCGTCGAAGAGACCGAGTTCGTCCTTGAGCGTGAGGATCCGCCGGACCGACTCGTCGAGCCGCGATTCGGGGATGGTTCCCTCTTCGACCAGCTCGATCAACAGGTCGGCGAACGAGAGGGAATACGGGGTCATGCTCATGTCGATGCCGGCCTCGACAGCGATCCGAATCGCCTCCTTCTCGCTAGGCGCGACGCGATGGACGTCGCGGAGCTTGAGGACGTCCTCCCAGTCGGTGACGACGAGCCCCTCGAAGCCGAGTTCGTCGCGGAGCAGGTCGGTCAGGATCGCGCGGCTGGCGTGGACGGGGACGCCGTTGATCTCGCCGGAGTTGACCATGATCGTGGCCAGGCCGTCCTCAATCGTAGCGCGGAAGGTGGGCAAGAAGTACTCGCGGAGCTGGCGTTCGGGAATGTAAGCCGGTGTCCGATCCTTACCCGAGAACGGATAGCTATATCCAAGAAAGTGTTTGCCACAGGCGGCGACGCGGTCGGGTTGGCCGATATCATCGCCCTGCAAGCCTTCGACGGCAGCGCGTCCCAGGACGGTGGCCAGGTGGACGTCCTCACCGAAGGTCTCGAAGAAGCGGGACCAGAGCGGTTGGCGGCCCAGGTCGAGTACGGGAGAGAAGTTCCAGGGGATCCCGCTGGCGCGGGCCTCGACAGCGGTGATCCGGTTGGCCTCGCGGACCAGGTCAGCGTTCCAGGTGGCCGCCAGGGCCAGGTTCTGCGGGAAGACGGTGCCCTCGGTCATGTAGTGGTGCCCGTGAACCGCATCGATCCCGTATAAAACGGGGATCCCCAGCCGGGTTTCCTTGGTCGCCAGATCCTGGATCGCGGAGATGACCTCGACCCAATGCTCGCGCGTATAGGACGCGTTCCAGACGTTCAGGAGCGACCCGACACCGTAGTCGACGACTGCTTGGCGGAGCTTCTCGGGGTCGAGTTCATGCTCGACGCCGGGGGCACCCTCTCGGCTCGAGACGGCCTGGATGGTCAACTGGGTCATCTGGCCGACCTTCTCGCGGACGGTCATCTGCTCAAGGAGCGCCTCGATCCGGGCCTCGTCTGCGGAGGCCCAGGGGGCGAGCGTCGCTGCGATCACGATCGTTACCAGGCCGAATCCCCGCAACTGTCTACGATCCCACATCGTTCGATCCTTTCCGGGAGAGATGCCGATCCTTAGTTCAATCCCAATGGGAAAACCTTCGTGATGACCCGCCGACGATCCGCCGACGCGCTCATTGATCCAGCCTGTCCGACCCCGACTCCCGATGCAAGGAGGCGGGTCACGGCTCTCGAAAGCGATCCTCCACCACTCCTGATGCGTTCTCGTTCGAGGAAGAATGAGGTCTAGTCAATAGGTTTTTTCAAGTTTGTTTGAATAGTAGTAAATCTAGATGAGGCTGTCGCCCGAAGGCTTGGGGGACCGATCTCCGATCCAGTCCCCTATGTCAATTCATCGATCATGAAACAAGTTACCCATCGAACCGATCGTCCTTCTCCTCCTGATCGCCCCGAGTGAAGAGCGACGACAGCAACGTCAACCCGATCTTCGCCTCCGACCCAATAGCAGTCAGGCCAGGATATCGCAGAAAGCCCATCTCAAGAAGGCTTGCAGGTCATAGCACCGACTCTTGAGCAAGACCATGACTTCAAAGAAGAACCTGTAAATATGCCAAGCTTGAGGCTGTGTCCGAAAGGGTTCGTTGGCACGTTTTGGTCGAACCGACGGGACTGGCGGGCTTAGGCTCCATCAGTGTCGTTCAACATCGACCCGACGCCATCGTCGTCGCGATCGAGACTGGCCGAGTTGGAGAAGGAGAATCCGCGCTGGGGTAGGAGGTGCCTCGATGATGTCCTGGATAGCCAACGGGCGATGACTGAAGAGTCGGGGGAAATCCAGACTGATCAGTGGTCGTTTGCCTGTCGAGTTTTCTGGATACGTCGAAGGTCTCACCAGTACGAGGATCGAAGGTATGAGTGGCTCCGCGAAGTCCGGCCCCTACCGTCCCTTCCATGCCGACCCGTCGCTTGAGGTCCGGGAGGTCGGCGGCAAGCTCGGGTCGAAGATCGCCTGCTTTCTCAAGTCGGACAAGCGGATCTCCGAGATCGCGTTTCCCGTCCTGCGACGGTTCAATCCGACCAAGAAGGGGTACGGCCCGTGCGGCTATCGCGACGTCGGGTCGCTGATCGGCCAAGGGCGCGTTGCGATCTATGAAACCCGACATGATCAGAAGTGGGAGGCGATGTACCACAGCTCGAAGGCTGGCGACAGCTTGGTCCTGACCCCGAGGGTGGCGAACAACCTAAACGGGCCGAGCGCTTTGGGCTCGATCCTTCACGAGTCGACCCACCTGGTCCAGGATTGGCGGGGCATGCGGATGTCGCTGCTGGAGGCGGAGATCGACGCTCACTTCGCCGAAGCGCTGTTCCTGATTCGTGGTGGACACTCCCTGGCCGGGAGCTATCTCAATTTGGAGGCCGCCGCCGAGATCTACAACGACGATTCGGACTATCTCAGCTCGCGACGGTTCCGCACGAAGGTCCTGCCGCAGATCGAGGGCGAGGTGATCAACGCCTGCAAGAAGGCCGCTCAGGCCCAGGGCAAATCCTTCAATCCCAAAGAGTTCCGCCGCAACTTCCGCTGGGACGGTGTGGCTTAGACCGGTCTTATGAGCTTGTTTTGTTGCGAGTGAAGTTTTGAATTCCTGGCAATTCGTCTTGAAGATTTTCTATCAATCCGCGCGGGGAAAAGGGATTCGGCGAGGATGTCCTCGATGGGGCGGTCCGTCGACGGATCACGGCCCCGCGCGGAAGAGTTTATGCCTTGAGGATGAGGAGGGAGTAGAGCTGTGGGTGGTCCTTTGGTCAAGACATCGAAGAACACGCCTGCGCGGTCGAACCCGTCGCGGTCGGAGCAGGCTCGTTGGTGGTTGGAAGACTCGCTGCGGCAGTCCGTGCATCAGGCCCGCAAGCAACCGAAGCGCGCGGGGACGAATCTGCTGCGGGTCGGATCGTTCCTACTTGGAGTGTCCACCCAGGGCGTCGCGATGCCTCCGGGGCCGATCACCGGCGAACCGGCAGACGGCGGTTCGATCGGCCGGCCGCTCCGCCAATCGACGCCATCAGGTCCCAACATTCCTGGCTTCCGACTCGGCGATGTCCCGATGAGGGATGTTGACGGGTCGCAACATTCGGTGAAGTACGGGACGTTCGTGGACGGACATCGAACGATCCAGGATGCGGCGTCCCGGCCCAAGCCGCCGATCATGATGCTCGATCGGAACCTGGTCGTTCGATGGTTGGACCAGAACTCCTGGATGAAAAGCATCGATCGGATATTCACACGGATCGGCCGCTCCTACACGCGTTGGCTGCCCATGCGGGCCGTCGGTGGGATCGGCGGGACGGTGGGGATCCTCTTGATCCCCGGCCTGGCCGAGGCGGCCGAAGCCTATGCGACCGTTGGGGGCGCGACGGGGATCCAGTCGTTCTTCATCGCCCAGCGCGCCCGACTCGCCTTGGCAGGCCAAGGCGGGCTGGTGGCACTGGCTGGCGTCGGAGGCTATCTGGTCGGGACCTATCTGGATCGCAAGTATGGGTGGAGCGACTTTATCGCCTACGACCTGACCGGACTCGGGGACCACCTGGCTGCATTGAACGCGCTGAACGGGGGGCGGACGAACGTGCGCGGTGCCCCGCCGTTCCTGCCCCCGAGACGTTCGATCCGGCTCTTTCAGGAGGTGATCGAGGATCAGGTCGACAACGGGTCCCGGCACGGGGTCGCCGATGGATCTTCGAACTCCAAGCAAAAGGTCCGCTGGAACGCCAACCATCCGCGCTGCGTGGACCACACGGTCCGGCCTGGCGAGACGCTCCAATCGATCGCGTTGAAATACTACAGCGATCCCAAGATGTGGCGATGGGTTTACGAGCGGGCCCACGAGGAGATCCGGGAGTCGCTCGGTCCGAACGACCCGCTCACCCCGGGGATCCGGATCACCGTCTATGCACCCGATGCGGTTTACGTGACGTGTGTCAGCCCATGATGCCAGCTTGGGAGGCGGACCATCGACCCGGACGAGACGGTCTGCGATCATCCAAGAAAGGTGCTCGGGGCCGCGAAACCGATGGCGACTCAAACTCACGCGTTGTGGATCAGGAGGAACGTCCGATGCTTGGCCCTCTCCCGCAGACCGCCACTTGGGTGATCGCCGTCGTCCTGCCTTTGTGGTTTGGACCTCCCGACAGGGACCCGTCTCCGTTGCCGCTCGACCGCGACCCGGGTTGGATTGGCCATCGAAACCGTCTCGTTCCGGACGACGTGCCGATTACCCGACAGAACTTCGGCTATCGCGCC
Organism: uncultured Planctomycetia bacterium; assembly: GCA_964609385.1. GTDB lineage: Bacteria > Planctomycetota > Planctomycetia > Isosphaerales > Isosphaeraceae > CAZSSM01. Next base: position 20,848 of record CAZSSM010000092.1, read on the forward strand.
ACGAACCTGGCGGGGGGACGAGCCCCGGGCGAGGTCGGAGGTCGAATCGAGCGGTCGGTCACTCCTACCCGCTACGCCAAGGTTATCCAGCCCAAGGGGCTTGACGATGTCCTGGAGGCCACTGGGACGTTCGTCGTGACCCAGGCCGACGGGGGTAGCGGTGCGCTCGTGGGTTGGTTCAACCATGCGTCACAGAGTTGGCGAACACCTGATTCGCTCGTGTTTCGAATCGACGGGAACGGTGGCAAGTACTGGGTCTTCTTCGAATATGGGACCCACCAGGGTTTGACGGGAGGTGGTGTGACCTTCGAGGGCGAACGCTATCAGACGACCACGACCGAACCCTTTCGGGCCGACGGCACGCCGCACCGTTGGGCGCTCCGGTACGATCCTGAGGCCGTTGATGGCCGGGGCTTGATCACCTTCACCCTGGATGGCGAGGTGCATCGGGCCCCGCTCCAACCCGGACATCGGCTCGATGGCGCATCCTTCGATCGCTTCGGTTTGCTCAATATGATGGTCGCCGGTGACGGACTGACGATGTATCTCGACGATCTCGTCATCGACGGTCGTCCCCAATCCTTTGATGAAGACCCACTCTGGGATGGCGACGGCAACGAGGTTGCCTTTCCGGACCGCGTTCAGCGCCCGTGGCACGACTTCGGATACACGACGGACCGTCCAATCGATGGGGGTTCCGGATCGATCGGCGGGATCATCTGGCGCGATGAGTTCCCCGCATCCTATGCCGACGAAGTCGGTCCGCTCGATCTCGATCAGCCGCTCGAAGCCTCCGGGCGGCTCGTGCTTGACGCTTCGACTGCCGACAGCGGTGCCTACCTCGGTTGGTTCGACTCGGGCTCGCGTTCCCCCGATGATCCACCTGAACCCGAAGCGCCGCCCAGGAATATCCTGGCCCTGATGCTGGAAGGTCCCAGTCGGGTGGGGCATTACCTCCGGCCCGCATACCGACTCTCCAATGGCGACGGCACGAGGCTCGACGAGGGTCCCGTTATCCGACCCGACGGACAGGTCCACACGTGGACGCTTCGCTACGATCCCGAAGCGAACGATGGTCGGGGCCGGATCACCGCCTTCGTCGACAATCGGATTCAAACAATCGATCTCCCGGCCGGTCACCGTGAACAGGGGGCGATCTTCGACCGCTTCGGCCTTTTCAATATTCGTTCCGGAGGGCATTATGTTGAACTGTATATCGATAATTTTGCCTATACGAAAATTCTAGTTCCTTAGGCTGTGAGTCGAAGTCAATCGAGTTCAGTATTGTTGTATTGTTAGGTCATTCAGGGTCAAACAAGATCTCCGTTAAGCTGCACTCGAATCCTGGGATGATGTCGAGGCCATCGAGCCTTCCGGATTCGTCGATGGTGGTCGATTCTTCTTCGTGGCGGTGGACCGTTGCGGTGCACGAGGCGGGGTCGAGATACCAGAGCATCGGTGTACCGTGTCGCATGTAGGTGTCGATATTTTTCCGGACTTCGCCGGGCCGCTCGCTAGGGCTACGGACCTCAATGGCGAGGTCGGGGGCGCCGAGGTAGAAGCCGCCCTCCCGGGGTCCCGGGAGGCGGTCGGCTCGCACGAAGGAGAGGTCGGGGCCGAGCAGGGTATCGGGATCGCGGCTCAGCCAGTAGCCTGCTTTGGGCCTCAATTTGCCTAGGCGATTGGCCGCAACGAACGCCCCAAGCAACAACGCGAGCCGCATCACGATGTCGGCGTGTTCGTCACCGGTCGGCATCGATTCCCATACCTCTCCCTCGATGAGTTCGCGTCGGAGGGCGTCATCGGTCATCGCTTTGAGCTGCTCGACTGTGGTTGCCCCTCGAGTTGTCGATGCCATCAAAACCTTATGTTAGAAAAAGTAATGATTTGATGGGTGTATAGCGCGATTTTATGTTGAGAGATTTAGGTCAGTCGGGACTCCATCGCCATTCTTGGGTCGGTTGTTCATCGTCCTCTTCGGCATAGCATTCCGCTTTGAACGGGATCTCTGCGGCTCGCAGGATGCCGAGGATCAACGCCCCATTGATCGTGACGTCGGTCACCTCGCCGCCCAGGAGCATGCACGGTGGGGACAAGGTGCGAGAGGCATCTTGAAGCTCCAACTCCGCGAAGTCGGACGCGACCTCATAGTCGGTCCAACTGGATGCCCGAACCGACCAGACTGGTGGCCGGAAGAGCGCGGCGATGCGTCGCGAGGGGCGCGTTGTGAAGAGTGCCGCGGAAAAGTTGTTGAACCCCGGGGTCACGATCGGCATCGATGCTCGTTCCCTTGCACGATCATGCGTTAGGTAATATTTGTTATTGCATAAGTTCAAGCAAGAAACGGGAGCTCGCTCATGAGCGAGCTCCCGGCCTTTGAGACGATCATAAGCACTGCGAGCCACGAGATCGATCTCAATCCTCGTCTTCGAAGTTCTGGAGGGTCCAGCGATCGATGGGAGCGTTGGTGGCGTCGAAGCCGTCGCCGCCGTCGAGGATGCCTCCGAGGGTCAGGGACAGGTCAACGTTGACGCGGTCGTCGCCGCCGAAGGCGAGTAGGAGGGCCATGTCGAGGGTATCAAAGACGATGCGATCGGTCTCGACGACCAGATCGGGCTGGTCGCGGAGGCTACGTTGAAAGGCGGTTCGGATGGACGTCTCGAGGACGAGGTCAAACTGCTCGTCGGCGTCGGTCCCGTCGAACCGGACGAGGTCGGCGTTCGCCCCGCCGTTGAGTGTATCGTCGCCGTCGCCGCCATCGAGAGTGTCGTCGCCCTTGTTGCCTTTGAGCGAGTCGCGTCCTGCGCCGCCGAGCAGGGAGTCGTTGCCGCCTCGGCCCAAGAGCGAGTCGTCGTCGTTGCCGCCGTTGAGGATATCGTCGCCGGCAGTCCCGTTGAGAGTGTCGTCGCCGTCACCGCCGAATAACTCATCGTGGTCAGCGTTGCCGATCAACGTGTCCTGGCCCGCGTCACCGAACAGGTTGTCATCGCCGGCGCCCCCCTCAAGCAGGTCGTCGCCTTCGTGCCCTCGGACATCGTCCATGTCGCCGCCACCTTGGACGGTGTCGTCGCCGTCGAAACCGAGCAGCGTGTCGTTGCCGGCGTTGCCTTGGATCAGGTCGTTGCCGTCGCGGCCGTTAAGCAAGTCGTCGCCGCCGCTGCCGAGGATCGTGTCGGCGAAGGGGCTGCCGACAACCGTGTCCGCGCCGTTGGCGGCCAGGACCAGGTGACCGCCGAGGCCGGCCCGATCGAGGTTGGCCAGGTCGTCACCGCCGAACAGCTCGATGACCAGCGGAACCGAAGGCTGGCCGGCCTCGACGATGTCGAAGAGGGCGCCGTTCAGCTCGACCTGGCCGAGGTCATTGATCCGAAGAAAGTCGTCATTGTCGGTCGCATGCACATAGGCAACTTCGTCGCCCCGATAGACGCCGACCAGGGGCGTGGCCTCAGCGGGCTCATCGAGCGAACTGACCAGCAGGATCCGATCGAAGAAGTCGTCCTCGGGCGCACCCGCTCCGGGCAGCGGCAATTGACCGGGGCCGCCGCCGATCGGAATCTGCACGGTGTGCTCCCCGTTCTGGAGGTCGGCCGATCCGTTGACGGTCCAGGTGCCCAGCAGCATATCGAGCCCAGGCTGAAGCATGGCGTCGGTCGAGGAGTAGACCGAAAGCGTGACCGGCTCTAGCGGCCCACCAACGACCTCGTAGGTCAGGGCCAGTTGGGTCGGCCCGTCGGTGACGAATTGGCCGAGTCGGACGTCGGGCTCGGCCGGCTCGAGACCGATGACCGTCTCGATCCGCTCATAGGTGACGTCGGCGAATCCGGGCGTGACAATCTGCCCACCCAGGTCGGTCGCCTGGGGGCTCTCTAAGGTCCAGTTGAGGGTGTCGCCGGTGTCGTGGTCGCCACCGTCGATGGTGACCGGGATGGTCAACGACGGGGCGACGTCAAAGGTATCATCGCGTGGGGTCCCCTCAACGATGACCTCGTCGACAGCGCGATAGGTCAGGTCGAACGGCAGGGTGGTGTCACCACCGGCCGGGGGCGTGTCCTCGTTGAGGGCGAAGATGAGCGTAGCGACCTCGTGGTTGGGATCGCGGGCATCGAGCTGGACATAATCGAAGAAGCCGTTGGGCACGTTGAGGCCCGCCTGGCCGATCAGCCCGGGCAGGACTTTGTTGGCCCAGCCGCTGGTCAGGAAGTCCATGCCGAAGACCCCGCCGATCTCGGGGCCGTCCTCGACCTCGATGTCCAACACGCCGACCAGTAAGGTGGTCCAGACCAGCTCGGTCCCGTACTCGGTGGGGAGGTGAAGCCGGTCCACGGGCAGGATCGGCATGACCACGGTGCCGCCGATGCCGCCAACCTCGGTGAAGTCGACCGCCTCGTCCTCGAGCGTCCCGTTGCCGTTCTTATCTAGGCCCAAGGCCTCGGCCGCGGCGGTCGAGATGATCGAGAGCTGCGCACCGGTGTCCAGGAGCATCTGCGTCTGGTGTTCGAAGCCGCCGTCGCGCAGGACTACGTCGAGGAACGGGAGCGGGGCGAAGGTCGGGATCGGCCCATCGTCGACCTGGCCGTCGGCGGGGAAATCCTGGAGCGTCATCGGGACGTCGAACCGTCGGCGGTCCCCTATGTCTTGGATATCGTCGTAGAACTCGGTCTGCATAAGCAGCTCGAAGAGGTCCCCGGGATCGATCCATGAGGTGAAGTCGAACCGCGTGACGCGATCGAGCATGGCCGACATGCCGACGATGCCGAAGGGGCCGAAGGGGCTGAACTGGATTCCGGGGTGGGCCAACAGCTCGATGCCTTGGAATGTGTTCCGTGAGCCGGAGGTCGGATAGTTGTTGATCCCGGCGACGTCGAAACGGTAAGGCTCGGAGACGAAGAAGTCGGAGAACCCGGAGACACCCTGCTCGCGATAGATCCCCGGCTGCAACTGCATGCCGGCGTCGATCATGCCTTGGGCGGCCGCGTCGACGGCCAGGACCCCGGTGGCGCCGGTGTCGAGCAACCAGGTGTTGAAGAAGTCGGGGCCGAAGCTGACGGGGTCGCCGCCATCGTCGGTTTCCGACTCGTCGATGACCTCGACGGCGACGCGCGGTTGGTCGATGGCGATGTTGTCGGAGCGGCCCATGACCATGACCTCGCCGATCCGGTCGTTGACCTCTAGGGCCGAGATGCGACCGTCCTCGACGACGAACTGCTGCGGGAAGTCGCCCTCAGCGCGGATCTCCAGGGTGTCGCCGCCGGCCCCGCCGCCCTCGACGTCGAACTGCATCGTCACACCCAGCTCGACGCTGAAGCGGTTGATGATGATCTCGTCGGGGCCGTCCTGGGAGGCGTCGCCGGTCAGCTCCTCGGCGCTGCCCC
>CAZSSM010000093.1:0-25472 GCA_964609385.1 uncultured Planctomycetia bacterium
CCCCACCAACTCCCCCAGAACCCCCCATTTCCAAGACCTAAGCCCGAACAAGATGAAGGATCGGAGGGGGTCTAAACCCAGATCGCGCGAATCCATTGCACCTGGGGGGAAATTTCGGAACAATCAGCGGGTCGCAAAAGCGAGTGGCCCTCAGTTTCGGTGGCGGGACATCTTCAGAACCTTTGAGCCCATGAGGGGCGAGCGGCCCTCAGTTTCGGTGGCGGGACACATTCTTAGAACCTTCGAGCCCATGAGGGGCTCGAGCAGACGCCGCGACGGCACCGCCCCCATCTCCACAACTCGACCGAATCGATGTCGAAACTACTTAAAGGGACTCCGGTCAGCCCTGGCATCGTGGTGGGGATCGCTTGTCGGATCGAGCCCCCACTGATCTCCGATGTGCTGGTCCCGCTGCGCGAGGACCAGGACGTCGATCAGGAGATCGCCCAGCTCGACCGAGCCCTGACTCAAGCAGCCCTCGAGACGCAGTCGCTGATCGAGGAGGTCCGCGTCAAGATCGGCGCTGAGGAGGCGGCGATCTTCCAGTCGCACCTCTCGATGATCCACGACCCGGCCCTGGCTCGGGCACGGGACCTGATCGCCGAGCGCGGCGTGACGGCGATCTCAGCGCTCCGGAACCTCTTTCATAGCTACATGAGCCGAATCGCCTCGCTGGGCCCAGAACGGTTCCGCGAACGTCACTCCGACCTGCTCGACGTGCTCTCTCGGATCGAAACGCACCTGGGGACCGACGATGGTCTTATGGCCGTCTCACAGTTTGCCTCGGACTCGGAGGAGGGGGCAAGCTCCCGGCAGAACTCCTCGCAGCTCATCCCGATCCTGGTCACGCCGCAGATCTTGCCCAGTCAGATGATCGGCTTGCGGAACATCACGATCGGCGGGATCGTCACGGAGTTCGGCGGTGGGACCAGCCACGCCGCGATCCTGGCGCGGAGCCTGGGGATCCCGGCTGTCTCCGGGATCGACGACCTGATGAACCTGGTCCAGAACGGCGACGGCCTGGCCGTCGACGGCCGCGATGGCGATGTTCTGGTCCGGCCCAGCGCCGACGAGACCGCCGCCTATCGCAAGCTGCAGCGCGAGTTCTTCTTGATCAAGGATCGCTTGATCCATAACCGCGACGTTCAGGCTGTCAGCGCCGATGGCAGCATCGTTCAGTTGCTGGCCAACATCAACAGCCTCAGTGACATCGTGGCCGCCGTCGATGTCGGAGCCCAAGGCGTCGGACTCTACCGGACCGAATATCTGTTCATGACCCACCCGACGGTCCCCGACGAAGACGAACAGTATGAAAATTATCGGGAGATCGTCGAGTCCTCCCCGCAACAGACCATCACGATCCGGACGCTCGATCTGGGCGGGGACAAGACCTTGCCCTACCTGGGTCGCCGCGACGAGGCCAACCCGTTCATGGGCTGGCGTTCGATCCGGCTCTCGCTCGAACACCCGCGCCTCTTCGATAAGCAGATCCGGGCCATCCTCCGCGCCGGTCGCCATGGTCGCGTCTCGATGCTCTTTCCGATGATCACGACCCTGGAGGAGCTTCGGCAGGTCAACCAACGGGTCGCGGCCTGCCGGCAGGCCCTCAAGGAAGAAGGAATCCCCTTCGGCGAGGACATCAAGACAGGCATCATGATCGAGGTTCCCGCCGCGGCGCTCCAGATCCATAACTTCTTGCACGAGACCGACTTCGTCTCGATCGGCTCGAACGACCTGATCCAGTACCTGATGGCCGCCGACCGCGACAACCCACGCGTCTCTCACCTCTGCGAGCCGCTGAACCCCTCGATCTTCACCGCATTGAAGCTGGTCATCGATGCCTGCAATCAAACCGGCACGCCGGTGACCCTCTGTGGCGAGATGGCGGGTCAGGCCAGCTCGGTCCTGGTTCTCTTCGGTATGGGGCTCCGTCAATTCAGTATGAGCCCGGCCTTCATCCCAACGGTCAAGACGCTGCTCAAGTCGGTCACCACCGCGCAGGCCGAGCGGTATGCTCACCAAGTGGCCCAGCTCAAGACCAGCCACGAGATCCACGAATACCTTTCAGCCCGCCTCAAAGAGATCTCCGACGTCTTCTCGGCCCTGGAGCCCAACGAGCCGAACTATCCGGCCACCCCCAGCCAGATCAGCGTCCCCTCCTGACTAACCGATCGATCGGGCGGTCTCCGCTCGATCGCGATCGATCATCCCTCGAGCCCAGCCCGGACGAGGCCGCCCATGGATCCGCTCGTCGTGGCCGCCGCGCAGTTCGCACATCAGGACGGCCAGAAAGCGGCCAACCTCGAGACGATCGCCCGACTGGCCGCCGAGGCGCGTCGACGCGAGGCCCGGATCGTCTGCTTCCACGAGTGCTGCATCACCGGCTATACGTTCCTGCAGCACCTCAACGAGGACCAACTGCTCGACTTGGCCGAACCGGTTCCCGACGGCCCCTCGATCCGGGAACTCTGGGCGATCGCCATCGATTACGACTTGATCCTCATGGCCGGGCTCCTGGAACGGACCCCCCGAGGGACCGTACGCAATTCCTACGTCGTGGTCGGCCCCGACGGGCTTCGCGCCCAGTATTCGAAGCTGCATCCGTTCATCCACCCAGCCCTAGAACCCGGCGACGGCCACGTCGTCGTCGACCTGCTGGGGATCCGGTTCGGCCTCTCGATCTGCTACGACAACAACCTGCCTGAGAACGTCCGAGCCAACGCGTTGCGGGGCGCTCAGGTCGTCGTCATGCCGCACGTGACCGGCTGCACCCCCTCACCGATGCCCGGTCGTGGCGAGGTCGACCCGGCGCTCTGGGAGGCGCGACGGACCGATCCGGCCCGGCTCCGTCGAGAGTTCCAAGGGCCCAAAGGGCGGGAGTGGCTGATGCGCTGGCTCCCCGCCCGCGCCTGGGAGAACGGCGTCTTCGTCATCTTCACCAACCCGATCGGCCTTGATGGGGGGACCATCAAGCCGGGCCTCTCGATGATCCTCGACCCCAACGGCGAGGTCATGGCCGAATGCACCCAACTCGACGAGGACCTGGTCGTCGCCTCCTTGACCGGACAGGCCTATCAAGCCGCCTCCGGTCGACGCTACCTCCGCGCCCGGCGCCCAGAACTCTACGGCGACTTGGTCAAACCGCGAGGCGCCGGCGATGATCCCGTGACCGAGCCGGGCTGGCGGCTGGCCCATCGCGATCCGACCCCCGACAACGGACCTTGATCACCAATTCGGGTCGACCCTAGACTACAAATCCATTGGTCGTAAGCTCATCGGTCCATCGACCCGCCCGAATCGGCCTAAGGATGATTCGTCGTGATGATTTCGCCTCCTTCACGAGCTTTTGCCACCCTTTCGCTCCTCGGTTGGATCCTCGGAGCCGGCCTGACCCCGTTGATGGCCTGCCCGCTCGGCCTGTCCGACGAGGAAGAGGTCGCGGAGATCGAGCTGGAACTGGTCGGGGGCGCCGTCGTCCGGGGCCAAATCCTGATCACCAAGCCGGAGGCGACCTACCTCGATCTGGGCTACGACCTGCTCCGGATCCCCAACGATCAGATCGTGGATCGGCGGACGCCCGGCGCATCGGCCGGAACCGCAACACGCGCGGTCGCCTCGACGGCCATGGCCGTCCGACCGATCGGTGATCAGTTCGCGACGCTGGCCGATCCCGAGGCTGCCGGCGTCAACGACGCCTCGATCAAGGAGTTGGTTGACCGCTTCGGCGAAGCCGTCATCTCGGTCGAGACCCCATCGGGCCAAGGCTCCGGCTTCGTGATCAACGACCAGGGCTACGCGATCACCAACGAGCATGTCATCGGGTCGGAGACCCGGATCTCGGCGATCATCTACCGGGCCACCCCGACCGGTCTGATCCGTCGACGGATCGAAGACGTCGAGATCATGGCGATCAACCCGTTCACCGACTTGGCCCTGCTCCGGCTCCCCCTACCGGAGGACATGAAACTTCGACCGGTCCGCCTGAGTAGCCACAATGCGTTGCAGGCCGGTGACGGCGTCTTCGCAGTGGGGACCCCACTCGGTTTGGAGCGGAGCGTCTCGCAGGGGATCGTCAGCACGCCCAACCGCAACTTCGAGGGGAAGGTCTACGTGCAGACCGACGCGGCGATCAACCCCGGCAACTCGGGCGGCCCGCTGTTCGATCTTCGGGGCCATGTGGTCGGCGTGACCAACATGAAGATCACGACCGGCGACAATCTCGGCTTCGCGATCCCCATCACCTACGTGCTCGACTTCCTTCGGAACCGCGATGCGTTCGCCTTCGACTCGGACAACCCAAACACCGGGTATCGCTATTCCGATCCGCCGCGCCGCCGCAAATCGGGGAGCCCACCGTGGGCCTCCCGATCCACCCCATCCCAGCCCTAACACGTCCATCTTGGCTTGATGCACCCGCGTCGTGACACGGATGGTCGGCGCGCCGGTTGCTCACTCGAGGCAACCGTGGTCCCGCCCCTCGGTACGCGATGGCTCAGGTCCCCTTTGCAACCGTCCGACATGCCCGGACCGATCGCTCTAAGGGAGGGTCGGTGGACCTGTCGGGCTCGTTCCGCCTCGACACACTTGTCTCCGAATCAGGAGTGAACCCGTGAGATTTGCGACTTCGTCGCTTTGGACCCGTCTGATGGTCCTCCCCCTGATCCTGCTGACCCTCTCCGGTGCGCCGACGGCTTCGGCGGTCGAGATCGAAGAGGCCCTGCCGGCCACGACCCTGTTGCTGGCCAAGACGCCGAGCATCAATCAGTTCCGCGAAGGCTTCGCTGAGACCGGTTTCGGCCGCCTGCTGGCCGACGAAGAGATGGACGCCCTGAAGAGCGAACTGGCCGAGAAGCTTGAGCCGGTCAACGCCCAACTTCAAGAAGCCATCGGGGTCGACCTCGAGGGGCTGCTCGACCTCCCGCAGGGCGAGATCGCTCTGGCCGTCGTGCCCAACGATGAGGGTGATCTGCCCGTCAGCGTGATCATCGCCGCCGACGCCGGTCAAAATAACGCGACCATGCTCGACGTAATGACCAAACTGACCGATTTAGCTGAGCAGGAGCGTGGCACCGTCGAGAAGGAACAGTTTAACAACCTGACCCTGACGGTGATCACCCCACCCGACGGTGAAGAGATTCAGTTCTTCTGGACGGTTCAGGAGAGCACCTACTACATCGGACTGGGTCGCGGCGGTTACCTCAACTTCCTGGAAGGCGTCACCGAGGGACAGACCATCTCGCTGGCCAGCAACCAACGGTACCAGCAGGTCTTTGAGCGGCTCGGCAACACCGCCGAGGTCCAGATCTTTCTGGACGTCTCCAACATCGTCGACACGGTCCTGAACATCGTCGGCGATCAGGGCAACGCCGATCCGCAGCAGATCCGCGCTTTCATTCAGCTCTTCGGGCTCGACAAGGTCGAGGCCTTCGGCAGCACCGTTTCGCTCAGTGAGACGGACTACTCGGTCCTCGCGCGGAACTACCTCTACACGCCCGTCGGCGGCAACCCGACCGGCGTCCTCTCGCTCTTCCAGATGCCGGTCACCTCGCTTCAGCCGGAGCCTTGGGTCCCCGCCGACGTCGACAACTACTCGACGCTAAGTTGGGATCTCGACCAGTTCTACACTGCTCTGGAATCGCTGGTGAACACCTTCCAGCCGGGCCTCCTGCAGATCCTCGAGCAGCAATTGGTCGTGCCCAACGGCGGTCAGCAGCTCAGCTTCCAAGGGGACATCTTCGATCCGCTCGGCGACCGGGTCACCGTGATCAGCCAGATCGACGACGTCGAGGACCTGGCCAGCCCGCAGAACCTCTTCGCCATCACCCTGGAAGATGCTGAGGCCTTCGAAGGGACGCTCAACAAGGTCTTCGCGCTGACCCAGAGTCAGCCCGACTCGCGTCAGTTCCAAGGCGTCACGATCTACGATGTGGACCTGCCCGAGGTCCCCGCCGGCCCGGCCGGTGAGATGCAACTGCCCGAGTCGATCAGCTTCGCCATCGCCCGCGAGACCCTCTTCGTCTCCACCGAGGCGTCGCTCTTGGAGAAGGTCCTCCGCCGCGGCGGTTCGAGCCTGGTCGACTCCGACGAGTTCCGCGCCCTGGCCGAGTTCGCCCCGCGTCAGGCCTCTTTCGTCTCCTTCAGCCGGCCCGAGCCTCAGCTCCGCGTCCTCTACGACCTGTTCCTCGGCGGTGGGCTGGAACAATTGATCCAGGCCGGGGCCGTTGCCGGAGCGCCTCAGGATCTGCCCGACCTCAGCGAGTTCATCGACGTCGATACCATCCCCGACTTCGAGACCTTCGCCAAGTACATCCAGCCCAACTACGGCTACTGGGTCATGGAAGAGGACGGCCTGGTCCAGACCTCCTTCGAACTCCGTGAAGTCAATCCCTGAGCGACCGCTCGATGCGATGACTCCCGGTGTCGCGACGTTTTCTCGAACGTTGCGACACCATGATTCGATGTCAGCCGTTGACGGGTCGCGGCGATCCTCCGATGGGATCGCTGCGACCCGTTTCTCATGCGCAGGGTCGATCAAGAAACTCGGGTCGACGTGGACATCGGCCGGATCACCGATGGCTTTCTCGGTCTTCTCGTCATCTCTGTCTGGGTCTCGGAGGAGTTGAACTTGGGCTTTGGACCGATCGTGCCGATAACTCCCTTCCAGGGAGCGCTCGCGATCCCGTCGCGCGTCTCCAAAGGATGCTCGAGTCGATCACGGAGGCTTCGGTCATGCTGCAGGATGCTCTTGATGCCCAATCGGTTCCCGGTCCCCAACGCTCCCGAGGCCTCGATCTAGGCCGCCCGGCCCGTCGACGCGCCGCCTTGCGTCGACAGCCGCGCCTGGACGCCTTGGAGAACCGCCAACTGATGTCGGCCGACTTCATCCTCCCGCCGGTCATCTCGCTGACGCCCGACGAGGGGACGGTCCTGGTCGTCCGCGGCACCGACAACGCGCCGCGCGAATATTCGGCTTCCTCACCGGAGACCGATTCGATCCGCGCTCTGGCCGCTGAAGGGCCCGTCTTCCGCTTCGACGTCCGCCATGAGGCCGACCCCGACGAACCCGACGACGTCTCCTTCGAAGGCCGAATCGCCTTCCAGACCTGGGAGAACCTGACCCCCTTGGTCGTCGACCGGCTCGAGACGCTCATCAACATCGAGCTGACCGACCAAGACGGCTTCTACACCAACAACAACATCCACCGGGTCGCCGACGGCTTCCCCGATGCCGACGGTTTCATCGTGCAGGGCGGCTCGCTCAACCTGGATGGGACGGGCGACCTGAATACGGACGCCTTCCGTGACCGCCTGGTCGACCCCAATGCGTTGGCGCCCGACGCCTTCCCGTTCCAGGATGAGTTCGTCGACTTCGTCCGGTTCAACGAACCCGGCCGCATCGCCATGGCCAATGCGGGTCCAGACACGAATGATTCGCAGTTCTTCGTCACCACATCGACCCCCACCGCGCTCAACGATGTCCATACGATCTTCGGTCAGATCATCGGTGGCTCCGACCTGATTGAGCTGATGACCCAGGTCACCGTCGGCCCACCCGACGATGAGACGCCGACCAGCCCGATCGAGATCCTCGGCGCCGATTCGGTCGAGGCCACCGCCTCGGGCGTCCTGCTCTTCGACACGACCGAGGCCCAACCGGGCGACTCGACGACCGTGACGGTCACCGCCGTCGATCAAGAGACCGGCGAGATGGTCACCCAGACGGCCCTCGCGGCGGTCCCGACCGACACCGGCTCGGTCCGGTTCGAGACCAATGTGCTGCTCATCACGCCGCCGCCGCAGCGTGGTCGGGGCGCCACCAACACCATCGAGGTGATCGACTCCGACGGTCAGATCCTCGTCCTGGTCAACGGCGAACTCGACACCGTCCAGCCGGCCATCGAGGAGACCTTCCGGATCGTCGTCTACGGCTCGAAGGCCTCGGATACGGTGACGGTCTCGCCGACATTGCCCAACCCGGTCACGCTCAACGGCGGTCAGTCCGGCCAGAACGTGCTTCAGGCGGGTGGCGGCCCCGCATTGATCCAGGCCTTCTTCGGCCGCAACATCGTGCGCGGCAGCGCGTTCGACGATCGGATCATCACGCAGCCCCGGCACGCCCTGATCCAGCCCAGCGGCGGCAGCGACGTGGTCTTCCTGGCCCGGCCCGACCTGACCGGACTCCCACCGGGCGGCCAGTTCTTCCGGATCATGGGTGGTCGAGGCTTCGAGTTCTTCCCCGAAGGCCCTCGACGACCGGGACGATTCGTTAGCCAACGTCCTATCGACTGATCATTTCTGCCTTATCTAGATTTGATCAAACCCGCCCGCACAGGTGAACGGTTTCGACGATCGCCCGGTCTCCGCTCAGACCGGGCTGATCCGTCGGGTGGGTCCGTGATGACCGAGGCCCACTTGATGCGGGAGCCGGACCCCTTGCCCCTCAGCGCGTGCGGTCTGGCCGGCCAGATGGAGCAGGACGGCCGCCGTGGCTGAATCGCCCAAGACGCACGGGCGGATCGTCAGGTCGATCTGCGGATCCCCCTCGATAAATACGCGATCGCGCGGTTCGGGATGGGGATACCGCATGATCAAGTAAAGCTGTAACGGAGCTTGATCGAGATCGGACTCCGACTGCCCGGGAGCCAGGCCCCAGGCCTGGTGCTCGAACCCGATCACCGTGCCGACCGGATAGGACTGGCCCTGCCAGCTCAGCGCCTCGGGGGCGGGGACCGGTTCGAGACTCTCGACGATCCGGTCGATCTCGGCATCGACCTGACCGGCCAGATAGGCGACCGACTCGACCAGCCCGACGTGGCCGATCCGGAACCGGTCGGCCAGGTCCCGAAACTCCTCGGCCGACTTGCCCAGACCCGCCTTGGCTTGGAGCGGGAGCCGACGCTGGGCCAGATCGACGTAACGCTCGCAACGGATCATTGCGTATGGCGGGTTGGTCGCCATCGTCATCACGGCCGGCAAGACGTCCATCAAGAACCCCGGATTGATCCCGGTCCCGCTGACCCGGACCCCGTAGTTCCTTGCCATTGCGTCGATCCGTTCGGCCCGCGACGCATCAGTCAACCAAGGATAGAACAGCTCCTCGGATGAGCTGACGACATGGAGACGACGGGCGAAGAGCGGCTCGAGCTGCGGCTCCAGGCTCTCCAAGCGGCTGGTCGTGGTCACGATCGCCACATCGGCTTCGACGCTCAACTCGGGTGCCGAGGCGACGATCGGAACCGAGGCGTCCCGACGACCCGGATCGCCCCAGACGTCCCCAAGCGTCTTGCCCTGATATTCAGGCTTGATATCGATCGCCCCAACGACCTGATGGACCGGCTCGCTCAAACGGAGGCACTGGTCGGCCACCGCGCGACCGATCGGGCCGAGACCCACAAGTACGATGCGGATTGGGCCGACATCGGACGAACGGGTCGCCCGGACAGGTATCGTACGTTGCAACGGAAATCCCCTTTCCTGGCTTACACGGGACGAACGCCCCGTCTTGGAAAGGGGTTGTTATCTCACGATCCTCGAAGCGATCGCAAGAGCCGCCTTCGGGAGACACGAAATCGGTTTCGAATCGGGTCAACAGCCGATCGTCGTCCGCGTCTCAAGTCGATCCAAACGGCTCAGAATGTGGCGGCGTTTGAAGAAGTGTCCGAACGTCGAGTATCGAGATACCATTGCCCGCTGTCGAGGTTCCAGAGCAGCGGGATCTCGTAGCCGACCGGTTGGCCGTTGGTGCCGATCGGTTCAACGCCCGGCGGGGTGATCACGGCGTTGAACTGGGCAATCCCCTCGGCGGCATTCTGGAAGACCATCTCGACGGTAACCGTCGGTTTCTGCTCGGGCTCCCATTCGGCCCAAGCCTTGGGCCGCGCTCGGTCGATCCAGAGATCGGCGTGATTACGTGAATCGGGAGTCGCCACCATCCGGAGCAACCGCGCCTCGCCTGCGGCAAAGGCCTCGGCGGCGAAGCTGACCCGCCCAGTCAAGCTTTCCGGGACTTCGGTGGCCGAACCCAACGCGCCGCGAATCCCCATACCAACCCCCACGAGCACGACCGCCAAGACGATCAAACGCCCGACCATCGGCAGCTTGCCGATCCACCCGAAGATATCGGGCGTCTTGGCCATCTCCACCGGCGCGTAACGCACCTCGATTGGCATGTCCTTGGGACGCTTGCCGAGGCGGCATTGGCCAGTTGTGTCCACGAAGAAATCCGTGCCGCACTGCTTACAAGACAACTGCATGTGTAGACGATCAATACGTAATCGATGCTCGTAACCGCACTTCGGACAATCTTCGGGGATGAACTTCATGGTGGATTGACCCTGAAGCGACTCGGAATGGGAGAGGTGCGTTTGGTCATCGTTCCGCCGAATTGACGGTATTATAGCGACTAGCACGCGTTGAAGAAGAGGATCCGTCTTATTTTGTCCGGATCCTCACGGACCAGATACGGCTCCGATGCCCCCTCGTCGAGGCCGAAGTTCGAGCCACTTTGGCCACTCCCCGCCTCGGGCTTACAGATCGACCCTGAGCCATTACGGGATCGGAGACGGGGCCACGACCCGATCGTGGCGCGGCCCCTAGATTAGCGGGAAATTCATACCAAACGCCTGAAAAGACAGGCAACACGCGGGATCGAGCCCGTTTCAGCGAGCCAAGCTATGCAGGATCGCGACGAAATCGGCGCTGGCCGCCGGCCAATCCTCTTCGGGGCACGTCCCGACGAGGATGATCCGGCGGTCCAGGGTCAGGAATGTGGCCCGGATCCCGCGCTGCTTTGTGCCAAACATAGCCTGTTTGGGTATCGTCAGCTCTGAGATCCGCCCGGTCCCGAGACCGAGGATGGTGACCTCCATGGTTGACTCGTCGAAGAACTCGCCGAGTTCTTCACCCACCTTCAGTCGGGCCTGACGGTGTGCTTTGGCCAGTCGGGATTCGCCAACCTCCTCGGCGCTGGGGATATCCGGGCCGATCATCAAGGAGCCGAAGACGCCCGCCTCGACCCGGACCGTCCAACGGTCGCGCTCGAACTCAGCCCAGGCGAAGGTGTTGTCCGGACGCGCCCCACCCTTCGACTCGTAGCCTTCGGGATACCGACAGCGGAACGAGTGGTCCTTGGCCTCGAATGTGACCGGTGCCCGGTTCGGAGGCGGCATGGTCGCCCAGTCGATGGTCGTCGGCTCCTCGGCCTCCTTCGGCGCCGCAACTTCGGTGGGCGGGGGCTTCATCGGCACCAGCAACGTCCGACGCTCCCGCATCATCTCGAAGAGAATCTCTTTGTTGTTTGGATTGCGGAGGATCAGCTCCTGCTTGCCCAACTCGACCTGATACGTCGTATCCATGTCGGCCCCGTCCTCACCGACGAGGGTCAACTCGAGCAAACCTGACTCGGCATCATAAACATACGTCCCAAGCGTTCGATAGGTCGCCGAATGGTCAAGCATCGCTTGACCGTGCTCGTTGAGGGTCATCCGGAGATGCTGGAACTCGAAGTAAGCCCCCATATGCGTTTTCAGGTTTCCGCCGCGCCAGGTGCCGACGATCGTGGGGGGGCTGAGGATTTGGGCGAGGATCACAGCCGCCATGACCAGCACCCCGAGGCCCAGCCCGGACATCCCCCCGATAAAGATCCAGTCGGTCTTCGCCTTGGTCTTCGACTTCCGACGGCCTCGACGACGCCTGCGTGTTGGCCAGTCTTCATCGTCCCGTTCGTCGTCGGCGCTCTCCGTCGGCGTTGCGGTCACGACCGGTCCAGGGCGAGGGTGAGCCATTCGGGGCAAGGGGGCGTGAACGAAGACCTCTTCGGTCTCGGCAGTCGAGGAATCTTTGAGGCCCTCGAGCAACCCATAGCTGTCCACGTCCGCCTCTGTCTCGGCGAGAGCGGTGGAGGTCGGGACCGGGCGTGGCCTCGCTGCGTCGCGTGGGGCGTGGGCGGCGATTCGCTCGACGTAGCCGCGTCGCACGAGTTCGCTGGTCAAGGTCTCACAGGCGCGGGCGACGGCCTCGGCGCTCGCCAAGGTGGTGACTTTGCGATCGGAGACTGACTGACCGGTTCCTCGGGTGATGACGAGGCGGTGGTCGGACGACTTGATCGTCACGAACCGCACGGAACTGCTCTCTGCTTTGAGAAAGGTACGCATTCTACCCTCGGTCGAGGATCGTCATCGCTGCGACCACGACGTCGCACCGATGCGCTTCCATGGGGATCGGATCTCGAGGGGGATCGAGGATCCGATATCAATCGTCCGTCGAGGACCGGACGCCCATCGGGGGGATCGATGGGCTGGTCGAGAGGCGCCGGCCGGATTCGAACCGGCGATCGCGGATTTGCAATCCGCTGCCTTACCACTTGGCCACGGCGCCGTGCCGATCGATCGGGGATCGGATCACCAGCATGACTCCATTATCGAGTCCCGTGGGCGATCCACAAGAGGGTTTCTCCCAGGATCGGCCACGGCCCTCGATGGTGCGGGCCGTGGCCGATCGGTCAGGCTCGTGGATCCGACCCATTTCGAGCAAGTCGGGTCCAAATTTCCGTGAATCACTTAATAAAGAGCATTTCTTGATAGGTCGGCAACGGCCAGAGGTCGTCGGCGATCAGGCATTCGAGGCGGTCACCGGCATCACGCACGGCGTCCATGGCCGGGATGACCTTCTCGCGATAGTACTTGGCGTTGGCCACGGTATCGCTGTCGTCGGCCGCCTCGACGAGTTGGAAGAGGGCATCGTTGGAGGTCTTGAGGGCATCGATGCCCTGGGTGATCTCATTCAGCAAGGTCATTTGCGAGTCGGGCACGTTGGCGCCGACGGCCTTTAACGCGGCCACCGAGTCGGCCACCTGCTCCTGATAGCGCAGGGCCGCCGGCAGGATGGCGCGACGGGCCAGCCGACCGGTCAGTTCGGCCTCCACGTTGATCGTCTTGGCGTAGTTCTCCAGGAGGATCTCGTAACGCGAGTGGAGTTCGCGCTCGTTGAGCACGCCATACTTGCTGAACAGGGCGACGGCCTTGGGACTGACCATGTCGGCCAGGCTCTCCACGGTGCTCGGCTTGTTGGGCAAGCCGCGCTTGGCCGCCTCGTCATGCCAGTCCTGGGTGTAGTTGTCGCCGCTGAAGATGACCTTCTTGCTCTGGGAGACGATCCGGCCGAGCAGGTCTTGGACGGATTTGTTGAAGTCGCCTCCTTTGGCCTGGGCGGCCTCCAACGCGGTGGCGATCTCGTCGAGCGATTCAGCGACGATCGTGTTGAGGACCACCAGCGGATAAGCGATCGACTGACTGGATCCCAGGGCGCGGAACTCGAACTTGTTGCCGGTGAAGGCGAAGGGGCTGGTCCGGTTCCGGTCACCGGGATCACGGGGCAGGGTCGGCAGGGTGGAGACGCCGATCTCCAAGGTACCGCCCGACTTGGTGCTCGTCGGAGCGCCCTTCTCCAGTTGATCGACGATGTCCTCGAGCATCGCGCCGAGGAAGACCGAGATGATCGCCGGTGGGGCCTCGTTGGCGCCCAGCCGGTGGTCATTACCCGGCGTGGCCACCGAGAGCCGGAGCAGGTCGCCGTGTCGCGACACGGCCTGGAGGACCGCGCAGAGGAACGTCAGGAACTGCGCGTTTTCGTGCGGCGAGTCGCCCGGCTTGAGCAAGTTGTTGCCTTCGTCATCGGCCATCGACCAGTTCAGGTGCTTGCCCGACCCGTTGACCCCTTCGAAGGGCTTCTCGTGCAACAGGAGTTGCAGCCCATACCGGTCAGCGACCCGCTTCATCGTCTCCATGACCAGCATATTGTGGTCGGTGGCGACGTTGGCGTTGCTGAAGTAGGTGGCGATCTCGTACTGCGACGGCGCGACCTCGTTATGCCGGGTCTTGACCGGCACGCCCAGCTTGTAGAGCTCCATCTCGCTCTCGAGCATGCAAGCCAAGATCCGCTCGGGGATCGAGCCGAAGTAGTGGTCCTCCATCTCCTGACCCTTGGGCGGCTTGGCGCCGAAGAGGGTCCGGCCGGCGTTGACCATGTCGGAGCGGCTGTAATAGAAATTTTTATCGATCAAGAAATACTCTTGCTCCGGTCCAGCCGTGGCGATGACCCGCTTGGCCTTGCTGCCGAAGACCTTGAGGATCCGGACCGCGTGCTTGCTCAGGGCCTGCACCGATCGGAGCAGGGGGGTCTTCTTGTCCAGCGCCTCGCCGGTCCAGGAGCAGAAGATCGTCGGGATGCAGAGGGTCGTGCCGTTGGGGTTCTCGACGATGAAGGCGGGGCTGGTCGGGTCCCAAGCGGTATAGCCGCGCGCCTCGAAGGTTGCCCGCAGGCCGCCGGAGGGGAAGCTGGAGGCGTCCGGCTCGCCCTGGCTGAGCATCCGCCCGTCGAACTCGGTGATCGCGTTGCCTTCGGGCGTCGGCAGCAGGAACGAGTCGTGCTTCTCGGCGGGCAGGCCGGTGAGGGGGTGGAACCAGTGGGTGTAGTGGGTGGCCCCTTTGTCCATGGCCCACTCCTTCATGGCGTTGGCCACGACGTCGGCGATGGAGGGATCGAGCGGAGTTCCTTGGCGGATCGTGGCGGTCAAGGCGTCGAAGACGGACTCGGGCAGCCGATCGCGCATTTCGCGCTCGGTGAAGACGTTGGTGCCGAACAGTTCACGCGCCGAACGGTCCCGCGAAACGACGCGCGGCGTGGCCTTGGCGCCCTGGGTAATCGCGGCGATCGCCGCTTGTCGGGTCGAGGCCTGCATGGTGCTGATCACTCCGAAAGCAGATCGAGGGGCGATCCGATCGACGCTTAGATTTGGGGCGTGGACCGGACCCGTGCCGAAGGGTGGAATCCGGTGCAGTCCGTAGTGAGCCTTTGCAGTGCAATGGCTCCGACGTGGACTAGACCGGAGGACATTTTGAAATTGAAGCGGAACGACGACCGAAAGGGAAGGGAGAGGGTCCGCTTCGGCACGACGAAGCTGTCGCGGGACGTTTGACCGCATCGGGGTGACGGATCGATCCACCGGGACCAGGCAGCCGTTCGCGGTCATCGACGTGTCCAAGGGGTCGAATCGATCGGCCCGACCGGAACGATGCCTATGCGACGGCCACTCGCTTTTGCCGGATCGCGGACCCAACCGCTCGAGACGACCTCGAGTGCCGCCACGGCCATTCTCAGGTCGCGGCAACGCTCAGCCGACGCTCCCGCATCGTCGAGATCAGGCCGATTATAGTGGCCCCCTCCGACGGATACCAGAACCGTTGAGTCGCGCAACCGATCCGAACGGATCGCCACGCCACCCAGGCCGAACAACCGCCCAAGTCACCAACCTGACATGAACTGTCCCGACCCGTCATGGCACTGAGCCGAGACGGCTACCAACCGCCGTGGCAGAGACCGCTGGCCCCGACGATAGATCCGCGGTTCCATCCAAGACGATCGGGTCCGGATGTGCCAAAATCGGCAATGCCCACGCTGAGCTCGCCGGCGCATCGAACAGCGAGCCATCGAGGCCGAAGGCCAGACCCGCCGTCCCTGATCAAATGCCTCCGCGGATCCGACATCTGAACAGACGGCCTGTGCCCGCTGATCGCTCAAGAACAAAGCCCGGTCAGGGAGGCAGTCGAGCGAGTGATCAAAACACCAGAAAGTGCTCCTAAAATTTATAGTAGAGAACCTTGGATGTATACTCTTCTTTTGTCCTTCGATCGAACACAATTTTCTTGTGTTTCCCCTTTTTGTGATAGATTGCGGGGGCCCCACCCATGTGCACTTCTAACCCAAGGTACTTGCGAAGAACCTCAGTGACCCAGACGGCCCACGCTCGAGGGAGGTCCCGCCCCTCGGTATTGTGCTTGTTGTCCCCAGTCCGGTTAGTAAAACGGTCGAGGTTTCGACCCGAAGCGAACCGGATCTCACGTGAATTCGTCTTCTTATGCCTGGAGCCGACGATCGCCCAGCCGATCACGTCGTGCTCTCGGACACCGGCCCGCGCACAGGCTGTCTGATGCGCGATCCCATCGCCCCCTTCGCCGAAGTGGATCAAGACGAGATGATCCCCGTAGATCTTCCTGAGTGTTTCGCCGGTGTAGCCATGCTTCGGGGCCAGCGAGTAATACAGGCCATCCTCCCCTTGAGAAAACGCTGGATACAGGAAAAATCTACTGCTGCTCAAGTGCGTAATTCCAATGAACGTATGGTCGATGTATTTCTTGCTTTTTTTCCAGGCGGCCATCGAACGCTCGTCGAAACAGGCCTTCTTCAACGTCGGTGTGGTTTTCCGATCGATCCGCTCGGGCGGCTCAGAGGCCTTGGTCACATTGATGCCGCCAAGCCCGGGATGTCTTGCTCCGGGCATCATCGTTTTCGGGTTAAAGTTGACTTGCATAGGATCGACTCCGTGGGGTCAAGTCTTGGCGACCATGCCGGTCCGGACCGAAACGGGTACGGACGCGGGACGTCAACGCCGATGCGCAATCAGGTGGGTGCGCGTCCGGCGGTGGGCGGTAATTGGGCGCACCGTCATCCAGGTTACTCCTGGATGAGCGTCAGGCTCAGCATCGGTGTAACCGTTCTGGGGATTGCCGATGCGATAACCGAACTGTCGGTAGTAGGTCACCGGATCGCGCCAGCCGACCATCTGGGACGCATCGGCATCGCGGTGCGGGCCGATGACCGACAGAGTGGCGAGCCCCCGACATCCGGCCCGCAATGCGCGGTCCAGGACGCTGTGCAGTAGGAGGGTCCCGGCCCCAACGACCCGATCGCGCGGGTCGGGTGGGACGGCGGCCAGCTCGCGAAGGTAGACGTCGCCGTCGTGGCGGATCTGGTCGTAGGCGTACGCGGCCAAGCCACCTCGACGGTTCTCGGCCACGAGGATCCGGACACGACCGGCGGGTCGCTCGGGATCCCAGGTGGGATGGTAGTGGACGCGGTTTTCCGGGTAGTCGAACAGCCAAGTGGGGATTGGAAAGCTGCTCCGAGCGAGGGCCTCGACCTTCGAGAGGTCACCCTCAACGGCCGGCCGGATCATCAGTCCGAGACGGCGTGCCAGATCCTCGACGGATCCACGCATGTTCGGGCTCCTC
This sequence comes from uncultured Planctomycetia bacterium, assembly GCA_964609385.1. GTDB lineage: Bacteria > Planctomycetota > Planctomycetia > Isosphaerales > Isosphaeraceae > CAZSSM01. The sequence continues at coordinate 17,067 of CAZSSM010000093.1, forward strand.
GGAGACGTCCACGTTTGTCAGCGATCAGGCGGGCAACGACGCAAGGAACGCCATCGTGATCGGGATTCCGGGTGACCATGACGCCCCAGGGATCTCGTACGCATCGAGGCGATCAAGGTCGCGAACGTCGACAATAACGCGACACGGTGAAGCTCGTGACAGACGCGATGCCAAAGAAAACCGACGGTTCCGCGGCTCTTTGGCGAGACATCTGGATCGCTTAAGTTATGATGTTTTTCAATCTCTACGAAGTCAGAACGATGTTAACCAAGATCGAGTCGGTGGATCGATGGTTCCTCGAGCTCTCCATGCGCAACAACAATCGGTCCACGCGCCGGCTCACACGCCTTTGCGACGGCAACCACCGATTCCGAAGGCCCTTTGAGGTAAGAACAGCCCGATCGACCCGTCTCAGATGGCAGACGTGAGGGTGCGATGGTCGTCGTGACCGTGGCGGTGTTCGTCACGGCCCCTCGCCGGTCCGGTTCCAATGCCGAGACCCAGACTTTGGGAGGATCGATCCATGAACCAGAGCCATCTGCAAGTCTTGACCGACGCATCGTTCGAGGCCGTCGTCCAAGGGGGTGAGCAACCCGTGCTGGTCGATTTCTGGGCGACTTGGTGCCCACCCTGTCGCGCCCTGACCCCGACCATCGAAGAGCTGTCCGAGGCGTATCAAGGTCGGGCCACCGTGGCCAAACTTGACGTTGATGACAACCCCGAGACGCCGGCTAAATATCAGGTCTCGGCGATCCCTACCGTCCTGGTCTTCCGCGACGGTCGAGAGGTCGACCGGATCACCGGGCTCCAGGGTCGGGAACGCTACGCCCAAGCCCTTGACGAAGCCGGCGCTGGCGCGGCCGTCTGAGATCTCAAGGGCGGCTGCTGTTGAAAATCAGAGATCGCTCGGGTCATGTCCGCGCGGCATGCCCCGATAGACCCGTCGTCCCAGACCTTTGACATAGTCGGTGAACGGCTCTTCCTCACCGTGGGAAGACCGCTGTCGAGCCATGGCCATCATGTTGACCTTCGAGTCGAGGTCGTCGACGAAGTGGACGATCATCGCCTCGATGGTCTGGGGAAGCTTGGGCGCGCCGAACTCGAGACTCCCGTGGTGGGCCAGGATGGCATGCTCCAGAAGGAGTTGCGTCTCCGGGTCAAGGTCGGGGATCTCACGCGCCGTATCGCGCACCAGATCGCGACCAATGAGCACGTGCCCGACCAATTGCCCTTCGACGGTATAGCGGGCGCCGACCGGGTCGTAGGCCAGCTCGCGGAGTTTGCCGATGTCGTGAAGGATCGCCGCGGCGACGATGACCCCCTTATTCAGCGGCGGGTCGAGCCGGCCATAGTAAGTACCATAGTGGTCGGCCAGCGATGCGCTGACCTTGACCATGCTGCAGACGTGCTCGATCAGACCGCCGGTGTAGCTGTGGTGATAATCCTGCGCCGCCGGCATTTTCAGGAACAACTCGCGGTTCGACTCCAGGATCCGCTCGATCAGTTGGCGTAGGGGCGGCTCGTCGATGTGCTCAGCGATCCGCTCTTGAAGGGTCCGCCAGAGAAACTCAAGATCGTAAGGGGAACTTTCAAAGAGGTCGGCGAAATCGTAGCCGTCGATCGCGTCATCGTCGATCGCCTCGCGGACGTCGATCAACTCCATCTGCATGCCGAAGCGGACGTTCCATTCGCCCCGCACACGGAGTCGGTAGCCGCACCCGACGGGCCACGACTCGGCCGACTCGCGCAACGCGTTGGATGACCAAAGCGGTGCGACGACCTGCCGCCGACGGTCACGGAACTTACACTTGACGAAGGGACGGCCGTGCTTGTCCGTGCCGGTCTCCTTCGACTCCAGGGCGGCGAAGACGATCGCCTCCTGGTTGTGCTCGAGGTCCGAGAGCCGAACCACCTTGAGTTCCGTGCCCGATTCGATCGTCGCCACGGCGTCAGTCCTCCCTCAATGGCGGGTCGCGACGCCCTCAAGAGTCGACGGACCCGCGATCTGAACAAAGATCGCGCAGCGATCAAACGTTACCACTGTACACGAGCGTACTGGATCGGACAAACCGAGGGCCGCCGATTCGGCGGGGGCCGCGAGCGAGCCGGTCCGGTCGGTTCGATCAGGGGATCTACGCATGACGTTGACGAGCGCCCATCCTGGCACGAAGCCCAACCCTCGCGAACGCTCCGAGACGGCCCGACGCGGCGGGAAACCTCGGACCATCGAAGATCCGGCCGACCTTGGACGTCGGACCTGGGACGTGGTCGTCGTCGGCGCCGGCCATAACGGCCTCACCTGTGCCACCTACTTAGCACAGGCCGGTTTGAGCGTCTTAGTCCTGGAGGCCCGCTCTCGGGTCGGCGGCGCCTGCACGATCCAGGAGGTCTGGCCGGGCTACCACCTCTCCCCTTGCGCGTACCTGGCCGGGCTCTTGCATCCGGTCGTCATCGAGGAGCTGGGCCTGCCGGCGCGCGGGTTCCGTTGGCATCCGGCCACGTCCGGCATGTTCGTCCCCTTCGAGGACGGCAACTCGATCCAGCTCTGGGAGGACGACGATCGTTGCCGGGCCGAAATCGCCCGGATCGCCCCCAAAGACCTCGACGGCTGGGACGCGATGATCGACGTCAAACGCCGACTTCGCGACGCGATCCGCCCCGACGGGCCGGGCGACCTCTGGCTCGATCCCGAGCCGCGTCGCGAGGAGATCGAGCGCCGACTTCGAGGCGACGACGAGGCACGACGGCTCCTCTTCGAATGGTCGATGGCCGAGTTCCTCGGGCACTACCTGGAAAGCCCGTACCTGAGGGTCGGCCTGTTGGGCCAGGGGATCATCGGAACCAACGCCAGCCCGTTCGATCCCGGGACCGCCTCGATCCACTTTCACCACGCCTCGGGTCGGTTGGGCGGGTTGGCCGGCACTTGGGGTTATGTCGAAGGGGGGATGGCTATGGTCTCGTACCTGATCTCCGACGCCGCCCTGGAGGCCGGCGCAGTCGTCATGGTCGACACGCCGGTGGGCGCCATCGAGCCCGGCTCGGGTGTCCGGTTGGAGGACGGCCGTCGGATCGATGCCCGCGCCGTCGTCGGCAACCTCGATCCCGGCTCAGCCCTGGGTCTGCTCGGCGATCAGGTCGATTCGGCCTGGGCCGCTCGGGTCCGCGGAATCCCGCGGATCGGCTGCACCGTCAAGCTCAACGTTGCCTTACGTCGGCGGCCTAGCTTCAAAGCCCGGCCCGGCGATGACATGCCGCACCACTATGGCCAAATCAACACGCCACTGAGCGAAGATCAATGGCGTGAGGGATTCGAGGCGGCCCGCGACGGTCGGCTCCCGGACCGGCTCTGGACCGAACTCTACTTCCAGACCTCGTACGATTCTTCGGTGGCCCCCGAAGGCCACCACGCCATGAGCGTCTTCGCGCAGTATGTTCCTCAACGGTTCGCCGAAGGAACTTGGAACTCGCGACGCGAGGAGGTCGGTGACTTGGCCCTGCGGAGCATTGCGGCCCACTGTGAGGACCTGGACGAGGTCGTTGTGGACGCCGAGGTGCTCGGGCCGCCCGACATCGCCGAGCGAGTCGGGTTGTCTGGGGGACACATTTTCCAGGGCGAGTGCCTGCCCGAATTTATGTGGGACCGTCGCCTGTCGGCTCGGACGCCGATGTCGGGATTCTACCTCTGTGGCGCCGGCACACATCCCGGAGGGAGCGTCATTGGAGTCAACGGCCGCAACGCCGCGACGCTCCTGCTCCGAGACCTCCGGGCCAAGGCCGCGCCCCGTCACAACTGACACACGAGGCGCTCCCGAAGCGGGGATGGCCCCGAGGAGCCCCGAGAGGCGAGACCGATGACTGAAGATCAACGTTCCCATGTCTCCTGGTTCTGGTATGCGTTGCTCTGGCCCCTTCACCAACTTGTGATGGCGATCTGGTTCCGATACCGGGTCGTCGGCGTCGAGCGGATCCCAAAGACTGGCCCGGTCATCCTCGCCCCGACGCACCGGACGCGCTGGGACATCTTGGTCCTGGCCCTGGTCGGTCGACGGATCCTCCGGGCGATGACCACGCAGGACGAGTTCCTCGGTCCGCAACGGTTCTTCATGAACCGCCTGGGCGCCTTCGCGATCAACCCCAAGCGGCCCTCCACCGAGACGATCCGCCAGTGCCGCGACCTGCTCAATGCCGGCCGGACATTAGTGATCTTTCCGGAAGGCCGACTCTATGCCCTGCCGCCGGATCACATCGGGCCGGTCCAGTCGGGCACTGCCTGGATCGCCTTGCAATGCCTCCGCAAGATGGACCAGGAGTCGATCCCGATTGTGCCGATCCGCCTGAACTACCACGACCCCGGCGCTGGGTTTCGGTCCCGGGTCGAGGTCCGGGTCTGCGAGCCGATCCAGGTCACCCGCGACGACCTGGAGCAGCACCGAGACGCCGTCGACCGAATCACCCAAACGCTCACGAGCCGGCTCGGCGAGATCCCCTTCGAGCCGACGCCTGAGCAACTCGCCAAGGCCAACCAACGCGCCGACGCCTACCGACGACGGATCGCCCCGGACCATCCCCACCACGAACAAGAATCGACACCCACTCCAACAACTTGACGTGGTTCGAGCCGGACCCGACGACCCGCCATCTGTGGTGGGCGATCCCCGACGCGTCGCTGAATCGATCCGGGGCGCGCCGGGTTCATCGAGCCGGTAGGGCGTTGGGTTTGGCCTTGTCGATCATTGAGTCGATTCACTAGGGTGTGAGACTCGATCGGCGGACATCGGCGTCGTCGTACGTCCGCGAGATATCGGTGTTTGTTATTATGATGATCGTCATGGGTTGTTTTGCCTTCGAGATCGGGCCTGTCGGGTTTCCCGCCCCCGACAGTTCTTAGGAGTCACGATGTACGTCCCTCGCCAACTCTTCCTCACGCGCGGTGTTGGGGTCCATCGCGAGAAGCTGACCAGCTTCGAGATGGCCCTTCGCGACGCGCGGATCGCCTTCTACAATCTCGTTCGGGTCTCCAGTATCTATCCGCCGAACTGCCAGGAAGTGCCTATCGACGACGGTTTGCGGAAACTCAAGCCGGGTCAGATCGTCCATTGCGTTATCAGCGAGGCGGCCACCAACGAGCCGAATCGCCTGATCGCCGCCAGCGTCGGCGTGGCCATTCCGCGTGACGGGGACCGGTTCGGCTACCTCTCGGAGCATCACTCCTTCGGTCAGACCTCCGAACAAGCCGCCGACTACGCCGAGGACCTCGCCGCCGAGATGCTGGCGACCGTGCTGGGCGTCGAGTTCGACCCGGACAGCTCCTGGGACGAGAAGCGCGAGATCTGGCGGATCGCCGACGTCATCACCCTAACCAAGAACGTCACCGCCACCGCCGTGGGCAATCGCGATGGCCTCTGGACGACCGTCGTGGCTGCGGCCATCCTCCTGCCTTGATGCAGACGGAATGCCGAAGCTTCGAACAGGGACGACGATCGCCTACGTATCGACGACGAAGCCCGATATCCGGTCGGTTCGGTGGCCGCACCGATGCCCGTCGATGTCCCGATGCGCCTGGATGGGGAACTCCAATGAGCGACCTCCACAACCTCAGTCGACAACGGATCGCGCCGCCGTCGGTGGACCAGATCGAATCGACGGCCGACCTGATCGACCGGGCGTTTCTGAGCTACAACGCCGGCCGGCTCCGCGAACTCTGCCAGGTCTTCACCCGCAAAATGCTGGCCCCGGACTGCACCGTCGGCCTGGCCGTCTCGGGGGCTTTGACGCCGGCCGGCCTGGGCCTGAGCTGCCTGATCCCGTTGATCCGCGCTGGCTTCGTCGACTGGATCGTCTCGACCGGCGCCAACCTCTATCACGACACCCACTTCGCGCTCGATCTCCCACTGCATCAGAGCCACCCGTTCCTCGACGATCGCGTGCTCCGCGAGAAAAACGTGATCCGCATCTATGATGTCATCTTCGACTATCAAACCCTCTTGGACACGGATCGGTTCTATCGCCAATTGATTTCAGAGGACGTCTTTGCCCGAGAAATGGGAACGGCCGAATTCCATTACGAGGTCGGCAAATACCTCTCGGGACGCGATCAGTCGTTAGGCCGAGCCTCATCGAGCCTCCTGGCCTGCGCCTTCGAGACGGGCGTGCCGATCTACACGTCCAGCCCCGGCGACAGCTCGATCGGGATGAATCTGGCAGCGATGGCCCTGCGCGGTGGATCCCTGCGGATCGATCCGTTGCGGGATGTCAACGAGACAGCCGCCCTGGTCTACCGGGCCAAGCGAGCCGGGGGCGCTTCAGGTGTCCTGATCCTGGGCGGTGGGAGCCCCAAGAACTTCGTGCTCCAGACCGAGCCACAGATCCAAGAGGTGCTCGGCCTGGAGGAAAGCGGACACGACTACTTCCTGCAGGTCACCGACGCGCGTCCGGACACCGGAGGGCTCTCCGGGGCCACCGCCAGCGAGGCGATGACCTGGGGCAAAGTCGACCCCGAGACGCTCCCCGACGCGGTCACCTGCTACAACGACTCAACGATCGCCCTGCCATTGTTGACTCGCTATGCCCTCGAACGCGTCGCGCCACGCGCCTTGAAACGGCTCTACGATACCCGCGACGAAGCCTACGCCCAGCTCCGGGACGCCGATCGGGAGGCCCGTGATGAGTCGACGGCCGACGCGGATCCTCCGGCTGGCCGATGACCCCGTGTTGACGAACGCCCAAGCCCACCCGTTCCTCCGCGAGGCCGCCGATTGCCTGGCACACGGGGGCCTGGTCGCCTTCCCGACCGAGACCGTCTACGGCCTCGGCGCCAACGCGACCGATCCCGAAGCCGTCCACACCATCTTCGAGGCCAAGGGGCGACCCGCGACCAACCCGGTCATCGTTCATGTCGCCGACCGCCAACAAGCGCGCACCTGCGTGGCCCATTGGACCGAGGACGCCGATCGGCTTGCGGATGCGCTCTGGCCAGGGCCGTTGACGATCGTCCTGCCCCGCGCATCGATCATCCCGGATGTGGTCACCGCCGGACTGAACACCGTCGGGCTCCGGATGCCCGATCACGACCTGGCCCGCGCCTTGATCGCCGAGGCGGATCGTCCGATCGCCGCACCCAGCGCCAACCGATCGACCCAGGTCTCCCCCACAACCGCCGACCACGTCCTCGACGGACTCGACGGCCGGATCGACCTGATCCTCGATGGTGGTCCGTGTCAGGTCGGCCTCGAATCGACGATCGTCGATCTGTCCAGCCCCGACCAGGGGCTCCGGATCCTCCGGCTCGGAACGATCTCGAACGATCGGATCGCCGCGATCCTCGGACGGCCCGTCGCGATGCCCGCCCACCGATCGACCCCCGACCCGAAATCCCAAGGGGAAACGGGGGCCACGACAACGGCGTATACCAGCCCCGGTCAGATGCTCAAGCACTACGCCCCGACGATCCCCACGCATCAGATCGATATCAACACGCTCCACGACCGTGCTTGGCGAGGCGACGAGGCGCTTTTGGTTCTTGGGATCGACCTCGGACAGTGCGGTGGCCAAGAGATCTTCGATGTACAGGGACCACGCGTCTCGGTCCAACTTGTCGATCCGAAGGGCGCTGCCCATCGGCTCTATGCAACGCTCCGAGAGTTCGAACGCTCCGGAGCCTCGGAGATCCTGATCGCCGGTCCGCCCGATGCCCCCGACTGGCATGCGATCCGCGACCGCATCCAGAGGGCATCTGTTGGATAAGTGGGCGAACCGGCTTCAAAACTCGCTTCGTTCGTCATCGAGGTTGTCAAAGAGGGGCATCGAGTTGTCGGCGGCGTGGTGTGCGACGTCCCGAGTCGGCGGCGCCAACCCGAGGTGCTGGTAGGCCATCGGCGTGGCGACGCGGCCGCGTGGAGTCCGGATGACGAAGCGGCGACGGAGCAGGTAGGGCTCAACCTCCTCGGCGAGGGTCTCGGTGGCAATGTTGAGCGTTGCGGCCAACGCCTCAACGCCGGTCGGGCCACCGTGGAAGGTCTCGATGAGCGTCTCAAGGTAGCGTCGGTCCTGCTTGTCGAGCCCCTCGGCGTCGACCTCGTACATGTCCAAGGCGTTCCGGGCGATCTCCAGGTCGATGGTCCCGTCGTGGCGGGCCACGGCATAAGAGGTGACCCATCGCAACCGCGCATTGGCCAGTCGCGGGGTCCCTCGACTCCGCGCGGCCAGCTCGTCGGCAGCTTCGCGGGTGATGGTCGTCTGGAGTTTGCGCGCATTGATTTGGACGATCCGGGCGAGGTCGTCGACGTCGTAGAAGTCGATGTGCTGCTGAAAGTGGAAGCGGTCGCGGAGCGGCCCGGAAAGCTTCCCGCTCTGGGTGGTCGCGCCGATGATCGTGAAGGGGCGCAGGGGCATGTTGATGGTCCGGGC
>CAZSSM010000094.1:0-25451 GCA_964609385.1 uncultured Planctomycetia bacterium
AATGGCCAAAGGGCTCTGCTACAAGCCTCGCGGCTCGATCGGCCACCAGAACTTCACCTCGATCCCCAAAGGCCTCGACTACGACCTCTGGACCGGCCCGGCCGAGTTCCAAAAGCCTGGGGACCCGACCACCTATAACCCGAACATCCTGCACTACAACTGGCACTGGGTCTGGAACACGGGCAACGGTGACCTGGGTAACCAGGGGATCCACCAGATGGACCTCGCCCGCTGGGGTCTGAACGTGAACGGCTTCCCCAACACCGTGCAGTCTTTCGGTGGACGGCTCGGCTACGAGGATGACGGTCAGACCCCGAACACCCAGACGGTTGCCCTAGAGTTCGACAACTGCCTGCTCCAGTTTGAGGTCCGCGGCCTGATCACCAACGACGAGCTGAACGTCAAGGTCGGCGATATCTTCTACGGCACCGAAGGCGTCTTGGCCATCACCAGCTACTCCAACTGGCAGAGCTACATGGGGCCGAAGCTGGAGAAAGGCCCCGGCGGCAGCGGCGGCGGCAACCACTTCGCCAACTTCCTCGACGCCGTTCAGAGCCGGAACAGCGAGTTGCTCAACGCCGACATCGAAGAAGGTCACCTCTCCAGCGCCTTCTGCCACCTGGGTAACATCGCCTATCGGCTCGGACGCAAATTGACCATCGACCCGGCCACCGAGTCGTTTGTCGATGCCCCCGACGCCAACGCCATGTTGACCCGCTCTTATCGCGCCCCCTACCAAGCGCCCGAGTTCGGCCTGGTCGCCGAGCCCACCGTGATCGGGGCGCGATCGTAAGTGACGTCGAGCGGCGGGTTGGGCCCAGACTCGACTCGTCGAGATCGATCCGCGACAATCATCCCGTGATATCGACCTCGATCGGGATGATCGTCGCGCATCAATAAAATCGATATGAGAAAACTGGCTTCTTATGGCCAGTTCAGGGCAGGTCGGCGACGGGGATGCTGAACGAGTGCAGGTAAGAGAGGTTGTTGAAAGATTCGCGGAGCGAGGCAGGGGCATCGGTCCGGTGCGAGGTCTCCAGTAACCAGGTGCCTGGCTCGTACAGTTCCAAGCTCACTTGGCCCTGGTCGTCGGTCTCGGCCGACAACTCGCCGATCCCATCAGGGTTGAGGGTCGTGCAGGCAGCATAGACGGTCGCTCCGGCGAGCGGCTTGCCGTCGTAGAGGACTTGGACCCGCACTGGTTCGTCGGGCGAAAATCCTTTGGGACCAGGGGACGTCAGCGGGACGATCTCCAAGGGTTGGCCGAGGGCCGACGGGGAGTCCGTCGAGGTCTCGGAGCCGCACAGGATCAGCGCCTTGGCGTACTGCTCGCTCTTGGCGGAAATCTCAATCTTGGCTCCTTCGGGGATTTCGACCTCGTTCTTGGGAGCCAACGCGAAGACGGGCTTACCCTCGGCGGTCGTGTATCGGGTGAAGATCGTCGGCTTGCGGGAAATCTCGACCTGGTACAACCCCGGCTCCTCGAGGGTGATCTCTTGAGCCTGCAACGAGCGTCCCGAAAGCTCCAGCGTGACGATGGATCCCGAGGGCGTGTGCACGCGGTAATCCTTCATGTCCTCGGCAGAGACCAGTTCATCGACCGGCAAGAGGTGCCCCCAACCGATGTAGACGGTCGTCTTGCCGCCCGGCTGGCTGATCGGTCGGGTCACGAGCAATCGCGTGATGTGACCCTGGGCCAGGCTGGCGAACGCCAACACGAGGACCAAGGTGATGGTCGCTCGCTGTAGTGTTTTTGTCATCATGAGTCTGGAAACTCCTTGGTGAAGTGCTTGAGTAAACTCGAAAAATCAACGACGCAAACCAAAGGCGGACCGACGGGGAGACTTGGAAACAGCAAAAAGGGCTGTGGTGTCGGAAGCGTTTCGGCGAGCGATCGGACCGGCCTAGGTCGTCAAGGAGCCGATCCGAGCCCTTGCAGGGCTTTCTTGGCCGCCGGGGCGGCGATCGGGTCGAAGCCGGGATTGATCTCGAGGGCGCGTTGGAGCAAACGTCGGGCCTGGTCCTCTCGACCTAAGGCGAGGTCGATCATGCCGGCGTGGTAGAGGATGGTCGGATCTTGGGTCCCGATTTGAATGGCCTCGGCGAGGATCTCGGCAGCCCGAGACGCCTCATCACGCCGGTAGAGGACCCAGGCGAATGTGTCTCGAGCGTGAATGTTGGGGCCATCTTGATAAGCGGCCTCGGCAAGGGTGAGGGCCCCGTCGAGATCGTCGCGATGCTCGGCTAGAAACATCGCCAAGACCCGGCGATGCTGGGGTTTGCCCTCGGCGAGTCCGGGGATTCTCGCCAACACCCGCTTGGAGGCCCGATCATCCCGCCTCGCCTGGTAGAAGGCCGCTAGATCCAACAGGTCTGACGGATCGGTCGTTCTCGCAGCGATATTCCGCCAGGTCCGCTCGCCGCGTCGGTCGTCGCCACTCGAGGCGTAGACCCGGGCCAACCCGGCCGTCGCGGCACCGGCGAACAACCGGGGATCGTTCTCGTTGTGAGGGATCCCGAGTTCGTGAAGTTTCATGTGAGCACGGTTGACTAGGTTGATCGCCTCGCGAAAGTGGTCGCGCGCCTGGTCGAGCCGACCGGTTCGGAAGGCCATATCGCCCTGGGCCGTCAACTCCACGGCCAAGGCATTGGCTTCCTCGATGGTCTCGGTCGAGGCGAGGCTTTTACGACGCGCTGAGACGGCTTGCTCCATCAGGGCTTCGGCTTGGTCGAGCTGGCCACGAGCCTCGGCGATCCGGGCCAGGGCAGCGACCTGCTCGGCCTTCTCAGATGCATCGGTGAGTTCTCCCAACGATTCAAGAACCTCTTGGGCCTGGCGATACTGCCCCAGACCGATCAGTGCTCGGCTCCGAAGCAGTTGCTGACGGACCCCGGCCTCCGAATCGGTCGAAGGCTGGGAATCCAGCCGTTCCAAGGTTTCGCGATACCGGCCTTGCGCGAGGAGCGACCCCACGTCCTCCGACGGCTCTTGGACCGGCTTTGGCTCGGCGATGACCACGGATGAGCAACAGGCGATCGATTCCGAGACGTTGAGCGGGACTACCGTCGTCACGACCAGCAGGAGCCACCACGGCCGGGACCAGCATGAAACATCGATGTTGGTGAATCTGCAGAGCATCAAGGACTCCCTTAAACGTGCATGGGGGACTCTGATCGGTCCGATCATCCAAGAATCGGATACCGGCGCAGCCACCAACTCCCGACAAGAATCACGAGACCTGTGGGCAGGGCGATCTCGACCAGACCGAGTCCGATGCGACGTGTGACCATGCCGATCGGCTCTTCCTGGTAGGTGAAGGTAGGGAGGCCGTCGAGATCTTCGGGACCGAGCATCCGGTTGTCGAGGACCAGGGGGCGGAAGTGGTCCTGCCAACGATCGCGGAACTGCTCGACTTGTTCGAGGAACCGGCGGTGCCGGGCCGAGCCGGTCCCCGAGGCATCCTGCAACACCTCGGAGGCGACGATCGCTGGTGAGATCCAACGGAAGCGATCGACCCAGGCTTGTTGACGGGTCAGTTGGACCTCGAAACGATCGAGCGTGCCGGCGATGCTGGCCTCGATCGCCTCTCGGGTGGCCAAGGTCTGAACGGCGAATTGACTCACATCGGCCTCTTCGCCGGCCAGTTCGGGGTGATCCTCGAAGAAGCGGGCATTCAAACGGGTTCCCTCGGTCCGCGCCTCATCGGAGGCCTCGCGAACGGCTTGGACCAGTTCGATCCGGGAGGGCATCGGGTACAGCAGTTGGGTCGAGAGATTGACCAGCGCGGGGATGATGTTGACGAGCAACAGCCAAGCCGAGGCGAGGATGACCGCGTTGGTGGCCGAGCTTCGCCCCTTGGCATTGACGGCCACCGCCAGGGCGAACCAAAAGCCGCCGTAGAGCAAGGTCGCCGCCAGCCAGAGGCCCAGACGGGTCCAGGCCGACACGCCTTCGGTTGCGCTTCCAGACAGGACGAAGCCGATCGCGGCGATGATCACCGCCAGTCCCGCGACAACCAGGCCTCGGACCAAGACCTTGGCCAGAACCAGCGATCCCAGTCGCAACGGCTGCGAGAGCAAGAGGACCAGCGTCCCGCCCTCCTTCTCGGAAGAGAGCAAGTTGTAGCTCATCGCCAGGATGACCAGTGGATAGAGCGTAATGATCACGAATCCCAGGTCGAACCGGCCGGTCAAGAGTTCGTTGGGATTGGTTACCTCCTCTTCCGAGGTGAACGAGCCCTGAGCCTCGGTCGAAACCTCCAGCCAGTTGGGCAGGAGATCGCTTTGACCGACCATCAGAGCCCCGAGTGGAGCGGGGGGAAGCGCGGCATACCGAGTTCCCAGTGATGACCCGACCAGGGCGGCCGCCACCCCCACGGTCGATCCGGAAGGACCAGTGACGTTCATGCGCTGATTCAGCTCGGTCATTCGAGTGGCCTCGCGGCGGGCCGCCTCGTCCAAGACTGACCGTTGGGTCCAGATCCAACCCAGCCCGTTTGCCAAGCCATAGAGGACAACTGTGGCAAGCACCAGGACGATGGCCATCAGCGTCCGGTCGGTGAGCAGGATTCGCAGCTCGTGTCGAGCAATCCGAGTGATCATTTCGCGTTTCTCAAAAAATCAGATGGCACGAAGCGACGAGCCGGCGCGAATGAGCAGACCAAGCAGGACAACAACCCAAATGACCAGCCCGAGGCACGGCCTCATGTGGTCGGAGAGCGTCTCGGAGAGGCTCGGCGGGTCATAATGGAACGGGGGGACGCTCGCCCAGAGTTCCGGGCCGGCCTGATACATGAAACCGAGGTCGGCCCCGTTGATTTCCAGGTCGTTGTTCAACTCTTTCACGAGGGTCCGCCGGTAGGCCTCGGCAGCCTGAGCGAAGTCGTGATGATGGGCCTCATCGGTGCCGGCCAAGGCCATGGACAACTCTCGGATCGCCAGCGTCGGCGAGAGCAACCCGAGCCACTCTCGGATCTCGTTCTGCTGTTCGAAGCGACGGTAAAGATCGCCGTAATGCACATCCAGGATCTGGTTAGTGGACTCCTCGCCAGCTTGGAGCGCGACCCCTTGGAAATTGATCGGCAAATCCTCCAGATAATCGACCTGGTAGCGTTCGAGCAACTCTTGCTCGAGCCTCTCGAGCCGTTGGTCCTGGGGGTCGTGGCCGTCGATCCCCATCGCGATGTCGCGCCGGATGGCCTCACGGAACTCCAGGGCTGAGGGGGTCGGCACGGCCAAGCGACCCAGGTCGGTCGTCAGTCGAGGCACGATCAGCACATTGACGATCCAGAAGGCCATCAGCACGATCAGAGCGACTCGGCTCGAGCCGGCCCGAGCCGAGACATACAGTGACATGGCGAGAAACAAGCCCAGATAGGTCAGGTAACTGACAGCCATGACGAGCGCTGAGGGCCAACTGGCCATCGCGTCCGCTCCACTTCCGATCAGAAGAACGGCCCCGAGACCAAACGTTGGGATCAGGACCACGCCGAGGGCGAAGGTCAGCCCGATCGCTTTGCCGGCCATCAGCGTCCCGGGAGCGACGCCGAGGCTGAGCACCTGGCGGAGCGTGCCGCGTTCGCGTTCACCGGCGATGGCCGGGAAGGCGAGGATGATCACTAGCAAGGGCATCAACTGTTGGAGGATCATCGCGGCGGTCAGGTCGCCGAAGCGTCGAAGGGCCGTGCCATCCTGCGCGGGGCGATGCTCCAACGGATTGCGTTGATGGGCTTCGAGAAAGACCGCCACCCCGGTGTAAGGATCAATCCCCGGATCGAGGAAGGCCAAGGGCTGCTTGGGCTTGAACAGCCAGAGTCCGTAATGGGCCGCCGCATGGGGGTTCTTTTCCGGTTGGGCGTCGAACCGGGCCCGTGCCTCAGCCTGGGCGTCCAGCCGTTCCCGATGCTGCTCCCTCCACGACTGCCAGCCGACCGCCGTGGCCCCGATCAGCAAGGTGAGGATGATCAAGGAGGTCCATCGAAAACGGCCGTCGCGGACTAGCTCAAGCCATTCTTTGCCGGCGATCCTCAGGATCATCGTCGATCTCTCCCCGTCCGCTTGGGGACGCTGATCTGGATCGGAGCATCGCCTCGAAGACTGTTAATCATGCATCGACTCGAGGTAAACCTGTTCCAACTCATCATGACCGATCTGTGAAGTATGGAGACTCGCCACCAGGCGCCCAGCTTTCATGAGACCGACCCGCGTCCCGGTCTGCTTGGCCCGGAACAGGTCATGGGTGGCCATCAGCACGGCCACGCCTTGCTCGCCTAGCATGAGGAGCAACTCGGAGAACTCGTTGGACGCTTTGGGGTCGAGGCCCGAGGTCGGCTCATCCAACAGCAAGACCTTGGCCTGCTTGGCCAACGCCAAGGCGATGCCCACTTTCTGGCGCATCCCCTTGGAGTAGGTGCGAACCGGTCGCCCGATCGCTTCCTCGGGCAAGCCGGCCCGTCGCAGCCAATCGGTCGGCTCGTCGCGCGTCTCTGTCACGCGACCTCCCAGAGCCGCGAAATAGCGAAGATTTTCCAATCCCGAGAGGTTGCCATAGAGGGCGACCTGCTCGGGGATGTAGACCAGGGACCGTTTCGTCTCGAGGGGATGCTCCGCCACATCGAGGCGATCAATCGTCGCCAGACCCGAAGTTCGCTCGGTGAAGTTGAGGAAGAGGTTGATCGTGGTTGTCTTGCCCGCCCCATTGGCCCCGAGCAAGCAGTAGATCTCGCCGGGACCAATGCTCAGATCGAGTTGGTCCAGCGCCAACCGATCCCCGTACCTCTTGGACAGTTGCTTGGCCACGATCATCCAGTCTGGCTCCCATACCGCTGTGGAGAGGCTCGTTGCAAACCGGTCGACCATTTTCCCGTTTCGCGACGGCTTTCAGAATCTCTCCGCGGAAAGAACCTCGCGTCCCTTACGGGTCGCCAATGCCCTCCAGGCCAAGAGATCGATCGTCTCGTTGATGAAACGGGCAGAGCCGTCACCAAACAGCGCGTTGACTCCACCGGGGTGCTCGCTGCTCGCCTCGCTCCAGCCGACCGAGTGACGGTTGCAACTGGATTGCGGTTGGTTCGGCGGATACCAGTGGGAGTACGAGCCGGCATTGCCATCGCCGTCGGCCCAGTTGCCCCGCTTGCGCGGATGAACCACCGTCGCGGCTAGGCAATCTTCTTCCGTGAGGGTAGAGACATGACGAATATATCGTCGAGGATCGTCATTGATCAGATCGATCGAAATGTTGTAGGGACCACCGGGACCGATCAAGCTTTCCGACATCACCACCGTGTTGCTGGATCCGTCGCGGATGTCGGCCATCCGAGTCGCCGAGTTGACATAGAACGTGCCGTCGGAATCGTGGAAGCCTCGATCGGGCACGACGACTCCAGAACTCGCACAGGCGACGTAGTTCGAGGGCGCGGTGGTTGAGCCGGGCTGGATCATGCCGTCGCTGGGGCAGAGGAAGATTGCGATCTGGGTCGAGACGACGGTCTGATTCTCCTGGAACAATGCGAAGTTCTGATTGGGACCGCCGATTAGCGGGAAGGCGAAATTGATCGAGTTGTAGACGCTGGTCTGCTCCAGGAACGGCGTCAGCATCGCCAACACGCCCCACTTGGCGTGACCGCCGGGGACGGTTGGGTCGACCGGCCAAGGTTGTTCGTAGATCGTGTAGCCGATCGGGAAACTCTGGATCGCCGAGTGGTAGTTGTGCATCGCCAGACCAAGCTGTTTCAGGTTGTTCTGGCACTGTGTCCGACGCGCTGCCTCACGCGCACTCTGCACTGCTGGGAGCAACAAGGAAATCAAAACACTGATGATCGCGATGACGACCAGCAGTTCGATCAGCGTGAAACCGCGACGATCTCGACGAGGAAAACGCATGGGGGGAGACTCCAATGAAGGAAGAATGGAGTTAGGGTTTTTGGAGGTGTTACCAAGCGAGCTGGGCATGGATGCGCTAACAATTTGCCAACGACTTGACTCTGATAGCTTGGTTCAAAGACACCTGTTGGCTTTTCGACACCCAGGAAGTGCCGATGATAACACAAAAGTTCCCAGCCGTTGCAAGGAAACGAAAGGTCGACCCTTCTATCTACGAGTGGACTAGGCTTTCTGGATTGGCGAGCGGATCAGAGAGGCTACGGCCAGACTGACTTCGGAGCAATTGTGTGGATCGATTAGATCAAGCGTGAAGCGAACGTCGGCGACTCGGGAGCTGAACTGCATATCACCCCGGATCGGCTTCGCCGCTGCGGTCACGTCTCGACTACGGCCCTCACCGCTTCGCAGTTGCAGAAGCAGTGGAACCGGCGCAAAACGACTAATTTGTTGTTAATATTTTGTTAAACGAAGCTGGCTTGAGTTCGATAAGCCTAGGTCGTCTACGTTCCAAAGGAAATCGATCTAGGCTAGGGCACCCAAGTTGAGGTCAGTATGGGTGGGCCGTTCAAGCCGTCGGGGCGGGAGCCATCGTTCCGTACCAGTGGAGGATTCCTGCGCGGGGGTCGCGGTCAGGCTCTCCGCGAATCATCATTGCGTGGTAGGAACCGCCGATGGTCCGGATCCGGGCACGAACCTCGAAGGGTATGGCTTGGCTGAGGCTCGCGTTCCAGGCCTGCAGACAGCCATCGCGATCCTCGGGATGGACCGCATCGGCCCAGGAAATCGATGTGCCGGTGCTCTGCTCACGTGTCCGCCCGGTGAGGGTGGTCCACGCCGCGTTGAGGAAATCCCAGGTCCCATCGGCCTGGGCGCTCCAGACGATTTGACTGGTGAGGTCGGCCAGCATCCGGAACCGACGCTCGCTCCGCAGTAACGCGTCGGAGTAGCGGACCTCGGACGTGATGTCATGCATCGTCAATACGGCCAGCCGGATCTTCCCTTCATCGGTCCGAACCGGACAACCATTGCATCTCACGATGTACTCTCGATCGTGCTCCAAATCACCAATACGCATAACCTCATTGCGGAGGTGTTCTCCTTGAAGGAGCCGATGGATCGGACGTTCGGATTCCGGGATGCTCAGGCCGTCACGCGTACGGTAGCTCAGCCCGGCCTTCAGTTGGTCGAGCGAAAGAGCCTCCGTGTCATCCGAAGACAGACCGAAGATTCGCAATGCCGCCGAATTGAGCTGGGTGACCCGGCCCGACTCGGCGTCGAAGATCACTGTTGCGTCCGAAACGTTCCCGTAAATTGCGTTCCATTCCTCCATGTGTTTCGATAGTTTAGTATTTGCTTGAGCAAGATTTTCCTGTGCTCGATACCTCTCCGATAAATCACGTATGACGCCAGTGAACAACTGCGGTTCCGATCCTTCCACCTCCGAGACGGCCAGATCGATCGGGAAGACGGTTCCGTCTTTGTGGACCGCTTCGACCTGCCTGACGGTACCTAGGATCTTGCGGACTCCTGTCCGTATGTAGTTCCGAATATCGTCGTCGTTCCGGCTCCGATAGGGCTCGGGCATGAGTTCCTTGACATTGATGCCGATCAGCTCCGCGGGCTGGTATCCGAAGACGTTCTCGACCGCCTTATTGATCGACTGGATGATCCCCTTCTGGTCGATCGTCACGACTACATCGACTGTCGAGTTGAGGATCGCCTGAGTCCTCGAAGCATCTTCGATCAACTGCAGCTCGGACTTGCGCTGTTCATGGATGTCGACGGCGCGGCCCACCCATTCGACGAACACCCCGGAAGTGGTATGAATCGCGATCAAGTTAACATGGACGTATCGGTACTCTGAGCGAGCGCAATTCCAAAGACGGCTGGAGAACTCGGTAAACGTAGGTGAGCGATTGGCTAAGCTCACCAGCCGGCTTCGCGCGATATCGCGCTCGTCGGGGTGAACAGCATTGATCCAGCCGAGGCCGAAATACTGCTCGGGTGTTTGCCCTGTATAGCGCTGCCAGGACGGCTGTTCGGTGGTGATCTGACCATCCTGGCCCCGGGTCCAATAGATTGTCGTGTCGTCGGTCTCAGCTAGTGAGGCGAACCGCTTCTGGTGCAGATCGAGCTGATTCTCGATCCGCTTGACCCGTCCAACGTCGACGAGAGTAATTAGGACTCCCTCAACGAGATTATCGACCAGATAGGGTAGGATTCGAACTAGAAACCATGTGCCGTTATGATCGCGAACCTCTTGCTCGACGATCTCGCCGGTCGTGTGGACCTGGGCGACCATCTCGGCCAGATCGAAGTCCTGAAGGTGTTGCGAGAAGAGACTGATCTTTCGGCCCTGGTCGGTGGCGATCAGGCCGAAGATTGCCGAGGCGCGGGGCGTGAATTTGCGAATGCAGAACTCATGGTCGACGAAGATGAGGCCCAGATCGGTGCTCGCCAGCAGATTTTCCATGTCGTTCATCAGCTCGGTCAATTCGGTAATCTTAAGCTGATGTTCGGTGTTGACGGTGTACAATTCCTCATTAACCGATTGAATCTCCTCGTTCGTGCTCTGGAGCTCCTCGTTGGCGCTCTGGAGTTCCTCGTTGGCGACCTCCATCTCTTCGATCGTCGACTGAAGGTATTCGCGGGTATGAGCGAGTTCGTCCCGAAGCCTCTGCGGCTCTGCTAGGGAATCCTCTAAATCATCCTCAGTCGCCGAAGGATCGGGATTCGCCTGGTCGGTGAGCGGGTGCACCCGAATCAAGGCATAAAGATCCTTGCCGTCATGGATCGGCTCGACGGCTAACTGAGCGGTCTTCGGCCCGTTCTCGCCATGAACCGTCATCTGGAGTTGGGGAGGCTGGCTCGACTGACCTTTCTCTAGAGCGAGGAAGAGCGCCGAGCTCACCAGGGTATGACACGATTTGGGCAGGACATCGAGGACCGAGCCGGTGCTGCGCCCGTCTTGATGGGTCAGCCAAGCTCCAACGCCTCCGAAGGTATGGACCACGCTGCGCGATTGATCGACAAGGACCGCCGGCTGGACGAAGTGGGCATGGACCTGCTCAATGAGTGATCGGCTGGTCGATGGTGACGACGCGGCGGCGATCGAAGTTCCACGATGTGATCGCACCGGCGCGATCTGAAGATCATCCGGGACCACCGGGACGTCTTTACGACGCCGATAAACCCGATATGGCTCCGAGATCGGGTCGAAGGCCAACGGAAAACTCCGCGTGTTCTCGGTGTCTCCTAGGAATAGGATCCCGTCCGGTCGTAGCGAGAAGTGAAAACGCGAAAGAACCCGCTTTTGATTTTTCGGTTTCAAATAAATCATCATGTTTCTGCAACTAACGAGGTCCATTTTTGTAAACGGCGCATCGACCAGGACATTGTGCTTGGAGAAAAAGACCCGAGTCCGGATGTGGGCCCGTACTCGATAACCGGTCTCATGCGGAACAAAATGGCGTTCGATCCGCTCGGGTGACATTCCTTCGAGCGTCTCCGTCTCGTAGAAGCCGGTCGTTGCCTTTTGAAGCGAGCCCGGATGCATGTCGGTGGCGAAAATTTTAAAGGCGTCACGTTCTTTCGTGTGGCCGATTTGTTCCTCGAGTAAGATCGCCAACGAGTAGGCTTCCTCTCCGGTGGCACAGGCCGGGCACCAGATGCGGATCGGTCGTTCCGGGTCGCGTTGTCGGATGAGGGTGGGGATGATCTCCGATTCCAGATAGGCGAAGGTGTCCGGGTCGCGGAAGAACCGAGTCACGCCGATCAGCAGGTCGCGATAGAGGACGTCCAGTTCCTCGGGGTTCTCGTTCAAGTAACTTGTATACGCATCGACGGAGTTCGCTTGGACCAACCGGATCCGCCGGATGATTCGCCGGCCGACGGTTCCCACTTTGTATTGGCCGAAGTCGAGGGAATAGACCCGATTGAGTTGGTCCAAGATCGCATCAAAGCGATTGGGAAGCCCGTCGGTGCAGCCGACCGGGGCGATCCCCTCGACATAGTTGCAGATCAGTCGGGGGATGTCCTCGGGCCGTGCGAGGAAGGAGACGGCCTCACTGACCTGGGCGGCGCGGGGCATCGTGTCGAACTTGGCCGTCTCGGGAGCCTGGGCGATCACCAGACCGCCAGCCCGATGCACGTGCACGGCGCCGTCGGCCCCGTCGCTGCCGGCCCCGGAAAGGATCACCGCCATCGCGTGCTCGCCCAGCTCGGCAGCCAGTGATCGAAACAGGGGATCGATGATCAAGAACGCCGATTGATCGGAATGCGGCTCCTCAACGTAGAGACGTCCATAACGAAGCTGGACGATATGGCGCGCTGGATTGATGTAGATTGTGTTCGGCTCGATCTCCTGGCCGTCCACGATCGTCTGAACATCCATCACGGTGTAACGTCTGAGCAGTTCGTTGAGGAAGCTCGGGAAGTCGGGAGAGAGGTGTTTGGTCACGATGAAGGCTAAGCCGGAGTCGGTCGGCATCAGCTCGAACATGGCGCGGAGTGCTTCCAGGCCACCGGCTGAGGCGCCGATGCCGACGATCCCCCGCAATTCACTGGAGAGCCCGTGTCGAGACGGCTCGAAGGTATATCCTGA
The DNA here is from genome assembly GCA_964609385.1 of uncultured Planctomycetia bacterium. GTDB lineage: Bacteria > Planctomycetota > Planctomycetia > Isosphaerales > Isosphaeraceae > CAZSSM01. Next base: position 12,485 of record CAZSSM010000094.1, read on the forward strand.
CTCGGGTTCGCCCAGGGCTCTCGAACCCTCGATCGCCTTGAGGTCCTCCGAAGTCGGCGACGCCAATTCGTCCATGAATTCACTCCAAGGCCGTGACCGCACGGGCGAATGCGGGAAGGAATGCGATAGCCAAGTCGGGACGGGACCGATCTGCGCAACCGAATGGCTTAAAAAACGGAACCGATACCGATCGGTGGTTGCGAGTGAAGGGAATGCGCCTCGGGACAGACCGAAGAGACGAGACGATCGCGGCACAAACCCGGGCGATGAGCATCAATTTAGCAAGAGCCGCAATTTACCGGCTATATTATTCCGGCGCACGGCTCGAGTGCTTGGCCTTTCGCTATTCCCGTAGGAGAAGGCCGTTGGGGTGATGGATCACGCCAATTGGACCTAGCGTGAAATACTCTCTCAGGCTGAGGCATCCTCGATAGAGGGCGATGGGCTGGTCAGTTTGGTTGAGGCGTGGAGCGTATCGAGCGACGGGCCCTCATCGTTGAGGGTTGCGGGGCCATCGGCTGGATGGCCAGGCAGTTCGATGGGATGCTCTTCAAAGGCGCCGATCCGACGGAACCGTTCGTAACGATCGTTGAGGACCTCCTCATCGGAGAATCGTGAGAGTTCGCGAAGTGTCGTGAGCAAATACTTCTTGAGCCGGACGGCCATGTCGGCGGGGTTGGCGTGGGCCGCACCGTCGGGCTCATCGATGATATCGTCGATAACACCGAACCGTTTCAGGTCGCGACTGGTCATCTTCAGGGCGGCAGCCGCCTGAGGGGCGTGATCGCTGTCCTTCCAGAGGATCGAAGCGCAGCCTTCAGGGCTGATGACCGAGTAGTAGGTGTGTTGGAGCATGGCGATCCGGTTGGAAACGCCGATGCCGAGAGCACCTCCCGAGCCGCCCTCGCCGATGACGACGCTCAGAATTGGGGTCTTCAGTTGGCTCATGGCCAAGAGGTTCTCGGCAATGATGGCGGCCTGGCCACGCTCCTCGGCCGAGATTCCCGGGTAAGCCCCCGGGGTGTCGATGAAACTGATGATGGGCAGCCGGAACTTCTCGGCCAGCTTCATGACGCGGAGAGCCTTACGATATCCCTCCGGATGAGCGCAGCCGAAATGACAGGCCTTGCGTTCCTCGAGATTCTTTCCCTTCTGGTGACCAACGAAGAGAATCTTGCGGTCTTCCAGATGGGCGAAGCCGGTGACGATGGCCGGATCGTCGCCGATGGCCCGGTCGCCATGAATCTCGACGAACTGCTCGAACATGCGATCGAGATAGTCGCGCGATTGGGGCCGTGACGGATGGCGAGCGACCTGAACGGTCTCCCAGGCATCGAGGCCGTTGAAGGTCTCGCGACGGATGGCGATCAGCTCGCGTCGGCAAATCCGGATCCGCTCGCTGAAGGAGCTGAGGACGGCGGCGGCCTCGACGCCGGCGGCCGATCGGGGACCGAGGGCCTGGACCTTACGCTGATGCTCGGTTTCGAGCTCGGCCAGTTGCTCCTCCATCGCGATGATTCGCGCCTCGAACGGCAGGCGTTGGCGGGCCAGGGAGGACATGGTCAGGAACCTCGTAAGGGGAGGGGGCGACCGTGACGAGGTGGCCGGCACCCGCTCGGCTCATCGGGCCGGGGGCGACTGCCGAGCGAATCGGTCCAAGGTACGGGGCATTGTAGGTGGCGTCCCAAGGGTTCGACGTGCCCCGAGCTAGCACGCGACCTGGGCCAGGCAGAGCCGGAGTAAGCCCCCCAGGATCAGAGCAGTTCAGGACTCGCCGTCATCCTTGTAGAGGGCGATCTTGCTGAGGCGACTCACCACTTCATGCATCAGGGCGGGCCGATTCTCCGGCTTCTTCTCGAGCATGGACAGAACCAACTCGGCGTACTCCGCGGTGACCAGGGGTTGAATCCCGGTCAGAGGGGCTGGAGCCATCCGGACCTGCTTGCGGAGCAACTCCTGGCTGGAGTTGCCGGTGAAGGGAGGCCGACCACATGCCAGTTCATAGCAGGTGATGCCGAAGCTGTAAATGTCGGCCGTGGCGGCCGGGGGCTTCTGCATCAACTGTTCCGGCGAGATGTAGCTGTACGTGCCCTGGCGTGGCGGTTTACCGGCCAGGAGCTTCCCCAAGCCTGTGGGAATCCGCCGGGCCAGGGCGAAATCGATCAGGCGAACCTCGCCCGACTTGTTGACCAGGATATTGTCCGGCTTGATATCGCGGTGGACCCAGCCTTGATCGTGCATGTAGGCCAGCGCCATGCCGGCCTGCTGGAGGATTCGCTGGTGAATCCTCCGGGGTAATTCGAACCGCTGAGGGGTCCGCAGCGGCTTACGCAGGTCCATCGACGGGAAGTAGTCCATGACGATATAAGCCGGCTCGGCCTTGGTGGTCCGAACGAACTTGTGAGTCCGCAAGATGTTGCGATGGATCAGCGACTGGCCGATCTTGGCCTCGTTGGAGAGGACCCCGACTTCCTCGCGGTCCTTGGCCAAGCTCGGCAAGATTTGCTTGAGCACGAAGCGTCGGCCGGCGCCGTCGACAACCTCTATAACCTGCGCGGCCTGCCCTTGGAATAAGGAGCGAACAAAGCGGTATTCGTGAATGCGGTCTTCGCCGGCGATCGCCACGGCTCGGACTCCCTCAATCGTGAGCGGTTGCGGGGGCCTCCACAAGGGACCGTCCCAGTTGGCGCCGACCCGTCGTCGATAGGCATCGGGCACAAGAGGCCCTCTGGGGAATCATTGCCTACCAATGCACCGGATGTGACAGGGACAGCTCCGGAATCGCGGGCCGACCAGTCCGGATCAGGTCGCAGGAACCACGCTGGGACCAAGGGTCGCCGCCAGAGGAGCGATCAGGCGTGGGTATCGTGGGGCACCACGGTGAATTTCGGCAAGACGAAGACGCCGTCGCGGATCATTCCCAGGGACGTCTCCTCACTGTTTTCCTTCCCATCCGGATTGAGCAGTCGGACGTTGTCGCCGATCCGGCAATTCTTGTCAACGATCGCGTTCTCGATCTGGCAGTTCCGCCCGATTCCGAAGTCGAGGATGCCGCTCTTGCGGTTCTCGGCCTGTTGGGAGGCGGTCTCGAAGCTGTCGATGCCCATGATGTAAGAGTTGCGGATGACCGTGCCAGCTCCGATGACGGCTCGGACGCCGATGACCGAGTTCTCGATGACGGCGCCGGGGCCGATCTGACAGCCGTCGGAGACCAGGCTGTTGCGGATCGTTGCGTCAGAGATTCGCGAGCAGGGCAGATAGCGCGGTCGCGTGAAGATCGGCGTCTCGTCGCCGGCGAACTTCAAGGGCGGATCGCTGCCGGCCAGGTCGATGTTGGCCTTGTGGAATGCACCGACGGTCCCGATATCTTCCCAGTAGCCGTCGAAGAGGAACGATTGGACGCGCGACTTCTCGATCGTGTAGGGGAACAGCTCCTTGCCGAAGTCGGTGAACTTGGTCTCGCGGAGCATTTGGACCAGGATGTCCTTAGAGAAGAGATAGATGCCCATGCTGGCCAGAAAGCAGCGTCGCCCACCGTCGGAGTCGATCCCATGGTCGGCCAACCACTTCGGGTCGGTCCGCACGCCGGCCTGGGCTTCGGGCGTCTTGGGCTTTTCCAAGAAGTTGGTCACCAGGCCGTTGGAATCGATGTTCATAATCCCGCAGGCTGAAGCCTCTTGCTGGTCCACCGGGAGGGTGGCGATGGTGCAGGCGGCGCCCGATTCGCGGTGGGCGCGAATCATGTCGCGGAAATCCATCCGATAGAGCTGGTCGCCGGAGAGGATCAGCACCAAGTCGACATCGGGCTCATCAATATGGTCGACATTGTGGCGGACCGCGTCGGCGGTACCTTGGAACCAGTCGTCGTTGTCGGGCGTCTGCTGCGCCGCCAGGATCTCGACGAAGCCGCCGCCGAAGGCGTCGAACTTGTAGGTGTTGACGATGTGTCGGTGCAGGCTGACCGAGTTGAACTGGGTCAGCACGAAGATCCGGTTCAGTCCCGAGTAGATGCAATTCGAGATCGGGATGTCGATGAGCCGATACTTGCCGGCCACTGGTACGGCCGGCTTACTTCGATTCTTCGTCAGCGGATAGAGACGGGTCCCACGACCACCGCCCAGGATCAAGCTCATTACCCGGCGCGTATCGAGGTTCAGATTCATCGTGGTCGGCATAGCAGGGCGACTCCTCGAAGGCGAATGATTCCCCTCCCACATGGTCCTCGGCGAAACACCGGCCTCGGGCAAGGAAATCTGGATCGGACACGAATGGCCTTCGACAGGGAGGACGGGATGTCGGTGTCGTAGAGGCCGGATCGCTCCGATCGTGAAGCGACGGTCCTTTCAGCAGATCAGGTGCCGACCCGCGCCGCAAGGTCCGTCACCCGGGTTGAAGCGATTCGCCGCAGACGATCCGCCCCGATCGGTCCAATCAAGCTAACCATCGGGAAACGGATCGGACATCGACGACGTGTACGGGACGATACTAAGGGCCGGAGAGCCCGTTCAATCAAGCCTCAGGCATCCTCGAGCCGCTGGAGTTCCTCGTCGATCGCCGCGACTAATGGCGCGATCGTCTCGGCTTGGAAGTCGAAGCGGACACCGGCGGCGGCGAACAGCTCGGGGAGCGGCTTGGAGCCTCCGAGTGTCAGGGCGCTTCGATAAGACTGGACGGCCCCCGGGAAGTCCTCCCGGCTTCGCAACCAGACCTGTAGCGCACCGAGTTGAGCGATGCCATACTCAATGTAGTAGAACGGATGGAGAAAGATGTGCAATTGACGCTGCCAGGTGTTGGCCTTGAACTCTTCCAGGCCCGACCAATCGACGCGGGCACCGAAGCGGTCGACGATCTCGAGCCAGATGGCCCGTCGGCGTTGCCGGTCGTGGTCGGGCTCCAGATAGAGCTGATGTTGGAACGCGTCGACCGAGGCGATCCAGGGAAGCACACCGACGATCCCTTCGAGAAGCTGGCAGTAGGAGCGCCGGGTTCCCTCCTCATCGTAGAAAACGGCCAGCCGCTCGGCGGCGAGCAGCTCCATGGCCATTGAGGCGACCTCGCAGAACTCGATCGGCGCGTGGCGGTAGGCGGACGGTTCCAGGTCGCGTGCAGCGAGGGAATGGAAGGCGTGGCCGGCCTCGTGAAGCAACGTCCGTACGTCATCGTCGAGGCCAACAGCGTTCATGAAGATGAACGGGATTCGCTGTTCCTCGAAGGTCGTTTGATAGCCGCCGGGCGCCTTGCCTTTGCGGTTACCCAAGTCGAGCTGGCCCGCCTGACTCAGGGCGGCGAACTGCGCGCTCAGCTCAGGATCGATCCCTCGGAGAATCGTTTCGGTCCCCTCAGCCAATCGCTCGACGTCATCGAAGGGCCGCAACGGCTCGCGGTTACGGGGGTCGACGGCGAGATCCCAAGGACGGAGCGGATCGACACCCAACAGCACCCGTCGTTGGTCGTTGAGCCGACGTGCCAAGGGGACGACGTGGGTCTCGATCGCTTCATGGAAGCGGTAGGCGTCCTCGGGCTGATAATCGAACCGGAGCTTCTCGCGATAGATGTACGGCACGTAGGTCTCGTACCCGGAGGCCTGGGCGATCTGGTGCCGGAGCACGACCATCCGATCGAAGAGGTCGTCGAGCCGCTCGCGGTCCTCCAACCGACGCTGCTGGACCAGTCGCCAGGTCTCCTCGCGGACGGCGCGATCGGTCTGCTCCAGAAACGGGACCATCTGCTTGGTCGTCTTCTCTTCGCCTCGATAGGTGACGGTCATCGCGCCGTCGATTTCCTGGTAACGCTGGCCGAGTTCGGCCAGTTCCTGCTCGCGTTCGACGTTCTCGGGCCGGAACAGATCACGGCGGGTCTGCTCGTCACGGTCGAAGATGGCGTACTGCTCGGCGGGCAGGCTGGCGCGGAGCGGGTGATCGAGGTAGGCGGTCCGCAATGCATTGCGGACCCGCTTCAGCTCCGGCTCAATGGTCCGAACGAAGTCGAGATAGGCTTGGGATTTCGACTCGTCATCGGTCTGGCAAGTCATGGCGACGTAACGTCGATCGCCGACTTCATTGACGGCCGCGTCCAGCTCATCGCGCGCCCGAAGCCATTGGGCAAATTCTTCGGACGATTGGGGCGACCAATTCTGGAGCTTCTCATACCAAGGAGCGATCTGCTCCCAGGTCTCCAAGGGGGCCTCGGTATCCAGCCAGGTCCGAGGATATGACGGCAGCGCGAAGGTGTTGGACACGGTGTTCTCCTTCATCCTTGGGGTGTCGGCATGCCGGCTCCGGTCACGGTCACGGAGTCCTCATGATTGATTGTTCAATGATCCGGGCCGGATGTTCTGGCCTGGTATTGCTCGGTGGAAATGAGGCGTTTCGTTGAACTGGGGAACCGCCTCAACGCGTGATTTCGCGGAGGATCAGAAACCCGAACCAGAACACGAAATTCATCACCGCACTCGCTGTACAGAGCACAAGCAGCGTCGCCCCCATCGCTCGTAGGCCCTCGGCGGTGGTCCGCGAGGCCCCCAGTGATCCGACGGTCTGGAACAAGGTCATCAAGGCCGTCACGCCCAGCGCGGCCTCACTGAGCCCGAGCAGGAAGACCACTAGGACGACGCGGCCCAACTCGTCGCGCGCGACGAGCAGGCCGACGGCGACCATCGCGACCAGGATGAGAAGCTGCCAGAGCCGCATTGGAGAGGAACCTGGAACCTGAAATCTTCGCGAGCTGGATCCGGCTCGAGATCACCGGGATCCCGCGATTGTGGGGATGTTCCAAACATGGCTTGAGTCTAGTCTCACCCGCCACGTTCGTCATCGCGACCCGCAAAGCCTCGGTCAACTCATCGACGGATCCAGAGCCCTTCGTCTTGATCGCGGAGCACCAACAACCACTCATCGGAGCGGTCCAGGAAATCGGCCAAAGGGCGATCCGGACGGATCCAGATCGCGTCGAAGCGGTACGTGGTATCCCAGGCCAGCCAACTGGATCCCCCCTCGACGGCATCGAGTTGGAATGAGACCGCCCTGCGACCGTGCAGTTCGAACCGGTCGTCGATCCAACAGGGCCTGGGAAGCGTCGTCGACGAGACCAACAGACCGCCCCATTCGAGTTCATGGAAAGGGCGTTCGACTTCTGGATGGCCCGACAGCCAAGCCAAGCCGAGGGTCGGCCGGTCGGCCTGTTCCAGCCAACGGCTATCCCCGAGACAACACACCGCGATGACGGTGGTTCCGGCCACGACCATCCCGGACCGCGCCAAGACCGGCCAAGCTCCTTCGAGTCGTCTGGCCCATCGATCGAGAATCGACGACTGCGCCGAGACCTCCGATTCGTGGGGCAATTCGTCCCAGAGCTGCGCGATCCAGGGGGCCACGGCGATCCCAAACAGCGGGACGTGACGTCGAGAGAGCAAGGCCGCGATCATCCAGGTCAGGGCCAGGATGATTTCGAAACCGTTCAGTCGGCACCGGATCCTCAGCCAACTGACGAGCACCAACACGACTGTCGCGTGGAAGATCAAGGCCGAGGCGTCGTTCCAAGCGAACGGTTGATACTCCTGGATCAGATCCGTCACGTCTCCGGTGACCAGAAGGCCGAAGACATGTTCGTAGAGTCCCCAACCATAGGGCGTTATGAGGGTTGCGGCCACGGCGGCCAACCCAACTATCATCGAGACGCCCCAGCGCCGAATCGAGAGCCGGCCCCGAACGCAACGCTCGGTCTGGATCAGGCTGACCAACCCCAGGACCGAAAGGCCGGCCAAGAATCCACCGTGCACGTTGGCCCAGACTAGCATCACGATCGGCGACCAGTGATAACGGCTGGGGCGACCGGCGATCTCGTCGGAGCCCGCCTTCGACAGCCAAGCGAATCCGGCCAGCGTCAGCAGGTGCGGTCGGACCAGGAAGTGATGGGCCCCCAGGGCGACCGCGACCACCAACGCCGCGACCACCCCCGATGTGGACCGCCCGGTCCGTAAGAGATCGATCGCCAAGCCTCGATAAATCGCGGCGATTCCGAGGATCGTCAAGGCGAGCGTGCCTCCCCAACCGAAGGCGTGGTGCCAGGCCGCCAGCGACGTGTCGAACAACCAATACATGTCGATCCAGGGCCGGTCTCGGCTCAGGAGACTCAATGTGTCGATCATCGGGACGGTGTGATCGTTGAGGATCGTTCGGCCGAGTCGGAGGTGCCAGCCGGTCCCCGGATCCTGCAACAGCCAAGCTGGCCCGATCGCCAGCAGGATTAGGGTGATCATAGCGAAGACCGCATCGCCGACCGATCGAGCCATCCCGAGGTTCGTCGCCTCGGCCTCGCGTCCGGCTCGGAACGACGACCTTCGAAGAGAGTCGAGCAGACGTCGCATGGACGAACTCCGGAGGCTGTGCGAGCCGGCATCGCCTGGCCGTGTGTTGCGCCGATGAGTACGATGAACTTATGAAGGTCTGCGGGATTCGGCTCGCCTCCAGTCCCGCATCAGGAGGAGCCGCACGGGTGACAGGGGATTCGGCCAACCTGCGTTCGCGACGCTCCCTGTTCCGGATCGGATCGGGGTCTCGAGGCGATCGTGAGCCGAACTTACAACTTGATGGCGATGACGCTCGCGCCAACGGCACGTTCGTCAAGGCGACCCGTCCGGCCATGGGCAGCTATTTCGAACTCCGGATCCCCGCCGAGACACCCGGCGCCTTGGATCTGGCCAACCGCGCCTTGGACCTCCTGGACAGCCTAGAACAGCAAATGTCGATCTACCGGGCCGACTCGGAGCTCAGTCGGCTCAACCAACGGGCATATGAAGAGCCTGTGACCGTCGAGCCGCGACTCTTCGATGCGCTGCGCGAGGCCCTTCAGATCCATGATCAGACCGAGGGCGCCTACGACATCGCCACCGGTGCCTTGTCTCGCGCTTGGGGCTTCCTGGGTGGCTCCAAACGGGTTCCGGAGCCCGATACGCTCGAGAACGCCCGAGAGCGAAGCGGTCGCCAACACGTCGACCTCGATGAGGAAAAGCGGACTCTGCGGTTCACGCGTCACGGCATCGAACTCGATCCGGGCAGCTTCGGCAAAGGATATGCTCTGGACCGGATCGCCGAGGTGATTCGCAACCATTGGTGGCCCTGTTCGGCATTGATCCATGGCGGGGGCTCAAGCATCTACGCCTTCGGCTCGCCGACCCGTTCGGTCCTGGATTCATGGCCGATCGCCGTACGGAACCCGCTCTTGCCGTCCGAGACGGTTGCCTGGCTGTCGCTGGACGGGCACGGTGTGGGGACTTCGGGCGATCTCTACCAACGGTTCGAGTCGGGGGGCCGGACTTACGGCCACATCCTCGACCCGAGGACCGGGCGTCCCCATGCCGACGAGACCCTCTCCGTATCGGTCGTCACACCCGACGCGATGCGGGCCGACGCCCTCTCGACGGCCTTCACCATCCTCGGCGTCGAGCGATCGACCGACTACTGCCGGCACCATTCTGAGGTCGGCGCCCTGTTCGTGCTTCGAGGCCCCTCTCCGAGCCAACCCCGCTGTGTCCCGATCAACCTGCCGCCCTCGATGCTCCGGCTCGCCGAATCGTCGTTCTGATCGGTCTGAACTGAAAGGCTCGACGCGTCCGAAGCTTGACGTTCGCGGACACACGCGTTGCTGGTAGACTAAATGTATGATCCGCGAATCCTCCGCGAACGCTTGGATCGCGTCGAGACGCGGCCGCTTGAAACGCCTCGCAAGTGCCCGACCCGCCCCGTTCGCACTCCGTCACTCTGGCAACCTTGTCGCATCCGGTCTTTCTGTCCGCCGCAACGGCGGAGGAGTTCCCCGTGTTCGGCCAACGGCGCTGGTATCCCGGTTTCTTTGGTGCCCTGTTCCTGATCCTGCTCCGCGTGGCGATCGGCTGGCACTTCCTCTATGAAGGGATCTACAAGTGGGAATCCTACAAGACGAGCAAGCCGTTCTCGTCTGAGGGATACTTGAGGTACTCGGTTGGGCCTTTCGCCCCGCTGTTCCGTGGACTGATCCCCGACGTCGATAGCCTCCGTAAGACCCAGCCGGAAACAATTCGCGAGGACTGGGAGAAACTCCAGCAGAACGTGGCCGACCACTATGGGTTTGATGACCAGCAGATCGCCCAGGCCACCCAGATCCTCGACGAGCAGATGGAGCAGGTCGTCGGTTGGTTCCGGACACCCGAGAACATCGCCTTAGTCGCCGAGTACCTGGACAACCTTGAGGTGATCCGCGAGGTCGAGTCCGACTCCGACAGCCGGAGCTATCAGCGCGAGTACGTCGACAAGCTTCGGATCGACGCCGACACCAAGCGGCGGACGATCGTCGCCGAGTTCGATGGTTGGACCGACGACCTGGAGTCGCGCTGGATTGACGAGGTCGCCAACTCCACCCAGCAGACCGAGCAAGGGGCGTTCTCCGAGCCCTGGACCCGCTTGGCTCTGCTGGACAACTTCATGGTCTTCTCGCTGATCATTTTCGGCTTCGGCCTGCTGGTCGGCCTGCTGACGCCGCTGTCGGCCCTGGGCTGTGCCGGCTTGCTGACGACGTTCTACTTGAGTCAACCGCCCTTCCCAGGCTTGGCCCAGAGCCCGATGAGTGAGGGGCACTACCTGTTCGTCAACAAGAACCTGGTGGAATTGCTTGCTTGCCTGGTGCTGGCAGCTACGCCGAGCGGCCTCTGGGTCGGCTTCGATGCGTTGCTCTTCGGCGGGATGCGTCGCCGTGACGTGGACCGCTGGGAGGCCGAGGAGTCGGACCAGACCACCGAGCTTGCTGGCGAGACTCCAGAGTCGCCCAAGTCTCCGGCCTGATCGAATCGGTCGACGTGTTGATTCGCTTCGACGTCGCGCTGATTCGGGCATCTACACGGTCGGCTCTTTGGAAATCCCAGAGGTTCCTGATGGGCTGACCCTCCCGATCGGTTACGATACCTTCATCCGCCTTCGCTCAAACTTCAGAGTCCCCGTCCCATCAGAACATGGAAGGAGAAGCCCCGATGCGAGGCTTGACCCCTGAAGATCGCGCTCAAGGCCGCTACAACGCCACGACGGCCCTGGGTGTCTCCCGACGCGACCTGTTACGCGCTGCCGCAGCGGCCCCGGCCCTGGGCGCCTTCTACTTCGGCTATGCGTCGCAGAGCCAGATTCGTCCGGTCCGCGCCGCCGTTATCGGCACCGGCAACGAAGGCTGCGGCGCCATGATCGCTCAGCATAATCGCGATTACCTTGAATATATCGGCTACTGCGATGCCCGGCCCACCAACATGGAGCGGGCCCGTCGGCAGTTCGCCAAGCACGATCAGTACAGCGAAGCCGACGTCAAGAACCTCCGCCAGTACGACGATCTCCAGGCCATCCTGAACGATGACGATGTCGAGGTCGTCGTCATCGCCCTACCGCTCTGGCTCCACGCCCCGGTGGCCATCGAAGCGATGAAGGCTGGGAAGCACGTCTTCACCGAAAAGCTGATGGCCCACTCGATCGACGAGTGCAAGCAGATGTGTCGCGTTGCTCGCGAGACCAACCGTCTGCTGGCCGTCGGTCACCAGCGGCACTACTCGGTCCTCTATGACAACGCCAAGTTCCTGATCGACCAGGGCGTTCTCGGCGACATCCGCCACATCCGCGCCCTTTGGCACCGCAACAATGCCCAGCCGGTTTACGTCAAGGACAAGAACGGAAACATCCAGTACGAGGCCGACGGCTCGCCCAAGGTCAAGCGTGATGACGACGGCAACGTCGTTTGGTGGGATAGCTGGAAGCCGGACATCCCCGAGGCCGACCGCAACATCGATTTCAAGAAGTACGGCTACAAGAGCCTCGACGAGTTGATTCGATGGCGGCTCTATGACCGCACCGGCGCCGGTCTGATGGCCGAATTGGGCAGCCACCAGCTCGATGCCTGCTCGATCTTCCTCAGCCAGAACGGTCGCAAGCCGCGCCCCTTGACCGTCACCGGCTTCGGCGGCACCTACTACTACACCGACAACCGCGAGGTCGACGACCACGTCTTCGTCAACTTCGAAATGCCGCACCAGATCGATGAGCAGGGCAATCCCGTCGGCGACGAGCGCGTCGTGATCAGCTACTCGTCGATCACCACCAACGCCTTCGACTACTACGGCGAGACGATCATGGGCACGCGGGGCACCATGATGGTCGAAGGAGAGAAGGACATCCTGCTCTACAAGGAGCGGGACCGCAACTCGCCCTCGGCCGACTACTCGCGGACCACGTCGGTGACCCTGGAGAAGCAGGGTAAGAAGCAAGTCATGGTCACCAACCCCAGCGCCCCAGCGCCGACCTCCGACGACGAGGCCTCGCTGGGCGGCCTGGCCATCGCCGACCCGTCGCGCGGCTACCGCGAAGAACTCGAACACTTCGCCTGGTGCCTCCGCAACGGCAACGAGTCGAACTTCTACGACGTGCCCGAGGCGGACAAACTGAAGTACCTTCCGCGCTGCACCGGCGAAGTCGGGCTGGCCGACGCTGTCATGGCCCTAACCGCCAACATCGCCATGCGTCAGGGTCTCCGGATCCCCTTCGATCCCGATTGGTTCGACTACACCAAGGACGCCACGCCCGAGAAGCAGTACAAGTCCGGCCTGGTCGCCAAGGCTTGAGCCCAACCTCGACGATTGACCGCTCGCTCTAATCGATGACTGGGTCGGGATCCAAACACGCTCGCTCCCGACCCGGATCGTCGACCGAGTCGAGTTCTTTCGGATGCGAACCAACCGACCTAGAGACGTGTCACCCTCTGATGTCGGTGATCGATGCCCATCGCAAAGTCGACGGTGAGTGCCGGTTCCGGGTGATTTCGCGTCACGGCGTTTGACAGCCGCTTCGGGCTCCCCTACGATGCCTCAACTGATAGTCGAGGGGGCCATCAACATTGCCGACCTCCACCCTTCGGCCAGATAGCTCAGTTGGTAGAGCACAGGATTGAAAATCCTGGTGTCGTC
>CAZSSM010000095.1:0-25005 GCA_964609385.1 uncultured Planctomycetia bacterium
CGTTGGTGTGCAGGGTGCTGAAGACGATGTGGCCGGTCAGCGAAGCCTGCACGGCGATCTCGCAGGTCTCCAGGTCGCGAATCTCGCCGACGAGGATCTTGTCGGGGTCTTGTCGGAGGATCGCCCGCAGGCAGGCGGCGAAGGTCACGCCGATCTCGCCGTTGATGGGCACCTGGATCAGCCCATCGATGTCGTACTCGACCGGCTCCTCGGTGGTGATGATCTTGTCTGCGGTCTTGTTCAGCTCGTTGAGTGTTGCGTAGAGCGTGGTCGTCTTGCCCGAGGAGGTCGGCCCGGTCACCAGGACGATCCCGTTGGGCTTGACGATCACCGATCGCCAGCGCCTGAGGGTCTCGGCCCCCATGCCGATCTTGTTCAGGTCGAGCTGGACGACCGAGCGGTCGAGGATCCGGAGCACCACGCTCTCGCCGAAGAGCGTCGGCAGGGTCGAGACCCGGATATCAACCGAGTTGCCGCCCAAGTTTAGCTCGATCCGGCCGTCCTGAGGCAGTCGACGTTCGGCGATATCTAGGCTGCTCATGACCTTGATCCGGCTGGCGATCGCCGCAGCCAGGTGGCGCGGGGGGGGCACCAACTCGTAGAGGATCCCGTCGACCCGGTACCGGACCCGATATTCCTCTTCAAACAGCTCGAAGTGGATGTCCGACGCCTTGTCTTTGATGGCCATCAGCAGCACGAGGTTGACGTACTTCCGGACCGGCGCCGCCTCGGCCATCTCCTCGATCGCTTCCAGGTCGACGGTGTTCTCGTTGCGCGTGGAGATGTCGCTGAGCCCCTTGTCGGCTTGGATCTGCTTGACCACATCGGCGATGCTTTCGCCTTCCTCAGCGTAGAGGTCCTCGATCTTGGCCATCACGTCGGCTTCGCTGCTGATGACCCCTTTAACGGGTACCCCCAGGAAGGCCTGCAAGCTCTCCAAGGTCGCCGGGTTTTGCGGCTCGGCCATGGCCACCGTGATCGCCTTGTCCTTGCGACCGACGCGGATCGGAACCACCTTGAAGGTTGTGGCCATCTGCTGGCTGACCTGATCAACGACATCCTTGGGAATCGCCATATCAACGAGATTGGGCACGACCTGCATACCGAACAACTCGCCGAGGGCGCGAAGCAATTGCTCGGGCTTGACGAGCCCTTTGCGGATGGCGATCTGACCGAACAGCTCGGGCTCGGCCGAGCCCTTTTGCTCTGAGAGGATGTCCCAGAGATCCTCATCGCTCAGATAACCCATGTCCTTGAGGATCGTGCCGATCTTGCGTGCCATGATCAGTCCTTAGGCGCAGAGGACGCGCTGCGTCCCCAAGCAATTCGGGGTCGTGAGGGGTTTGACAGGGCCGAGCGTAAGTAATGTCACTAATGCGCCGAGCCCATCACGACTGGATGCCACGGCACAACAACACGAAAGCGAGAAGACCAAACAGTTCGGAGCGAGACATGTGAGAGATGACCAAGGAGGATCGGACTACGAAGATCGATCTCGTATGATCCCCCTTAATCTTACGGGGATTGGACCCACATGTGACAATGGATCCTACCGATCAGGTCGCATTTCTAAAGGCCCACCAAACAGAGGTGCACGTGCGACAGGCATCGGCTTCGTTCCGTCTGGGGCGGGGACGACTCAGTCGTCGTCTCCGCCCCGCGCGCCGCTTCGGACAGCCGAGCGTCCGCCGGTCTTGCTGAACGAGCCGTCGCGATCGTCTTCCTCGTCCTCTTCGTCGTCCTCTTCGTCGTAGATCCCCTTCTTGGCCATCTCGATCCGATCGCGGAGTTCCAACGGTTTCCGCGACTTGTAGATCGCCTCGGCCTCATCGATGAGCCCTTGGCGCCAGAGGTTGAACAGGTTGTCGTCCAGCAGGATCATGCCGTGCTTTTTGCCGGTCTGGATCATGCTGTCGATCCGGTAGGTCTTGTTTTCGCGGATCAGGTTGGCGACTGCCGGCGTGACGACCAACATCTCGTAGGCGGCCACCATCCCTTTGGGCTTGCGGGGCAGAAGCGCCTGGGCGAGAACGCCGATCAAGGCCACCGAGAGCTGGGTCCGGATCTGGTCCTGCTGCTCTTTGGGGAAGACGTCGATGATCCGGTTGACAGTCCCCTCGGCACTATTGGTGTGCAGTGTACCGAAGACGATGTGGCCGGTCTCGGCCGCGGTGATCGCCGCCTGGATCGTGGCCAGGTCGCGCATCTCACCGACGAGGATCACGTCCGGGTCCATCCGCAGGGCCCGCTTGATCGCTTCAGGAAAGTCGGGTACGTCGATGCCGATCTCGCGTTGGTTGATCAGCGACTTCTCGTGCTTGTGGTAGTACTCGATCGGATCTTCGATCGTGATGACATGGCGGTCATGGTTATGGTTGAGCCAGTTGATCATGCTGGCCAGGCTGGTCGTCTTGCCCGAGCCGGTGGGCCCGGTCACCAGGATCAGCCCGCGAGGCCGGGTGATCAACGATTCCATGACCTGGGGCAGACCGAGCTGTTCGAAAGTGAGGAACTTGTTGGGGATCCGTCGGAGGACTAATCCGATGCTCCCACGCTGCTTGAACACGGCCACCCGGAACCGCGCCGACTCGCCGAAGGCGAATCCGAAGTCGGTTCCACCGACCTCCTGCAGCTCCTGCTGGCAGCGTTCCGGTGTGATGCTCTTCATTAAGGCGGACGTATCGGCTGGCTCGAGCACCTTGGTGGCCAAGGGGCGCATCCGGCCACTCATCCGTAACGTCGGCTGTTTCCCGACGGTCAAATGGAGGTCGCTAGCCTCCTGAGAGACGACCGTCTGAAGCAGCTTGTCAATGAGGATCGTACCCATCGCTTTCGGTTGCCTCCGCAGGGCCAGCCGCATCGACCGCAGGGGACCGACGCTGGATCGACCACGAGATGTCCGCGTATCGCGAGACGTGACGCTCACAAGGTGGATGTGATGGAGTCGACAACGTCCACGAGAAGGGACGATCCGTAGCCGCTCAAGAGACGTGCCTAAGTGGTGCGGCCAGGGGGATGATCGGGGCGATTGGAGTTCGATTCAAGCAACGCGCCGGATTTGTACGAAACCGACGCCGATCACGATCGTGCGTTCCCAGGGTTCTCCGACGCTCAAGGCCTCAGTCCGAGTGGGGGACGCCTGATCAATCCATCCAAGCAACCGATGGGTCAGGGAAGATCGCGACGGATCATCACGGTTGCTCCCACGTCCCGAACGGTGCTGAGCGCCGAAGGTGCTCAGGGACCGATCCCGAGGCGAGGGAATCGGTCCACTGGACTGGGGCGATCCGAGCCGGATTCACGCATCGACCATGACGTTGTGCTGGGTGATTCGGAGCACCTCATCGATCGTCGTGATCCCTTTCAAGGCTTTGATCATGCCATCTTCAAACAGGGTTCGCATGCCTTGTTTGCGGGCAACGCGGCGAATATTGGTCGTCGACTCGCCTTTAAACGTCATTTCACGGACTTGGCTGGACATCCGCATCAGCTCGAAGATGCCCTGCCGGCCGCGGTATCCGGTGCCGTTGCAGTGGGCACACCCGCGTCCACGCATGAAGTTGGCTTTCTGAACGATTTCCGGCTTCAGGCCGAGGCCCCGAATGATGTGCTCGGCCGGCTCGCTGCGCTCCTTACACTTGGGGCAGACACGACGCACCAGACGCTGTGCCATGATGCCCAAGAGCGAGCTGGAGACGAGGAACGGCTGAACTCCGATGTCGACCATTCGTGTAATGGCACTGGGCGCATCGTTCGTGTGCAGCGTACTGAAAACCAGGTGTCCGGTCAGTGAGGCCTGGATCGCGGTGTCTGCGGTCTCCTGATCGCGGATTTCCCCGACGAGGAGGATGTTCGGGTTCTGACGGAGCATGGCCCGAATGATCCGGGCGAAGGTCATCCCGATCCCGGCTCGGACCTCGCACTGGTTGATGCCCGGCAGATAGTACTCGACCGGATCCTCGGCGGTGATGATCTTCACGTCCGAACGATTCAGTTCGTTGAGCGCGGCGTAGAGCGTGGTCGTTTTGCCCGAGCCGGTGGGCCCGGTCACCAGGAGGATGCCGTTGGGCCGCTTGATGAAGGTTTGGAAGCGTTTGAAGTCTTCCTCGGAGAAGCCGAGATCGGTCAGGCCGACCTTGATGTTGTCGCGGTCCAGGATCCGCATAACGACCGACTGGCCATGGTTGGTCGGCAGGACGCTGACGCGCATGTCGATCGGCTTGCCGGCGGCGACCGTCTTGATCCGGCCGTCCTGAGGGCGCCGCTTCTCGGCGATGTCGATCTGGCCCATGATCTTGAGGCGGCTAATGATCGGTCCGAGCAGACGTCTCGGGGCGTTGTCGCGCTCGATGAGCGCACCGTCGATCCGGTATCGAATGCGGACGCGGTCGTCGAACGGCTCGATGTGGATGTCCGAAGCGCGCGATTTGACCGCTTCTTCGATGATCAAGTTGACCAGCCGGACCACGGGGGCGTCGGATTCGCCTCCTCCAGCCGCAGCCGCTTCGGGCGATTCATCCTCGGTGTAGTCGATGGCTGTGTCGGTAAATTCGGTCAGGATCGTGTCGACCGACTCGGTCTCGCCGGTCGAGCTGCCGTAGTATTTGTTGATCGCCTCGACGATCGCTTCCTTGGTCGCCAGGTTGACCTCGACCTCACGCGCGACGACGAATCGGATCTGGTCAACGGTCTCTAGGTCGAGCGGATCATGCATGAGGACTTGGATGGCGCCGTTGTCTTGGGCCAGCGGCATCACGTGACGTTCGCGGGCGAGGCTCTCAGGCAGGAGCTCGACGACCGAGGCGGGAATCTCGTGCTTGTCGAGATCGATGAACTTGAGGCCATGCTCGCGGGCCTTGGCCTTCATGACCTGCTGCGCGTTGCAGTAGTTCAGGCTGACGACCGCCTCGTCCAGAGGCGCGTCCATTTTGAGCGCTTCTTGAACCTGTTCTTGACCCAAGATCCGATTGTCGACCAGGATCTTGCACCACTTCGGAACGGCCATGGTTCTCAGGACTCCAAGGGGCGATACGGGGCGCCCGAGGTGTTCGGCCACCAAGCGGTGGCCGGAGTCGGGCACGAAGAACGTTCATCGGATGTCGGGAAGCTTCCGGGCTGGAACGATGGGGGCCACATCACTGCGCAAGCCGACACGACGCCCCAGGGATGGGGCGACCAACTCCACGCATGACGTTGACCGTGCGATTGGGATTTTGTGAAGACGTGTAAGTTTCTCAGAATATCATCGTTCTCGCGGACGAGCAAGCATCGACAACGCAGCGGGCGGCTCGAACTCCTCGCTGAGGTTTTGAATAATCAAAGCGTTCGGCGAGACGGGCCGCGTCGAGGTGTGCTGGATCACGACGGGAGCGGGAACGTCCCGTTTCCATCATTTCATTATGCCGGATCCCGAGTCCAGACGGCACTGGGGCCGTCTGGAGACGGAAACCTGCGTCAAGACGTCCGAAACGGGACCGAACGCAATGGCGCTAACCGAACCCCTTCACTGTCCTCTGCGATCGATTCCCGATCGGAAGACGATTCAGATCCTTCATCTGGCTCCTGACATGGTCCCCGTCGTGGTCGCGCGGGGGATGGAGCTTGAGTTTGGGAGAAGATAACCTCCCAAGTGTGAGGTGGAGTGGCGGATCATAACGGTCGGCCAAGCCCCAAACCATTAACTCCAATGGGCCGCACAGATTGAGCGACCTGAGGGAGACTGAGCAGAGATAGAGCGAGTCTGGTCCGGATGGTGTCCCGGAGGAGCAGGCGCGAATCCGGGACACCATTCGTCTGTCGGCTCATTTCTGTGATGCGATCGATGCTTGCGCCGCAGCCAGCCGCGCGATCGGAACCCGGAAGGGCGAGCAGGAAACGTAGTCCATCCCGACCTTGTGACAGAAGTGGACGCTCGATGGATCGCCACCGTGCTCACCGCAGATGCCGATCTTGAGCGTCGTGTTGCGTTGCTGTGCCGACTGGCGACCCTTCTTCGTGCCGAGTTCGACGAGCTGGCCGACGCCTGAAGCATCGAGCGTCTGGAACGGGTCGTCGCGAAGGATCTTCTGCTCGAGATACTGGCTCATAAACCCGGCGATGTCATCGCGGCTGAACCCGAAGGTCATTTGGGTCAGGTCGTTGGTACCGAAACTGAAGAAGTCGGCGTGCTCGGCGATCTGATCGGCGATCAGGGTGGCGCGGGGGATCTCGATCATGGTGCCGATCAAGTACTCGACGTGCATCGACTGCTTGTCCATGACCTTCTGAGCGGTTGTTCGGACGATTTCACGAAGGAAGGCCAGCTCCTCAGGGGTGCCGACCAGCGGGATCATGATCTCTGGGAGCACGTCGTGGCCGCGTTTGCGAACGTCCATGGCCGCCTCGATGATCGCTCGGGTCTGCATCTCGGCGATCTCGGGGAATTTGATCATCAAGCGGCAGCCGCGGAGGCCGAGCATCGGGTTCTGTTCGTGGAGCTGCTCGACGCGGCTCTGGACCGTCTTGAGTGCCACGCCCAACTGATTGGCGACCTCATTCTGGCCGGCCTCGTCGTGCGGCAGGAATTCGTGGAGTGGCGGGTCGAGTAGGCGAATCGTCACTGGCAGGCCGTTCATCGCCTCGAAGAGACCGATGAAGTCATCGCGCTGGTAGGGTTCCAAGCGGTCCAGGGCTGCCCGACGGTCGTCCTCGGACTCGGCGAGGATCATCTTGCGCATGTCGACGATCCGCTGCCCCTCGAAGAACATGTGCTCGGTCCGGCAGAGACCGATGCCCTCAGCGCCGAACTCACGAGCCTTGGCCGCGTCGGCCGGCGCGTCGGCGTTCGTCCGGATCTTGAGGGTCCGGAAGACGTCGGCCCAGTTCATCAGCTCGGAGAAGGTGCCCGACATCGACGGCTCGACGGTGGGAACCTGGCCCAGGATGACGTCGCCGGTGGTCCCGTTGATCGTGATGAAGTCGCCATCCTTGACCGTCTGACCGGCCACTTCGAAGGTCTCGGCCTTCTCATCGATGGCCACCGCAGCACAACCGACGACACAGGGCTTGCCCCAGCCCCGCGCCACGACCGCTGCGTGGCTGGCCTTACCTCCGGTCGAGGTCAGGATGCCGGCCGCCGCGTTCATGCCCGCAACGTCCTCGGGGCTGGTCTCGCGGCGGACCAGGATCAGCTTGACATTATTGTCGGCGTTGTGGAGCGCCTCGGCTTTTTCGGCGGTGAAGACCGCCTTTCCGGAGGCCGCGCCGGGGCTGGCGGCGATCCCTTGAGCGACCGCCTCGACCTTCGCCTTGGGATCCATCTGCGGGAGCAGGAGGTGGTTGAGGCTATCCGGCGTGACGCGCTGGACGGCCGTCTTCTGATCGATCAGGGTCTCACGCACCATCTCGACGGCGATCCGGACCGCCGCCGTCCCGGTCCGTTTGCCGGTCCGGGTCTGGAGCATGTAGAGGGTGCCTTCCTGGATGGTGAACTCGATGTCCTGCATGTCCTTGTAATGGGCTTCCAGGTTATGGCGAATGCCCATCAGTTGGTCGTAAACGTCGGGCATCTCTTCCTGGAGACGGCTGATCGGCTCGGGCGTCCGGATGCCGGCGACGACGTCCTCACCCTGAGCGTTGATCAGGTAGTCGCCGAAGAAGATGTTTTCGCCGGTGTTCGGGTCGCGGGTGAAGGCCACGCCGGTCCCCGAAGTCTCGCCCATGTTGCCGAAGACCATCGCCTGGACGTTGACGGCGGTCCCCTTCAGGCCGGTAATCTTTTCGATCCGTCGATAGTCGCGGGCTTTCTTCCCGTTCCAGCTATCGAAGACTGCACGGATGGCCTCGGTGAGCTGCTCCCGGGGATCCTGAGGGAACTCTCCTCCGGTCTGCTTCGAGTAGACCGCCTTGTAGCGCTTGACCAAATCCTTGAGGTCGGCCGAGGTGAGCTGGGTATCCAACTCGACCCCCTTGGATCGCTTGAGGGTCGACAACTCATGCTCGAACAGCTCGTGATCGATGTTTTTGACGACCGAGCCGAACATGTCGATGAGGCGTCGGTACGAGTCTACAGCGAAGCGATCGTTGCCAGTTTTCTTAGCCAAGCCCTCGACGGCCTGGTCGGTCAGACCGAGGTTGAGGATCGTGTTCATCATGCCGGGCATTGAGATGGCCGCGCCGCTGCGAACGCTGACCAACAGCGGGTTCGACGAGTCGCCGATTTTCTGGCCCAAGGCCGATTCCATCTTGTCGATCGCTTCATCGATCTGAGGGAGGACCACGTCGGGCAACTGGCGATCGTTCTCATTGTAAGCGGCGCAGACTTCGGTGGTGATCGTGAAGCCGGGCGGGACCGGGATGCCGATTCGGCTCATCTCGGCCAAGTTGGCCCCCTTGCCGCCCAGCAGCGCCTTCATCTCGGCGTTTCCGTCGGCTTCGCCGCCGCCAAACGAATAGACATGCTTCTCGGTCATCGCCGTCACTTCCTCCAGATGAGAGATCTCGTCTGAGGCCGGCTCGGTTCGGGGGCCGAGGACCGAGCCCGCCGAGGCGATCTGATCCGGGGCCGGCCTCGACGGTGCGCCGGACCACAAGCGGCACCGCCGGAGCGGAATACCGAAGGTCAGGCGACCGGGTTGGTCGTGGTCGCGGTACAAAGGGTTTCGAGCGCGAGGGGTGGCCGCGTGACGGGCCGTTGGCGATCGCGCCGAGGGGGGCGGCATCCGGGTTCGTTGGGAATACTGCCACCGGGTCCGCCGCACGCTATCACACCCCGAATCGCGGCGTCAAGCGACCCGCGATCGGCCGAGCGCTCACGCGACCCATCAGACCGGTCCAGTGATCAGCGACAGACCGGGAAACCTCGACACGACGACGATCACTGATCCCCTCGATTGGACCTTAGCGCATCGAGATCGGTCGAGAGGCCGCAACGTTCCGAGCCAGTTTCGTCGCCCGACCTTTGTTCACCTCAAGGCTGAGTACAGGTAACCGATCATAGGTTCAGGCAAAAGAATGGGGCTCCGCCGATTCGAATCGACGGAGCCCCATGTGATGGCGTGCGCTCAAGGAGACAAGGGAACAGTCTCAGAGACAGTCGAAGAAGATCCGAAGGACGAGTCGATCACTTCCGAGCTTCCTCATCCTCGCGGATCTTCTCGAGCACTGCTTCCTGCAGGTTCGAAGGGAGCTTGGAGTACTTGGCGAACTCCATGCTGAAGGACGCTTTGCCCTGAGTCATGCTCCGGAGGGTGTTGGAGTAGCCGAACATCTCCGAGAGCGGGACCTCAGCGTGGAGGATCGACATCATGCCGCGGTTCTCGGTGCCGACGATCATGCCACGCTTGGAGCTGATCCCTCCGGAGACCGGCCCCTGGAACTCGGTCGGTGTCTCGACCTCAACCTTCATGATCGGCTCCAGGAGCACCGGCTTGCTCTTGAGGAAGGTCTCTCTGAAGGTCGACCGGGCGCAGATCAGGAACGCCATATCCGAGGAGTCAACGTCGTGGTAGGAGCCGTCCTCCAGGATCATCTTGACGTGGAGCACCGGGAAGCCACCCAGTGGTCCCTTCTCAGTCATCTCGCGGTAGCCACGCTCGACGGCTGGGATGTACTCGCTGGGAATCCGGCCACCCGTGACCTTGTTCTCGAAGACGAACAGCTCCTCGCTGTCCTCCGGGAGCGGAACCAGCTTACCCTTAACGTGGGCGTACTGACCCGAGCCACCGGTCTGCTTCTTGTGTTTGTAATCGTACTCAACCTCCTTGGTCGGCGCCTCGCGGTAGCTGACCTTGGGCTGACCGATGTTGCACTCGACCTTGTACTCCCGACGGATCCGCTCGACGTAGATCTCCAGGTGCAGCTCACCCATGCCGGCGATGATCGTCTCGTCGGTCTCCTCGTCCTTGCGGACGCGGAAGGTCGGATCCTCGCGCATGAACCGCTGCAAGGCCTTGGACATTTTGTCGAAGTCGGCCCGCTTGGTCGGCTCGATCGACAGCTCGATGACCGGGTCGGCCGCGAAGATGGTCTCGAGCATGTAGTTGGTCCCCTCGGCGCAGTAGGAGTCGCCGGTGGCCGCCTCAATGCCCATGACCGCCACGATGTCGCCGGCCCCCGCTGCGTCGATGTCCTCTTTATCATCGGAGTGGACCCGAAGGATCCGGCTGATCCGCTGCTTCTTGCCCATCCGCGTGTTGTAGTAGAACTCACTCTTGCTGAGCGTGCCCTGGTAGACCCGCATGTAGGTGAGCTGTCCGAAGGGTTCCTCGACCAGCTTGAAGGCCATCGCCACGCAGGGGGCGTCGAAGTCGGGCTTCAGGTTGACCAATTCCAAGTCATTGTCGGCATCCTTGGCCGTGACCTTGTGCTGCAGCGGCGAGGGTAGGTACTCGGTGACTGCATCGAGCAGGGTCTGCACTCCCTTGTTTTTGTAGGCCGAGCCCATGAAGACCGGCACGATCGTGCTGGAGAGCGTGTGTTCTCGAACGACCCTGTGAATCAGCTCGACAGGGACCTCCTGGTCTTCCAGGATCAGCTCGGCAATCTCATCGGAGACCATCGAGAGGGTGTCGAGCATCGCGTGGCGAGCTTCCTCGGCACGATCTTGCAACTCGGCCGGAATGTCCTCGAACCGGACGGTCTCTCCCTTCTCGCCGTCGTAATAGACCGCCTGCATGTTGACCAAATCGACGACGCCTTCGAAGTTGGACTCCTTACCGATGTTGATCTGCATCGGCACCGGGTTGAGGCCGAGCTTCTCGCGGAGCTGAACCACAACGTCGTCGGGGTTGGCCCCGGTCCGGTCCATCTTGTTGATGAAGGCCAGTCGCGGCACGTTGTACCGCTTCATCTGGTTGTCCACGGTGATCGACTGCGACTGGACCCCTTCGACGGCCGTCAGCACGAGGATCGCCCCATCGAGTACACGGAGGCTCCGTTCCACCTCGACGGTGAAGTCGACGTGGCCTGGTGTGTCGATGATGTTGATCTTGTACTCGTTCCAAGCCACGGTCGTGGCCGCCGAAGTGATGGTGATGCCCCGCTCCTTCTCGAGCTCCATGTGGTCCATCACCGCGCCTTCACCGCGCACCTCCTTGATCGTGTGGACCTTGCCCGAATAGAAGAGGATCCGCTCGGTCAGCGTCGTCTTGCCCGAGTCGATGTGGGCCGAAATGCCAATGTTGCGGACGAGTTGGAGGTTTTCCATCGGGTTCAGTCAAGTCAAGGGACCAGAGGCCTAGTCATCGACGCGCCGCGGACAGACCCCCTGCCCTGGCACGGCATCACGTCGGCACAACGCTGACGAGCTATCGATGACGAAGAAGCACAGGACGAGGTCGGAGGGAAGACAAACCCGGTCGGCCGTTCGACCCATCCCGATCGAGGAGGGTTCGAGACAGAGCATCGCGACGGATCTGGGAGGACCGCCCGATCACGATGGTCGGATCACAACAGTCCGAAAGGATCCGAGAACAGTGATCTGGTCGGGCTTGATGATGATTGCCGGTGTGAAATCCTCAAGAAGGAAGCCACTCCCCTGAGGATGCCAGAAATCGCCGTCACCCTATCAAACCGACCCCGAACGCGAAACCGGAGTTCCCAATCCTCGGATTCAACGTCGACAACGTGCGAAACCGAGGTCGGGCAAACGAGCATTCGGAATGATCGAGTCCCTTGGAAGTGTAGTCCCCAGGGATAGGTTCGATCTTGTCTCCGAACACGGCCGCTCCGGGCATGACACCTACGGGGCTTGTGTGTCACACTAGAATGGTCGTACGCCAGGACCAAGAAGTTCGCTGTCCCGACGAATTTCCTCACGGGGAGCGATGTGCGCAGGTCGTTAACTCGACCGGTAGCCTCGGCCGGCCGGTTTATTCATGATTTCTTCAATCCTGCGACGCAGGGTGCGTGTTTGTCCGCGCCGACGGATCGCAGGATCAGGAGCCAAACGAGGATTGCTACAATGGATCGGCTTTGGGCACCTTGGCGTGCCCATTATGTGATGCGTCCCAAGTCTCGGGCCGATTTGGATCCTCCCCGTCCGGCGTGTTTTCTATGCGCCGCCATCGAGGTCGATCCGCGTCAGGATCGGGAGCGATTACTGGTCTGGCGTCGCGAAGAGACTGTGGTGATGCTCAACCGATTCCCCTACAACAATGGGCATCTGCTGGTCGCGCCCAACCTGCACGAAGGGTCCCTGACGCGTCTCGAAGGACCGGCCTTGCATCAACCTCTCGAGACGATCCAGGTTTGCCTCGAGGCGCTGGAGCAACTGATGAGCCCGCACGGCTTCAATGTCGGGCTCAATCTCGGCGAGGCGGCTGGCGCGGGACTGCCCGGCCACCTGCACTGGCATGTTGTGCCTCGTTGGAGTGGCGATAACAATTTCATGCCCGTCATCGCCGATGCGAAAGTCATCATCGAGTCGCTGGAAAGCTTCTTCGACCGGTTCCGGCCGATCCTGGCCGAGGTGGCTGCGCGACGGGGTTTGGTGATCGACCCACCGGTGACCGATGCGGTCCGATCCGAGTTCCGGAGCCATGACGACCGCCCCGGCTCGCCCAGGAGATCCTGATTCCATGCTGCTGATCGTGATCCGTTGCCTGTTCCTGCTGACCCTTGCCGGCCTGGCCGCGCGGATCGCCGGCCTGGTCCCCGCGCCTGGCGAGTCGGCTGAGGGTCTGGACACGCTCGTGCGGCCCGAACTGGCCTTCCTCGCCATCATGATCGTCGGAGTCATCGTCCTCTTGCTCGACGTCTTCACGCCGGGCAAGCGAATTCAGACGATCTCAGCGGTCTATTTCGGACTCATCGTCGGACTCGTCCTCAGTTACCTCTTTCAAATCGCCCTGGAACCGACCCTCAGCCAGTCGATCGATTCGGAGATGGCTCAAGCCATTGCCGGTTTGCTCACCGTCATCATCTGTTATGTATGTATCAGTACACTCTTGCAGACGAAGAACGACTTCCGGTTCGTCATTCCCTACATTGAATTTTCACGTGAAGTGAAGGGTCTCCGTCCTCTGATCTTGGACACCTCGGTAATCATCGATGGCCGGATCGCCGACGTGGCCGAGACGCGGATCCTCGATGCGCCGTTGCTGGTCCCGAGATTCGTGCTCCAGGAGTTGCAATCGATTGCCGACAGCGCTGACAAGCTCCGACGCAATCGCGGCCGTCGCGGCCTAGATATCCTCAACCGGCTCCAGAAGATGACCGGGATCGAGATCCAGGTCCATGACGCAGACCTCGGCGAACTCCGCGACATCCGCGAGGTCGACCAGCGTCTGGTGGTTTTGGCCAAGCACGTCGGGGGCAAGGTCGTCACCAACGACTACAACCTCAACAAGATCGCTCGGCTCCAGGATGTTGAGGTGATCAACCTCAATGACCTGGCCAACTCGCTCAAGCCCGTCTTCCTGCCCGGCGAGCACCTCAACGTCAAGCTGATCCGGCGCGGTGAGGAATCGGGTCAAGGCGTCGGCTACCTCGACGACGGCACCATGGTCGTCACCGAGCAGGGCGCCAACCATCTCGGCGAGACCGTTCGCGTGACTGTCACCAGTGTTCTGCAGACGAGCGCCGGCCGGATGATCTTCGGTCGGTTCGATCATCACGGCCACCATGGTCACAACACGCGCTCACACCGCTGAATTATTGACCAAGCTTCGACCGAGAGGATCTTGGCCGCGTGTGTCCCTCTGAGCCTTGGTCCTAAACAACTGTCAAACGACCGGAGACCCGACGAACTCTCATGCTATCCGTTCGCCGCGGCCTCCGGATTGACTTCTGTACTCAGGATAAGTAGCTCGGTTGAAAACTCATCGGATCTCATAACCAGTCCAACGCGAGCGGCTTGCCATCTCCTGCTCAACGATTCGGAGCGGGCGTCGTGCCGGGCAACGGGGGAACGTTGGGGGTCTTGAAGCCGGAGGTCGCCTGGACGTTGGTATCTTGCTGTTGCATCTCGTTGGGCAATTGCTTCGAGCCGGTCAGCTTGTTGTCAATCTCGGCCGACTGCTGCAGTTCGGAGAAGATGGCGGCCATTTGTTGTTGAAGCTTGGTGTTGGTGACGGTCGACTGAAGCTGTGCACGCAGGGCCTCGTCGTCTTTGGAGACGGACGTGTCGGCCGGCAGGAGTTGGTCGCGCTTGAAGATCAACCAGACGGTATCGTCGAGCTGAATGGGGCCAGTGAAATCGCCGTCCTTGGGCTTCTTCACCCGGTTCTCGGCCGTCAAGGTCGAGGTAATCCCGTTGTCGCCGGGCAGACGGTCCGGCTCGCCGTCGACCAACTGCTCATAGATCGCGTCGGTGACATTGCGGGGCGCGGAGTACCGGAAGATCGGATCACCGATCTGACCGCCGAGGGCGCGGGTGGCCGTGTCGATCGATCGACGACGGGCCAATTCGGCGAACGAACCGGGGTTGGTGCGGAGCTGTTCCCAGATTTCGCGGGCCTTGGCCAAGCTGTCGATCATGATCACGCTGCAACGAATCCGCTCACCGAACTTGGCGTCGAAGGCTTGATCGATCTCCTCCTCGGTGACCGTCACGCGCGGCGTCGCCAGCTTACGAAGGCCCAGAGTCGGGTAGACGATGTGCCGCACGTACTGGAACGGCGTGATGTTCTTTTCCTTCTGGAGGATCTGGAAGAACTGTTCCTTCGAGACGCGCGAGATGATCCGGGCCTGGTGATCGATCTCATCGGCGATATCCTGCTCGGTGATGTCTAAGCCGGCGTTCTCGATCGCCTGCTGAATGATTTTGCGATTGATGAGGTTCTCCAGAACCTCTTCACCGCGCTCCAGGACAGCTGCGTTGGCCAAGTGGCTCCGTGTGATCACTTCACCGTTGACGATCGCCACCGGATCGCTCGGGTTGACCGGATACTCGACTCGGCGCAGCGACACGCCCGGGATCTGGGTCGGGATCGGTTGACTCGAGTTCGGCTGTCGTTGCTGGGCCAGCGTCGTGGTCGTGCCCCATGTGGAGATCATCAAGAGGGCCAGAAGGGCCCCAACGGCCATCGTCCTCATCGTCATGCGTTGTTCTCCCAATCCTTCGGGTCGCCGGTTCGGATCCGTCCTCGGGCCCATTCTCCCTGGACCGGACTTCCGGGTCGGGACGATAAGTCGGACGTCGCCCCCCGTCAACGCCAATCATTTCCACCGATCCCCGGTCGATCGACGGCCATTGCCCACCAAGAGACACGATCGGATCGAGCCTACCGCGTGACCACCTCGACTCCGCGCATGGCCTCGGACCGACGCAACACGCGAAGCGCATCGGGTCGGATGTCGTGCCCCCGCAGATCGATCCGCTGGAGGCTGGGAAACGCCTCGGAGACCGCCAAAGCCTTCGTGGCTCGATCACCGATCCCATGATCGCGCAGACCCAAGTCACGCAGGCGAGGCCACGGCCCCGAGCGAACCAAGGCCATGATTCCTTTGGCGGGGATCCGACAACCGGCCAGGTCGAGCGCCTCGAGATGTTCGCGACAAGCGAGCTGTCCCAACAGCTCGGCACCACGAGTTCCCACACCGTTGCACCTCAGTGCAAGCTGATTGAGGGATGACAAAGCCGGCGACCTAATTATCGATTCGATGCTTGTCGATGTAAGGCCGTTATGGCTGACGTCCAACGCTTTGAGGCATTGCGGCGTGGAGGACTCGGCAAGGGCTATGAAGCCTGGGTTTCCCAGGCCGTTGGCTGTGAGGTTTATGGTCGTCAACCGCTTCATCACCTCAGTGCCCAGAAGGAATCGGATCCCCTCGAGGCCGAACCCGCCAAAACTCAAATCCAGCCGGCTCAAGTTCCGCAATTGAGATGCACCCAGAAGTCGACGCTTGACCCAAATAGGCATCTGGCAATTCGTCGTAGTCATCGTTAAAGATTCTAATTTCGGGAAGAGTGAGAAATCTGGATACCAAGATTCGGGTGCGCGACCATGCAGATCATGCCAGTACTCGTTGATCAATAATGCGGCGGGCGACTCCGCTGCTCGAATCGTGTTCGAGACCGTATGGCTCTGCTCGAGGGCGTTTCCTCGGGCGGCGACCAACTCGACCAGTGGCGCCTCCTCGCCTCCGACATCCAGGAAAAGCGGTTTGAGCCGACGAACTTTGACCGTCCCTTTCGTGAACTGCGACTCGCCCAGCGACCGGATCACCAAGCTGGCGAAGAGTTCGCCCATCTCGAAGAGTCTGTCGGCGGCCACCCACAAGGCTTCAGCCGTACTCGGGTCCGAGTGGGGCCGGAATCCGTTGACAACCTGTGCCAGCCAATTGCGGAATGCGACGTCCGAACGGCCGCTCATCGTGAGTCCGACTCCATCCACATTCGGCCGCCGACCAAAACCGATCCTGGCCACCCACTCCGAGAACAATGCATCAGTAGTTCGGACGCGATCCCCAAACCTGGAGGATCGATATCCCCGAACCACCGATCCGTCCCATACGTGTCGTCGGTCGTCTGCTGCGATCGTCCTTCGATGTCGAACGGCCGAACCATGCACGAAAGTCGTCGGATCACGATTCTAACAAAAACCCCGATCTCGATGTCACGACTCGGACCTTAAACTCAGGCGCGATCGTGAGTCCAGTTCATGCGGCTTCGACAGCGTTCGCGGTCGTCGGGTGTCGCGAGGCAGCGGATGACAGATTCGACGGATCGTCCAACGCCGAGTTACTCCGAAGCCCGAACGATCTCACCAATTCGATCACAGACGAAGGCGACGGGTCGGCATAGAATGGGGCGATCTCCGGCTGTCTCGAGTGAGTTCGGGACGTCGCCTCGTAGATGGGTCGCCCGATCCGTCGCTTTCGAACGATCTCGATACCCCTTGGAACGACCGAGCACCTCAATGTCCCATCCTGCCGATCGTCCGTTGCTGGTAGCCCGGTTCACCGGCATGATCTTGACTGGGCTGACCCTGCTCGTACTGAGCCCACGCGTGTCATTGGCGTTCGAGGGCCTGGTCGGCACTTTCAAACACGGCGCGGTGGTCGCCGCCGAGCGACGGGCCGTCGAGGTGGGTGCCGACGTCCTGCGCAACGGCGGCGATGCCGTCGACGCGGCCGTGGCGACCGCCTTCGCCCTGGCCGTCACGTTGCCCGAGGCCGGCAACCTCGGTGGAGGCGGATTCCTGGTCGCCTTCCGGGCCCAGACCGGCGCTGTTGAGACGATCGACTTCCGCGAAGCCGCCCCCCTCGCCTCGACCGAACGCATGTATCTCGACCCGAATGGCCGGGTCATCGACGGTCACCGCGACGGACCCCGCGCTGCCGGAGTGCCGGGGACCGTTCGGGGATTGGCGCTGGCCCATCAACGCCATGGCCGGACCGATTGGAGCGATCTGGTCGAGCCGGCACGTCGACTGGCCGACGGGGGATTCCCGGTCTCCGAGGCCCTGGCTACCTCGCTCAACGCCGAGTTGGGTCGGTCACCGGGACGGCCTCGACCGTCCCGACCCGGGACGCTTCGTCGGTTCGCCTCCTCGATCGCCGCGTTCGCTCGACCCGACGGCGAACCTTGGGAGTCTGGCGATCAGATCGTTCAGGCTGATCTCGCCGAGACGCTCGCGAGGATCGCTGAGCAGGGGCCCGACGGCTTCTATCGCGGTCGGACCGCCGACCTCATCGTCCAAGCCATGAACCAGGACGGCGGGATCATCACGCATGAGGACCTTCGAGCCTATCGAGCCGTCGTCCGTGAACCGACCCATATTCGGTTCCGCGGCTTCGACATCTACGGCATGGCCCCGCCCAGCTCTGGAGGTGTAGTCGTCGGCCTGGCCCTGAACATCCTCGACCGCTACGACCTCAAGGCAGACGGCCGCGACTCGGCCCGGACCGTCCACCGCGTCACCGAGGCGATGCGACGTGCCTTCTATCTCCGGGCCAAGCATCTCGGAGACCCCGATACCGTTGAGATCCCGACCACGAGGCTGCTCACGCGTGCCGAGGCTGATCGGATGGCCGCCTCGATCGATGACGATCGCGCGACCTCAAGCGAGGCTTTGGCCGAGTTTCCCATCCTCGGTTCGGAGGGGAATGACACGACTCACATCTCGGTGGTCGATGCCGAGGGCAACGCGGTCGCCCTGACCTACACGCTGGAACAGCGCTTCGGCTCGAAGTATGTGGTCCCGGGCGCCGGCTTCTTGCTCAACAACGAGATGGGCGACTTCAATCTGATTCCGGGTCGGACCGATGTTCGAGGGCGAATCGGCACGCCACCCAATCGAATCGCCCCCGGCAAGCGGATGCTCAGCTCACAGGCCCCGACCTTGGTCCTGAAAGATGGACGCGTTCGAATCGTCACCGGATCGCCGGGCGGACGCACGATCCCCAACACGGTGCTTTGGGTCCTGCTCAACCTATTGGTCTTCGAGATGGAGCCGGAGACGGCCGTGCTCGCCTCGAGAACGCACCACTCCTGGTTCCCCGACCGGCTCGTCCTCGAGCAGCGTCCTGGGCATGAGTGGTCCGAGTCGACGATCCAAGGGTTAGAGCAGCGGAACCATCGCCCACTCCTCCGAGGCCAGCAGGGCTCGGCCCATACGATCGTCATCGACCCCGACAGCGGAGACCGGATTGCTGTGTCCGACCCACGTCGACCCGATGCCGCCGGCGCCGGTCATTGAGGAGGGGATGAACTGAACTGACCGAGGCGTTCCGAAGGACACCACAACGTCAAGATCGTGGGCGAGAACGGGTCGATCGCGGCTCGCGCGGCCGATCGCCTGGAAAAAACCTGGGAAAATCGGCCGCGTTGGCCTGGGAACCTGGATTTTTCCTGTATATTCTCAAACCCACTCGTCGATTACGTTCGCGGATGCCTCGCCAAGCCCCCACTGTTACGCGACGTCGAGGCCTCCTTCGGAGACACGGGGTTTCGTCTCTACCCTGGGAGGGTTCAGACTGCGATGGCCAAGAAAGTCGCTAAGTCCGCTGCCAAGTCGAGCAAGACGGCAACCAAGACCGTTGAGAAGAAGAAGCACCTCACCAAGGCTGAGG
Source organism: uncultured Planctomycetia bacterium (assembly GCA_964609385.1). Lineage (GTDB taxonomy): Bacteria > Planctomycetota > Planctomycetia > Isosphaerales > Isosphaeraceae > CAZSSM01. The sequence goes on from CAZSSM010000095.1 coordinate 18,997, forward strand.
TTGTCGAGCATCTCGCCGAGGAAACCGAACTCAACAAGAAGGACGTCCAGGCAGTCCTGGATTCGCTCCAGGAGCTGATCACCCAGGAACTGGTCGGGCGCGGTTCGCCCGGGGTCTTCGTCCTGCCCCCGAACCTGATCAAGATCGAGAAAGTTCGCAAAGGACCCACCAAGGAACGCGAAGGACGGAACCCGCAGACCGGCGAGACCATTACCATTGAGGCCCAGCCGGCCAAGGACGTCATCAAGGCCCGACCCATGAAAGGCCTCAACGAGATCCTCCCGGCGCCCAAGCCGAAGAAGTGATCCACGATCCGACTCATCCGGTCCGTCGCCGATCCGTTCTTCAGCTCACGACCGGATGAGACACCCGCGTTCATCCCCATTCCCAACGACTGAGCGCCGCTCCCTTCATCGGGGACGCGCTCGGAATCTTGAGGGGTTCTGAGCAATCCTCAGAACCTTGGACCATCTCCGACGAGCCAGTCATCGAATCCGATTTCCACTTTTCAACGACCGCCCCACGAACCATCGACCGGCTCAATTGTCTAGTTCTCGAACCGCGGCCCCAATACAACAGGTTCGATACCTCGATCATCTGCCGCGAAAGGGCCGGTAGGAAGGCTTGAACCGCGACGAGAGGATCACCAACGACCTAAGCCGGAGTGGCGGAATTGGCAGACGCAGAGGACTTAAAATCCTCCGGGGGGTAACCCCCATGCGGGTTCGAGTCCCGCCTCCGGCATCCGACAGCGTGCGACAAACCCCGTCATCTTCACGACTTACGGCTCCTTCCTTGACGTCCCCATTTATGTTGATATCCGACAGGATGCGACAGCTTGCGACCTCGGATGCTGGCAAATAGCTGGCAAAGGAGTTCTCAATAGCTGTTGAATTCAACGGTTCTCTGTCCTCCTCGTCATCCTCTCCAGGGGTGGGCAGCTTAGACACTGCCTCCGCCCGATCCCTGATGTCGGCATGGGCATAGCGACCGATGGTCAGCACTGGGGTTGAGTGTCTCAACAACTCCTGACTCGTTTTTACCGAGGCCCCTGATCTGACCACCATGGAGGCGTAGGTATGCCTCAGGGAGTGGAAGTCGATAACTCCTTCCTCGGTCTTTTCGATAATCGATGCCGCCTCAAGGTCGACGCGAAGCATCTCGGCCGTCCTGTCGGTCATCCCCTCGAAGATCGGTCGCCTCATCGGAATGGATGAGAGCCGTGGTAAGAGCCATTCGGCCAAGCCCGGGTGGAGGGGCTGAACGGCCTCCTTTCGGTTCTTTGTGTACCCCGACCTGACCCGGATTATCGGGATAGGAGCATCCAGGGAGAGGCTCTCCGGAGTCAGGCTCCGCAACTCGCTTGCCCGGAACCCGGTTCCCACTGCGATCGCATAGAGGACAGCTCGAACAGCTCGAACGGAACCTTCCAGCCCCCCCACCTTCCTCCCAGACTCTGCGGCTCGGATCAGGGCAGAACACTCGGACGGAGTCAGTGCCCGACGAACACGCCGCCGATCGAGCTCCGGATTAGAAATGCTTAGATGAGCTAAGACGTGTCGCTCACAACGTCCGTCACGCTGAAGCCATCGCGAGAACGATTTGATTGCTCGGACGTGGTGATTTACGGTCTCGATGCTACGTCCAGGCACACCCTGTGTCCCGTTCCTGAGACCTGCCAAGGCTTCCTCGATCCTCGACGGGACCAATTCCGCGATGGACCGGATGCCGGCCGCCTCAACTACTCTGCGTGCCCTGTTGGCTGTGACGAGGGCATGCTTCAGGGTGTTGCCTTTGGCTCTCAGGTTCGACTCAAAGTCACCCAGATGAACATCGATAGAGATCGATCGATGCTCTCGTATGGCGTCAGCTTGGGGGTCCGTCAGGCCCGCCCTAACCCTGGCCACTCGGCCCTCGATGTCTCGAGCCATCCGCTCCGTCTCTCGACGATCGGTGCACCCGACGATTTCCCGCTGCTTGCCGTGCTCGTCACGGTAGATGATGTACCACTTTTTCCCCTTCTTCCGAGTCGTCGCCATCTCACTCAATGCTCCGAAAAGTTTTCGATGTTCGTCACGTAGGTGTCTTGACTGATATCCCCTGCCCGACTGTCCGTGCCTAGTTCGATAGTGTTTCCCTATGGGATGTCCACGTTTTCCAAGTAATCCAAGAAAAAAGTTCAGGGCCGGTCCTGTGGTGGTCTGATCAGGGTTCCACTGTCGTGTGCTGACGCCAACAACCGGTTCGTGCCGCAACGCTACTCGCATCGGATTCCGCCTCATCGGCCGACACGCCGATGCCCACGAATTCGCCCTCAATTAGGCCAAGAAATCAGTCAACCACCTTCATCCAAGTCCCCCTTGGTTTGAATTGAACAGGTCAGGGTGGATTTCCCAACGAGGGGACGGTTTCCGGCCGGGTTTACCGGGACGGGGATTATCGGGGACTCGACGGATCGCATGGCGGCTTTGGAGCCAACACACTGCATTTTGAAGCCGGTCGCCTTCCCGAAGGCCCTTCCGGACCGACTTGAGGTCGGTTTCCGAAAACGTTCTGTTGGGACAGCGATTGATGAAGTCCAGAACGCTGGACACTCCTTCCGGGGCGGAGGCCAATCCGACGGCGTCGATCCGTGCGTGGACCCGATTCAGCATGCCTCGGAAGTAGCAGATCAATTCAGACGTCGCGTCTGCGATCTCCTCATCGACGACCGGTTCATCAACCGAGGTCGGGTCGGCATGAGATCGGAGCACGGCTAGGACCAGAGCGAGACGTGCGGCATAGATTTCCAGCTTGGCCAGGGCCGTTTTCATCGCCTCGGTTGTGTCGGGGTCGTTGCGGATCTCGACCAATATGTCGACGATCGCGTCGAACCGACTGCGACCCGGTACGGTAAACCCGACGACATGGGGATGCGAACTTCCCCCTTTGATGGCCTGCCCGCGATTCCAGAGCGATCGAGCGATCGCCTCCCAATCCTCCGCAGCCTCCGCCGAGACTTCGTCCCGCTCCGACGATTTCAAGACCGGACGGGGCTCGGGGTCGACTAGCAACCAGCGATCGACCCAACCGTCCCGATCATTGGGGCGGAACAGTTCGGCGAGCCGAGACGGCTGCGCGTTACCGATCAAGGACAGGTGAGGATGATTGACTCTCAACGGCTCGCCGAACTCGGTCCCGCTCACGCGATCGATGACGACATCACCCCCTGACCAGATCGTCAAAAAGTGAGGCAAATCGTTCCCTTTGGATCCCGATTTGTATTGGCCTAATCCTCCGACTAATGTTTTCAATTCATCGTACATACCGATCAATCCTCGTGGGTTCTCGGCCATCCTCCGAAGCAGAGCTTCGACGGTCACGTCGGTCACATGAACTCGGACAGGGGTCGGCTTCTCGGGCGCCTTGCCTCGATCTCCTTTCTTGGCCGCTTCGTACTCGGCCTTGGCCTGATGATACCGGTCCCTGTCCTCTTTGAAGCGGCTGCCCAGTTCCGAATCGATTTGGTGCAACGGCTCGCACACGTAGCCCATCGCGGGAGTTTTTCCAGTCCCTGGCGTGCCGATAACGCAACCAAACAGGCTAGGGTGTGCGAATCGTTTCGGTCCCAGTCGCAATGATGCGGTCGACCCGATGAGGCCCGCGCAGACGACCAGGACGACCAGCCCGGGAATGCCCTCGTCGATCCCGACGGCCGACTCAATCTCTCGGACAAGCCGGGCGGCGGGCACGGGGAGGATATGGGTCGGAAACTTAGGTGCTGGAGGGTCTCCGTCGAGTCGCAGTTCTCCCCAGGGCTCCGCGTCAGGCCGATAGTCCTGGATGGGAATTGCCACCGTTGCGTGATCATCTAGCGATACCATGTGAGGCCTCCTGCAACACAGGGAATCGGTAGATGAACAGATCCTCCCAAAGGGTCGGGGCTTCAACGGACCGGACGAAAACGTCCTCAGCCCCAGCCTCGGCGAGTGCCCTTCCGAGCAGATCTCGGGCGACTTCCTCACGCCGACCGATCACCATCACGACAGGTCGCCCCCGAAGAGGCGACCAATCGGTCGATGCGATGGCGAGTGTGTTGATCGGATCGCCACAAACCCCGAAGGGCGCCACAGCGGAATGAAAGGTCAGTTCCTCAACCGAGCGTCGATATCGCGGATCGAGCACGACATAAACGCGATCATTTGGTCCCACCGATCGAAGGTCGATGGCCCCGTGGAGGGGCCTCATTGCGAAAACGTTCGGTTCACGCGGGAAGCCCAGCCGCCATTGGTTGTCCCGTCCACGATGGCCGTACGCCCAAGTCGGCGATCGCCCGTTGTCGTCCGAGTCTTCCCAACAACAGGCGAACAGGACCGGCCCCTCATCGTTGGATGCGAAAAACCTCTCGTGTTCCAACGGTACTCCCATTCGAGAGAACTGGGGATCGTCAAGGACCGCCTCAAGCGGCGTCCGGTGTCCGGGAGCATCGGTCGAGGGATCGACGGTCCTCTCGAGTACTGCGTCAAAAGGTGAACGAGCGATCACGGCTCACCTCCCGCCGCATCGACGACGAGGCGGACGAACCGATCGGCGGTCAACATCGATTGCCGGAAGAGTTGCCGGAATCTCCCGGCCGGTTGATGGGCCGGGAGTGAGCCGTTCTCCGTGGCGGATCTCGCGATCCCTTCCAGGATGGTGAGGACCTCATCAGGGGTCGAACCAGACCGGAATGCCCGGGTCGCAAAGGCATCGACGACGCGACCAATCTCTCCTTCGAGATCGGCGTGGACCATCTCACATGATGCCATGAGACACGCCCCCTTTCATGGCCACCTCGGCATGTGGCAGAAATCGAAAGAGCTCGGCGCGGGCTTCCTCGATCACCAACCGGAACGCCGTACGATGCTTCTCCTCTTCCGTTAAGTGGTCGATACGCACCAGTACGTGGTCGGCAAGATCGCGAATCGCCACTTGGAACATCTCCAGAGGGCTTGATGCCCTCAGATTTCCACATCCTCCAACGGACTGGCTTGAATCCGAAGCCTTCTCGAAGTCTTGGAGCATGTGAGGATGATCCCGGGCCCATGCCCGGATGCTCTCGGGCTCCCAGAGGGGCTCGCCGGTCCGACGAGTGAGGGGGTCCGGCAGCAAGCGTTTTCGGTCCCATTCGAGGACGCGATGATGATCGATGCTCAGGTACTCGGCGACGTCACGTGGGGTCCAAAGCCGAGCGATGCCACCCGGTAATCGTCGGTTCGATCGCATCAACTAGACCCCCCTCGCTCGATCCAAGCTTCGAGGGTCTTTTGCCTCCATCGTGGCGCACGTCCGATATGGAGATCGGCAGGCGGAAACTGTTTGGAAGCTCGTGCTCTCTCCAGCCAGCGACGCGATACGCCGAGTAATTCGATCACGTCGACTACACGGAGCAACTTCACGGATGCCGCATTTCTAGGTGCTGCATCAATTGCTGTTCTCAGAGACATCGAAGGTGCCTTTTGAAAGCGAAGGAATACGCCAAGACCTGTAACGAGCAGGTCCTAACGCCACACTCACTTTCAGGTAGAGAGATCCTTGTGGCAAATCTGCGTTAATACGTGCGTCCTACGTACGTTCTACGCAAATATCGGCCATTCTCGCCGGAAGCCTTTCCCCTATCACAGGATACGACTTTTTTCCTAATTCTGTGATTTTGTGCTCGCTCGTGTTGCCCTTTCCTCGCGTTATGACCATTCCGGACTTTCTCAAATGGGGTAGTTCCTCCTGCAAAGTTCGCTTCGCTAGGCCGTTGTTATCAGGACAACGGTCTATCCGACTCTTGAATTTCTTTGTCTTTTTAATTTGTTCACAAATGTCTTTGATTTGAAAGAAGCGACCAGGATTTTCTGATAGGACATACAATATAGCGTAAAAACCTATTCTAGTTCCTTTTTTTAAAAGCAATTCAACTGCTTTATTTATTTCAGACCACGTTGGATTACGTTCACAAGTTTCTTGGCCAATCAATGTTATTTCAATTTGTTGCGAATG
>CAZSSM010000096.1:0-24961 GCA_964609385.1 uncultured Planctomycetia bacterium
GGGCCGGTTTCGAAAACCGGTGTGCGGGAAACCGTACCGTGGGTTCGAATCCCAACCTCTCCGCTGCTCCCGATCACCCGAACTGCCAGGTCCGGCTTGATCCTCAGCGTCATACTATGGTGACGACATAGAAATCGAGACCGGCAAGTCGATCGAACGCATCATTAATATCCATCCGACCTGGATCATGGGTCGTGTCCAAGCGATCATCGCCGATCGTTTCCTCGGCGAGCAACCGATCGGCACGGCCATCGTCGTCTCGACCGACGATCCGGATCCGCCTTGGCTGATCCACCCCCCCTCATCGCCGAGGGTGCATCGTGATGCCGAGAACGACTCCGAACCTCCTTCGGCGGCTCAGACTTGGCAAGGTTCCTGAGTCCTCGGCATGCCGAGTGCATCCGATCCGGTTGCGTTCACCGGTCCACATTGGACCCGGTGCGATCGACGCCATGCGACCTCAGGAAGGTCGGGAATACGTTCGGGGCGATGTGCATGAGTCAGCAGAATTACGAAGAAAAGTACACTGACCCTCAGCTTCGCGAGCGGCTCAAAGAGGAGATCAAGGAGTCGGACAAAGGTGGCGAGCCGGGCCAATGGTCGGCCCGGAAGAGTCAGTTGCTCGTCCAGGAGTATGAGAAGCAGGGCGGCGGATACAAAAACGACGAGAAGGACGAGGATGCCAAGTCCCTGGAGCGCTGGAGCGACGAGGAATGGCAGACCAGGGAAGGCGACACCGACGCTCGTCAGGACGATGGGTCGACGAAGCGATATCTGCCCAAGGAGGCTTGGGATCGGATGTCCGAGCAGGAGAAGGAGGAGACCGAGCGCAAGAAGCGAGAAGGGTCCCTCGACGGGAAGCAATATGTCCCGAACACGGAAGCGGCTCAATCGGCTCGCCGAGAGGCCCGTGATCGGTCGGGGGATGAGGCCGACCATCGCCCCTACGATCAGCGGACCCGTCGCGAGCTGTATGATCTGGCCAAGGAGCGCCAGATCGATGGACGGAGCACGATGACCAAGTCCGAACTCATCGAGGCTCTCCGGGAATCCCGTTGAGCGGGTCCTTGATCGTTTCGAGAAGGATGGCTCGAGACGGCCGATCGCGATCGTCCTCCGAATAGACGTCTTGCGACAGCGCCCTCACATGCTTCAGGTCTCAACAGCCGATCGATGAATCTCGAGTCGAGGATCGTCTGTTGATCAGGGGTGAGCTGGCTCATTGAGCGCGGGAGCACCCGGTAACTGGGTTCGGGCTGATGGATGTCGACGCATGCCGAAGCCCGAATGATCGGATCGGGCTTTCGGAGACGCGTCGGAATGATGAAGGAACGATCCGAGGGAACGGCACTCCCCATGGATGAGTCGGGGAGCATCATCGCCTCGTCGCGTCCATCTCGGCGTTGGGTCGCTGGCCTCGTCAGCCTGGCCCTGCACGGTCTGGTCCTGGTCCTCAGCGTCCTTTTTGTCTTCGGCTCGACAGGCCGACCGGAACTGGATGACTCCCGGTTCGTGGCTGTCCCGGAACTCGTCCCGGCCCCAATGCCCCCCGAATTCCTCGATGCGCCATACGACGTAGTTGAGCCTGCGACGTCCACGTCCGGTCATCCGCACGATGAACCACTCGCCCCGACCGAAGTGACGCTCCACTTCGACGCTTTGACTGACGGATTGGCCCGACCCGACTCGACCTTCGATCTGCTGAATGATCTCAATGCGTCGCCCGCGGTTCGACTCGCCAGTGCGGGCGCGGGTGTGACACGGGTCGCCGGCGTCCCTGGGGCGCTCGAACATCTGACCGAGGAGATTGCGCGGAGCCTGGAGGATCGGCCCACGCACGTGATCTGGGCTTTTGACGCCTCGAGGAGCCTGCAGGCCGAGAGGATCCGGATCCGCGATCGGATCGGCGTCATGTATCGCGCTGTTCAGGAACGGCTCCGCGAGCATCTGTTGGCCGACCCCTACCTGGTCACGTCGGTCGTCGCCTTCGGGCGCTCCTTCGACGTGATCACCCGCGGCCCGACTCGCGATCCACGACGGGTCTTCCAGGCCATCGATCGGATTCCGTTGGACACTTCGGGCATTGAGAACAGCTTCTTGGCAGTGATCGAGTCGGCGCGTCGGTTCGGCGGCTATCGACGCGATGAGTTGGGCCGCTTCCGCCCGTTGCTGGTGATCGTTACCGACGAGGCGGGGAACGATCGCGACCGGCTCGAAGAGGCGATCCGGTTCGCGCGGAAGGTCGGGATGACCGTCTATGTGTTGGGCAACCCCTCAGGCTTCGGCTGTCCCGAGGAGCAGATCGACGTCCCGGTGCCCGAGACCGGCCGGGTGATCCGGGACTACACGGTCGTTCGCGGTCCCGAGAGCGCAGAGCTGGAGGTGCCCCGACTCGTCGATCGTTCCCGGCCCTATCGAGATTGGCTCGATTCGGGGTTCGGCTCCTACGCGTTGTCGAGGCTGGCCAAGGCCACCGGCGGAACTTACTACACGGTCCGGAGCCAAGGTCCGATCGAACCCTACGTTCCCGAGGTGATCGGCAACTATGAGCCCGATTGGATTGCTCGGGCTGAGTACCGCGACAACTTGGAACGCTACCCGATCCGGGGCGTCGTGAGCCGAGCCGTCGCGTTGACCTGGGATCCGGGGTTCATCGGATCGCTCTCGGCGATCCCCGATCTGTTCCGAGTGGCCGACCTGGCCGATCTCCAGGCAACCTCAGCACGGATCCGACGGAACATCGCCTTGGCGGTCGAGACGATCGACCAGGCCTCGAGGATCCTGGAGTCGGTCGCCTCCGAGCGCGATGAGGAGCCGTCTCCGCGCTGGCGAGCCCACTACGACTTGGCGGTGGCGCGGTTCGCCCTGGAGCGGTTATCGTTGGAGATCCTCGATGGTCGGCTCGTCGAACTCCGTACGCTCTTCGAACGCGGACGGCCCTTCCCACCTCTTGGCTTGACGATCCGTCGCGGCTCGACTGGGCTCGTCGACCCGGTCGTTCGCACGCATCGGCTGGCCGATTGGACCTACAAGCGGCTCGAAGGCGTCCGAATCGAGCACGCCGGGACACCCTGGTCCGTTCTCGCCGAGCGCGAGCTGGTTCGCGGCCTCGATTTGATCGTCGAACCGACCCGCCATTGATCCCCGAGCCCAAAACTGTCGGCAACGATCGACGAGCAGCATGACCGAGGCTCCACACCGGTCGAAATCCTTCATCGCCGTCATTGACTTTCCCCACAGGATTTTGTGTATTCACATTTTTATCATAATGATCTAATATTTTCTTTCACTTAAACATTCCTACAAGACAGGCATTGGGTAATCTTCTTGGGGCTGCTGGTGGCCAGGTTGACTGTCCCAAACGCATAACAGGTTCAAAGACAGATTGCCAATCCCTGCCGTAGGTGAGACCGTCTTCCAGGGTGGATTGCGATCGGTCTCGACGACCAAGGGATCTCGGAGATCGGACGAACAACCCATTCCAAGATCTTGGGCATCGCTAAGGAGAACTTCGTGAGCACGTCCACCGGACCGACGAAGGCTTCTGCTGAGGTGATCTATCCCGATAGCGACGGACAGCCGATGGCCGAAAACACGTTGCAGTTCCAGTGGATCGTCACCATCAAGGAAGGACTCGAGGCCTTCTTCCGCGATCGCGACGACGTCTTCGTCGCGGGCGACCTGCTTTGGTATCCGGTAGAAGGTCAACCCGAGATCCGTCGGGCCCCCGATGCCCTGGTAGTCTTCGGCCGCCCCAAAGGCTTCCGGGGCTCATACATCCAACACATGGAACGCGGGATCGCCCCCCAGGTGGTCTTCGAGGTCCTCTCGCCGGTCAACAGCGATTCGGAGATGGTCGAGAAGCGGGCTTTCTACGAGCAGTATGGGGTGGAGGAGTACTACCAGTACGATCCCGAGCCGGGGTCAGAGGATCTGCAGGGTTGGATTCGTCGGGGCGATCGTTTGGTACGGATCGAGGCGATTCAAGGTTGGCAGAGCCCGCGTCTGGGATTGCGGTTCGGTTTAGCCGGCAGCGATTTGGTCTTGGAACGTCCCGATGGGACGGTCTTCGAGTCGGTTCAGCAATGGGACATCGATCGCTTGGAGCAACGTCAACGCGCCGAAGAAGCCGAGCACCTTCTAACAGTGGCCGACCGACGTGCCGAGCAAGAGCGCGAGCGGGCCGAGCAGGAACGACGGAACGCTGAGCGAGAGCGAGACCGCGCCGAACGATTGGCCGCTCAGCTACGCCAATTGGGCATCGATCCCGACACGCTGCCATGAGTCGCTTTTGCCTGGCGATGACCGAAATGTTCCCCCCAACTCGTTGCGCGACTCCCGGATCTCGGTTCTGGTAGGATGGGGCGTCGTCTGAACCCCGATCCGGGGAGTCGCCTGACGGTTTCCAGTCCAGGAGAGCCGGTCGGGCCATCAATCCTGAGAACATGTCGATCACAGAGGAGTTCGTGATGTCCGAGAACCTCTGGAATTTCCCGCAACGCGCTCCGCGTCCCCTAGGCCGTCGCGGTTTCCTCAAAGGTCTGGCCAGCGCGAGCGGTCTGGGCTTGACCGCCGTCTCGACGACTCGGCTGGCCGGCAATGTCTACGGTCTGGAGCGCGAGCTCGGTCCCGAGTCGTCAACGGTCCAGGCCAACGATCGGATCCGCTTCGCCACGATCGGAATGGGGATCATCGGCTTCGAGGATACCGACACGGCCTTGAAGATCCCGGGCGCCGAGTTCGTCGCGGCGGCCGATGTCTATGCCGGTCGTCGTCAACGCGTCCGCGAAGTGTATGGGGCGAACATCGATCTCACCGTCGACTATCGCGAACTGCTCGAGCGGGACGACATCGACGCGATCTTGGTCTGCACGCCGGATCACTGGCACGCCACCATGGCGATCGACGCGATGCGCGCTGGCAAGGCCGTCTACTGCGAGAAGCCGATGACCTGGAGCGTCGAAGAGGGACAGCAGGTCATCGACGCCCAGCGCGCCACCGGGTCGACCTTCCAGGTCGGCAGCCAGTACGCCAGCTCGATCCTCTATGAAAAGGTCCGTGAGCTGGTACAGGCCGGCGCCATCGGCAAGCTCAACAGCATCGAGGCCCGCTATAACCGCAACTCGCCGATCGGGGCCTGGCAATACTCGATCCCGACCGATGCCTCGCCTCAAACGCTCGACTGGGATCGGTTCCTCGGCTCGGCGCCCCAGCGTTCCTTCGACGCCGTCCGCGCCTTCCGCTGGAGGAACTACCGCGACTACGGGACGGCCGTCGCCGGCGACCTCTTCGTCCACCTCCTGACCGGCATCCATGTTGTCACCGGGTCCCTGGGGCCGGAACGGATCGCGGCCATGGGTGGGCTCCGCTACTGGGACGACGGCCGCGACGTCTATGACTTTATCATGGGCCTCTTCGACTATCCCAAGACCGACGCACATCCCGGCTTCACGCTGGCCCTGCAATGCAACTTCGAGGACGGCGGTGGCGCCAACCAACTCTTCCGGTTCGTCGGCAGCGACGGCGTCATCTCGGTCGGATACAACGACTTCACGCTGACCCGCGTCGGTATCGAGGGACACACCGATCGCCAGGTCCTGGAGGGATACAACTCGGTCCGGACCTTCGCTGCGTCCGAGCAAGAGGCCTACGCCAAGTGGTACCGCGCGGAGCGACCGCTCCAAGCGCCCAAGCCTCAAATCGACTATCCCGAAATGGAAGAGTACGTTGTGCCCAAAGGGTATGACCCGCGCGTCGACCACTTCGCCCACTTCTTCGACGCGATCCGCAACGGTACCCCCGTCTTCGAGGATGCCGTCTTCGGCCAACGCGCCGCCGCACCCGCTCTGCTGAGTAACACCAGTTACTACGAAGGCCGGATCTGCCGATGGGATCCGAACGGCCTCAAGGTCGTTGGCTAACCCTATCGGCGAACCCGGCACTTTGGTAATCCGAACCCGCTGATTGGGCCTTTGCCGAAACTCAGGGGGCCCATTCAATCGTGGAGGATCGTATCGGGATCGATGTCGTCCTCGAAATCTTCCTCCTCATCGTCTCCGAGTTCATCCGACTCGAGGAATTCGAGGTTGTTTGCGCGTGAGGAACGCTCACCGGTCGTCCCGAACGACCCCGTACGATTATCGTCCTCCTCGTCGAGCCATGGTTCGATGGCATCGTCGCCCTGGGCTTCAGCTTCGGCCAGGGCGGCGGCCAACACGGGATCGTCGACGATGTCTGGCATCATGTCCGGTCCGCGTCCGCGCCGGTCTCCGTCACTGATTGTCCGACTCCGGAGGAAAAGCCGGATCGGGATGTCTTGGAATGGCAGTTGGCGACGGAACGCGTTGATCAGGTAGCGAATGTAGGGCGGATCGAATCCTGTGGTCCGGTTCACGAACAAGACCAATGTTGGCGGCGTGACGGCGACTTGAGTGGCGTAGTAAACCTTAGGTGGTCGCTTGCCGCGCGCTGGGGGCGGATGAGCGATCATGGCATCGCGGACGACGCGGTTGAGCAGGCCGGTTCCCACACGACGGTTGGCCTGCTTGTAGAGCGATTGAGCGAGGTTGACCAACGCTTTGACGTTGCGCCCGGTCTGTCCCGTGATGAAGACGATCGGCGCGTAGGGGAGCCCGACAAAGGCGGCCTGGACCGCTTCGGTAGCCTCCCGCATCGCCTCGCGATTGTCCTCGACCTCGGGGTCATCGGCGATCAAATCCCATTTATTAATGACCAACACGCACGGTTTGTATTGGGTCACGATGTAGTCGGCCAGTCGCTTGTCGAGCCTCGAGATCCCCTGCGACGGATCAATGAAGAGCAGGACGACATCGGCGCGTCGGATCGAGCGTTCGGCGCGGTGCACCGAGTAGAAATCGAGATCGTCACGGATCTTCGCCTTGCGACGGACCCCGGCGGTGTCGATGGCCACGAAGGGGAGGTCGTCGATCTCGAAGCGGACGTCGACGGAGTCGCGGGTCGTCCCGGGGATCTCCGAGACGATCATCCGCTCAGCCTGGGCCAGGGTGTTGATGAAGGTCGACTTGCCGGTATTCGGTCGACCGACGACGGCCAGCTTCATCACCGCCTCGCCAGGCGCGCGCGACTCGTCGAGGGCCGGGAGGGTCCGGGCGATCGCCTCCAACAGCGCGGGGCGTCGCTGATCGGTCCGCGTCGAGGTGATGACCTGGTGTGACTCCTCAAAGCCGAGCCGGTCGAACTCAGCGGTCTCGTCCTCCAAGGTGGGGTTGTCGACCTTGTTGATGATCAGCAACGTCGGCTTCGCGATCAGTCGGAGTCGCTCGGCGACCTCTTCATCGAGCGGCATCCGCCCCTCGCGAACGTCGACGACGAACAGGATCAGGTCGGCCTCCTCAATCGCCACCCGGATCTGGCGTTCGACGTCTTCGGAGAGGTCATCGCGATCGACGATCCCGATCCCGCCGGTGTCGATCAGTTCGAAGAACCGCGACACGGTCGGCGACTCCGGGTCGTCCTCCGCTCGTGATCGTCCTCGACGTCTCGGCGAGTCGCCGGGATCGAGCGGCACCAGGGTCGAGACCCGATCGCGGGTCACTCCGGCCACGTCGTCGACGATGGCGATCCGACGCTGGGCCAACCAGTTGAACAACGAACTCTTGCCCGTGTTCGGGCGACCCACGATGACCACCTTCGGTATCGCCATCGGTCGATGTCCTATCGTTGGCACAAGAAACGATCAAAATCCGATGCATTGGAAGTCACAAACATATCCTGGTAGATCGAGCATCTCGGGTTCCTGACCGGGTCGGTAGACCTCCACCATTCGACGTATTGGGTCGATCAACCATCCTAAGATCCCCTGATCTCGATCGTTGAGGAAATGCGTGCGGGCGGCCGTGCTCGGGGCACCGAGTCCTCGGCACGATGCCGTCTTTTTTTCGCCCTGCCGAGGTGCTATAGTCTCGACGGGGACGGGTCTCGATCGCGCCCGATCGCGACCTCGCCCGCCCGACACACGTCTGATTGTTGACGTTCGTGTCGAAATGTTGACGATTCGCGTGGTTTTCGTGAATCGCCGCCGACCGATCCCCGGTCCCGTTCACCACGGTCCTCCACACCATGATCATTTCGCAGACGCCTTACCGGGTCAGTTTCGCCGGCGGCAGCACCGACCTCCCCTCGTTCTATCGCGAGGAGTACGGGGCGGTCATCAGCGTTGCGATCAAAAAGCATATGTATGTAACGGTGAGTCCGCGGTTCGAGCCGAGCATCCGCGTCAGTTACACCCGGACCGAAATCGCCGATACGCTCGATGACTTGAAACACGAGTTGGTTCGCGAGGCGCTGCGGCGGACGGAACTGGACCGCTCGATCGAGATCACGACCATCGGCGACCTGCCCGGCGGCACCGGCATGGGGTCGAGCAGTTCGCTGACGTGCGGTTTGCTCAAAGCGCTCTACGCGTACAAAGGACGGGTCATCAGCCCCGAGGAGGCGGCCCGCTGGGCCTGTGAGATCGAAATCGACGACCTCGGCAAGCCGATCGGTCGCCAGGACCAGTATGCTGCGGCCTACGGCGGCTTCAATTATATCCGGTTCAACCGCGACGACACGGTCCTGGTCGAACCGGTTCCCTGCCGTCCTGAGGTGATGGACGAACTGCAGAGCCGAACCCTCCTGATGTACACCGGCATGACCCGAAGCGCCGACACGATCCTCAAACAGGTCGTTAGCAACACGGAAGATCGTCGGACCATCCTTCGACGGATGCGTGATCTGGCCGCCGAACTCCGCGAAGTTATCAGCACCCAAGGGGATGTCGATCGGTTCGCCGAGCTGATGCACGAGGGTTGGGAACTGAAGAAGAAGACATCGTCGTCGATCAGCGGTTCGATGATCGACGATTGGTACGAGTCGGCTCGGAAAGCGGGGGCAACCGGGGGCAAGCTCTTGGGCGCTGGCGGCGGCGGGTTCTTGCTGGTGATGGCCCCTCCCGAGCGCCATGAGGCGATCCGCGAAGCCTTGGGCCGACCGCGTGAGATCCCTTTCGAGATCGATCCGGCCGGCTGTCGTCTGATTTTCCTGAGCGACCATCAGCATTGACACCGATCGTTGAGAATTCGCAGCGATTATGACGCCTCGATCCGCCGGCCCCTTTCAGGACCGAACCCGCCTTCTCGACCACGCGGGATCGCTCGACGCCCAGCGACGGGTCCGGCCCTTTCTGGTTCGATGATCGGGGCTCGCAGCCTTCAAAAGGGGCCTGACCGATGGGGATGACCATACTGATCACCGGGGGCGCGGGCTTCATCGGCTCGCATACCGCCGACGCTCTGCTGAAAGCCGGTCATCGGGTCCGAATCCTGGACAGCCTGGAGCCGCCGGTCCACCCCGACCGCCAACCACCGGCGTTCCTCGACGAGCGCCTCGAGTTGATCCGGGGCGACGTCCGCGATGAAGCCCTGCTCTTGGAGGCGATGCGCGGCTGCGACGCCATCTACCACCTGGCCGCCTTTCAGGATTATCTGCCGGTCTTCAGCCGCTACTTCGACGTCAACGTCACTAGCACAGCGCTGATTTATGAGTTGATCGTCCGCGAGTCGCTTCCTGTCCGTAAGGTGATCGTCGCGAGCAGCCAGGCCACCTTGGGCGAGGGGCTCTACCACGACGCGACAGGACGCGAGGTGTTGCCGGACATCCGGACCGACGAGCAACTCCGCCAGGGCGTCTGGGAATGCCAAGCTCCCGATGGGTTCACCGGCCCCTTGCAGTGGAAGCCCACCGACGAGACGGTCAACAACCCACAGAACCAGTATGGGATCTCGAAGATCGCGGAAGAGAAGATCGCCCTCTTCCTGGGCAAGCGATACGGGATCCCGAGCGTGGCGATGCGGTACTCGATCGTCCAAGGTCCGCGTCAGAGCTTCCACAACGCCTACTCAGGTGCCTGCCGGGTCTTCTGCCTGAGCTTCCACGCCGGCGGCGAACTGACGATCTTCGAGGACGGTCAACAGATCCGCGACTTCGTCAACATCTTCGACGTCGTCGACGCCAACCTAACTGTCTTGGACAACCCTCAAGCCGATTACGAGATGTTCCACGTTGGCGGTGACGATCCGATGACCGTCGCTCAGTTCGCCCAGGCCGTCGCCGCCGCCTACGGTCATACCCAGTATGAGCCGAAGATCAGCGGCAAGTATCGTTTCGGCGACACCCGGCACATCTGCTCGAACGTCGAGAAGCTCAAGGGGCTCGGCTGGCGGCCGACCCGCACCGTCCACGACAGCGTGGCCGCCTACAAAGGCTGGCTCGACCAGGCCGAGGCCCCCGGCACGATCTTGGAAAAAGCCCACAAGCAGATGGCCGCCCTCGGCGTCGTCCGCGACGTCAAAAGCTGAGCCGACGCGACGAGATCGCACGCTAACCGGCCTCTTCCGTGCCCTTAATCCGATCGTCGACCTGTTCAGCCTTTTCGACACCCAGCGCTCGTCCCGATCCACCTATACCGGCTGCTTTCCCCTCAGCTCCGATTACCGCGACCCGTCCGTCCGATCCGCCACAAGGTCCTCAAGGGTTCGATCCAGGAGAGGAGAGAGATCACAATGCGTATCCTCGTCACCGGCGGCACCGGCTATGTCGGCAGCGCGTGCCTTCGTCGGCTGGTCGAGGCCGGGCACGACGCCTTCGCCTTCGATAACCTCTGCGAAGGGCATGTCCGGGCAATCCCCACCGACCGGTTCATCCAAGGGGACATCCAGGACACGCCCGGTCTGGTCGAGGCGATGCGACGGATCGACGCCGAGGCGGTCATGCACTTCGCCGCGGCGACCTATGTCGGCGAGTCGGTCACCAACCCCGAGTACCACTATCGGAACAACATCTACGGCACGCTCTGCCTGCTCAACGCCATGCGCGAGGCCGGCCTGAAGCGGATGCTCTTCTCCAGCACCTGTGCCACCTACGGGCTCAACCCCAAGGTCCCGATGGCCGAGGACTCGGTTCAGGACCCGTGCAGCCCCTACGCGCGGACCAAACTGGCCGTCGAGTGGATGATCCGCGACTTCGCCCACGCTTATGGCCTCGGCTTCACCCTGCTCCGCTACTTCAACGCTGCCGGAGCCTCCCCGGACGGAAGCCATGGCGAGCATCACGACCCCGAGACCCACTTGATCCCGCTGGTCCTACAGGTCCCGCTCGGACAGCGCGATCGGATCAAGATCTTCGGCAACGACTACCCAACGCCCGACGGCACCTGCATCCGCGACTACGTCCACATTCACGACCTGGCCCAGGCCCACGAATTGGCAATCACCGCCACCACCGAGACGACCGCCGAGGTCTTCAACATCGGCACCGGCAACGGATCCTCGGTCATGGAGGTCATCCAAGCCTGTGAGCAGGTCACCGGCCAGCAGATCGCTCAGGAGATCTGCCCGCGACGGCCCGGCGACCCACCGGCCCTGGTCGCCGATCCGACCAAGATCAAGTCCAAGCTGGGCTGGAAGCCCGAGTACCCCGAGATCGTCGATGTCGTCCGGACCGCCTGGGCCTGGCATTCGAAGAACCCCAACGGCTACCCGGCCAATCCGGAGGCCGCCGACGCGGTCGGCGCCCGATGATCCACTACATCACCACCGATGGGGTCGGTCAGGCTTGGGTCGGCAACGAGCTGCGGATCGTCCTGCGGGCCGGAGTCCCGTTTCGGCTCCACGGGCTGCGTCCCCCGCAACGTCGGTATTTCCGATCGGCCTGGGTCCAGGATCTCGATCGCGAGACCCAGGTCATCTATCCGATCGCCAAGCTCGACCTCCTCGTCTCGCTACTCTTGGCGCCCTTTCTGTTCGGCCCACGTTTCTTCGCGTCGTTGATCAATGGGCTGGTCGGCAAACGTGAGAGCTTCAAGGTTCGCCTGTCCTGCCTGGGTCATCTGTTGGTCGCCTGCGTTTGGGCTCGCAAGCTCAAGAAGCGACGCGCGGAGGAGCCGATCGATCTGATCCACTCGCAATGGATCCACTCGGCCGGCACCGTGGGGATGTATGCCGCCTGGCTGCTCGACGTCCCCTTCAGCTTCACCGGCCATGCCGCCGACATTTGGCGCGAACGGTCGGCCCTCGAGGACAAGGTCCGTCGCGCCGCATTCATCATTTGTATATCGACGTATCATCGCGACTTCTACAAAACCCTGGGCGCCGACGAATCCAAACTGATCATCGCTTACTGCGGGATCGATGTGCATCACTTCGCCACCAAGCCACATGACTCCCCGCGCCACGAACCGGTCAAGATCATCACCTGCTCGCGGCTGGTCGAGAAGAAGGGCTACACTCACCTGATCGAGGCCTGCCGACGCCTCAAGGAGCGTGGGGTCGCCTTCCAATGCCTGATCGGCGGCAGCGGCCCACTCGAGGAACCGCTCCGCGCCCAGATCGCAGAGGCCGGGCTCGAGGACCGCGTCACGATGACCGGCCAGTTGGTCCCCCAAGAAGACCTTCCCGCGTTCCTTCGCGACGGTGACATCTTCGTGCTGCCGTGCGTGGTCGCCGCTGACGGGGATGCCGATGGTCTGCCCCAATTGCTCATGGAAGCGATGGCCTGCGGCTTGCCCGTGATCTCGACCCGCTTGGTCGGCATCCCGGACCTCGTCGTCAACGGCGAGTCGGGCATCCTCTTGGAACCCGAGGCAGTCGATCCGTTGGTCGAGGCGCTCGAACGCTTGATCGCTGACGAGGCCGCCGCCCGCGACTTGGGCCAGAAGGGTCGCCAGTTCGTCGAACGTAAATTCGACATCATGACCTGTCTCGAACCGCTCCTCGATCAGTATCGCCAGCGATTGACCTCGCCGATGCGCGAAGGGGTCGACCCGGTCGAGGCCGAGGCGAAGGCCGCCGTACCGTCGGCCTGATCGTTCCGGCCGAGCCCCAGGACTACTCCCCTCGGGTCCGGACGGACGTGCCATAGACCTGGGCGGTTTCCTCGAAAGTCAGAGTGGCCCATCGGTGGCAAGCCGGCCCCTATCGGTCCACAATGATGGGGAAGGAGCCCCATCGTGAGTCGCCCTGACTTCCTGTCCCCCAACGATCCCGATCGAACCGCCAACGACGCAACGAACTCTCCGATGTCGGCCGATCCGGTCTCGACGGTCGAGTCGGGCTCGCGGCCGTTCCGCGTACTCGATTTGGTCGCGTTGACCTTGGGCGTGGCCATTGCCGGGGTCCACCTCCGCGCGGTCCTCCCCGAGGGTCCGGTCGAGATGCCGACGTTGCTCGTCTTCGCCGGTGGGGTCATGCTAGGCATCGGCGTCACCGCCACAGGGCCCTTCCTGCTGCTCATCCGGTGCGTCTTACCGGAGCGGGGGCGGCCGATCCCAATCGGCGAATGGCTCTGGGGCCTGCTCGGCGCCCCTTGGCTGATTGGCGCGACGTTCCGCCTGATCGATCCGGAACCGATGTCCGATCAAGCGTTGTTGCGGTTCGAGTTCTTCTTCGGGCTCAGCCTGATCCTGGCAATCGGAGTGGCCGCCACGGTGGTTCTGATGACCTGGGTCGCCTCGTCGCCGGAGCGGGCCTCACAGGTGCTCCAGAAGCCTTGGACCAACCGGCTCGGCTACATCTTGGCGATCCTCTGGCCTCTTCAGTGCGGGCTCGGGCTGTTCGCGATGAGTTAGCTCACGCCCAACGCCTCGGTCCCCAACGTCCTGCCGCCCGAGGAGGCGTCGTGGTACGTCTGAGCCTGCTCGACTTGATCGCCTTAATGGTGGGTTACGGCACGGCAGCCCTTTTGATCCGCGCCTTCGGTGTCGGTCTCGACTTCGACGGGCCGCTGCCGGTCGCCTTCGTGATCCTGCTCTACCTCTGGCTCGGCCTGGCCATGAGCGGTCCGATCCTGCTGCTCGGTCGTCGCGGACAGCCCGTCGAGCCAATCCCTGATCATGAGCCCCCACGCGATCCGCTCGTTGACGATGGGGATCGGGTTGATGATGCATCTCCGCGTCCCGGTGATCGTGCCGAGCCCAAGGCGTCCGACCTCGGAGCAGCATCATCGACCCCAGAGCGTCGAACGGGTCGGAGGACCCAGCGCGACCGTGCACCCCATTCGATCAACGATCGCGAGCGCTTCACGTGGGCCGAGATGACCTGGCTGGCAATCGGGACATACTGGCTGGGCCTGACCTTCCTGGTCTCGCCGATCCGATTGCCGAGGACTCCGTGGCTAGGCCTGATCCCGATCCTCGCAGTCCCGCTGCTGATCCGCCTGGGTCGTTCTCGGACCGATGCGATCCGATCCTGGACCCACTCCGTCGGCATCGTCCTCATCGGGTCATGGCCGTTAGCCTGGATCGCCCTCATCCTGCTGTTCCGGAGCTGAGGGCGTGCTCGAACCTCTGTGACGACAGATTCTCCCGATCGCGCGTCCTGAGTCTCGTGATCTGCGTTCTGAAGAGATCCGGTCGGTCTCCGACGTTTCCTTGAGACCGACTTGGTGAGGCTCTGCGTTGAAACATCGCTAATATCATTGGAGTACTTTCCAGGAACTCCATGGTCCGCTTCGTCGACGCATGAGGCGTCGGCTTGGAGCGATCCCCGAACCGAATCCTGACCCCAATGGATCCGATGAAAACGCTGTTAAAATTGTCGATCGTGCTGGCCATCTTGGGCGTAGCCGGCGCGGCGAGCTATTCGCCGGTGACCGCCTATCTCAAGGAACGCAACAAGGTCAACTACCGGACCTCGAAGGTCGCCCTCGGCGACCTGATCGAGGAGGTCAACTCAACCGGCGAGGTCAAACCGGTCCTGAGCGTGCTGGTCGGGTCGTTCGTCTCCGGCCCGATCGAGGAACTCTACGTCGACTTCAACGACCGAGTCAAAGAAGGCGAGATTCTGGCCAAGGTTGACCCACGGATCTATGAGGCGGCTGTGGCCCGCGACAATGCGACCCTCAAAACGGCTCAGGCCGAGGTCGCGCGGATCAAGGCGCTGCTCCTGCAGGCGCAACGCAACGAAGTCCGGGCCGTCCGGCTTCGCGATGAGAACCCCGACTATATGTCCGATACCGAGATGGACACCTATCGGTTCAACCGCGTCTCGCTGGAAGCCCAGTTGGAGGTCGCGGAGGCGTCGGTTTCTCAAGCCCAAGCGAACTTGAAGAATTCGCAGACCAACCTGGACTACACCGAGATCGTCTCGCCGGTCGACGGCACGGTGATTGAACGCAAGATCGACCCGGGCCAGACGCTCGCCTCACAGTTCCAGGCGCCCGAGCTGTTCGTGATCGCGCCCGAGATGGATCAGCGGATGCATATTTATGCTTCGGTCGACGAGGCCGACATCGGGCTGATCCGCGCTGCTGCCGAGGAGGATCGTCCGGTCACCTTCACCATCGATGCCTACCCCGACGATCTCTTCAAAGGGACGATCCACCAGATCCGGATGAGTTCGTCGGCGACCTCGAACGTGATCACCTACCCGGTGGTCGTCGAGGCGCCCAACGCCGACCTCAAACTGATGCCCGGGATGACGGCCAACATCTCCTTCGAGGTCGCGCGCCGCGAGTCGGTCAAGAAGATCCCCAACGCGGCCTTGCGGTTCTATCCCGACCGCGAGCAGGTCCGCCCCGAGGACCACAAGATCATCGACGGCACCGAGTTCGAACAGGAGCAGGAACAGTTGGCCGACGCGACGGGGATCCGCTCGGCCAGCGAGATCGCCGAGGCGTCCGAACGCCGACGTCGACGCCATGTCTGGCAGGTCGATCCGGCGACCAACCTGCTCCGCGCTGTCGCCGTCGTCACCGGCATCAGCGACAGTCGCTACACCGAGCTGATCTCGGGTGAAATCGACGAAGGTGCCGAACTGGTGATTGATATCGATCAGTGATCGCCCGGCAGGCACGGTGGAATCGAGATCACCTACGAGTCCTTTGAGGACGGGGGCATGACGAACCGATGGACTTCTGGTTGACCTTTCGGATCGCGCTTCTGGCCTTGGGCAAGAACAAGATGCGGGCCGGCCTGACGGTGCTGGGCGTGGTGATCGGGATCGCGGCGGTGACCGCGATGATCTCGATCGGCCAGAGCGCCCGGAGCCTGATCCAGTCGCAGTTCGAGGACCTCGGCACCAATGTCGTGATCATCGTCCCGGCCGAGGCGCGGGGTCGGGGCGGTGTCCGATCCGGGGTCGAACCGAGTCTCAAGTTCACCGATGCCGAGGCGATCAACAACCAGTGCCCCTCGGTCCTGGCCGCCTCGGCGATCGTTGGGTCCGGAGGCCAGCAGGTCGTCTACGGCAACGCCAACTGCTCCCCGCGCGAGATCTACGGGGTCGGCACCGAATACCTGACGGTCCGTAACTGGGACCTGCTCTATGGCGGGTTCTTCACCCAGCGCGACGTCGACACCGCCGCCAAGGTTTGTGTGATCGGCCGGACCGTCGTGGCCAACCTGTTCCAGACCAGCAACCCGCTCGGCCAGACGATCCGGATCAACAAGATCCCCTTCCGGATCATCGGCGTCTTGGAGCAGAAGGGGGCCAACATCGTCGGTCAGGACCAGGACGACATCATCCTGGCCCCCTACACGACAGTGATGAAGCGGCTGAGGCGCTCCGAATTCAAGAGCGCCGACGTGATTATGGCGTCGGCCCGATCGGTCGATGGCATGGAAAACGCTGTCGACGAGATCAACAACCTCCTCTACGAGACGCACCGGATCCCGCCCGGATCCCCCGCCGACTTCGAGGTCCAGAACACCGACGAGATCGCGCAGTCCTTCGACATCGTCACCGGAATCATGACGGCGATGCTGGCCTCGATCGCCGGCGTCTCCTTGATCGTCGGCGGCGTGGGCATCATGAACATCATGCTGGTCTCGGTGACCGAACGAACTCGTGAGATCGGGATCCGGATGGCCGTCGGGGCGCGTTCCGGCGACATCCTCCGACAGTTCCTGGTCGAGAGCATCGTGCTGTCGATGATCGGCGGAGTGATCGGGTTCAGTCTGGGTGCGGGCGGATCCGTGGTCCTGACGATCCTGATCAATAACTTCTCGCCGGGCACCGAGTGGCCGATCCTGGTCTCGATGGAGGCCGGCGTGCTCGCCTTCTCGGTCAGCGGGGGCGTCGGTGTCTTCTTCGGCTTCTACCCCGCGCTCCGGGCTAGCCGTCTGGATCCCATCGACGCGCTCCGCTACGAGTGATCAACTCGCCAGGGTGGCCGATATGCTTCTCATATGTCAAAGCTCTGAATCCCGATCCCGATCGATCCTTTGAAAGGTCACCGGGATCCGGACCGATATCGTTCAATTCATCGTTGGGTTCGGATCGAGCGGTTTGCTCGATGTGCCTTCGCGTCCGTTGTGCCCATCTCCATCCTGACCATCACGATCGGATGGGGTCGCCTCGAGTCCGTCCTCGACCGTCGGCGTGACGTCTTCCGGTGTCTGACCTTCTGGATTAGCCGCCGTTTCGTACTCCTCCTTATCCTTGGCTCTGGCAAACCTCCGAAGGACCACGTAGAAGACGGGTGTGAGGACGAGGCCGAAGAGCGTCACACCGAGCATGCCGCTGAAGACGGCCGTTCCTAGGGCTTGACGCATCTCGGCCCCGGCGCCGGTGGCGATCAGCAACGGGAGCACTCCGAGGATGAACGAGAAGGCCGTCATCAGGATCGGCCGGAGCCGGAGCCGGCACGCCTCAACGGCGGCGGAGAACCGGTCACGACCGTCGTCTTCTTGGGCTTTGGCGAACTCGACGATCAGGATCGCGTTCTTGCAGGCCAAGCCGACCAGGACGACGAATCCGATCTGAGTCAGGATGTTGTTCTCCATCCCCCGCAGCCAGACGCCAGCGATGGCGAAGAGCAGGCACATCGGCACGATCAGGATGATTGCCAACGGCAGCAGCCAGCTCTCATACTGCGCTGCCAAGACCAAGAAAACGAACAGGACGCAGAGCGGAAAGATGTAGATAGCCGTGTTTCCGGCCGCTTTCTGTTGATAGGACAGGTCGGTCCATTCGTAGGCGAATCCCGGCGGGAGGGTCTCCTCAGCGATCTGCTCGATCTTGGCCAGAGCTTGACCGGAGCTGGTCCCCGGAAGCGTCGAGCCGTTGACGTCGGCCGATGGGTAGAGGTTATAGCGGACCACGCGCGAGGGGGCGGTCGTCTGATTGATCGTGATCAGCGAGCCCAGCGGCACGATCGCCCCCTCAACGCTCCGGGTTCGGAGCCGACCGATATCGGCCTGCTCGTCGCGGAAAGGGGCATCGGCCTGGGCGGTCACCCGGTAGGTTCGACCCAGATAGTTGAAGTCGTTCACGTAAACCGAGCCCAGATAGATCTGGAGCGCTTCGAACACGTTGGCGATTGGCACATCGAGCATCTCGGCCTTGGTGCGGTCGACATCGGCGTAGTACTGCGGTGCGCCGTCGCGGAAGTTGGAGTAGACCTGGACGAGACCCGGTTCCTGATTGGCCGAGGCCAGGATGCGCCCGGTCACCTCGCGGAGTTCGCGCATCCCGGCCCCGGTCCGGTCCTGAACCTGGAGCGCGAATCCACCGCCGGTGCCGATGCCTCGGACCGGCGGTGGCGGGATTACCAGAATCTGCGCCTCCTGGATGGCTCCCATGCGTTGTCTCAGGTCGGCCAAGACGGCATCGAGGCCGAGGCCCTGCCGGGCACGCTCCGAGGCGTCGGTGAGGACGGGGAAGATCGCCGCCGCGTGCGAGACGTTGGTCCGCGTCGCGCCCGAGAAGCCGGCGAAGCCCACCGCATTGGAGATCCCCGGGGTCTCCAGGACCTCGTCCAAGACGCGACGGACCACCGCATCGGTCCGGTCCAGTGAGGAGCCTTCGGGCAACTCGATCGAGAGGATCACATACCCTTGGTCCTGCTCGGGGATGAACCCAGTCGGAACTTGTATGAATCCGAAATAGGTCAGACCAATTAGACCAAGGTAAATCAGCACGGCGATCGCGCTGAGCCGGAGGATCCGGCGGATCAGGCCCGCGTAGGCACGAGAGGTCACCTCGAAGGCGGCGTTGAAGGGCTTGAAGAACCAACCGAAGAGGAGACGGACGATCCGGTCCGGCCAAGATCTGCGAGTCGCCCCCTTTGGCCTCAACAGCAGGGCGCAGAGAGCCGGGCTGAGCGTCAACGAGACCAGCGTCGAGATGGCCGTGGAAGCGGCGATCGTGATGGCGAATTGGCGATAGAACTGACCGGTGATCCCGGCGAGAAACGCCGTCGGGACGAACACGGCGATCAGCACGAGCGTCGTGGCGATCAAGGCCGAGCCGACCTCGTCCATCGCGCGTCGGGTCGCCTCGCGCGGCTTGAATCCCCGTTCGATGAGGCGTTCGACGTTCTCGACGACCACGATGGCGTCGTCGACGACGATCCCAATGGCCAGGACCAGGCCGAACAGCGAGAGATTGTTCAGGCCGAAGCCGATCGCCTGCATCACCGCGAAGGTGCCCACAAGCGAGACCGGGATCGCCACAACCGGCACGATCGTGGCGCGCCAGGTCTGAAGGAACAGGAAGATGGTCAGGACGACCAGGAGGCTGGCCTGCCAGAGCGTCTCGAAGACCTCGGCGATCGAATCTTCGACGAAGGCGGTCGGGTTGTAGACGACCTGATAGTCGCGGCCGGGGGGGAATCGCAGGGAGAGTTCCTCGACGGTCTCCAGGAGCTGGCTGGTGGTCTCGATCGCGTTGGAACCGGGCCGTTGCGAGATCACCAACGCGACGGCCTTGCGATCACCAAGGTAACTTCGGACATCGTAGTCGGTCGCGCCCAATTCGATCCGCGCCACATCGCTGAGCCGAACGATCCGGCCATCCGGATCGGCCTTGACAATGATCCCGCCGAACTCGTCCGCTTCACGGAGTCGACCGCGCGTGTTGACGCTGACCTGATAGTCCCCCTTGCGGTCGTTCAAGGGTTGTTCGCCGATGACGCCGGCGGCGACCTGGACGTTCTGTTCGCGAAGCGAGGCGACGACGTCCCCGGGGGTCAGTTCGAGCGAGGCCAACCGCTCGATGTCCAGCCAGACCCGCATGGCGTACTCGCTTGCGCCGAAGACCCGAACCTCGCCGACGCCGTCGATCCGCGATAACTCGTCGCGGACTTGGAGGTAGGCGTAGTTGCCGATATACAGTTCGTCGCGGGAATCGTCGGGCGAGTAGAGGTGGACGACCAACAACAGGTCCGGCGACGCTTTGCGAGTCGTCAGTCCGATCTGGCGAACCTCTTCGGGCAGTCGGGGCTCGGCAATCGCCACGCGGTTCTGAACCAAGACTTGCGCCTGATCAACATCGGTCTCCAAGCTGAATGTGATCGTGATCTGTAGGGCGCCGTCGGAGGTCGCCTCCGACTCCAAGTAGAGCATGCCCTCGACGCCGTTGATCTCCTGCTCGAGCGGCGTGGCGACGGTCTCGGAGATCACCTCGGGAGTGGCGCCGGGGTAGCTGGCCCGGACCACGACCGTCGGCAGGGCCACCTCGGGATACTGGCCGACGGGTAATTGGAAATAGGCCAGCGAGCCGACGATGACGACGAGCGTCGAGACGACCGTCGCGAAGATCGGACGATCGATGAAGAAGTGGGAAAACCGCATCGCTTAAGCTCCCCCCGCGCTCGTCGGTTCGCCGCCGACCTCGAGCGTGTCGGTCGATGGCTCGGGTTGGGACATCTCTTCGCGAAGGGCCGGGGACTTGGCCGCGCGATAGGGGGCGGCGTTGGGCTCGACCCCGTTGGGAACACGATCCGGCTCGGGGTTGAGCCATTGCTCGCGAGGGACCGGCTGATAGTCATCGGGCAGATCGCTGGGCTCGGCCTCAAGCTGCTCTTCGGTGGCCTTGACGGTCGCGCCGGGCAGGATCCGCTGCACGCCCTGTGTGACGACCTGTTCGGTGCCATCCAGTCCGGATCGGATCACCCGGAGGCCGTGCGCGATCGGCCCGATCCGCACGGGACGCCGCTCGACCGAGCCGTCCTCGGCGACGACGTAGACGAACCGTTCGGACTGGTCGTTTTGGATGGCTGCGTCGGGGATCAGGACGGCCTCATAGCGACCGCTCCCGGGCAATCGTAGTTTGACGAAGAGTCCCGGGGTCAAGGTCCCGTCGTCGTTGGGAAGGATCGCACGGCCACGCATCGTCCCGGTGTTCGGGTCGATCCGGTTGTCGACGAAGTCCATATGGCCCTGGTGTGGGAACCCATCCTCGTCGATCAGGGCGACGTAGACGGGGTTCTTGACCTCACGCGAACTGGCCCGTCGTCCCGATCGCGCGAGGCGAACATACTTGAGGAACTCTTGTTCGTTGGCATCAAAATAAACGTGGATCGGATCCAAGGAGACGATCGTCGTCAACAGCGTCGAGTCGATGGTGCCACCGCTGATCAAATTGCCCTCGGTGACGATCCGCCGACTGATCCGCCCGTTGACCGGCGCGCGGACTTCGGTGTACTGAAGGTCGAGCGCGGCGGCCTCCACATTGGCGCGGGCGGTGGCGATGCCCGCCTCAGAGGTGGCGATGCCGGCCTTGGCCGATTCGATCCGGGCACGGGCCGCCTCGGTGGCCGCGACGGCCTGGACCTGCTCGCTCTCGAGCACGTCGAGTTCCTCCTGGGCGATCGCGTTGCGTCCGAGCAGGAGCCGGCCGCGTTCGAATCGACGTCGCGACAAGGCGACTCGGGCCTCGGCGTCGGCCAGTTCGGCCTCGGCCTGATGCAGCCGCGCTTTGGATTCCTCGAGTTGGGCGTTCGCCTCGGTCAATCGCGCTTCGGCAGCGTTGAGGGCCGCCTGGAACGGTCGCGGGTCGATGATCACCAGCAAGTCACCACGTTCGACAATCTGACCTTCCTCGAAGTGGATCGATTCCAGATAACCGCTCACTCGAGCGCGGACCTCGACATCCTCAATCGGGTCGAGCCGGCCGATGTACTCGTCCCACTCGACCAGCGGGATGACCAAAGGCTTAGAGACGGTCACCTCAACCGTGGGGAGAGGACTCGCCGGGGGCGTCTCACTGGCACAACCACCCAACCATAGCGGCAGACAAAACCAACACAAGCGGAGGCCGATGGTGGCCCCAACCCGAGCAAATCGCGGACTCGTCAAGTGAATACCTCAGAGCTAGGAACCGTTCACACGCAAGCCCGGATCGCCTTGGCTGAGTATGAACATTTGGGGACGTCCGAAATGACGATCATTCACCGAGTTTCTTTGTCGGCCCGTATAGTACTCGAGACGGCAAGCGAGAACGATGAATCATCGAGCCGGGTCGGCCAATTCGTCGAGGATCGCGTCGTCGGGGAATGAGCGGACACGCCAGCGGGGTGGGTCGTGGTCGGTCGGCTCCATGAGATCGCCGACGACGGCCTGAAGACGCTCGAAGCTGGTCTCGGCCACGACGTCAGTTTGGTCGTCCGCGTCGGGCCGCATCAGGAGAACCTTCTGGGCCTTTGGGAGGAGGGTGTCGACGCCTTCACCCCAGATGCAATAGCTGATGACGAGATCGTCCTCAATTTCAAGGCCGGAATATTCAGCCACATGGATGTCGATTCCATCCCGCTCATGGAGTCGGTTCAGGAGTTCAGCCTGCTCAGCGTAGATCGGGCCGAGCCAGGAGGACTCCAAGCTCAGAAAAAGGATATGGAACCGATCGTCGACCGGCGGTTTCCAATCGATCCAACGATCGCCCTCGAGCACCAAAGGGACCGGCGGTAGAGAGTATGATTGGTCTTTGACCTGGTCGGCGAAGGCGAGGATCGCGCCGAGTCCTATCTCGCTCTGGCTGTCGGCGATCACCAACAGGTCGCGGGAGGCCGCCATGGCCAAATGACGACCACGGACCGGTAGGGCTCGGATGCGCTCGGTCAGCAACAGACGCGCCGCGTCGTAGCTGTCGCCTTGAGAGAAGACCCAGACGCCGTCCTCAATCGGCTGGCAGGCGGTCGTGACGCGCTCTAGGTTGGCGACGGCCAACTGCAACGCCTCGTCGAGGGACATCCCCCAGGTCTCGAACTGTTCGCGGGGGACGCTCGCGATCAAATCGGGTCGATCGAGGGCGGGCGCGATCCAGAGATGGTCGCCCACCGGAACCTTCGGCAGCTCGAGCACCATCGCATGGCCGTCATGGCCCTCCCCAAACTGGGCGCCCAGGTCTTGGAGTGCGATTGGTTGACGAGCCCACACTTTGGCACGGATGTTCGGACGGGCCGATTCGGCGTCGACGTCGACGTCCTCGTTCGTCTGACTCATCGTGTGCGCCATCGCGATGAGGAATTCCGATCGATCTCTCTCCGGTTGGTCGCGATATCTCATGTAGAAGTTGCTTAGGTTGATGAAACCGGATGGCTGTCCGCTTGATTCCAAACCGCTCCTCGTCATACTCAAATTCGAGGCTTTTCTCGACCGAACGCAACGCATCCAGAAACTCTTGAACGAACCGCTCGCGCTCGTCGACCCCACTCGCCCCGTTGCGCTTTAGAAAATCGAACTATCCCATTGAAAATCACCATTCTATAATGTGTCATCCCTATGAAAAAATTGCACCGATAAGGCGAATAAGCGGATCGGAGTCGACGATTCTCGTGCGCCCATCGACGACCGGGTCGGACGATGATCGGTTGCGACGATCGGGAGGGTCGGTCGTCGCGGATCATCGAACGACGGATTCCATGATACGGGAATCGTGGCCCGGATGAGCTGTCTCCCCGCTCGGTTCATCATCGGATGATGCGGGGAGACGACTAGGGTTGTCGCGGATCACCGGCCGAAGCGGGCGCGGAGGTAGGCTTCGGTCTCATCGAAGTCGACTTCGCCGTTTCCGTCGGTGTCGACGTCTTCGAAGCGGATGCGTTGGGGCAGTTCCTTGCGGGAGATGATGCCGTCGGCATCGACGTCGAGCTGGCCGAAGATCCGATCGACGATCGGGTTGCGGGCCGGTCGTCCAGCATCGTAGACGAAATCGATGTAGCCGATCATCATCTCGTCAGTCGTTTGCTCGCCCCAGGTGACACGGGCGTCCGGATCGGGGTTGTACGGGTTGCTGGCCGAGTTGTCGTAGTGCGCGACACATTCGATGACCGACCCCTTGACGACCTGCAACGGCTCGTCGAGGACATAGGTGGTCTGCCAGTTGAAGTCGTATTCGGGGACCGAGAGCAAGGTCTGTCGGCGACCATCGGGAGTGATCAGCCGGAACAGGAAATCTTTGCCACGCAGATGCATGTGCGGCCAAAGGCTCAGCAGGGTCATGTCGTCTCGAACGGTGATCGAGGCGGCGACCTCGTGGTTGGCCGCGCGGGGCGGGATGACCAGGCTCGTTCGGGTCGAGTCGTCGGAACGTCGAGGCGTGATCCCCTGAGTCACGACGGATTGCTCGACCGGCCCATCGGCGAAGTAGAGCCCGATGGCGGATTGGTCGGTCAGGGGCTTGCCGATCGGTGTGTAATGGAGCTGGAAGATCAAGGACGATCCGGCCGGGATCCGCTTGCCCATGCCGTCGGGAAAGGCGGTCGCCTCATCGCCTGGCACGTAGCCGGCCAACTGGCCGTCGAGCAGGCTGCCGGGACCACGCTCTCCGGGCGGGGCGACGAAGATCAGGATATGGTGGACCGCCTCGCGGGCATTGGGGAGAACCTCATAGGCCCGGATCCAGGTGTCCTCGGTGAACCCGGTGGGTACCCGGACATACTGGTAGGGCATCGTCCCCTGCGCCTGAATCGCGATCGGCTCAGGCAGTTGGACGATCGCGTCGGGTGTGCCGAGCGTCCAGGTCTCCGAGGGGTAGACGCGTGGTGCGGGCAGGTCGGTCGGATCACCCTCGGTGAAGCCTTGTTCGTACCAGGCGATCAGGGTCGCTTTCTCCTGGGGGCTCAAGCTGCGGTCGTTGGCGAAGGTGCCGTGGGCCGGGTCCGCGTCCCAAGGGGGCATCCGATCGTCCTCGACGACCTCGGCGATCGAGGCCGCCCAGCGCCT
>CAZSSM010000097.1:0-24786 GCA_964609385.1 uncultured Planctomycetia bacterium
GACGGACCAACCAGCAACTCTTGGAGCGGGAGGCGCGGCTCCGCTCGGTCTTCGACGCGGCCCTGGACGGAATCGCGCTGCTGGATCGGGAGGGCCGGGTCCTCGATCACAACACGGCGTTTACCCGGATCTTCGGCCGATCGGATGAGGTGTTGCGGGACCAACGACTTGACGAGATGTTGCTCGCGTCCGAGCACCGCGAGGTGTTTTGGAGAGCCCTCCGCGCCGAGACCCGATCGGTCACCGTCCGCGCCATGCAGGCGCAATCTCCGGTCCAACTCAACGCCAACAGCCATGTCGGGACCCTCCACGCGGCCGTGAGCCCGTCGACAACCGACAACCTCCCCTTGGCCTCCGGACGCCGGATCGAGGTTGAGGGCCGACGGACCGACGGGTCGACGATCCCCTTAGAACTGGCCCTGGCCGTCGTCCCCATGGAGGGCGGTCCGGTGGTCGCGGTCACCCTCCGCGACGTCACCCTCCAGCGTCACGCCGCTGAGCAACTCCGCGAGGCCGCCCGCGTCGCCGAACTGGCCAACAGCGCCAAGACCGAGTTCCTCTCCAATATGAGCCACGAGATTCGGACGCCGATCACCTCGATCCTCGGCTATGCCGATCTGCTCAACGACGATCAGCTCAGCCCTCAGGATCGCGCCGAGTACCTCAACGTCGTCCAGCAGAACGGCGCCCACCTGATCCAGCTCATCGACGACATCCTGGACCTCTCCAAGATCGAGGCCGGCCAGATCCATTTGGAGCGGATCCCAATCCAGTTGGCTTCCCTGGTCGACGAGGTCGCCTCCAGTCTCCGCGTCCGCGCCCAAGGCAAGGAGATCGAACTCCGCGTCGATCACGACCCGGACCCGATTGGCCCGATCGTGACCGACCCGACTCGGCTCCGTCAGATCCTCATCAACCTCATCGCCAATGCTCTGAAGTTCACCGAGCGCGGTGGGGTCACCGTCCGTTGGCGTACCGAGCCGTCGTCGACGTCCAACCCCGCGCGGGTCGTCCTCGAGGTCCAGGACACCGGCATCGGCATGACCCAGGAGCAGTGTCGCCGTGTCCTCCGCGCTTTCGAGCAGGCCGACGCCTCGACGACTCGCAAGTACGGGGGCACCGGCCTGGGCCTGACCATCAGCCATCACCTCGCCGCCCTGCTGGGCGGAACCATGGATTTGACCAGCACGCCTGGCGTCGGCACGACCTGCCGCGTGGTCTTGCCCATCAGCGTCGAGCCCGAGTCCACCCAGGCTCTCGACGATCGCCCCGACCTCGCCCAGGACGAACTGCCCGCACCCCCCAAGCCATCCGTTCTGGTCGTCGAGGACGACGAGTCGATCGGCAAGCTCGTCCAGATTATCCTCGGCCGGAAAGGCTACCAGACCCTCACCCTGAACGATGGCCAAGAGGCTCTAGACCTCTGCCGCACCCGGCACGAGCAGGGCGAACCCTTCGACCTCATCCTGCTCGATATGCAGATCCCCTCGCTGGACGGCTATCGCGTCGCCCAGGCCCTCCGACGCGACGGCCATTCCTGCCGGGTGGTCGCCCTGACCGCCCACACGATGCGGGGCGAACGTCAACGCTGCCTCGATCACGGATGCGACGACTACCTGGCCAAGCCCTTCACCATCGAGCAACTCATGGAGACCGTCGAACACTGGTGTCCCAAGTCCGCCACGACCACCTGAGATCGATCAATTCGGCGACGGAGCGGCGAAGGGACTCGTGATCCGAGAACAGACCGTATCATACTCCTGAACAAGAGGCCTTCCGTACTTCTGCGTATACGTCGAATACGAAGCGCCCAACGTGTTGGCCCGGATGATCTGGGCGGTGTGCGGGATCACCGCATCGAAGGGGGTCGGGATCTTGGAGTCATAGGGTCGTTGGTTGATCAGGGCTTTCTGGGCCGGGATGTTGCTCCGATACATCGTCCAGAGCGTCCCGATCGCCTCGACCTTCTCGGTATATTGTAGGCGATCGAGCAGATCCACCAACACGTGTGTTCCGCGGATCGACAGGTCGTCCGGCACGCAGGGGGCGATGTAGCCGTCGGCGATGTCCAGGAAGAAACGGACCTGGATCGGGAGGCTCGGCGGGCAATCCACAATCGTGTAATCGAAACGGTTCACGATCCATTTGCGAATCGCCGGACACCGCTTGCGGAGCCTCCTTCGGATCTCCGAGTTCGAGAGTTGGTTTCGGGCCACGCCTCCCAGTAAATCAATGACCCGGAGCGACCCCGGCATCAAGGAGAGTGACTTGAGCCCGCCGCCGATGTTGGAGACCGGGTTGATCAGGTAGCGACGCAGATCGATCGGCCCCGAATCGGTGTTGAGCAGATCCGTCAACGCGTGGCGGAGGGTCCGACGATTGCGCTCGGCCCGGGTGAGGAGTCCGATGTCGCCCAGCAGGAGGCTGCTGGCAGCACATTGATGGTCTGCGTCGACGACTAGCACGCGGAACCCCTTGTCGGCGAGCCGTTCGGCAACGGCCACCGCACTGGTCGACTTGGCGACGCCCCCCTTGATGTTGAGGAACATGAGGATGGCCATGGAATGCTCCTGGCTCGAAGGCCCGTTGAGCATCCTTGCGTTGCTGAAATGCAGATTCGCGACGATCGGCCACACCAAACACGACCGCCGAATGGAGAATCATCACGACCGACATGAGAAGCATAGAAGCCAATGACTGGGGGCGCGCATGTTTCCCGCCTGCCAATCTGGCTGGTCGTCGAGTGAGCATGGCGATGGGGCAACACCGAAGCCGATTCTGGTCAACACGACCAGATCGCTGTTTGGTCCAGGCCTCGGCCATTTATCCTGAGCGCCGAGCGGAGTCATGACTCATCGAGCCGAGTGGCGGAGACGGAACGTGGGGGGCGGCGGGTGGGCGTTGTCGCAGTCTTCGGGCCGTTCGTTGAGGGGTTCGGTGGCGACGCCGAGATGGGTCGCGATGGGGCGTTGTCGACCGGGGATTCGGGTGTGGATGGGGGTGTTGAGCAGTCGCGGGCGACCGTGGCGGTCACGGGCGGCGAGCGTGACCGAGCCGCCTTTTTGTTCCCATGCCTACTCGCTGCCCGGAGAATCTTCAGGGAGCGGTGTCACGTGACCCTGCTGAGACTTCGAACGACCGGCTCCGAAATAATACGAGCCCCCGCCAACCGCGAGCAAGGCAATGACCTGCTGAAAGTATTCGATCTTATCAAAGTATGCCAAAACTCCGAGGATCGCCAATACACCAATGACAGCAACGCCAAATTTAAACGGCAGCATCCATTCTTTGAGGCGTTCGATATTGACGGCCCGCTCAGCCTGCTTGTCCTCATTCTCAAGAGCTTTCATATTGTATTCGTGTTCGCGCTTAGATTCAGCATCTTGAAATTTGAGGGCCTGGCTGATGTGCTCAGCCGTCATGGAAGACAGTTCCTCCTCTCCGCTGAACTGCGTGAGCCGAGCGAACATGAGGTCAGCAGCGTGTTCGACCTCTTGAGTGCTGAAGCCTGCGAGTTCGCGCGACGAGGATTCGTTGGAGTTTGTGTCGACTTCTGAGCCCAGGCTATCATCACCTGAGAGTTCCCTGTCAGGATTTGACGGTGCTTCGCTGCTTGGTTCGTTCGGATTGGCGGACATAGACAACGTTGTTGTGCCTCCGGACAGATTTGGTGCCCGCCTGCTTCTCGGCTTTGGAAACGGCTTCCAGGGTGATCTTTTTGATGTCGATCTTGATACGTTTGTTCAGTATACGCCGGTAGACGGCTCGAGAGAAGGCCAAAGCAAGGGCCCGCTCCTTGGGAGAGAGATCTGTATCGCCGAGCGATTTTTCGACGAGGCGAAGATATTCCCGGTAGGGCATGATCCGTGGGGAAGAGCCGTCGCCCCCCTTCAGGAGCGAGAATCTCCGCTTGTAGGGGGAATGTGACGACCTGCGAGCACGTAGCCGTTCCACTCCCATTGTTGTCTCCAAAACAAGCGAACATTATGGTCGTAGCTTGTCCGAGAAGCCCTGCACCCAAAGCTCGAACAAAATCTCAATTAGGAAAGATAGCCGTTCGGTACCCAAGGTCAATTTCTTTAATTTCTTTTCGAGCCTCGCGGGTTCGAGGGTCGCGATCGCCCGGTCATTGCCGGAAATGAGGGTGGAGTGTCTCGTTGAGCCTCGCCTCCATCGCGGAGAGGTTCTGTCAAGCCCAACGCTGTATTGGCCTATTGAGCCTCATGACTCATCGAGCCGAATGGCGGAGTCGAGACTGGGTGGGCGTTGTTGCGGTCTTCGGGCCGTTCGTTGAGGGGTTCGGTGGCGACGCCGAGATGGGTCGCGATGGGGCGTTGTCGACCGGGGATTCGGGTGTGGATGGGGGTGTTGAGCAGTCGCGGGCGACCGTGGCGGTCACGGGCAGCGAGCGTGACCGAGCCGCCCTCGTCGAGCCGGATCGCGTCGCGGACGCCCAACTCGATCATGAGGGCCGCCAGGTCGTCCAGGCTCAGGCCGAGGCTGTTGGGCGGTTGCTTGCCGTCGACGGCCACGAGGATCAGCGTTGCGGACTCGGCATCGAGGCCCAACGCGGCTCGCGGGTAGGCGCCGCGATCGGGAGCGACGACCGGGGAGGCCGGCCGGCCGTCGCGGACCACGTTGCCCAGGCCCGAGACGGCACAGGCGAACGTCTCGGGGGGCTCGCCGATCGCGGCATGACTTCCGGGGCCGAGGTAGAGCGTGACCTCCCGAGGGTCGTGGGTCGTTTGATAGAGTTGGCCGTCGGTTCCGGTCAGGCCCAGGGGCGTGACCGGGTCGCCCGAGGAGGGCACGTAGTCGAGCACCGACCGGAACCCGCACGGTATGAACCAGCCGCCGTTGAGGGCCACGTCGAGACCGGTCTCCTCAAGGAACTCGGTGGCCGTCCGCGCTTGGGTCTGGGGACCTTCGCCGATCGGCCGGGTCACCTCGAACCGGAGGCCGTGGTGCTTGAGGTTGACCCGCACGATGTGGATGATCGCCGGCTCGGTCCCATGACGGACCCGACGCTCGTAGCTCACGCCGGTCACGAGGTCTTGGGGTGGCGATGGCGACGGTCGCGGCCGGTAGGCGTACCAAGTCAGCCCGCCGCCGGTCACGAGCAAGACCACGCCGAGTAGGACGATCGATCCCCGCGCCACCTTCGCAACGACGCCGGCTCGTCGATATCCTCGAACGGCCAAGGTGACCGCCAGGACGCCCAGCAGGATCAGCAGGGGGGCCAGGTGGAACTCGGTCAGGGGCGTCAACGTCATCGAGAAGGGCCCGTGAGAACAACGCGGAGGCTACAGAACGGCGCGATCAGCATACCCGATCGGGTCGGTGTTCCGCTTGACCGACCTCCTAGGCGGGATGATTCGGAGGGCGGTCGGTCCTGTTCGCGGCCATGGCGGACGGGTAAGCTGAGGGGTGGAGCGGCGCCTACGCGGCCCGCGCCCGATCCATCAGGGACGATCGACTCGACCGACCAGAGACATCACCCGATCCGCTTAGGGGGCATGATCCAATGGTGGGATCCACCAATCGTCGTCGGTTTTTGCAAGTCTCCGGCGCGACGCTGCTGGCGTCGGGCGCCGTCCCTTGGGGGGCCACCTCGACCGCTCGGGCTCGTGTGGCGGCCCAGGCGCCTTCGATGCCGGTCAGCATCGCCCAGTGCACGCAGTATGAGGCGGCCGCGATCCTGGAGCAGCTCGAGACCATGATGGACCAGATCGGCGGCATCGCCGACCTGATCCAGAACAAGACCGTCAACGTCAAGGTCAACATGGTCGGCAGCACCAACGCCCGGTTCGGCGGCAAGCCCTCGACCCGGACTTACCAGGTCAACCCGGCGGTGGTTCACGCCGTGGCCCGCCTCTTCGACAAGGCCGGGGCGCGTCGGATCCGCTTCATGGAGAGCACCCACCAGCGCAAGCCCTTCCTGGAGTACCTCAAAGGGTCCGGCTGGGACCTCGGCTACCTCGAATCACTTGAGACGCCGGTCATCTATGAGGATACTCACAACAAAGGAAGCTACAAGGATTACGTCGAGGTCAAGGTGCCCGGTGGCGGCTCGCTCTACCCGGCCTACCTGCTCAACCGGGCCTACAACGACTGCGACGTCTACGTCTCGCTCTGCAAGCTGAAGAACCACTACACCGCCGGCGTCACGCTGGGCATGAAGAACAACTTCGGGATCACCCCCAACGCGCTCTACGGCCAGGCCGAAGTCGACGAGAACAGCACCTCAGCGCGTGGGATGTTCCACAGCAGCCCGTTCGATCCGGCCGCCGGCATCCCGCAGCCCTTGGATCCCGACTCGCCCCGCAAGGCCTCCTGGCGCGTGCCCCATCACACCGTCGACGCGGCCAGCATGCGGCCCATCGACCTGGTCATCATCGACGGCATCGAGAGCGTCTCGGGCGGCGAAGGCCCCTGGGTCGACCTCAAGGTCCAGGAGCCCGGACTCCTGTTGGCCGGTCGCAACCCGGTCTGCACCGACGCCATCGCCACCGTCGCCATGGGCTACGACCCCACCTCCGCGCCCGGCACCGGGCCGTTCCCCGGCCAGAACCACCTCAACATGGCCGCCGAACTCGGCCTCGGCACCAACGACCCCAGCAACATCGAGGTCGTCGGCGTCCCCATGGAAGAAGCCCAGCACGCCTACAACTGGCTCCCGCCCGAACGTTTCTGGTGAGCTGATCTCAACAGGTAGGAAAGCCTCATCTGTTGATCTATGATCGTTGATCAGTCTTGTAAGAGCTTTGGACCGATTGGATTCTGGGGTCTCGTAAGCCACGAGCGAGCGGACCCCAATGCCGATGGCTCGGGGCCGACGCCTCGTGGCGATTCCGGCCACGACTTTCCGGCCGAATTTACCCATCGATCCGGGGTTCCAGCCGCTACAATCCGAACCGCGGATGCCCCTCGGCGCGTACGAGTCCTCGACGGTCGATCGAATGAAGATCGGCCGATATTTCGATCCGTGGTGTGCCGGATTGCCAAAGAGCCCCCGCTCCTCGCGGTCGCGGATCCCGTTCCCACACCGGGTCCATTCCGGCGCCCCGTGTCGTCGCGTCGCGAGTCACGCGATCGGCGATCGATCCGGGCATCGCGTCGACGTGAGCACGCGATGATCCAGCCCCACGGATGGTGGGCCGGTCGCGTCCTCCGGTCCGATGCGCGGTCGAGCGCTTGACGGTACTCCGGGGCGCCGTGGTGATCATTCCCGCTGCGGACGCGTGCGCCCCGCCAACGCGATCGCGCCGTGAGTTCGATTGGGTCGTAATGCCCAAACATCAATACACGACATCGACATCCGGCGCGTCGCCCATGGGACGGGCCACCGGCAACCGTCGGCTCCTCCACCGCGGAGGGCGAGCACGCCGGCCCGCCATCGGTACGCGATCGCGATCGACGACCGGGTCAGCCAAAGGGTGGCCCGTGCCGCCAGGACGATCGGGGTGATCGCGACGATCAGGGAGATCGCCGCGATCAGGGCCGCCAGCATGACGGCGCTGATCGCGATGATCGCCGAGGTCGGCATGATCCGGCTCGGAGGACATTCCGCCTCAACAAGCGTCTCGTGCTCGTCGTCCGTCTCAACGGCGAATGGCGGATGGGTTGGAAGGGTCGTCGGGTCGACCTCATCGGGACGCTCGACCGGCGTCTCGGGTCGTTCGTTCGGCTCGCCGCCGAAGACCCAGACCGGCCGCGAGCGGTCGACGAACTCGATCGGCGCTGGGCGGACGACGAGGGCCGCCAGCGGTGGGCATTCGCTCGATCGGTTACAGGTTGTTCGTGGCGGTTCGGCGGGGCGTCGCGGGGGAGCGTCCGGTTCCGGTTGGCGTGGGGGCTCGGCATGGTAGATCGGACTGGATGTCCGGACCCGCTCGGCGTCTCGGATCGCCTTGGCGACCGCTCGCGCAAAGCGGGCATGGGGGTCGGCGTGGCAGGACTCGTTGGCGGCGTCGTGGCCGAGTTTGCACCAGATCGTAAAGGTCCGCGCGTCGACCCCAACGGCCTTGGCGGCGCGATCGAGCGACTGGCCGGCGCGGATCGCTTCGCAGATCCGCCTCGTGATCGTCTTCGTCGGAAGCGTGACGCCCATCCCGAATAAGCCCTGCGACCCCTGTGACCCGAGGGTGAGACCCCGCCCGTCCACGCGCGCGGATCGGCCTACCCTAAGTAGCTTCAAGCGAATCGGATCTGGCGTTCATGGAAATATCCACGACCCGCTTCGGATGCGGATCGATCCGCCATTTCTTCGATTCGATCGGGTCCGGTAGTGGATCCCGGACATTCCCGAATCGCCGCAGATCAGGCCTGAGGAGAGCAACCGGCCGCCGTCCGTCGACGTATCGGATCGTCGACCAGGGGGACCATCCGATCGTCGAGACGACGAGTAATTCTCTTGTCGGAATGATCACGTTTTCGCTTGGCCCAGGATCGCTTGGAGAGCGACAACCCGCTGAATATGACCCTCGAGTTACCCGGCCCACCGATCACGCTCAAGCGGGGCCGGGCTCAGGAACGCCCGCGTTCGCGTCGATGAACGCCGACGGCCACGGGCTCGATGCCTCATCGCGTCGATCGATGGTGATTGTAACGCGTCCGTGATCCCATCCAGGACCAGGGGCTTGTATCGACCTGTGCGGACCGTTACAGGGGAAGGATGAGGCCGGTCGGCGCGATCGTCCCTCGTCCGGGATGGTCGCCGACCGAACTCGAGGGCTTCGGCCCCGGGAGGGACGCGATGCGGTTGCGGATGATCGTTGGGCTGCTGGCCATCTTGGCGATGGCGGTCCTGGGAGTCGAGTTGGTGTCGGTCGACGACGGTCGCCTCGACGCCTCAACGGCCCCGAACGGTTCGGCTGTCGCGGTGCCTTTGGAGTCGGAGACGGCCCGGCCCGACGAGTCCGAGAATCAGGGCGGATCGCGACCGACGGCGACTCAGGACTGGCTTCGTCGGCTGACCGTCACCGAATACATCGAGACGGTCCGGGTCGCGTTGGGTGTGGAGATCGCTGAGGAAGCGCGTCGCGTCCTGCCCCCAGACGTCCGGGCCGATGGGTTCCGCAACACCGCCTACAACCTGATGGTCGACCTGGCGCATGTGGAGGGGTATGCCCGCCTGGCGCGTCGGATCGTCGACCAGCTCGATCGCGAGGCTTTCATCGATCGGTTCGCCGAGGCCCGCGCCACGACCGACGCCAACCTCAACGCGGTCATCGCGTCGATGGGCCGCTGGGTGCTCCGTGGCCCGTTGGACGAGGCCGAGGTCGACGGCTTCCTCCAGATCGCCCAAGCGGTCCGTGAGGAGGGCGGCAGCTTCGACGAGGCCGTCGGCTACGTCCTGGAGGCGATGCTCCAGTCGCCCCGGTTCCTCTACCGGGTCGAACCGCGACCCCAATCGGCCGAGGGTGCTGAGGCCGATGGGTTGGTCGATCCCTACACGCTGGCCTCGCGGCTGAGCTATTTCCTCTGGGGTGGTCCGCCCGACGAGTTGCTCTACCAACAGGCCGCTTCGAGGCGGCTGGTCGAGCCCGAGGTGCTCCGCGCCCAGGTCGCGCGGATGCTCGACGACCCCCGCGCCGTGGAGCGGTCCCTGGAGTTCGTCACCCAGTGGCTCGACCTGGACCGCCTGGCCAACATGCGGCCCGAGCCCGAGCGGTTCCCGTATTGGGATCGGAACCTGGCCGCCGACATGCGTGCTGAGACCCTCGCCTTCGTCCGCGACGTGCTTTGGGACCAACAACGGCCCCTGACCGACCTGCTCGATGCCCAGGTCACCTACGCCACGCCGAGGCTGGCCGAGCACTATGGGCTCGATTGGAAAAGCTCGCTGCTCCAAACATATGATCGGCCAGAGGTCCGCAAAGGCTTGCTGGCCCTCTACACCTTCGACGAGTCGGACGGGGCGGTCGTTCGTGATCGGTCTGGGAATGACGACCCGCTCGATCTGACCATCGCCGACCCTTCGGCGGTCCTCCGGTCCCCGGGCCGCTTGACCATCACGAGCCCGACGCAACTGACCGCGCCCGAGGTCGGGCCCCGACTGACCCGAGCCATCAAGGACGCCCAGACGTTCACCCTCGAGGTCTGGATCACCCCGCTCGATGCCGAGCAGAAAGGCCCAGCGCGAATCTTGACCCTCTCCGACGGGCCCAGTCGCCGGAACCTGACACTCGGCCAGGACGACGATCGGTTCGAGATCCGCTGCCGGGTCCGCGGTCGACGCGCCGACGACAACGGGCTGCCCGGCCTGACCAGTCCGCGCGGATCGGTCCGTCCGCGCTTGATCCACCTGGCCTTCGCCTTCCACGACGACGAGATCGCCCGGCTCTACCTCGACGGCACGTTCGTCGGGCTCCGCGAGTATGAGGGTGGGGTCGACAACTGGGATGAGGGCTACACGTTCCTCTTGGGCGACGAGGTCGGCGGCGGTCGCCCCTGGCGCGGCACGTATCACCTGATCGCCCTGCACGACCGGGCCTTGGAGGCGTCGGAGATCCGGGCGCGGAGCCTCGGGATGGCCCGCTACGACCTGACCTCGACGCCCCAGCGCGGTGGCCTGTTGACCCAGGGGAGCCTGCTGACCATCGGCGGCGACGAGGGCTCGACGGTCACGCGCGGCCTGTTCGTGCTCCGCGACCTGCTCGGCGGTGAGGTGGGCGACCCGCCTCCGGGCGTCGACACGACGCCGGTCCCGCCCGAGCCGGGCCTCTCCCAACGCGCCATCGCCGAGGACCGGATCGCCAATCCGGCCTGCGGGGGGTGCCACGGCCGATTCGAGCCCTTCGCCTTCGGCTTAACACGTTATGATGGCTTGGGGGCCTATCGCGAGATCGACGAGCACGGCAACGAGCTCTGGGACGACGGCGACCTGATCCTGCCCGGTCGTCAAGAGCCCATCTTCTTCGAGAGTGCCCCCGAACTGTTCGGCCTGCTTTCCCGGAGCGATCCGGCCCGCCAAACGATCACCCGCAAGCTCGTCCAGTTCGCCCTCGGTCGACCGCTGGTCGAGGCCGACGCGACGCTCCTGGAACCGATCCACCAGGCTGCTCAACGACCGGGCGGCAGCTATGCCGACCTCGTCACGGCCGTCGCGATGAGCGATCTGGTCCGCATGGCCCAACCTGGCTCCGAACCACACGACGATTCCGAACCGGACGACTCCGAACCCGCCACCACCATCCAGGGGGACGCTCAGCCATGAAGACGACGCCCACGATCGACCGTCGGACGCTGCTCAAGGGGATCGGTGGCGTGGCCATCGGTCTGCCGCTGCTGGAGGAGATGGTCGCCACCCGCGCCGTCGCTTCCACGGTCGCCCCGGCCGCTGAGGCCGTGCCGGTCCGCGCCTTCAACGTCTTCTTCGGGCTCGGGATCCCCGCGCCCTTGCAGAGCGAGGGGTTCGATGGCGTGTTGGAGCCGCTCAAGCCGCTCGGCGAGAAGCTCTTGATCCTCCGCGACGTCGACCAGATCCGCTGCGACCAGTCCGGGATCAACGCGCACTACGACGGCGCGTCGGGCGCCTTCACCGCCGAGCCGCCCAACGGCAGCGCACGCTCGGGCGGACCGTCGCTCGATCAGGTCGTCCGCCACGCCCACTACTCCGAAGGCTTGCCCGTCGACGTCGTTCCATCGCTGGTGGCCGGCACCTACTTCCGACGGAGCCGGGTCAGCCGCTACGTCCACAGCTACAACGCCGACGGCACCATCGCCGGCCAGATGCAGGAGTCGCCCCGCGCCCTCTTCGCCCGCGTCTTCGGCGATGTGCCCACCGAGGCCGATGCCCGCGACCCACGCAGTCGACGGCTCCGTCGGAGCGTGCTCGACGCGGTCGTCTCCCAGTATCGGTTCTACACCGGAGCCCGCTCCCCCCTGGGCGCCACCTCCAAGTCCCGCGTCGCCGAGCACCTCGACCGGATCCGCGAGTACGAACGACGCGCCTGGCAGCTCCAACGCGACGTCCGCACGCCCGAGTCGCCGCCCGAGTCCGATCTGCTCCACGGCGACGCGGCCGACCCCGGCGGACAGGGGATCGACATCACCCTGGAGGCGCTGGTCGAGGAATGGCGGCTCCTGGCCGACCTCTATGCCCTGG
This sequence comes from uncultured Planctomycetia bacterium, assembly GCA_964609385.1. Lineage (GTDB taxonomy): Bacteria > Planctomycetota > Planctomycetia > Isosphaerales > Isosphaeraceae > CAZSSM01. The sequence goes on from CAZSSM010000097.1 coordinate 12,110, forward strand.
CCATCCAGTGCGACCGCGCCCGGTTCGGCTCGCTCACCTTCCTCGCCGCCGGTGAGCGGATCCGACTGACCGGCGATTACCAGTACGAGGGCCGGACCCTGTTCACCTTCGACGACGCCCGGCAGCTCGACGCCTCCGGCGACCTGGGTTGCAGTCACGAGTGGTGGCACAAGTTCAATGAAAGCAAAACCAACGATGCCCTCCGCGCACATGGTCACATGAAGATGCGCGAGGTCGCCTACTTCCTTGACCGGCTCGACAGCCCCGATTGCCTGGAGCCGAACGGGCGGACGATCCTCGAGAACAGCCTGATCACCATCTCGACCGAGTCGGGCGATGGCCGGCACTCCGATCCCAAGCGCGAACTCTCCGGCGTCTTCCACGCCATCACCGGCGCCAACGGTCGGTTCAAGACCGGTCAGTTCCTCGACCTCGGCGCCGAGGGGCTCGACCTCTACAACACGATCCTCGGCGCCATGGGCGCCGGCAATCGGCTCGGACCCGATGACCGCGACCCGACCGCCGTCGACGCCATCCGCGTCTGATCGAATCGGTGAACCGAGTACCCGAAACCGATCGATGAGCGAGGGCCCGGGATATGCCGCTCCGCGACCATTTCCGTGGCCCGCTCGCAGCCCGTCGCTCGTGGTCCGGATTCCAAGGCCAGTGGCCGGCGATGATCGTCGTCGGCCTCAACGAGACGCTGCCGGACCGCTACGTGGCTGAGCCGAAGATCCACCTCGGCGCCTCGGTTCGAGGTCGACACGTGGCCACCTTCGACGAGCAGGAACCGACCCGCTCCACCGCGAACGGGCCTGACGCGAACGGACTGGGCGTCGCGACGACCGCCTATGCCCCCCCGGTCCGTCGCTGGCCGTGGCCACCGACCTGCCTAAGGCGGACTCCTACTCGGTCGAGATCCGCGAGACGGGGGTGGATCGTCGGCTCGTCGCGGCGATCGAGATCGTCAGTCCGTCCAACAAGGATCGCCCCGAAAACCGACGCGCCTTCGCCGCCAAGTGCGTGACGATGCTCCGGGAACGGGTCTCTGTCGTGGTCGTCGACCTCGTCACGACCCGCGCCGCCGATCTCCGACGCGATGTGTTCGACCTCGCCGGCATGACCGGTGTGGCCGACGGTGAGCAGACCGCCGGGCCGATCCATGCCTGCTCATCGCGATGCCGACGCGCCCCCGACGGCACCTGGCTGTTCGAGACTTGGTCCGAACCCCTCACCCTTGGCGAACCGCTCCCCGTCCTGCCCCTCTGGCTCGCCAGCAACCTCGCCGTCCCGCTCGACTTGGAGCGGAGCTACGAGGAGACCTTCCGAATCTTGAGGATCAGTTGAAACACTCAAGGTTACCGATTTAATCTTGTGTTGTTGATAGTTTTAAATGATCTGTTTTTGTGATTTAGGAATTTGTGATCAAAGAGTGCTATGGTTGCCGTTCCATTGCAGAGGGAACGGGACCCGATGAGAACAGGGAGCGATGGAGATGGACCCACCAGCATTTCTCAGGATCGCCGTCATCGTGGAGATCGGGCTGTTCGCGTTGATTGGTCTAACCTACCGATTCCGCTCCTTCACCAGTGAGCCGATCGACCGTCGACAGGAGGGGCCGGTCATCTTGCTGGGGCTCCGGCTGACCGCGCTGGCGATGCTGGTCGCGGCGATCCTGTGGATGGTCGACCCGCAGCTGCTGGCCTGGTCGACCGTGCCTCTGCCGGCCATCGTCCGCTGGTCGGGCGTGGCTTTGATTGCCATGGGCGGTTTGTTCTTCGTCTGGACCCTGCACAACCTCGGTCGCAACCTCACCGACACGGTCGTCATCCGACGCGAGCATCGGCTCGTGACAACCGGACCGTACCGCTGGGTCCGCCATCCGTTCTATCTCTCGTTCGCCCTTTGCGCGATCGGCTTCGCGTTGGCAACGGCCAACCCCCTCTTCCTCGTCAACGGCTCGATCGTCTTCGGATTCCTCGTCGCCCGCACGCGGATCGAGGAGGACCGGCTCATCCAGCGCTTCGGCGATGACTATCGCGACTATATGAGTCGCGTCGGCCGATTCTGGCCCCGCATGAAATGACGGGGGCTCCTGAGCTGGATCCGAGGTCGGCTCATGGTACGCAATCGGTGGCTCCTCTCTCTCAAGGCTGGCCGAGGGTGTGAGTGGCTGGGGACTGGTCCGCTTGGGGACCAGACCCCGGGGACGATTCGGGTGAGTCGGTCGACCGTGCCGACGACGGGTGGTCGGCCGATCTGAGACATCCATCCCGGAGTCTGCTCACTGCGCGTCGCCGGCCTCAGCCACCCGTGTACGGCGCCCAGGGATCGGGACCAGGACCGACACGGGATCAGCCTCTTGAGCCTCCGATCTTTGTCCCGGCCGACCCCCAACCGGCCTCTGATTCCGTCTCGGTGGCAGTTGGCTCGGGCATCGATTACAGTCGCGGTCCGCAAGTCGGACCGTGCGGTTCGGTCCGAGGAAGGATCGACGACCTATTCGGAGCACATCGTCCGATGAGAACGGTTGCCTGCTTGATCGTGTGGTTGGTGTTGGGGACGGGGATCACGTCGTGGGGTGTTGAACCGGCCGAGGACGGCTCCGTCGGTCCGCTGCTGGGCCATGTGGGGACCGACTCGGCACAGGTCTGGTATCGGGCCGGAGCGCCGGGAACGTACCTGCTGGGCGTGCAACAGGTGGGGGTTCGTGAGCAGCCTCGGGCCTACTCGGCCGAGGCGACGCCGGAGCACGACCTCTGCGTCGTCTGGAACGTGGACGATCTGGAGCCCGACACGGCCTACCGCTACTTCGTAGCAACCGAAGATGAGACGATCCTGGCCGGCGACGCCTCGTTCGTGATCCGGACGCCGCCCGCGTCCGAGGCACCGACGTTGACGCGCCTGGCCTTCGGGTCGTGCGCCCGCGAGGACGCCGGCAGCGCGCGGGTCTGGGACCGGATCGGCGTTGAGGAGGCCGACGCGGTCGTCCTGCTCGGCGACACCCCTTACATTGACTCGATCGATCGATCCGTTCAGCGCCGACGGCACCGCGAGTTCCTTGCTGTGCCCGCCCTCCAGCGGCTCCTGCGGTCGCGGTCCCTCTATGCCACCTGGGACGACCACGACTTCGGGCGCAACGACACCGATGGCAATCTGGCCGGCAAGGAAGAGTCGCGTCGCGTCTTCCTTGACTACCGCGCGCTGCCCTCGGCCGGCGACGGGCAACGCGGGGTCTACTCCCGGTTCCGTCGCGGGCCGATCGAGGTTTTCCTGCTCGATGCCCGGACCTTCGCCGGCACCGAGGCCTCCGAGTTCGACCCCGCGCGATCCACCCTGCTCGGTCGCGCCCAGTGGGCTTGGCTCCGCGACCACTTGGTCCGCAGCGACGCCCCCTTCAAGGTGCTTGCCTCGGGCATGATCTGGAACAAGGCGACCCGGCCGGGCAAGCCGGATCATTGGATGTCCTATCCCCACGAGCGTGAAGCGCTGTTCCGGTTCCTCGGTGACAATCGGATCGACGGCGTCGTCCTAGTCGGTGGCGACATCCACCGGACACGCGTCCTCAAACACCGGGTCGCCGAGCAGGCTGGCTATCCACTCTACGAGTTGATCACGTCTCCGATCCACGATGGAATCATGGCATCGGCCAACGCACCCCACCCGGACCTCGTCTTCGACGCCGGCGAGCCGCACAGCTTCCTGTTGCTGACCGGCGACACCCAAGGCGACGAGCCCATGTTGACCGCCGAGATGATCAACGCCGACGGACGTCGGCTCCACACCGTGACCCTCGAGCCGAGCGACCTGACCCGAAGCGCGGATTGAATCGAGGAAAAACCGGACCCTGCGACGGATCCGCTGGTGGTTTGTTTCCCACTAAGGACCGAACCCTCTCCCAGCGATTCCGGGATTCATCGATCCGACCGGGAGTCTCGGCGACTCCTCGCCCCCCAAGTCAGGGGGACGGATCGTTATCGAAATCTTGGGGCGACCTTCGGTTCCAGTCCCAAGGCGGATCCTCTCGGTGTCGGTTGGGCTCCAGCCATCGTGTCAGAGGTTTCCGCCCTCGGAGCCCGCAGCAAAGTTTGAGGGGAATCTGAGGGGGAAGCCGAATTGTGGGCTTTCCGTCCCATCGGCATGTGCCAATGGGTCGGACTTCGCGAAAGAGTCCTCTGAGAGTTGTCGTTCCTTTGGAGGAAACACCCCGATAGATGTTTCTGGAAGTCCACAAGTGTCGGCCATCTCTTGTTATGAGGAGGCCAACTCGTTGGGGAGTACTTGCGTTGGCTGGCCTCAACAGCGGCTATGGAGGGAGCCCAGCGACCTTGCTCTGCGGGGCGCAGCCGGGGCTGGAGGCGGTCGCAAACGCCCAATCGCCCTACTGCGGACCCGGCTCGAGATGATCCAGCAGATATCGGATCATCAAAGATCGCAAGTGGACGCTCGTGCCCTCTCCCTCCCAGATGCCGTGCGAGCGGTGCGGATAGGTCATGTAGTCGAAGCGCTTACCGAGTTCGATGAGGCGATCGACCAGCCCCTCGACGATCTGGACGTGGGTGTTCCGCTCACCTGTGCCGTGCACGATCAGGAGATCGCCCTTCAGCCCTTCGGCGAAGTGGATCGGCGCGGATTGTTCGTAGCCCTCGGGATTGACCTCGCGCGTGCGCATGTAGATCTCCTGGAACCAGGCGTTGTAGAGCCAGGGCTGAGGCTTGGCAGCGACGGCGATGCCGACCTTATACAGGTCCGGCTCGCGGAACATCGCATTGAGTGTGTTGGAGCCCCCACCGCTCCAGCCCCAGATGCCGACCCGGGACATGTCGACATACTCGCGCTGTCGGCCGAGCTCGCGCAAGGCTGCTGCTTGTTCCCGAGTCGACAGCGGTCCGAGGCTCCCGAAGACCGCGCGTCGCCACGCAGCCCCCTTTGGCGCCGGCGTGCCGCGACTGTCGATCGAGAGGACCAGATATCCGAGGTCGGAGACGAGGCGGTGGTACATGGAATGCGTGAGATACCAGTGGTCGAGCACCGTTTGCGCATAGGGCTCACTGTAAACGTAGACCAGAACCGGCCACTTCTTCGACGGATCGAAGTTGGGCGGCTTCATCAACCACGCATCGAGAGCGATGTCGTCGCCGATGTCGAGCTGGAGGAACTCGGTTTTGCGGAAGCCGTCCTCGGCGATCAGGCCACGGAGAGCGGCATTGTCCTCCAGAACCCGTACGGTGCGATGGCTCGGCAATTCGATCAGCTCGATCACCGGGGGATCGTCGAACGTCGAGCGCGTGTGGAACGCGTGGCGGTGGTCCGGTGCGAACGCGTAGTCGTGCGTTCCGGCTTGATCTGCCGGCGTGATGCGCTCGGCGTCGGCCGACCCGTCGAGAGGCACGCGATAGAGGTCCTTCTGGGTCGCGTTGTCGGGCGATGCGTAGAAGTAGAACCACCCGCCCTCCTCGTCGACCGAGGCGCGCTCGATGATGTCGAACGCGCCCTTGGTCAGGTGGTGTAGCTGCTTTCCGTTGCGGGCGTGCACGTAGGCGTGCCGCCAACCACTCCGCTCATGGATCACGAGGAAGCGCTCGCCTCCGTCGAGCCACTCGAGGCCAAGATTCACTTCGGTGCTGGCCACGACCCAGGCCGGATCCGATTCCTCGAAGATCGTGCGAACCGCGCCGCTCTCAGGATCGGCCAGCAAGAACCGCCGCCGATCTCGGAAACGGCTCAAGGACTCGACCAGCAACTCGTCGCCGGCCCACTCGACCTGACCTAGGTAGAAGCCCTCGTCCGGACTCTCGAGCTGAACCCAGCGCACCTCGCCGGACTCGACCGCAGCGATCCCCACGCGGAGGCGCGGAATCTCCCCGCCGACGCGCGCGAAGCGGACCTCTCGCAAGCTCGGATACGTGGGTTCGTCGCCGAGCAGGTCGGTGCGGATGCGGACTCTGGCGACGTCGTTCTCGACGAAGGCCAGGTATTGCCCGTCCGGGCTCCAGGACACATCCCGATAGCTGACCTCGTCCGGTCGTTCGTTCGTTGTCAGTTGACGACCCTCGCCTCCCTCTGTGGACCGGACGAAGAGGTTGCCGTCGCGCTCTTCAAAGACGCGCGTACGATCCGGGGAACAGCGCGCTGAGTCCTCGGGTAACTCGAGCTCCCCTTCGATCATCTCGACCTGCTCCCCGCTCTCGACGTCGACCCGCCATCGAGATTCGTCTCGAGCCACGACGTATCCCGATCCGTCAGGGAGCCAGTCTTTGGGGAAGCCGCGTGGCCAGTATCGCCAATCGTCCCAGACCAGGTGGAGCCTCGCTTCGACACGGTCGAGTAACGGCTGCGATTCGTCCTGAGCCATCACGGGCATGGCGAGAGCCCAGACGGCGAGAGTCAGGGCGAGAAGTCCCAGGCGGGTGGTGCGGATCATATCCAGTCTCCTTGCCGTCAACGATCGGGTGACGCCGGGGCGTCGCGGCCGGGCAGGGGATAGCCGGCGGCCTCGTCCTCCAAGATGAGCAGCCAGTCGTGGCCGGGGCCGGAGGAGGGGGGCGTGAAGCCCTGGATCGCCTTGGTCGTCGCCGTATGCACGTGGTGGGCCACGCCGTAGCGGGGATCGTACCAGATCTGGCGGACCCGACGCCCGGCAATCCGCGAGTCGTCGACGCTGAACGGCCGACCCATCGCCGAATAGATGAAGGCGAACGAGCCGTCGACCGCCCTCGCGGCACGGACGGTGGCGCCGGGCTCGTCGGGGGCGTCGAGCACCAGGTCCGGGTCGGGCCGCAGCCGGTGGAACGGCCTCGACTCGAAGAGCCGGCGGACGTGACCCATCTGGAACGCGCCGGGATGGTCGAGCGCATCATACCAGGGGATGTCGGCCCCCAGGACCGAATCGAGGCCGGGCTCCCACATCTGCCAGACGTTGTTGTTGCCGTAGGTATGGCCGCATGCCCCGGCCAGCAACGCCCAGTAGGCCGCGCGCCGGACGTCAAACGCATCGAAGCGGTCGAGCGGGTCGGCGTTGCGGAAGTAGAAGCCGACCGGAATCGCCTCATACCTCGGCTCGCCGTCGAGCGAGGGACGGAGCGGGCGACGCCGCAGGTCGCCCTCGATGAACCGCCCGTTGTCGAGCGTACGCGAGGCATGCGACGACTGGACCATGTGGAAATCGAGCCAGTCGGCGTCGGGGACGACGTCGGAGGACCGTCCCGGCCCGCGTGGGTGGTAGGTGATCAGGTGCCGGCCGCCGTCGCCCTCGCGAAGACCTGTCGCCATCGCGTCGATGATCGCCCGTTCGTTGTCGTCCTCGACGTTGTTGTCGCCACCGAGGATCCAGACGAGGTCGGCGTCGCGATACCGCGCGCCGAGGAACCGGCCGAACGCGTACGCATTGTCGGGATCGAAGATCGAATCCGACGCGCCGGTCTTCCAGTACTTGCCCCAGGTGGGGAGCATGCCGATCACCATCCCGCGCCCGTTGGCCATGGCGACGATGGAGTCGACGTGGTGGAAGTAGGCCTCGACCGGCCGCGTCGGGTCGCCGTCGACGAGCGGGAGGTCGCCGGCCGGGTTGGGCACGTTGAGCCCCCCGCGCTCGGCGAGCACGACGGCCTGCACGAGGTTGAAGCCCTTCGCCCGTCGGTCGTCCAGGTAGCGTTCGGCCTCCTCGCGATCGAGCCGGTGGAACAGCTCCCAGGCCGTGTCGCCGAGCCAGAAGAACGGCGTCCCGTCGGCGCGCTCCAGGTAGCGGCCGTCCTCGCGGACCCGGAGGGGGCCGACCTCATCCTGACCGCGCGCCATCGCAGCGCCCGGCAGGGCGAGCGCGATCCCGAGCAGGGCGGCCATCGGACGGGGAAACCACGGACCATTCTGATTCGAGATCATCGTTCGTCTCCTGCTGGGGACGTCGCTGGTCGGGATGTTCACGCGGGTTCCTCGACGACCTCGGAGACGGTCAGAGCGACCTCTCCAGCGGGTGGCTTGCAACCCCCTCTGCATTAGAAGGGGTTGCAAGCCACGGCGTGAGCCGGGAGCCTCCTTGCCCTCGGGGCCCGTCTAGCGGGGCCGGGACACGCCGTCATTGGGACGGCTCATCAGACGGGATCGGGAAATCGCCCGATCCCGACGGCTGGGCCCGGCTTAGGGTACTCGGCATCAGACCTGGCCGATAGCCTTCGGTTCAAGGAAAGGCGAACATTCGAACGACAACAAGGCGGAGATGTGAACTCAATCATCCTCGTCGCTGGGAAGATCCGGTTGAGGGATCGGCTGGACGGTCGTCGATGCCTGAAGGGCGTAGAGGGCGATCAGGCGGTCATCGAACCGGGTCAGCTCCATCGGGGTGAGGGAAGAGAGGACGGTGTCGAGGGCTTGGTCGTCCCTCGTCGCGAGGACGGTGATTCGACCGTCGACCGGATCGTCCTCGGCATTGGTGGGCGCGGGGTCGAGGACGAGCTGGCCGCCGTTGAGCCCGGTGACCAGGCGCCCCATGACCGAGGGGACGTCGGCGCGGAGGTTGAGGGCGACCGACGATTCGGGTTCGAGGTCCTCGGCCAGATCGGCTTCGAGCCAGGCCAAGGTCCCCGACACGCCCGGATCGAGCGGGAGCGGGTCGAGCCGAAAACCGACGATCACGAGCAGTCCGGACGCCTCGTCGACGTGCCAGGTGGTCCTAAAGCGCTGGCCGAGCCCTCCGATCGCGATGTCGGCGATCCGCAACAGGTCGGCGTCGTATTGCACGATCGCGCGGAACGTCCGGACGTCGACCGGGACCGTGTCGGTGATCGTCAACGTCAACGGGATGCGCGTCGAGTCGCCGGGTCGGGCCTGGACGTCGCTGAGGGCCAGGACCGGGTCGAGCCCACCGGGAACCGGGACCGGCCCCGACGACCTGGGTGGAAGTGATGGCGACGGCTGGCCAAGCGCCGCCAGCAGGACCGAGGTGACGTCCTCGAGGTCGGCGATGCCGTTTCCGTTGACATCGGTCACCAATCGAGGGTCGGCGTTCGGATAGTCGGCCAAGGCCCCGTCACCGAGCCCAAAAGCGCCCTCGATGAGGACCGGGATGTCCTGCGTCGAGTACGATAGGTCGGCCACGAACGTGTCGCCCAGATAGGCGGCCAGATGGAACCCGTCGGCGGTCCGGACCGACCGCGCAACGCCCCCGGCCTCGACGACCGGTTGATCGAGCTTCAGGACATGTTTCGAGGCGATTGGAGCGGATGAGGGCACCTCGCCTACGATCCGGACCAACTCGAGCGTCCCGGTAGCCAGCCCGTCGGGGACCGAGACCGTGACGCGGAGCCGCCCGGGAGCAATCGTCGTGACGTCCAGGCTCGCGTCGTCGGCCAGATCGGCTCCAGGCACCGCACCGATGACTTCCAGAAGTTCCGAGTCGACTTCGAGGTCGAACGCGATGAGGTCGGCTCCGTCGGCGTTGCTGATCGTCAACGGGATCCCGCTCGTGCTGACCGGCAGGTCGACGGACTGACCGGCCCCCCTCGCGAAATGGGGGAGTTGGAGGGTGGCTCCATCGAAGGGGGTGACCTCGAAGGAGACGACGTGGTCGCCTCCCGGTGTCCCGTCACCGTCGCCATCGAGCAACTCTCCGTTTGGTCGGCGGACGGCATCGAATGCGCTTCGGATCGTCAAGGAGTGTGTGCCCGGTTCGAGGGGGCCGTCTGTGGCGAGGAAGCGGAGTGTATGGCCGGCCTCGTCGACGACCAGCGAACCGCGGACTGGTCCGCCAGGCCCTTCGAGCGTGACGTCCGGTCCGTCGGACCCGTACAGGTTGAGCATCGCGAGATCGATCGAGTCGTTGAACTGGACCGCGATGCCATCGGTGTGTGGTGTCGACTGCGCGACGGTTAAGGTAGTCGGGGTCGAATCGTCGAGACGGTCGATCACGTAATAGAAGGTCTCATAGCGACCGTCGATGGCGAAGGATCCGTCTCCTCCGACGGGGATGAGCATGTCCTTGGGGGCGCCGTAGAAGTCGAGGGGCCGGACGGAGGTGATCGCCGGGCCGTCGAGTCGGATCTGGGCGCGGACCGGCTCGAGCAGCAAGGGATGCTCCCCGACCTCGGTGATTCGAGTCGTCCCATCGGGGTCGGTGGTGCGTGTGGTGCCGGAGAGTCGGTCGCGGGCCAATGCGGTCACCAGGATCTGTTGACTTTCGTCCAGCGGCCGATTGTCCAGCGGGGTGAGGATCAGGCTGGCGAACTCGCTCTCCAATCGGATCTCGGCGTCGGGCAGCGCGACGATCGCCGGCCCCTCTTCGGCGAACCCGACGAGACCTTGCGTCTGTTCGGAGCGGACCTCGATCCTGCGCTCGTCGTAGTCCCAGACCAGTTGACCGGTCGTGCTGGTGATCCGACCGGCATCGCGATCCCAGTAGGGTTCGACGTCGAGGTGCTCCGAGTCGGGGAGCACGTCGCCCATCTCGACGGTGACCCGACCGACGGCCATGTGTGCGGTCGGTGTGCCGAGTGCGGGGTTGTCGATGTTGGTGTCGTTGTAACCGTTCTCGATGTTTTGGTCGAGCGGATCGGTTCCGGAGAAGACGTCGTCCAGATCGACCCGTCGGAGGTCGACGACGTCGCCGGGAGCGATGTGCTCGTTGTGGACGGCGAAGGCCAAGGCCGGGTACTGGCCGAAGTGGGTGGGTGTCGTGTTGGGATAGGCCGAGAGGTCGGGCCAGCCGTGTTGATAGAAGGAGGCGTCGCCGGCGGTGAACTGGATCGAGAAGTCCCAGTCCTGGAGACCAAGCCCATAGAAGGCCATGATCGGCGCGGCCTCGGCCCGGTAGGCGTTGGGGGTCTTCATCGTCCACTCGGAGAGGCCGAAGGGGCGATCCTCGATCTGCCAGAGTCCGGTCGAGAAGAGACCGCTCATCGGCGAGCCGAGCGTCGAGGAGTCGTCAACGACCCCGTTATCGATCCGGTGGCCCGACTGACCCCCGTCGTAGCCGTGACGGTCGATGGCGTCGACGGCGGCGTCGCTCCAGAGGTTGGCCGTCGCGCCGGCGGGGCCTCCGCTCTTCCAGTTGCTCCCGACGACGATGCCCTGATACCCCAAGCTCCGGAGTCGATCCTGCCGTTGCAGATAGCTGTCGCGTTGGATCTCGGCGAGGAACTGGATGAAGTCGCCGGCACGGGCGGTCTGCCCGTTGTATTCGTAGAGCGGTCCGTCGGCGCCGAGGTGGTAGGAACCCATGATGTCGAAGACGCCGGCGTCCCAATCGTCGAGCGGTCGTCGACGGGTGCCCCAGGCGGCGTTCAGGTCGTCCTCGGTCGCGTAGCGGTCCTTGACCCAGGCACCGAACTGCTCGCGGAGGATCTGGGCGTGTCGGGGCATCGAGTTGTCGAACAGGTCGTTCAACGGGGCGTGGAAGAACAGGTTGCTCTCGTTCCGGGTCTCGATGAACGCGAGGGCGGGGTCGTCCTTGTAGGCGAGACCGGTGTAGGGGTTGACATGCTCCAAGAGGATCCGGAGATAGTTCCATTCGAGGTCTTGCAACTCGGGCATCATCGTGACGATGCCGCTGGTCGATTTGCCCGCGCGACCGTCGAAGGAATCGTCTCGCAACTCGTTGTAGAGTGTGGGGTCGTAGCCGTCCTCGGGCGTGATGACGAGCGGATAGAAGACGGACCAGGTCATATAGATACCCTGATCTTTGAGCGCGGCGAACCAGCGGTCGAACCGATCGAGCTTGTCGGCGTCGAAGGTGAGTCCGCCTTGACCGTCAGGGATGGATCGACCGATGTGGGCGGTGACGGGGTGGATCCGCGCGAGGTTGATGCCGTGCTTGGCGAAGAACCGGGCCTGCCTCGCGATGGCCTCGTCGGACTCCGGCGGCGCGGCTCCGACGCCCCAGAACTTGGCCGGGGTGCCGTCCTCGAAGACGAGGCGATCCTCGACCGACTTGAGCGGCCCGTGGCTCCCGGCTTGGTCCTCAAGGAGCCCACTCATGTCGATGAGACTGGTGCCATCGTCGGGGTCGGGACCCGCGGCGAATCGGAACCAATCGTCTGGACCGGCCGGTTCGCGATCGGGATCGAAGGGCGTCGAACCGCTGGGGACCCAATGATCCTCAGTGAAGACCAGGGCATCGACGATCCCGTGCGTGTTGTTCCGACCGGGCCCGGGACCGACCTGGATCTCGATCCGGTTGAGGCCGGCTTGTAGATCGACCTCGCCGACCGGGACCCACTCGAGCGATCGGATGTCACCGGGATTGGTGTGGAGCAGGTTGACCGCACCAGCGCCGTCGGACGTGGCGATCGGCTCCCAGGGGCCGTCGTTGATCGAGACCGAATAGAGACCGGAGTGGGAGTTGATCCGGACCCACCAGGTGAATGTGCCGGGCTCGTCGAGTTCCAGTTCCCAGGCGGCTTCGACCGGATTGAGGTTGTTGCGATAGTGCGAGAGCATTGCGGCGGAGGGGTCGTCGGAGGTCCCGGGCGAGAGCCGAGCGGGATCGACCCGCGAGTAGGTGTACCACGAATGCTCGAGGAAACCGGACTCGGTATAGTCTTCACCTTCGATGTAAAGGGTCCGTCCGTCGAGCAGCCGCCGGGGTTCCAGGCGCTCGATGTGCGCGCGGAGGGGGCGCGCCCGACGTGATCGGGGGTTGCGTGGCATGGGTCGTAGAGTCCAACGGTTGTTTGTTTGAGAATGTT
>CAZSSM010000098.1:0-24774 GCA_964609385.1 uncultured Planctomycetia bacterium
GACCATTGCTGATCGCCTCGAACCTCGGGATCGACCTAGGCCTGATGATCCTGGTCGGCCTCGCGGTGGCCCTGCCTGCCGGCATCATGGGCCTAGCCTACGCCGCTTTCTGCGACGCCGTCTTCAAGATCCCCGTCCGCGACGTCGATGGGACCGCCGCGGCCGAGCCGATCCCCGACCAGAAGTTGCCTTCGCTGCCCCTCAGCCTCGTGCCTGTCGTGCTGCCGGTCCTCCTAATCTCCGTCCACTCAGTCCTCGAGACCGTTGCCAACAACCAACGCGCCGCCCAACTCCAACCCAATGACGTCAATCTACCCGCGCTGGGACAAATCCTCCTCGATGACGAGTCGAATACACCCCTCAACGCCATAGACGCTGAAAACGCCGAGGGAGCCGAGTTGGCGTCTGCCCCGCCGGAGGTCCCACTCAGCCCCCCCTTGGCCATCCTGAAACGTCTCCCTGAGGCCGACCAGGAGCAGCTCCGCGACCTGGCCCACGTCGACGAAGCCGACGTCGACGATGACGTTCGCCAACAGCTCGTCGGGTCGCTCAACCGGAACATCCTCCAGGACCGCAAGACCCTGCCCGGCCTGGCCCGCGCCAACGCGGCCGTCGTCGAGCACGTCAACCGCGAGGCCCTAGAGGAAGCCCTGCCAGATGCCGTCGCCGCGCATACCTGGGAGACGCCGATCCGTCGACTGACCTACATCACCGCCGTGCCGGGCAACCCCAACCTTGCCCTGTTCCTCTCGGCGATCGTCGCCATGCTGACCCTGGTCGCGGTCCGCAAGCCGAGCCGCGAGGAGCTGGCCAAGACTGTCGAATCGGCCTTGATGAGCGGCGGCGTGATCATCCTGATCACTTCGGCCGGCGGCGCGTTCGGTGCCATGTTGACCGCCGCCAACATTGGTTCGGTCATCGAAGGGTATTTCCGACCCGAGTCGGGCGAGGGGGCTGCCCTGCCGGCGGAGGTCGCGGGTCTGGGCTGGCTCCTGCTCGGCTTCGGCGTCGCCTCGCTGTTTAAGGTCGCGCAGGGGTCCAGCACCGTGGCGATGATCGCCGCCTCGGGCATCATGGCCGCCCTGCTCCAAGACGCCGGCCCGCTCGGGTACAACACGGTCTACCTGGCCACCGCCGTCGGCGCCGGGTCGCTCTTCGGCAGTTGGATGAACGATAGCGGCTTCTGGATTTTCGCCAAGATGGGCGGGCTCACCGAGGTCGAATCGCTCAAGACCTGGACCGTCACCCTCGCGATCCTCGCCCTGACCGGCCTGGCCGGGTCCGTCACCGGCGCCCTGCTCGTACCGCTGGCCTCAACCAGCCCGTGACGCGGAGCAGTCCGACAGACCGACCTCGGTCGGTCGAGCGATTCCCATTTCCTCCCCACCGGCGCTGAGCGTCAAGGACGAGCAAAGGGATGCGAACGGTATATCAAGCGCTTTTCACAGCGATCGGGTTAATCGTCGCGTCGATGACGGTTCATGCGACCGAGGTGGACCGGCCGAACATCGTCCTTTTGCTGGCCGACGACATGGGCTATGCCGATCCGGCCTGCTTCGGTGGCGAGGCGGTGGCGACGCCGAACCTCGACCGGCTTGCCGACGAAGGGGTCCGACTGACCCAATTCTATGCCGGCTCGGCGGTCTGCACGCCGACACGCGCCTCGATCCTGACCGGGCGTTATCCGCTCCGGTTCGGGATCATCCGGCACTTCTCCGACGACGAGCACCACCTGCCTCGCGGGACGGTCACGCTGCCGAGACTGCTCCAACGATCGGGGTACCGGACGGCCCATGTGGGCAAATGGCATCTCGGCGGACTCCACGTCGAGCACCTCGAGGATCGGAGCGTGGCGATCCCCGGGCCGCATCAACACGGGTTCGATCATTACCTCTGCCAGATCGAACAACAGCCGATCCGCGGTCAGCTCGGCGGTGAGCGCCGGCTCTACCGCGATGGGGGGACCTGCCTGATCCGCGACGAGCAGGTCGTCGGGCCCGATGACCCGTTCTATGAACAGCATTGGACCGATATCATCGGCGACGAGTCGGAACGTTTGATCCGCCAAATGCATGCCGAAGGGCGACCGTTTTTCCTGAACGTCTGGTGGTTGGTCCCGCACACGCCGTACGAGCCGGCGCCCGAGCCGCACTGGTCGGCGACCGCCGCCGAGGGGATCCGGGACGATCAGCATCGGTTCCGCTCGATGGTCGCGCACCAAGACGCGCGGATCGGCCGGATCCTCGACCTGCTCGATGCGCTCGGGATCGCCGACGAGACGCTCGTGCTCTTTACCTCCGACAACGGCGCCGCCTATGAGGGCCAAATCGGCCCATTTCGTGGTGGGAAAACCGACCTCCACGAAGGCGGGATCCGCGTCCCGATGATCGCCCGATGGCCGGGCCAGATCGCGCCCGGAACGACCTCCGAAGTGATCGGCCACACCAACGACCTCCTGCCCACCCTGTGTGCGGTCGCCAGCATCCCCCTGCCCGGCCATGTTCGGTTCGATGGGGGTTCCCTGCTCGACGTGCTGAGGGGCGACGCCCCAACCGCCGACCTGACGGATCGGACGCTCCTCTGGCAGATCGACTTCTTCCCCAGGATCCAACGACGGACGTCCAAGCCCGAACCATTCGCCACCGAGGCGGCACGTTGGGGCCCTTGGAAATTGCTCTCGAGGGACGGCCAACCCAAAGCCCTGCACGATTTGACGGCCGATCCCGGAGAGGTCCACAACCGGATCGACGACCATCCTGAGATTGTCGACCGCCTCGCCAACGAGGTCCGCGCCTTGCTCGACGCCCCGCGCGATGGGGGACAAACCGACCTCGATATCGAGGGGTCCCGGCAAGATCGACGTTAAATGAAATGTATGTGACATAATAAGATCGGGGTATGATCTGTGTGTGTCGAAAAGGTCGTCCGGACACCTTCGAGGACCGAGTGGCCCCTGGCGGAACGCTCCGCGCGCATCGCGATCCCCCGGGGTGTCGACCCATCACAGTTAGGTCGGCCCCGCATCGCGAAGTTCATTTGGGGCGGCCTTCCGTCCCGAGAACAATCACCCGGTCCCCGAAGGTTTCCGAACAACCCCAATCTAATCGCAAGTGGCTCAGTGGACAAGTGTATCCTAGGATTTTTCGACGCGATCCGCAGCCCCGCCTGGGATTGACCATGGAGGATGATCGATTCGCTGGAACCTGTCGGATCTATTGAAGGATTGAAGATAAGAAAGACGATCTGGTTCATAAATCAGGCCGAGCCCTCCCTTGGACTCGACCTGACCGCCCCTTAGGTCAACCTGTCACATCCGTCGACGCGACTCAGCTACAGATCGGCGGTTGATCCTTGGTCATGTAACGGTCGACCGTCACGCTGCACCCGTACAGGCGGTTGGTGTCGAAGAACGCGGTCCCCTGGAGAAACAGGTCCTGGCTGATCGGACCGACCTCCTGGTAGGTCAGCTTGACGAGGTCATTGGCCATGAAGACCGAGATTCTGATCTCGGTGGGTCGACGCTTGTTGGCAATCTCGAAGCTGCCGATCGCTTCGAGAACCGCATCCTTGACTTCGTTGGCTTCGATTACGGTAGCCACAAAACTCTCCTGACTTTAAGATCTGCTTTAATTTCTGGACGTTTGCTCAAGATATTCGCCATCGCTGAAGCACAGGGGGCGGAGTTGGTCCCCTCACACCCCAGCCTTAGTATCGGATCACCGGCCGAGGTCCTGGATAAATTAAGCTCGGATGACGGGATGAGTTGCTATCATGTCTCGAGAAGGTCGGCAAGCGTTCTCAATGATTCAAGTTCCGTGCTTCACCGTTCGGCTGGGGTCAATCACGGACGAGGACGACCCTGCCGGTGGGCCGACCGTGCTCGGCGTGACGGTGGGCTTCGGCGACCTGGGAAAACGGCAGTCGGCGATCGATGAGCGGTCGGAGCTGCCCCGCATCGACAGCGCGGGCCAGATCGGCCAGGATCGCGCCGTGCCGCTCGCGGTTGAAATCGTGCATCATCGGCACGAGCATGAAGACCATATGGAGCGACAGCTCTTTCAGGAAGGCTGGGGTGAGATCTTGTTGCTGCATGGCCATGATCGTGACGACCGCCCCTTGGAACCGCGCCGCCTCGATGGCCAGGTCGAGCGTGGGTCCGCCGACCGAATCGAAGACGACGTCGAAGCCGCGACCGCCGGTCTGCTCCTCGACGATCCGCCCGACCGCCGCTTGGCGGATGTCGACGGCGACCTCCGCTCCCAGTTCGCGGACGATCCGTTGCTTCTCGGGAGTCGACGCGGTCGCGACCACCCGCGCTCCGGCGTTCCGGGCCATCGGCAAGGCGACGTGACCGACTCCGCCGGTCCCGCCGATCACCAGGACGTTGGCATCCTCCAACGCGACGCGCCGAAGGCCCTCGGCGGCGGTGATCGCCACCAATGGCAACGCCGAGGCGTCGACCAGGTCGATCGACTCAGGCGCGTGGGCGATCAGCCGCGTATCGACCTCCATCCGCTCGGCCAATGCGCCCTGATAGGGCCGGATCCCGCCGGCTGAGCCGAAGACGCGGTCGCCGACACGGAACGTGTTCACGCCCTCGCCAATGGCCGAGACGGTCCCGGCGACGTCTTCGTGCAGGATCTTCTCGGCGAACGGAGGCGCCCAGTCGGCCAGCAGGCCCGAGCGGACTTTACAGTCGACCAGATTGACGCTGGTCGCGGCCACCTCGACGACCACATGACCCGGTCTCGGCTGCGGGTCGGGCACCTCGGCGAGCCGAAAGACCTCAGGGCCGCCAAACTGATCGATCACGTACGCTTGCATCGGAAATGAATCCTTAGATCTCGGGACGTCTCATCAATGAAGTCCCAATGATGCGTTCGTTCGGGGCCCCAGGTGGCTCCTTCGACGGCCCCAGCGCGATCTGTCTTACCGGTCATAACCCGACAATCCGACCCGCGCCCTGAAACCAGCAGCGGTCGACGATCGGGGTGATCGTTGGGAATTCGCCGATCGTGTGGATCGCGCCCGTCACGCCGATCAGGCAAAAGATCCGACCCGGGACTCCGAGCCCCCTGATCAACTGAAAGGATCATCCATGCAAGCATGCTGGGTTCAGGTCGATTCGATGGTGGGGATTCGTCATGTGGGTCCGATTCCGATCGATCGCCGGATTGGATGGGCCGGAATCCTGGGTCGAGCGGCTCAAAAGGCCGGAAACCTGGTCCGAGATCGGCGGGTGCGTTGGGCTCGGATGACAGTGGGACAGGTTCCGATTGAGTCCGACCGCGCGTTTGGCGACGGATATCGGGGCCGACGACCACTCGACGGCCGAATCGCTGCGGACGATCCGCCGCGGGACCGCGATGTTATCAGAGATCGCTCGCGGACCCCTCGCCCCAAACTCTTTGGCAATTCGGTTCGGAAGAGATGAACGACCCGCAATCGGGAGCGGTCGTCGACTACCCATCGGTGTTACGTTCCGCCGCGCGCAACGATCCCGAGGGAGATGTGGTCGGAGCGGGTCCGATCCGAGGCCCGGTTCGAGGGACCGGTGGGGGCGGGTCGAATTGGATCAGAGCAGGGCGTCGGTGTAGAAGACGAGCGGCAGAACGAGGAAGAAGAAGCCGAAGATAGCCAGCGAGATGAACTGGAGGGTGCCCAAGATCCCGATGATGTTGGCCGCATAGGCATAGCCGGTCGGCGTCCGACCCTCAGCGCGAAAACGGGCCAGCAGGTTATGGCTGAGATACCAGCCGATCGGGCTGAGCAGTCCGCCTAGCAAGAAGCCGACGACGCTGACCAGCAGCGGCAGGCGTTCCTCATCGGCGGGCATCGGCAGCTTGGCCAGCGGGCCGCTGATCCGAGGCTTCTCGGCCAGCTCGGCTCCGACGGGTATCGTCCGGGCCTCAAGGCTGGTCGCCGGACTCTCAGGGGTGGTCGCCGTGGTCACGGTCTCGCGATCTCCACTCGTCGGGTCGTCATGGCGTGCGGATTCGCCCTCGATGGACGGCCGCTCTCTGCTCAGCATTATAACGAATCTCCCATGCCCGCGACGCACCCATCAACCCATGAAGCTCCGCGAAAGCTTCCGAGGGGATCCGATGAACGCCCGGCCTGTATCCACGACGCCAACCCAGGCGCGTGGCCCGTACAATGACCGGGGAATCACCGATTGACCGAAGCGAGCAGGCCCGAGACTGTGAACACGGAGATCACCGATGGCGACGAAGACGCCCAGCGATTCCCCCAAGCTGCCCTATGCGATCCGTTCGATTTCGATCACCGACTTCCGGGGGATCGAACACTTGGAGCTGGACTTCTGCGATCCGCGCGGGGAGCCGAACCAAATCGTCGTCCTCGGCGGCGCCAACGGCGCGGGCAAGACGGCGGTCCTGGAGGCCTGCCTGCTCGCCGGCAGGGCCAAGCGAATGGTCAGAGGCCCTGTAGGTCAAGATGCGGTTCGAATTGGATCTCAAGGGTATTCCTTAGAAATTGATGTCAGATTGGTAAATGCCGGTGGAGAATTTGCTTTTTCGACACTGGGTATTGATCTTGAAAGTTTTCAAGTGATCAGATATTCTGTAGATGGAAAAACGATAAGTTATGCTGATTTGAATGAAGAATCTGCAGGCTATTTTGCGGATTCGACAAGCACAGAAAATCACCTTAACTTTTCTTACGCCAATTCTTCAAGGATGACTGACCTTCCAGGATCCCTAGGTATTTCTGCGAAATCGGAGGAGGTCTCCGACAGCCGCCCGCGGCTCCGACGGACCAAGCAGCGGATCATCGACCTGGCGGCGGCGGAGCGTTTGCGATCGCGTCCGAACGGCCCTCAAGAATACACTTCATGGATGGAGGATATCTCTCGGGCATAGGAGCAATTCTACCCGCGACAGCAGGCCCGGTTCACGGTCGATGTCGTCGAGGAGGTTAACGGGGCCGGCCCTCGGTTCGACGTCTTCCTGGAACGAGGAGGGCGACCACCCATCTCGATCGACCGGCTCAGCTCGGGCCAACTGGAGGTTTTCCTTCTGATCACAGCGTTCCAACGGGCGTCCGATGCCGAGGGGATTTTCCTGATCGACGAGCCCGAGCTGCACCTCGACCCGCAATGGCACCGCACGATCATCCGATTCTTCCGGACGTATCTGCCTTATGTTCAGTGTATCATCGCGACCCATTCCACGGAGATTCTCAATTCAGCGTATTCCTTTGAAAGGCATTTCTTGATCTCAGATGATGTACCCTTCGCCGATCTGATAGAGCCTCAGTCGGTCTCGTCGGACGAGGATGCCCAATGACTCGCATCGGCAGCTATTCGGAGATTTTCCGGAGGCCGGTCACCCTCTGCGTCGAGGATCGATTGACCGCGGAATACCTGGATCGGATTTGGTTAGGAGGACCGTTTCGATACGTCCTCGCTGGGGGCAAGGAGGGGGTCCGTGCCCTCGTCAACCAGGCTCGTCAGGATGCGGGCTACACCTGGGTGTTCGGGGTCGTCGATCGAGATTTCAGCGAGACTAACAGAGATCGATGGGATGATCTTTCTCGTCCGATCAGCACCTTCGTGCTTCCCCGCCACGAGTTGGAGAACTACCTTCTCGATGCCCAATCGTTGACCAACTGCAAGCTCAACACAAACGATCGTGCGCGGAACCACGTGGAAAGCAAACTTCGCGAGACGGCCAAGCAAATGCTCTGGTACGTGACGTGTCGACGCGTGATCGCCGAAATTGCGAAGGACTTTCGGGAGGGTTTTCCCAAGCATCCGAAGAACCGAGTACCCGATCGTGAGACAGCGATCCGAACCATTATCGATTCCGACTACTTCTCGAGACTTCAAGACAAGGTTGATGGCGTCACCCCCGACCAAATTGGAGAGCGGATCGACGTGGCCCATACGATGATGATCCAGAAATCCCATGAAGGGTCATGGCAAGAAGAATTTCCGGGACGTGAGATCTATCGTATCATTCGAAGTGATGTTTATGATCTAAAGCCCTATCCCGTGCAAGGCGGTGAAACGCCCCGGAGGCAGCAGGTCTCATCTGCACAACTCGACCTCGATTTGGCGATGTCGGTGGCCGAGGTTCAGGTCTCGGCCGGTCGCGTGCCGTCGGACCTCATCCAGCTTCGCGACGCCATCCTTGACCAGATTGGGGCATCCAATCGTTCGGAGAATGGCTCGGCTCCAGATGGTGGCCCTGCGCCCTCGGACAGCGGCGGTTCGGGGGCCGGGGGGTGAAAAACGGTCGCGGGCGATCTGAATCCGATTATGCTGTCAGGAGCCGGTCTTGCGGTGGGGTTGTCGGACTTCGCGCGGGGAGTTCCGATTGAGTTCGAGGGGTGTTGGGGGCGTCGATCTTGGGCGATTCGGCCCGCGCCTCCCTACGGAGTGTCGATGCCATGCTCATTCTGGTGACCGTCACGCTGGTCGTCGCGGTGTTGCTGGTGTTGGCTGTCGGATGGGCGGTCCGGTCCTGGATCTCCGGGCGAGAACCGGGTGATCGTGATACCGCATCCCCAAGGGCCGATCGGGAGGCCCGGCCGGTGCCAGAGGTGCCGGTCGTCGAGGCTGCCCGTGTCACAGACCGACAGGGTATCGACGAGGACGACGAGGACACCGAGGACGACTTCGACGAGGACGGGGAATACGCGGAAGAAGAGTACGACGACGAGGACTTCGATGAGGACGCGGACGAGTACGACGAGGAGGAACACGACGCATTCGGGTTGCGGTTGACCCCCGTCCCTGATGGCCATGTTTGGCGGGATCCTCAGGCTGTGGCGCGGTACGTCGAGCCGATGAAGGGGCTTGGCCTGACCGAGGTCGGATCGTTCCTGCTGGAGTTGATGGGGCCGGTTCGACTGGCCGTCTGGGCCGACGTGGAGCGATCCGGATATGCGGTGCTCTACGAGGCCGACATGGCTCAGCGGCCTTGGGTCGACTTTGGATGTTTTTATGAAGACGGACGGACATTTACGATGTCCAGTGCCTATGCGGGCCATGAGCTGGATCATCCCGAGGGCAAGCAGCTGGTCTGGGACGTGAAGGCGGGTTCGGCGCGGCTGCACGAGCGGTTCCTGGCCGAGCGGCCCGACGGTCGGATCGAGCCGACGCCGGCCGATCCCCGAGTGTTCTCACGCTGGTTCCTCAAGGCGACGCTCGAGGACATGGCCTGGCGCGAGGGACGCGGCGGTGTCACAGAGGAAGAGATCCGCGCCGTCGCCGAGGCCTCCGGGATCGCCATCGACCAGGACGCCGTCGACCAGCTTCGGGATGAGTATGTGGAGGAGGGTCGCGGCGGCATGTTACCTCTAGGCGGCGAGGAGAGCCTGGTCGCGGCGGCGGGGGCGGGCAATCTGGCGGCGGTCCGACGGTTCCTCGATGCCGGCGAAGAGCCCGATCAGCGTGACAAGTCAGGACGTGTCGCCCTGGTGGCAGCAGCCGAGGCGGGTCAGATCGAGGTCGTCGAGGAACTGCTCAAGCTCGGCGCGTCGGTGGAGGCGCGTGAGGTCGATCCGGAGAGCCTGGATGGGTCGGACGGCCCGGCCAACCCGGCCGAAGCGATGAGTTCCGGGTTCGCCCGGCTCGCCGGGACGATGCTCGGCGTCGAGGCCGATGCGGCTGAGCCGGGCCCACCGGGCACGACCGCGCTGATGGCCGCCGCTGCGGGCGGTCACGACAGGGTGGTCCGGGTCCTCCTGGATGCAGGCGCCGACCCCTCGGCCCGCGACGACGAGAACTACAATCCCCTGAGTCTGGCCGCCGAAGGCCATGTTGCGGTGGTCCAACAATTGGTCGACGCTGGCTCTGATCTGGATGTCCAGAGCTTCGAAGGGGCCACGCCCCTGCTGGTGGCCGTGCTGGCCGACCATCCGGAGGTCGCCCGGATCCTCGTCGACGCCGGCGCCTCGACCGAGTCCCGAGGGCCGTTGGGCATCGGCCCGTTGACAGCCGCCCTCGATCAGGATAACCCGACGCTCTGCCAGATCCTGCTGGATGCCGGCGCCGATCCGAATGCCCGGTCGCTGGGAGGGCCCGCGCTCCATCAGGCCATGGAGAAAGGCTGGCTTGAGGTCGTCCAGGCCCTGCTGGACGGCGGGGCCGATCCGGAGGTCCGCGACCGCGCAGGACTGACCGCCCTGATGAAGGCGGCCGCCTTGGGTCAGCTCGACCTGGTACAGCGGTTGTTGGATGCCGGCGCCAATCACCAAGCCGTTGCCGGACCGGCCCCGACGGCTCCGAGCAACCGGGGCGCCGGAGTCGACCAAGCCGCTGTGATCGAAGAGGAAAACTTCGATGGTGGCGTCGATGTCTACCACGACACTGACGATTTCGACGAAGCCGACACTGACGATTTCGACGAGGATGAGCCGGAAGACGGCGGGCTCTTCGGCCAGGCTTCGCCGCGAGGCGGCACAGCGCTACACATAGCGTCGCGGCAGGGAGCCTTGGCGATCGTCAACGCCTTGCTGACCGCTGGAGCCGACGTCAATCGGACCGACGCGCGGGGCCGGACACCGCTCCTGCTCGCCGAGAGTGGGGGCCATCGTGACGTCGCCGATCGACTCCAAGAGGCCGGGGCCGTCGATCGCGCTGAGGACCGCGAGCAGATCCGCCAAGCGCAACTGGTCCGGGCGGTCGCCGAGGGCGACTCGGAGCGGGTCCGGCAACTGCTCGCCGACGGGGCCTCTCCGTCGACCGTTGCTAAGGCCGCTGACGACTACCAACAGGTTGTCGCATCGTCTGGCCGAATGAACGTTCGATTCGTTGAATCGGACTTCGACATGGACATGCTAACTGGTGAGATCGAGGATGAGGAAGCGGAACGTCGGGCGCTCCGCGAGGCCGAAGGTGCCGACGAAGCGGACGAGGACGATGAGGATCCCCAAGCCCGTGGCGATCGGCCCGTCCTGATGCTGGCCGCTGAGGCCGGTCACGTCGAGGTGGTCCGGGTCCTCCTGGAGGCCGGCGCCGATCCTCAGGCGAAGGTGGAGGGTGGCATGCCCCCTTGGGATCAGACGGCCCTGCACCTGGCCGCCGCTAAGAACCGAGCCGAGGTGATCGGCATGCTGATCGAGGCCGGCGCAGCCCTGGATGCCAAGACCCGCGACATGGACGGCGGTGGCGACACGGCCCTGCACTTCGCCGCCGAAGAAGGCCACCGTGAAGCTGTCGAGGCCCTCCTGAAGGCCGGTGCACCGATCCTCCTGGAGAACGAGTCGTACCAGACCCCGATCCAACTGGCCGCGCGGTCCCAACGCATGGCTGTCCTCGGACCCTTCTTGGATGCGCTGCGAGACCGCGAGATCCCGGTCTTCCCCGAGATGCTCGCCGCGGCGATCGAGGGTGGCTCGCCCGAGATCGTCGCACGGCTGCTGAAGGCCGGTGCCGATCCCAATGCCGCCGACAATCGCCAACACCGCCCCCTCGCTCTGGCCACGCGAACGTCCAGCGATCTGGTCGCCCAACTCCTCGAAGCCGGCGCCGAGGTCGACGGACGTGAGGACGAGCAGCAGGCCACCCCCCTGCTCTATGCCGTCGACGCCCGACGCGTGCCGGCCGTCGACGCCTTGCTTCAGGCCGGCGCCGACCCGAATCGAGCCGGGCTCAAGCCCGAATTCGAAGGGGACTGGGACGAGGACTCTGAGGAGCCCGAAGACGACGAACCGAAGTTCGATGGGTTTGACTCCGATCCCGATCCCGATCCCGAAGCCGTCGAGGCCGAGCCGACTCGACTCCCGATCACGCCGTTGAGCTTGGCCGCTCGACGTGGTCACCTCAAGATTCTCAAACGTCTGATTGACGCCGGCGCTGACGTCGACGCCCGAGATTCGACGGGCAAGACGCCCCTGATCCGCGCCGCCGAGGCCGGCCGATTGGAGGTGGTCCAGCTCCTGTTGGAGGAAGGGGCTGATCGCGAGGCCCGCGACGACCGTGAGGAACGGACCGCTCTGATCTGGGCGTCGCAGGCCGGTCGGACCCGGATCGTCTCGGCCCTCTTGGAGGCCGGCGTCGACCGCGAAGCGAGTGGACGTGACGGTCGGACCGCCGCCGGACTGGCCGGGGAACTGGGCCGTCGACGCGTCCTCAAGGTGCTCGCCAAGGCGGGCGCGATGGAGGACCTTACGGCCAACCGCGAGTTGGTCCTGGCCTCGCAACAGGGTGACCTCGATGCCATGCATTCGGCGCTGGGAGCTGGTGCCGATCCAAACACCGTGATCCGTCGGCCCAAGGCCGCGCCGAGGACCGCCCTGGAGGCCGCAGCGCGCTCGGGCTCCGAGGAGGCCGTCGCCCTCCTTCTAGAGGCTGGTGCCGATCCCAGTCGAGGCCAGCCGCTGGTCCCGGCTGTCCAAGCGGGGAGTCGACCGTTGGTCGAACGACTCATCGAGGCCGGCGTCGACCCCAGCGTCGCGTCGCCGGCGGCCAACGGCCAGGATGGTCCGACGCCGCTGGGTCTTGCCGTTCTTCGACGGGCCAGCGAGCTGGTCGACGTCTTGCTGGACGCTGGTGCGGATCCGGACGGACAGACCCGGCTCATCCCGGACTTTCCGGTCTCTGAAACACCACTGATGGTCGCGGCCCGAATCAATGACGAGACCGTTGTCAAACGCCTCTTGGTCGCTGGGGCCGATCCCAACCGTCGAGTCCGCGGACGTGGGCCGTTGAGCGTCGCGGTCGATTATCATCACAATCCCGAGGTCATCGATCTGCTCCGCAACGCCGGGGCCGAGGTCGACTCCCGCTCGCAACCCTACCTGGACGCCGCCACGCTGGTCGAGCGTTCGCAACGACCGGAGTTTCGAGCATTGGCCGAGCGGATCGCCGAGGCGACCGGCGTGGGGCCGACCGAGTCCGGCCACCCCGAGGGTGCGATTGGCTTTCAATTGGCCGACGTGCGGGCGCTGAACAAAGCGATGTTCGCCGGGACCATCGACAATCGGCAACGCCTCCGCGAGCGTGAGGAGCGGACCGAACGCATCGACGCGCTGCACCGTCGGTTCTTCGACGAGGCGCAGCGGGCCGGCTCCTACCTCCTGATGCGGATGGACGCGCTGTCCGGCCCGGTCGGCCTGGCCCTGTTGCCACTGGCCGACAAGTACGCTGTGCTGGCCGCTCATGGGACCGCTGCGTGCAACTACGACCTGAGCAACGGTGACATCATCGCCTGGCTCCAGGAGATGGAGCGCGAGCAGCCCTGGATCCTCACCGACTGCGGGCACGATCGGATCGAGGGCCGCTTCATCGCGCCGATCCGCGACCCGGAACGGCTCGCCCGACGGATGTACAAGTTCTGTCCCGACATCGTGGACCAAGGCACCGGGGATGTCGCCAAGCTCGTCCGATCGCTCCGCGAGTCCGATCGGCTCTACTTCTGGTGGGACTGACGTTTTCGGCCCCCCGGGGCTCAGCGGTCGTCCGGGGGGCGGGTGATCGCGACTTCCAGCGGACCAGTCTCGAGGTCGCCCTTCCAGTCTTCTTCGGTCGGGGCGAGCACGTTGCCATCGTCGTCGCGGAGCTGCACGATCCCCCCCACGCGATACGTCAGTCGGAGCCGGTAAGTCCCCGTCGTCGCGACGAGCATCCGCCAGGTCACGTGCTCGAAGGTGTCGGCCTGTTCCTGGCTGGAGGCGATCGCCAGGTTCCCGGCGTCGATCGCGACGGTCCGGCCCGGCTGAAGCGTGACGCGCCCCGAGAGCGTCCATCCCGTGTAGAATCGAGTCTCGAGGTCGACCGGATCCCTCCGCGCGTCTTCGACCGTCATGGGCACCTCGGACACCCAGAGCGGGGTGAAGAACGTGATGGGGCGATCGTCGACGTTCTCGATGTGGATGATCACATCAGGTTTCTCGCCATAGTCGTAGTTGCTCTTGGCCGGGGCCAGTTCGATCGCAGCGCGAAGGCCGTCGTTCTCGGCTCCCCAAGCGAGGCGATCGTCGGGGCGTTCCCCATTGGCTTCGATCTCGAAGGACGGGGACGTGGCCTCAACCGTTCCGGTCCAGGCATCGAGCGCATCCGAGTCAGGCCGATAGCGCTGGATCTCGTTCCGGACACGCTCCGGCATGCCATGGTAGGCCACGCGCGCCCGATACGTCCCGGGCTCCAGCCGTTGGGACAGGATCCGCAACCACTTCGCCGGTCGGATCAGGAACCGATGGGTCTGCCCCGGCGCGATGGTCGTGACCTGGGCGCCGTCGAGGAGCAGGTTCAAGTCGATGACCTGGACATCGGGTCGGGCGACCGGACGTCCCTCGTCGTTGAAGTAGTCGATTGTGAAGAGGTAGGGACTGAAGTGGTCCGATGCGGCTCGGCCGGCCGCCTCGCCGTAGCTCGATCCGTAGCGTGTGTCGAGTAGTTCGATCGGGACATCGCTGACATTCTCCAACTCGATGGCGAAGGCGATCTCGTCCAGTCCTCGGGACCGCAGCAGCGCTTCATCGAGTTCGACGGTCTCTTCGCTCATCGCCGAGTTGACGGGGACGACCCGGCTCCGGAGTCCGTTCATCGGGTCTCCCCAAGGGGACTCGTCGTCCATGGGAGTGGTTTCGCCGTTGGTCTCAGGACTAGGATCGACGCTCGGGCTCGCGACGCTGGGAGCGATCGAGCCGGCTCCGACCGCGACAACGAGGATGGTGGTCGCGAGCAGGCCGCCGACGGGCGACCAGCGGTTCGGCGCGGGATCTCCGAGGGTCAGTCGTTGGACGCGGGCCAAGAGCGTGACACCTCCAGACGAGAGGGCTGGTCTCGGTGTCGCGTGGGAAGGCCGGGTCCGCTCCATGGCGAGGAGTGACTCGACATATCGAACGCGATCCCCGCAGGCCGTCGTGGCTTGGTCGTCGCAGCAATGCTCGCGCTCGATGCGGATCTGATTTGAGATCCACCAAATTGCCGGATGGTGGAAGAACAAGGTCTCAACGATGACCTGGGCCAGATTCACGAGATAATCTTGACGCTTCAGATGGGCGACCTCGTGGTCGAGGAGGGCATCGATCTGATCGCGGGACAACCGGTCGTCGATGCCGGTGGGCACCAGGATCAACGGGCGTCGCGCCCCGAAGACGACGGGGACATCGACGCGCGTCGACTCCTGCAAGGCGACGTGGCGCGTCACTCCAGCCCGCTCGAGGGCGTCTCGGAGCGCGTTGGTCAAGGCCGGTGGCGCTGGCGATGTGCCAATGCTCCGCAGTCGCTGAAGCGATGACCAGGAGACGAGCGTACGGACCGAGAACGTCGCGACCCCGATCAGCCAGGCGAAGACAATCCAGGGCAGCCAGGGACGGACCGTCGAGATAAGACCGGCCTTCCACTCCGCCCCATGTGCCAAGATGTGGCGATTGCCCGCATCGACGGCGGGACGGTCTGACGGCCGGTCCGCTCCCGTGATCGGGAGCGATGTGGGGGCTGGATTGATCGGGACGGGAGGACGTTGGGGCTCGACTTGAGGTTTGGGGGCGGAGGTGGCTTGGGCGGTCGTTGTGTTCGAGGGCTCCATCGGGACGACCGATCGGGGAGACGGGATCGCCAAGGCCCATGTCAACATCGAGACCAAGACCATCGCCGCCAAGGTCGCGAGCCCGACCGCGTACCGTAACGGGGCGGGTCGTCGTCGCAAGATGCTCAGACACGACCATGACAGTAAGCCGATCGCGGTGAACTGCCAGAGGCTATGCAAGAGCATCCAACCGAGCCCGTTGAGCGCCGTGGTTGCCCAGCCGGGTCCTGCGACGGCCACGATTGTGGTGGTCATGCTCATGATCGACCTCCCTTCATTTCATCGAGGAGTCGCTGGACCTCGTCAAGTTCCTCAGGCGTCGCGGGCTTCGAGGCGAGCGCATGGAGGACCAAGCGGCTCGAAGAGCCGCCGTAGACGGTCTCTAAGAGGGCCTCGAGCATCCGTTTCTGCGTCCGTTCCTGGGAGACCGCCGGCCGGTAGATGTGGGGCGTCGCCTCTTCGTCGCGGACGACCAGCCCCTTTTCGCGCATCACGGCCAGCATCTTGACCGTCGTGGAGTAATTGGTGCCCTTGTCCGCAGCGATCCGCTGGTGGATTGCGCGGACCGGGCTCGGCCCGAGGTCCCAGAGCGCCCGGAGGACCTCCAACTCGACCTCCGTGGGTTGCGAAGACACACGCCTGGCCATACCGTTGACCCTCCCTCGGCTCATCCCAACGCATCGAGTTCGTCACAGTAGCGAATTCGTTCGCTGATCCCAGTCTAGCGAACGAATTCGCTTGATCAAGGTCCGACCGTTTTCGGATCACCGATAGGGCCTCCGAGATCAGCCTGATGGGGTCCGTTTCGAGAGATTGGGCCGTTGACGTCGGACGGCCTGGCGGTCAGGAATGGGAAATGCTCTGCTTGGGGCCGGCCTTCCATCCGTTTCGTCCGCGCGGCTCGTTGGCCCGTTCGTGCGCGTCCAGGGCGGGAGGATCCGATCGGATGGGGTCGTCGGGCCCGATCCGTTAAGGTGAGGACTTCGTTAGGGGTTGGTTGCCATCGACGGTATCGCCGGTCCCGAAGCGTCCACGACTGACCGCCCGGAAACATGATGCGAAGGAAAAGGTGATCGGCCCATGACCCGGCTTGCCTGGATGATCGTCGCTGGTTGGCTCGGCCTGACCGTGGCTGTCTTCGCCCTGGCGCCCGACCTCTCGGAACTGACCGCGGGGGCGTTCGGCTCCATGCTGCCCGACGACGCGGCGAGCATGAAGGCGCAGCGGCTGATCCGCGAGACCTGGCCCGATCAGACCCACGATTCGCTGGTCGTAGCGCTCTTGGTCCGGCCCGAGGGGCTCATCGAGGCCGATCTGGCCTATGCCCGCCAGTTGGAGGGCATCTTCGCGGCGGTCGACCGGGAGCGGCCCTCGATCATCTATCATCTGGGACCCAGCGCGGAGCCCGAGGTGGCCCAGCGACTCCGGAGCGCCGACGGGACGGCGCAGTTGGTGATGGCGGGCCTGTCGGCCGACTGGGTCTCCCCGGTGGCCGACGGGCTCTCCCGGTTGCTCCGCGAGCAGGCCGAGTCGCTGAGCGTCCCCGACGGCCTCCAGGTCATCTGGACCGGCGACGCGACCCTGGGCAGCGCCTATATGGACGGCGTCCGGACGACCTTGGACCGCTCCGGCGTGATCGTCGTGGTGCTCCTGCTGGTGGTCCTGCTGATCGTCTATCGATCGATCACCTTGGCGTTGGTCCCCTTGCTGACGATCGGTTGCAGCCTGCTGATGGCCCGCGCGATCCTGGCTTGGCTGACCACGATGACCTCCTGGGAGGTCAATCCTTTGATCGAGCTGTTCCTGGTCGCGGTCCTCTTCGGCAGCGGGACCGACCTGGTCTTGCTGCTGACCTGGCGGTTCAGCGAGTCCTGGGATCCCGATCAAGCCGATCCCGGTCCGACCTTAGTCCGGACGCTGGGCCTGATCTGGGGCGCGTTGGCCGGCAGCGCCGGCACCCTGATCG
This sequence comes from uncultured Planctomycetia bacterium, assembly GCA_964609385.1. Taxonomy (GTDB): domain Bacteria; phylum Planctomycetota; class Planctomycetia; order Isosphaerales; family Isosphaeraceae; genus CAZSSM01. The sequence goes on from CAZSSM010000098.1 coordinate 17,470, forward strand.
TCACGATGCTGCTGCTGGGTCTGGCCGAGTTCAAGATCTTTGCCCAGACCGGCCCGAGCATCGCTCTGGGCATGATCATCAGCCTGTTGGCCTCGCTGAGCCTGGCCCCGGCCCTCCTGTTGCTGATCGCCCGATATCGCCCTTCGGCCTTTCGGGGGTTCCGTGACCGCGATGCCGGTGCGACGGGCTGGAGCCGCTTGGGCCGATCGGTGATGCGTCGCCCTTTGCTCTGTTGGAGCTTGGTGTTGGTCCTGCTGGTCCCGCCGGCGCTCTTGATGATCGACAACGAGACCACCTACGACATGCTGGCCGAGCTGGACCCGCAGACCCCCGCGTTGCGCGGCTTGGAGACGCTGACCGCGAAGTACGGCCCGGGCGCTGTGGCCCCCCTGACGCTCGTGCTCGAGCTGCAGGACCGCGATCTGACCCAGGCGCAAGACACCGACGGGCCCTTGTTCGGGCCGACCGTCGCGACGCCCACCGACACAGAGGAGTTCGACAACTGGAGCGACCCGCGCGGGCTCGACCTGATCGACCAGGTCTCCCGCGCTTTGAGCCGACGCTCCAGCTTCGGCTCGGTCTTTTCGGCCACCATGCCCCTGGGCACCCGCGAGACGCTCCACCCGGCCCGACTCGACTCGCGGCTGAGTCAAATCAATGACGGGGTCGGTCAGATCCGCGACGGCGCCGACCAGATGGCCAAGACCTTCCGTCGTGAACGCGCCCGGCTCCAGGTGCTCACCGAGATCCGTGACCTGACCGGCCTCAGTCCCTTTGGCGCCCGGGCAACGACGACGACCCCCGAGTCCGATCCCAAACCGCCGGCCGCGAAGGATCCGAGCGATTCGGTCGAGAACGCTCCCCAATCGCCCGAGGCCTCCGACTCCCCCAACTCCGACCCGGTCGACAAGCTGGTCCGCGACATTTCCCAAGGGTTAGGCGAGGCGGCGTCGGCGGCCGAGCAGATCGTCGACGGCTCGGCCGAGGCGTCCGATCAAATGCGGCTGATTATGAAGAGCCCGATCGGCGCCGACGCCCTGGACCGCGTCCTGCTGACCCGCGAGAACCTCGACGCCTTCCCCGACCTGGCCCGAAGCTTCGAGCGCTACATGGGGCCAGGCCGTCGGATCACCCGGATCGACGTCGGGCTGACCGGCCGGCTCTACACCGACGAGGCGCTCGACCTGGCCGATGATCTGCAACAGCGCACCGAAGACTTCGAGCAGGATTTCCTCGACGAGTCGATCCGACTCGACCTGGCCGGGCCTAACCAGGTCATGGCCGATGTCCGTCGGGTCACCACCGCTGACCTTCGGATGGCCTACATCTTGCTCCCGCTGGGCGTCTTCCTGATGATGCTCGCGCTGATGCGTGATGTCGGGGCTTGTATCAATTTGGTCGCCGCCATGATGCTCACCTACTTCTTCACCTTAGGCGTGACCGATTGGGTCTTCCGGGCCTTCTTCGACGCCAACGGACTGGACTGGAAGGTGAAGTTCTTCACATTCGTGCTGATGGTGGCCATCGGCGTGGACTACAATATCTTCCTAATCACCCGGCTCCACGAGGAGCTTCGTCATGGGTCGTTGCTCGAGGCGATCCGGGCCTCCATCGGCAAGACCGGCGCGTTGATCAGCTCGGCCGCCGCGATCACCGTCTGCAGCTTCGGATCGTTCATGGCCAGCCCCCTGACGGCGCTTCAGCAGTTGGGCTTCGCCATGGCCCTGGGGATCTCCATCGACGCCTTGCTGGTCCGGCCCATCCTGGTCCCCTGCGGACACTGGCTCATATTCAGCCAGGTCGCCGAGGCGGCCGCACGTGTCCAAGCCCAACGCTCTGGGTCGGTCGAGACGCGCTGAGCGGTCGAGGGCCGACCCGATCCAGATCAGGGACCCGGCCCTCCCCCTCGCGCTGATCGAAGGCGATCGGTCGGTTGGGCCGTCGGTCTCGGGTATCGGTCCAGGATCGGGGGCGGTACCATATGGGTCCTCAATCGCTGGTTGTTCTCCTCAACCAACCCAACCGATCCTCTCGATCCACCCGATCCCTTCCATCCACCTGCATCTCGGCTCCCGACCGGGGACCTTCACACGTGTGGCCGATCCTATCCCGGCTCTACCTGGGTGACCGCGAAGACGCGCGCGACCGCGACCGGCTCGTCGAGACCGGCATCACGCATGTGGTCAATTGCGCCCGGGAACTGCCCAGCCACCTGGAGTCGGAGTTCACCTACCTCCGACTGAACCTGGACGACCCCGACCCCGGATTCCGCGCCGCTCTGGCTCCGGTCTGCGCGTTCATCGATCGTGGGCGCACCGAGGGTGGCGTCCTGGTCCACTGCACTGCGGCGGTCAGTCGGGGGCCGGCCGTCGTCCTGGCCTATCTGTGCCATCACGGCGAAGACCTCGAGGACGCTGCCGCCCGGCTCAGCCGGGGGGTCCTCTCGGGGATCGATCCGATCTTCCTCAAGGAGCTGGCGATCTGGCGCGGACGCGCCCTCAAAGACGACGACCTCAAGCGACTCAGCCTGATCCTGCTGGGGCGGATTCGCCGCAAGCAGCCGCCGGCACGCTGACCGCGACGAGGCCCCGGCGACCACGAATCCGTCGACGCAGTCACACATGCCATCTATTTCGGAATGCCGGATTCCTGGTTCATCGGCGATCACCGATTCCGTTGGGGAATTGGCAATTGCCTCTAAATTGTCGCGGTTCTGCGGACAACCTCATTTTGTCCTGTGGACAACCTCGTAATCGAGGGGGATGCTGAAGGAAGATCGTCGATCATGGGTGGGCCGACGTGCCCCCTTCGACGATCCGGTTCTTCGAGCTGGGTGGCCCCCGCCCCGGTGGTCTCCGGCCACGGGCGCAACTGCGTCGGACCGCGATCCGGGGCGCTCGGCTGAGGAAAGCGGATCGTACCGATGAGTGAAGAATTGATCCTGGGTATCGGCCAGCGCAAAAGCCTTTGGACCGTCGTCCACGAGGCTGACACACAACTGAAGCGGACCCGAGGCGCCTGCCGGACCGTCGTTGCCCGCAGCCACCGGATCGAGGTCCGCGCCAAGCGGCCCAAGTTCGACGGCGAGTTCAACGTCCTGACCGTCCGACTGCCCCACCGCGGCATCAATATCGATCGGATCCGCGAAGGTGCCGGACAGGGACCCGTCCCCGGCGTGCTCACCGACACCCCCGAAGCCTACGAGATCGCCTACACCGTCCCGCCCACCGGCGAGATCGGACCGATCGAGGAGTCGCTGTCGGCCTTCTCCAAGGTCCTCCAACTGCCCGAGATCTGGCGCGTCCACGGCGAGCAGTACCACCTCGAGCCGCTCAGCGTCGAAGGTCTCTTCGCGGCCATGGTCAAGTTCAAGGCCAGCGACGTCCACCTTTATCCCGGTGACGGACCCGTCTTTCGCGTCGACAACCAACTGCACCACTCCCAGACCTCCGAGGCCATGTCGCTCTCGGCCGAGCAGATCATGACACTGATCCACGAGATCGCCCCCGAACGCGACTGGAAGGAGTTCCAGGAGAAACAGCAGTGTAGCTTCATTTTCCACCAGGTTGGCCTCGGCTACGCGCGGGTCTCGGCCCTCATCAAGGCCGACGTCCCACACCTGACCATGCGGTTCCTGCCTGAGACGATCCCGTCATTCGAAGCGCTCAACATGCCCGCCGAGACGTTCCGGAGCCTCGCCGAACTCCGCTTCGGACTTATTTTGGTCACCGGCATGACCGGCTCGGGCAAGTCGACCACCGTCGCCTCCCTTGTCGACTGGATCAACGCACACAAATCTTGCCATGTTCTTTGCATCGAAGATCCTGTTGAATACGTGCACAACAACAAAAAAGCTGTTGTTTCGCAGCGCGATGTGGGCGTCGATATCGCCAGCTTCAACGACGCCGTCCGAGGCGCCCTGCGACACGACCCCGACGTCATCGTCATCGGCGAGATGCGTGACCCGGACACCATCCGCGCCGCGATTAACGCCGCCGCCACCGGCCACCTCGTCATCAGCACGCTGCATGCCAGCACCGCCTCGGAGGTCGTCAACCGGATCGTCAGCTTCTTCGCCCCCGTCGAGCGCGACCTGGTCCGGCTCCAACTCCGCGACGCCTTACGCTGCGTGATCTGTCAGCGCCTGCTGCCTCGGATTGGGGGCGGTCGCCTGCCGGGTATTGAGGTCATGTTCAACGACACCAAACATATCGCCGATGGCGTGATGGGCGGTGATTCGATCGGTATCAAGGTCGGCATGCAGCAGACCTCTTCGGAGTCGTTCATCTTCGAGAAATACCTTTTCGACCTGGCCAAGCAGGACCTGGTCTCCTGGGCTGACGCCCGCAGCTTCGCCTCGGAGCCCTCGATCTTCGACCAGATGAAGCTGGGGACCTACGTTATCCCCTCGGTCGATTCGATGCTTCAACACCATTGAGGCTGATCCCGATCGATTCGACATATCGAGTCGCGTCGATCAGGTTTCGGAGCCCTCCGGCTTGCGTATCACGGTCGGTCCGAGGTGAGCCAACGCGGGTCCGAGGCGAGCCAAATGAGGGGGGTGTCGTCGACCTCATAGTTGGGACCGCTGACGGCTGGGAAGCGACATCCGGGTAGGAGTTGGACGTCGAAGATCTCCTCGACGCCGCTCCGGAACTCGATCGTGGCGACGACTTCGCCGGAACTCATGTTGACTGCGGCCACGCCGCATTTGAGCTGGTCGCGGTCCTCGGCGATCGGTACGCCTCCGAAGACCGCCGTCTCCCGGATCCTCGAGAGGCCGACGAACGCGAGCCCGACCTGAGGCGCCAAGGCCAAGCCTCGCGTGTACCCGGGCAGCGTCGCGACTGGGTGGACCGTCCCGTTCGTGCGGTCGACGGTCGCGAGCTGGCCTCGGCCCGAGTCGAGCACCCAGAGCCGATCGCTGCCCGGCTCGACCCGTGGGGAGTGGGGCATGCAGAGTCCGCGCGACAGGACGTTGCCGGAAGGAACCTCCAGGATGACACCGGTCCGAGCTTTCTCCGGCCTCCAGCCTCCGGCGGTGTCGGTCTCCGCCATCGCCGTGACGAATCGCGGCCGACCGTCCTCCAGCGCCAAGCCGTTGAGGTGGCAGCGGTCTTCCCCGGCCAGCGTGGAGATGAACGGGGGCTTCCAGCGCGGGAGGAAACTGGAGTTCGAGTCGATCGTGCAGAGACAGGAGAAGAGCGTGTTGACGAACCAGAGTTCGTCCGAGCCCCAAGCCATCTCGTGGACGTGGATCGGGCCGGTGTAGTGGGCGAACCGGGTCAGGTAACAATCGTCATACCGTCCGGGCGGCTCGACCCGGGCCGCCAGTTGCGGGGCCTGTCGCAATTGGTAGATCATCCGACGCGCGCCGACGGCGATCTGCCGGCCCCCGACGGCGACGCCCATCACTTGCTCGAAGTTGTGCAGCGAGAAGGCCAGCGTTTTGCCGTCGGGCTCGCGGCCGACGACCACGAGTCGGCCCGCCTGATAGGTCGAGATTACCAGCGAGCCGCCCAGGCGTTCCAGGATCGCGGGCCAGTTATTGCTGTAGTTGTATTTGACCTCGGTCAGCCGGCTCTTCTCGGCCGCCGACTCGGCGCCTTGATCGTTGTTGGTTCGTTCGCTCATCCGAGTCGCTCAGCTCAAACCGGGTGCGGTCCAGTTCGGCCTCGGGTTAAGGTCATCCCGAGGCCCTCTCACGCGGTGTTCGCCTCGCTCAAACCGATCGACGCGACCGGGGACGAGCGGTCCACAATCCAAGACTGCCCAAACCCAAGCCGGCCAGCAAGAGGCTCGTCGGCTCAGGGATGATTCGGAGTTCGCCATCCGCGATCGTGAAATCGAGGGGCGTGCCTCCTGGAGCCGAGAGGCTCGTCGGGCTGATGATCGAGAGGGCGAACGCTCCTCCGGGCGCGGCGGTCGGGTCGACATCGAAGGTGACGCGTCCCAGCAGGAACGTGCCGACGGAGTCGAGCGTGATCGGGGCGAACGTCAGGTCGTTGAAATCGACCGACGGGGTCGGGGTGGTCGGGTCGACGCTGAACGCGAGCCCGAGCCGGTCGAGACCGGCGACGCCCGGGAAGACGTAAGGGGTCGCCCCGGTCTCGGAGACGCCGGTGATTGTGACCGGGGCGCCGTTGAACGAGAGGGTGACGTTGAAGGCGTCGAGCATGTCGGTCGACGGCGTGTCGACTTGGAGGAACACGTCGAAGGCGTTCCCGGTGGAGCCGGGTGCGACCACCCCGGGCGAGTCAATGAGGATGATCGGATCGGCCGCGACGCGCTGCTCGGCCGCGATGACCAAGAGGGCGATGGCGGCCGAGGCGACGAGCCGAAGAGTCTGTGCCGGGTTCATGAGTATCGAGCCTCATGGGTGGGTGGAGATCGGATCTGAAGAGATGTGCGGGTCCAGATGGGGGGAGGAGAACCTGCACGAGGGCAGCTTGCAATCCGGCCTGGGGCGCGACGCCCCGGGCCGGACGATGGACGCTGAAGCGTTTTGGATGAGGGGTCAGGGTCCCGGCGGCAGGGTGCGGCCCATTTGGCCACGCACCGCCAGGAGGTCGTCGATGTCCACGTCGCCATCGCCGTCGACGTCGAAGATCGCGCCGAAGAGGATCCCCATCCGCGCCGCGTTGGTGGCCGAGAGGTCCAAGGCGTTGACCACGCCGTCGTCGTTGACGTCGCCGGTAAGGACCGCCAAGGCGATGTCAAAGTCGTTACCCCCGGATCCGTCGCCGTCACCGTCGAGGCGTCCCCCGCCCTCGGCGCGGATGGCCGTGAGTCCGTCTCCGGCGAGCGAGAGATGGAGGTTGGCCTGAGTCAAGGGCGAGTCGAAGGTCCAGGTCAGCGTGTCGGTTCCGGACCCTTGGATCGCGTCGATGTCCACGGCGCCGATTCCGTCGAGCTGGAGGCTGGCTTGCTCGGCGGTCACCGGGACATCGAAGGTGGCGCGGATTCCCGTGATCGCCCAGGGCAGTGCGTTGAGTCCCTCGGGGTTGTTGAGTAGATCATAAGCGTTTCCGTGGCCGTAGAGGGCTTGCAGTCCGGTCAGTTCGGGTGCGTCGGAAAGCCTCCAGAGCTCGCGTCCGTTGATGCCGTTGTCGGCATTGAAGAAGAGGGTGTCGCCCACGGCCGTGAGCTGATCTGGGAAGGATCCGTTGTAGCTCCCAGGTTGGATGTCCTTAACGAGGACGGTTCCGTCCTCCGTCCCATCGCTTTGCCAGAGTTCTATGCCGTTGAGTCCGTCGTCGGCGATGAAGAAGAGGATGCCTCCGACGTCGGTGAGCTGATCTGGAT
>CAZSSM010000099.1:0-24767 GCA_964609385.1 uncultured Planctomycetia bacterium
GGAACGGGACCAGAACCTCAAGGGGAAGTCCCGCTATTGATCGAGTAAGAAAAAAAAGAGCGAACCCGGCGCGGGGCCTCGAAAAATTGACGATTTTTTTTCGGAGCCGCTCGGAGCACAGCGCCACGGACCGGAAATCCCGACGAGGATCTCGGGGACGGTCCCACCGATATGGCCGCCTACCCGCTCCGTTCTCCCGTTGTTTGGCGGTGGTGTCTCGGCCGCCGGGCGTCCGCCGATCCCAGCCGGAGAAATCGAGAGGGGTGGTGGAGCAAGCCGTTGGCTGTCTGGAGCGTTGGCGTCGCTTAAGTCAGGATTGCGAGCACCTTCACAGCATCGAGCGAGTCGTCGATCCGGGTGGCCTCGATTGGTCGGATATGGCGCCGCCTGAAGCCGAGCGAGTCCTCGAAGCAAGCCGCCTTCAAGGACACGATGGCGGTCGAGCCCCGTCTCGGATAGCCTCACAGGTCGACTGAGGGCCCGGCTACCGAATCACCGGTCGAGGCGGAGCTTCATGGCAACATCCAAGGACTGAAGGACGATCCGCCAGCCGGCCAGGTCGCCACGCGAGAGAGGCCGAGTGCCCCGGTATCGAGTCGGGGCGTCGACCCGCCCTGGCGCGCAGCTTCGTCTCGGCTCGCGGGATGAGATCGAAGCGCTCTTCCGAAGCCGGGGATCGGATCAACCCGGGGCTCGGCCAGGACCAACACATCCGAAGACGATAGAAAACGATCAGGCTCGAGGGAGAGACCAATGACCATCGTTCGACTGGGATGGCTGGCCGTCACACTGCTGGGCACCTTAGCAGCCGCGCCGGCCATCGCGACCGGCGGGGGAACCGCCGACCAGGGCCGACGGCCCAACGTGATCCTTGTGATGACCGACGACCAGGGCTACGGCGAGTTCGGCTGGACCGGCAACCCGCTGGCCCGGACGCCCCACATCGACCGGCTCGCGTCCGAATCGATCCGGCTGACCGACTTCCACGTCGCGCCGATGTGCACGCCGACCCGGGGCCAACTCCTGACCGGCCTCGACGCCTTTCGCAACGGCGCGGTCAATGTCAGCAGCGGTCGGACCCTGCTCCGCCCCGAGTTGGAGACGATCGCCGACGTCTTCGGCGCTGCCGGTTATCGCACCGGCATCTTCGGTAAGTGGCACCTCGGCGACAACTACCCCTTCCGACCCGAGGACCGCGGCTTCGACGAGGCGCTCTGGTTCCCCTCCTCGCACATCAGCAGCGTCCCCGACTTCTGGGAAAACGACTACTTCGACGACACCTATATCCGCAACGGCGAGCGGGTTGCTTACAAAGGCTACTGCACCGACATCTTCTTCCGCGAACCGGTTCAGCAGCTTTCAGGAGAATGGTCATGAACATCCGGTGGGTTGACCATCACGAGATGAGGGTGACTCGCGCCCACCTGTCCCCATCAGTGCGGGCTTGAGGTGATGCCTCAACGCATACCCGGAGGCGGGGCGTGGAATTCAACCCACCGATCGGTAACGGGTCCAGAGCAGCACCAGACTGACGACGGCTCCGACCAGACTCGTCCAGAAAACCCAGTTTCCGAGAATGCGACCCATCACGCTCGGACGGGAAATCGTACCTAGCTCGGGGATGTCGTAAGCGGCGAGCGTGAAAACCGATTCATCGACGGGACCAAAATCCACTTCGCTGAAGGTCACGTCTTCTACCGACGTGAGACCTTTGTGCTCACCATCTAGGTAGCGATCCTCGATATGCAGTGAGCGAGGGAATGGTTTCTCATCCGATCCTAGCCCACCATATCCAACAGTCCCCCGAATTGAAACAAGATCCCCGCTGGGCTCCCAGATATCGAAGACCTCGTATTCCCGGACCGCCCAGCTCCGTCCAGGATCGAGAACCATCCAGCCGGAGTCGTACCAGAGCGACGAATCCTTGAGCTGAAAGGTGACCTTAACGAGCTCCTCGTCCGGGGTACCCACAGAGCGGATCTCCTCGATGGTGAATGCGTCATCAGCAACCATCATCGAAATCGGCAAATCATTTAATATACAAAATGCCTGTGCGAAATTACCCACATCGATTCCAATACGAAGCTCATACCGTTTCATTTCTTTGCTGTCTTCAGTATGAAGACGAACGAGGTAAGGACCTCCGGGACTGTCCCGAACGAGCAGGAACGCGTAGTCGTCGGTCAGCACCGAGACGTGCGCGACCCCTCGATCTTTTTTCGCGTCCCCGGTGGTCTTCCCGGGGACATACACACGCTTCTCGAGCCGGGACGTCCCATCGACAGCGCATTGGATGTCCGCTTCGAATCCTGAGGATTCTGCCAGGGGAAGGATTCTGGTGCGTCGGGCTTGGAACGTGATTTGTCGGGATGATTCCTACAGACGCTGGATCGCGGGGATGCCCTCGGTCTGGAACCGAGCCAAGAGTGTCTGGCGATCGTCGGTCTTGTCCTGCGCGGCGACTTGGCAGGAGTCGAGGGCGACTTACCCGAGTAGGACCACGCTCAGAATACTTACCAATCGCATCTTCAACCTAGCCCTCCGACTCAGATTCGAAAAACATGGCACTCAAAATCATAACCCAACGTTCCCGGCCAAAACAGTGCTCGGTGTCGTTGGGGACCGATGACGCTTGGCCCAGGGATCGAAGCGACGCAGGTCACATGATGAAAATGGTTAGTTTGTGGCTCCGGGACCGAAGCCCGGAAAACCGAGTCAGGGCCCAGTACGAACGGTCTGCTTCCGGTGGCGATCAGTTGCAGTGCGAGACACATTGCCATAATTTCGTTTGTCGTTAAGTCTTGATAGAATATTCGCTTGCAGCCGCGTCGGGGTCTGGGGCTTGGGAAGAGGAGGTTACGACATTAAGCCCGATCGCCGCGAGCCGGAGAGCCTGGCGGCGAACGATCCGTGCGCGATAGACGATCTGGGCTGGGTTGATATTCAGGTCGTGATCATGGACCAACCTGGGGAATCTCAAACCCAGGGAGGCCCTCCAGTCCAGTGACTGAGTGGTTTCGCGGTTATTGCCGAGGTTTCTGTTATGTTCGTGCAACTCGTTCTAATTTCGGTTTCTAACGCCTCGCAGCGCGGCCATTCCGAATAGGCCAGCTCCAGCCAGCAACGCGAACGACGACGGCTCGGGAACAACCGCAACGAATCCCTGTCCGAAGCCATTGTACGTCCCGACGATGGTGCCGGCGTCATTGATCGCGTATGCCCGTGTGCCGCCAGGCCCGGCACCCGGGAACATGATGTCGGTCACCACGTCGTTGCTGACGTCGGCGTCGAGGGCGTTCTCGAGCAGGAAGCCGCGGGTACCGCCAAAGCTTTCGGATGTGTAATAGCCGACGATTTGGCCGAGATCGTTGATTCCGAACAGATGTGTATTCGTTGCACCAGGCAGCTCATAGGTCGCGATCGTGCCGTCGAGCGAGCGGATCAGGCCGCGGGTGGCGGTGTCGTCCCGCCACCGCCCGACGATGACGCCGGCATTGTTGATGCTATTGAACTGGGTCCGCAGCGAACCCGGATGGGCATAGACCAGGTCGAAGTCATTGCCGCCGGTGTAGAGAAAGGCGTCGGCGCTGGCACCGTTCGACCCCGGACTGATCGTGCCGACGGTCGCACCCGACAGGTTGCGGTCGAGTGGCGCGGTGGAGGTCGAGCCGGGCGCAAACGGCAGCGTGGTCAGTATACCGTCTGGGTCGCGGGCGAATCCGGTGCGGACCAGCGATGAGCCCGTGCCCTGATCATAAAAACCAACGACCGTCCCGTCGTCCGCAATACCATTGTAGTTCGTCGGCAAAACGCCGGCGCCCGGGTCGAAGCCGAAGCTGTCGAAGGTGCCATCGTCCCAGGCGAAGCCAGCGTCGGGCGCGGCATCGAAAGAGAGACTACCGACGGCAACCCCGCTGTTGTTGAACCCTACCGCGCGGGCTGAGTTGCCGCCGGGGAAGTCGAGCGGAGTGAACTGATACGACGCTGCCGGAGCGATCCTGACCGCTGCAACCATCAAGGTAGCGCAGATGACAGGTGTTAAGAAACGGAGCTTTCGCATTTGAGTGCCTCGAAAGGGGATCAGGAGAAAAGAACCTTCAACGACGACGGCACGCGAGCACGACGACGGCTGCTGCCAGCAGCGACAGCGACGTCGGCTCGGGCACCACCGTGATCGTGAAACCGTCGACCGAGGACTCCAGCCCGGCGTTGCCGAAGCGGCCGAGGGTGAAGAGGAAGCTGCCGATGTCTTCCGTGCCATAGCTGCCGACAGCATCGAGAATGTCGAGCGAGTCGAATGCCGTTCCGACATTAAATGACCGCGCAAGGCTCAGCTCGTGCTGAGGGGTCAGGCCCGGGATTGTGACAGCCAACGGGGCGGGGAATTCGACGCCGCCGCGCGTCAGATAGATGCCGTCGACCGCCGGGTCGTTGTCGCGCAGCACGAAGTAAGGCGTGCCGAACGGCTGTGGATCGATCACCGGCACCGTGACACCCCCAACATTTAGCTCGAACGTCGAAAGGTCGATGGCATATCCGCGAACGGGAAAGTTGGGCCCGTCGATGAAGTCATTGGAGTCGACCTGAAAACTAAGCGTGACCGGAGCACCGGACTGTACGCCGGCGAGTTGGCCTTGGATCAGGTTGAAGCCGACACTGCCGAAGGCCGTGACCTGAACTGGCACGGCACTGGCGAAACTGGTTGCCGAAATTAGCCCAACAATTACGAGCACGATTGAAGTCAAACGAAAATACATGCTTCTCTCTTTCCGAAACACTTGGAACAAACGATTCACAGAACGCCGGCGAGTCCAAGCCCGTGCCGACACGTTTCCGGGCCGACGCGAGAACGCTTGAAGTTCAGTTGCGACGCCGACTCAACGCCAGCACACCCGCACCCACCTGCAGCGAGAGCGCTGCCGGTTCGGGGACGAGTGACGACCCGAATCGGAGCCGGCCTCAGGATGCGCTCGGCATTTCAGTTCTCTCCGGTGGTTATGCGAGTCACGGCTGCGGCGATGTTGGCAAGCAACCACGCCGACGCAGCAGATAACTGTAACCAATCTCCACTGGAACTGATCCCGTAAGCCAGCACGCTCCCAATCCAACAGATACTGGCGACCGTTTGCCCAAGCCATTCAATTCGCATTATTTTCACAAGTTGATTTTGCCAAGAGTAAGTCCCGGCAGGATTACCGACCTTTTCGCTCAGCATACGCATTCCTCACCGCAGCAGGAGAGGTCGTCCAGGTACATACCCCATTTGCGGTAATGTTCCAACTCTTCAGCGGGTAGTCCTAACGAATTAGCAATCGCTTTGGCAACCACGGCGAATCGTTGCCGATACTTATAAATGAAGCAAAAGACATGGTTGTCGTGACGCACCGCGGGCCCGCACAGGAACAAACCTGGCACGATCGTCGATTCATCGTGCTCGCTCAGCAGCGGAAAGCCGTCGTCGCGCTGTTCGAACAAATACGAAATCAGTTTGTGACTTCCTTCAAATCCGCCGGCAAACAGCGGTGGGACACCGGTTTGAAACTGACGCCCATCCAAGGCCGTAACTTCATACATGGAATCTATGCGACTGACCGCCTCGATTGGCGTGTTCGGGAACAGCTCCACTTGCCTTTCGAACTGTTCTTCACGCATTCTTTCAAGCGAGTACACCGACAATGCGACGCTAGGGTCGGAACTTTCATCCTTCCACGGACACCCTCGATCGAACAACCGCACCCGTTTGCCACGATGCGCGAGGTGGTATGCGGCGTCGATTCCGCTTTCGTAGCCACCGACGATGAGGAAGTCGTCACCTTCGAGATTTTCATAATTGGCAATCGTCGCGGTGTGCCGGCAGAATTCGCTCCCAACGAAACCCTTCAACCGTGGGTATTGAAATTCGCCGGCCGCCCAAATCACATGCTTGGCCCGCATGGTTTCGTCGGTCGTGTCGATGAGGAAGTCGTCACCGAACTTGGTCACCCGCATCACGTCGGTGTGTTCGCGTAACGGCAACTCAAAGAATTTCGCGACCGCACGCAGGTGTGACGCGTACTCTTCGCCCGTCGGATGCTCGACCTCTAGGCTGAACGCCGGTGAAACACCGATCGCGATCGAGTTCAAATCGAGCATGCCAATCGAATTTGTTGGAAACGAAGGAGTGATGAAGCGAGTCTCGGCCGGCCATAAGGCAAACGACGAGCCGACCGTGTGTCGCTCGAGCACGATGTAATTCTCAACACCCGCATGCATGAGGGCGATCGCCACCCCCACACCCGCGGCGCCACCACCGACAACGACGACATCGTACGTCTTCGTCGAAGCTGACGAAGCGGAATCGGTCACCGATGAATCATGTGCCATTGACAGATCTCCTTGGCCTCAGCGTCTTTCGTTTCAAGTTCAATTCACGGCAGAGGGTCTTCCAAAGTTGACCATGCCTCTAGCCTCTGCAAGAATTCGAGATCCGTCAATGAACATCGATTCAGGATCCGCTTCATGTGTTCCTGATCCGGTCTCCGAACGACTGGGCGGGACCCGGGCTGGACCTCGCCGTCGAGCGAGAGAAAGGACAGGGGCCGTGTGGGGGGCAGCCCGGGTCTTTCCAGACAACCTTGTACAGTCCCCGATCCCTGTCGAACGGCTTATCGTCGAAGGCGATCCCGTATGAACGTACATCGGACCGGAAGTACGTGAAAACGTCAAGAAGGCGAACACCCCGGTCGCTGGTGCGGACTTGGTGGAGGTTGTCTCGGGTCCGCGAGAGGCCCGCGGTCTGTCCGGGCTCCAACAGCCCCGCATCAAGGCCGACGGCGAAGGGCGATCACCGCTCCGGCGAGTCCGATCCCGACCAGTACAACACCCGATGGCTCAGGGACCGTCGCAACCCAGGCTTCGGTCAGGCCGTCCGGATTGGTACCCGTGCCGACGAATGTTAATCCGTTTGCAGAGATGTCCGAGACGCCGGTGAGGGTCCAGCCCGAGAGGTCGAGGCCGACTCCCTCGAGGTAGTCCTGAAGCGGGATCATGCCGCTCGACTCGGTCCAGTAGAAGGGCCGGGGCCCGTCCTCGTTGAACCCGGTGCCGACGATGACCGAGCCATCGGCTGAGACGGCATTTGCGATCGAGAAGGTGAGACCGCCGGGGAGGTCGCCGAGCCCGACCATGCCGCCCGACTCGGTCCAGCGGAATGCCTCGGTGAAGAAGAATGGGTCGCCGACGTTGTTTGGACCGGAACTGCCGCCGACGATGACCCCGTTGTCGCTCAAGTCGGTCGCCCGACTGAAGTTGCCACCCGGCAGATGCCCGAGGCCCTGCATGCCGCTCGTCTCCGTCCAGAGGAACGCCTCGCCGTTCGAGGTCTCGGGATTGCTCGAAAAACCGACGACGATCTCGCCCGACCGCGAAATCGCGTCGGCGGAACTGGTCAGGTCATCGGTTAGCGTGCCGAGATCCTCCATGCCGCCTGACTCAGTCCAGCGGAATGCGCGGCTCCTCGGACCGGTCGGTGGCCCGACGATCTCGCTGAAGCCGACTACAGCCGAGCCGTCGTAGGACACGCCGAACGCCTGGGCAACCTCACGCCCGCCGGGCAGGTCGCCCAGGCCGAGAAGCCCTCCCGCCTGCGTGAACCTCGTCGCTTGGAACGGAGAGCCCCAGATCCCCGACGCCCCGACCGCGGTCAAGCCGTCTCCCGAGATCCCGAAGGCCGTGCTGAAATTCGCGCCAGGTAGCTGACCAGCGGCGACGAGTCCGGTTTCGGCGGACCAGACGAACCCGATGTTCCCGACCCCCTCGACGTCGCTGTAGGAACTGTTGCCGGACACGAAACGCCCGTCGTCGGAGATGGCCGTCGCTTGGCTCGCATCGCGGTCGCCGATGAACCCGAGGCCACTGAACGAGTCCGCCGAAGCCGGGGAGGTGATCGCTCCGAAAGCGATCAGGATCAGCGGAGCGGTCCCCACCATGTCCGATACCCTGGCCGGTGTTGTCCCAGATCTCGACCGGCGTCGACGCCTACAGGCGGCACGAACGACCAGGCCGGCGATGCCCATGCTCAGCATCGAGAGCGACGTCGGCTCCGGAATGACGGCCATAAAGCCGCCGAAGGTGCCATCTGGATTCTGGTAATAACCCAGTACTGAGCCGTCGTTCCGCAAGTCATAGCCGTAGGTTTCGAGTGCGCCAGGCACATTCAGTTGAGTCAGTGTTCCTTCGGACGCATCGAAGACGAAACTGCTGACATCACGATAGTTCTCAGCAGCGCTACCCAGGCCGAAGACGATCGCGTCACCGGATTCATTGACACTGCTGACGACGTAGTTGTCGCCCGGCGTCGGTTTGGGCAGCGGTGTGAACGTCTCGGTCGAAATGTCATAGAGGAACGGCGAGACGACGCCGGCGGAGTCCCAGGATCCGCCACCGACCAGCCCGAGATCGCTGAGGGCGAAGAGTTGTGTCTCGACCGCGCCGGGGGACTCGACGGTTCGGGAAAGCGTCCCCGAAAGACTCTGGACGAAGCCTTTGCGGCCCGTCGGCGTGACGTAGAAGCCGCTGATTACATCGTCGTTGTTGATCCCGAAGGGGATCGTGCCCAGAGCACCCGGAACGTTGTAAGGCGATTCGTCACCCGCCGAAGAACGGATGAAGCCCTCAGGCAGCCCCCCGCCGAGGGGAATATTGACGCCGACGATCGTTCCCGCGTTGTTAATCGCTGTCGGGTAGGCCATGTAGTCGGGGGTCGACCAGAACGAGGTCGATCCATCGGTGGTACGCCTGAATCCGTCGAGGCTGCCGCCAGAAGTGCTCAGCACACTGCCGACCATGTCGCCTTGGTCATTGGAGTCGAGCAGGTATCGTATCGGCCTGCCGTCGGCGGTCAGCAGCTCGTATTGGTAGCTTGCCGATGCCGACGCTGCCGCGACCATCAGGCAGGCGGAAACGAAGGACGCAAAAGTGGCATGGGAGAGCATACGTTTTCCTTTTCCTTGTTTTTCCTTATGGACTGACCCAGACAGCCGGCTCGTCGACCGCCGACGCTCCGAAACCCGCGCCGCGTTTCCGAAGCGGCGCGAGGGACGATGGGACTCACTCGTTGTGGGTTTCTGGCGCGGGCAGCGAATAGGATGCGTCGATGCTTCGGTCCGTTGATCGGGCTCAAGAGTCGTCCGACCCGGCATCTCCGGTCGCAATAACCCCGTGACCGTGGTCGTGGTCGTCGCATGGGACATCGACCCATTTGGCGAAAAGGTCCGGGACGTCGAATGCGGCGACGGGCTCACGGCCGTCGAGCTCCTCGTCGGTGAGGAGGCAGGCATCGAGCGAACGGCAGATCGCCCCCTGATCGAGGTCGATGCCGATGAAGACGAGCTCCTGGATGCGGTCGCCGAACGTTGGGTCCCAGTCGTCGAGCGCGGTCTGGCACATGTCGGGGTCGTCGGGCCACTCGGCCTTCGGGGTCGCGGCGAGCCAGCGCCCGCCGGGACCGAGGCGACAGGCGCCTCCGGCCAGGGAGTAGAGGCCGACGAGGTCGGGATGACTCGCCAGCCAGAAGGTCCCCTTGGCCCGGAGCAAGCCGTCCCAGTCCTGGTCGATCCACGCGGAGAACCGGGCTGGATGGAACGGGCGTCGAGACTGAAAGACGAAGCTGGCAACGCCGTACTCCTCCGTCTCGGGGACGTGTTCGCCCCGGAGTTCGGCCAGCCAGCCGGGGGCGGCGGCGGCCCGTTCGAAGTCGAACCGGCCGGTGTCCAGCACGAGCGGCAGTGGCACGCGACCGAACTCGCTGCGGATCAGCTCGGCCGTCGGGTTCAGCCGGCGGAGCAGCGCCTCGACGCGGGCCAGATCGTGGTCAGAGACGCAGTCGACCTTGTTGAGCACGAGGACATCGGCGAACTCGACCTGCTCGACGAGCAGATCGGAGATCGTGCGGTCGTCCTTCTCCCCGGCCGCCAGGCTGCGATCGATCAGGTCATCGGCCTGGTCCAGCTCGCGGAGAAAGGCGGCGGCATCGACGACGGTGACCATGGTGTCGAGCCGGGCCACATCGCCGAGGGTCTGGCCCTGCTCGTCCTCGAAGGTGAAGGTCTCGGCCACGGGCATCGGCTCGGAGATGCCGGTCGACTCGATGAGCAGGGCGTCGAAGCGGCCCTCACGAGCCAGACAGCCGACCTCGACGAGCAGGTCCTCGCGGAGCGTGCAGCAGATGCACCCGTTGGTCATCTCGACCAACCGCTCTTCCACCCGGCTCAACGTGGCGCCGCCCCGGACGAGGCTCGCGTCGATGTTGACCTCGCTCATGTCGTTGACGATCACCGCGACCCGCCGCCCCTCGCGGTTGGCCAGGATGTGGTTGAGCAACGTCGTCTTCCCGGCCCCGAGGAAGCCGGACAGGACGGTGACGGGCAACTTCGCCTCGAGTTCCATGGCCATAGCACACTCGCCTCGATGATCCCAGGGGTTCCAATCGATCCCGATCAACTCGCCGCCCTGATCCCGATGGCTCGCCAGCATCGAGCGAGTGACTCCCAGGCCGGGACCATCTCCTCGGCGGTCACGCAGGCCTTGGGCCAGGCGGCGACGCAACGCCGCCGATGGTCGAGTCCCAACTCGTCGAGGACCCAGCGCTCGTAGGTGACGATCGCATCGAGGACGAGACCAACGAGTTCCGCCTCCTTGGCCGGTCCAGGGGATTCCACTCGTGCCAGAAATGTCGGGACCGCCCCGCCACTCAGCTCCGAGGGGATGAGCGACGACCGCTCCGTGTAGGCCGGTTGGAAGTTGAAACGACGTAAGACAACCCCGCCCAGGTCGGGCGCCCCTAGGAACAGCCCCGATCCCCAGAGCGCAAGCAATCGGTTCGCCTCATCGCGCCTCGCGTACCCGGTCGATCCGCTGAGGCCCGGGGTCACCGGATGACGATCGAATCCGTACTGGATCAGCCCATTCCCCAGCGGAATCCGGATATCCTGCCCCCAGCACCACACCTGCTGATCCAGCATTCGGGCGGCCTCGCGGCGGAAATCCGGGCGGATTCGCAGTGACGGGCATGGGTTCGCCCGGCCGATCGAATCATGGGCCTTTCTCCTGCTTTGGCTCATGGCGAGACCCTCGAACAACCTGGAGACGGTCCACTACGCGAACGAACTGGGCTGCGGGGCCCGTCCTTGGGACACGCCTTCGGCGCATTGAGACACAGGCCCGATCCCTCGATGGGGAGGCACGTTCGTCGATTCGCCAGCCCCTTAAGGGAGCCGGTCGTCAGGGTCGAGTTCCCGGGCTTCCGGGTTTGTTGTCCCCGGTTGTAAACCGAGACTGGTATTGCGTGCGGTACTCGCACCAAGTGAAGGCTACTGACAGCCGACATCACCACACGCCAAACCCGGACCTGGGTCGAGTCCAGACCCAACTCGCCTGGGCCGACCCGTCAGGACGCGACCTCGCGTCGCTGGAGAATTGGACGATGGAAAGGCCGGAGCGGGCGTCCTCGACGGTCGTCCGCCACCAGGATCGTTCCTTGGCCAGATCGCAGAGCTTACCGATGGGTCGAACCATGAGGTAGTTCTTGAGGGAGACGTTGGTTCTCCCTGGGATTCTATCAGCCCTCGAAAAACATCTTTTGAAAAGAGACTTTTTCGATCGGGCGGGTGCTCGTCATCGGGGCGGGGTGGCCTCCGGTCCGTCAGGGGCCTCGGCGTGGGACGTCGCTGGTTGAACTGGACTAAAGCGCCGGTGGTCGGGCGGTTGAGGTCGGGGCGACCAGCCGGCGGCGAGTGGTTGGGCGATCGTTGACGAAGAATTGGCCAGGTCGGTAGGATGAGCCGCCCAAACCGATCGGCCCGTCGGGCCGCGACCTGACCGAGGTCCTTAGATGACTATACCCACCGCCCGACGTCCCCGGATCGCCCTGCTCGGCTCAATCAATTTGAATCTTGCCGCACGCTTCGAAGAGCTACCCCGGTCCGACGAGACCCGGCTGGCTACCTCCGAGACGGAGGTCGACGGCGGCAAGAGAGTCAACGAGGCCGTCGCCGCCTTGAGGGCTGGCGACACCTTCGACGGAGCGCTCTCCCGAAGCCGGGGACCGGATTGCCCTGGTGCCCGGTTTTGCAAACACATCATCACATTAATACTAGGATCGAAGGAGAGACCAATGACCATCGTTCGACTGGGATGGCTGGCCATCATACGGCTTGTTGCCCTGGCAGCCGTGCCGACCATCGCTGCTGGAGAGGGGGGCACCGACGAGGGCCGGCGGCCCAACGTGATCATCGTGATGACCGACGATCAGGGCTACGGCGAGTTCGGCTGGACCGGCAACCCGCTGGCCCGGACACCCCACATCGACCGGCTCGCGTCCGAATCGATCCGGCTGACCGACTTCCACGTCGCGCCGATGTGCACGCCGACCCGGGGCCAACTCCTGACCGGCCTCGACGCCTTTCGCAACGGCGCGGTCAATGTCAGCAGCGGTCGGACCCTGCTCCGCCCCGAGTTGGAGACGATCGCCGACGTCTTCGGCGCTGCCGGTTATCGCACCGGCATCTTCGGTAAGTGGCACCTCGGCGACAACTACCCCTTCCGACCCGAGGACCGCGGCTTCGACGAAGCGCTCTGGTTCCCCTCCTCGCACATCAGCAGCGTCCCTGACTTCTGGGAGAACGACTACTTCGACGACACCTATATCCGCAACGGCGGGCGGGTTGCTTACAAAGGCTACTGCACCGACATCTTCTTCCGCGAGGCAATCGACTGGATCGGCCGCGACGACGACGGCGTCGGCGATGATGATCAGCCGTTCTTCGTCTACCTCCCGCTCAACGCGGCCCACGGGCCGCTGTTCGTCCCCGAGCGATACCGGGGCCCGATCCGCGAGGCGATGGCGGCCAACCCCGAGGTGGTCGAGCACCTGCGCGAGGGCCGTCGCGAAGCGCTGGCGAGCTTCCTGGCGATGGGCATCAACATCGACGAGAACATGGGCCGGCTCGACCAGTTCCTCGAAGCGGCTGGGATCCGCGACGAGACCATCGTCGTCTTCCTGACCGACAACGGCAGCACGTTCGGCGATGACTATTACAACGCCGGGATGCGCGGGAGGAAGACGACGCTCTGGGAAGGTGGGCACCGAGTCCCTTGTTTCATCCGCTGGCCGGGCGGGGAGATCGGGCCGGCGCGAGACCTCGACGAGCTGGCGCAGGTGCAGGACCTCTTGCCGACGTTGACCGAACTGGCCGGCCTCCCCATGCCTCGGGGTCTCGACGGCGACAGCCTGGCACCAATCTTGTGTGGCGAACTCGACACACTTGGTGATCGGATGCTTGTGATCAACTACAGCCGGATGCCCGGCTTTCAGGTCGGGTACACAAACGATAACCCGGCCATCCCTCATCCCGACGGGGCGGCGGTCCTCTGGGGCCGCTGGCGGCTCCTGGAGAACAAGCGGCTCTACGACATCGAGGCCGACCCGCACCAGGACCGCGACGTGGCCGCCGATCACCCGGAGATCGTCGCTCGGTTGCGGGCCCATGCGGAGGTCTGGTGGGAACGGGTCGAGCCGTTCGTGCGCGAGCCGCAGCGGGTGATCATCGGGAACGAGGCGGAGAACCCGATGACGCTGACGGCCTGCGAGTGGCTGGACGTCTTCGTCGACCAGCAGCGCCAAGTGCGTCAGGGTGCGAGACGGAACGGTGTCTGGCACCTGATCGTCGACCGCCCCGGCGAGTACACGTTCGCGCTCCGCCGCTGGCCGCGAGAGAGCGGCCTCCGGCTCGACGAGGGGGTGTCGACCACCGAGGTCGTCGACGGGACGTACCCCGACGGACCGGCGCTGCCGATCACCTCGGCCCTGCTCCGGATTGGCGACCGCGAACTGGTCGGCCAGCCCGATTCCGACGGCCGGGCGGTCCGCTTTACCCTCGACCTGGAGCCCGGCCCGATCAAGCTGCAGACCTGGTTCCTCGACCCCTCCGGTCAAGAACTCTGTGGCGCCTACTACGTCGACGTCCGCCGAGACTGACCACCCGCCCCCGTCGGCCGCCCAACCGACCGTCTCACCCCTTGACTCCGGGGGCACTTCCCCGGAGGCCCCCAAGGCAGCTCGAGATCGAGGCAAAGAAAACAACCCAGGCATAACCACACAATGGGCCGAGGGAACCGTGGTCATGATTACTTTACTTGCATCATAAGCCGGCCGGATATCCGCAAGGCTTACCTCGCTCGTATGGCTGTGAACTTCTCGACCTGGGCGGTGAGTGCGGTCTCCGTGGGCAGGCGCTCCATCGAGCTGGCGCCATAGAAACCGTCGAGGCCCCGGACGTGCTTGAGCATGTATTCGGCATCTTCGGGCATCGCAATCGGGCCGCCGTGGCAGAGGACGAGCACGTCCCCGCGCACCGCGCGGGCGGCCTCGACAATCGCCGCGACGCGGGGCACGCAATCCTCCAGCGTCAGGGCGGTCTTCGCGCCGATTGAGCCCTTCGTGGTCAGCCCCATGTGCGCGACGATGATGTCGGCGCCAGCTTCGGTCAGCAGACGTGCCTGGTCGGGATCGAAGGCATAGGGGGTCGTCAGCATCCCCAGGTCATGCGCGGCGGCGATGCACTCGATCTCGAGGACGAAGCCCATGCCCGTTTCCTCGAGGTTGGTGCGGAAGGTCCCGTCGATGAGGCCGACGGTCGGGAAGTTCTGGATCCCGGCGAAGCCGAGGTCGATCAGCTCACGGAGGAAGCGGTCGCGGATCATGAACGGATCGGTGCCACAGACCCCGGCGAGAACGGGCGTGTGCTTGACGGCGGTGAGGACCTCGTGGGCCATTTCCTTGACGATCGCGTTGGCGTTGCCGTACGGCATCAGCCCCGCGAGCGAGCCTCGACCGGCCATCCGATAGCGGCCCGAGTTGTAGATCATGATGAGGTCGATCCCGCCGGCCTCCTCGCACTTCGCGCTGATGCCGGTGCCCGCGCCGCCGCCGATGATCGGCTTGCCCCCAGCCACTTTCGCCCGCAACCGACCGAGGATCGCGTCCTTTGATTCCGCCATGAGTCTTCGCTCCGGTAAAAAAGTTCACAAATGAAGCCTCGTCATTGACAGGATCCGGCCTCGACTCCTTAAGATATATTTGTACGATCTATTTCATTCAAGTCGATCCTAGCTTCACAGATCCGCCAAGATTTACGCGACATGCTCTACAAAATCAAACATGCATTAGTTTTCGATGGGTACCTTGTTCCGCCAGAGCGTTAGGAACTGATCGACGATCGCTGCGGAGAAATCGGGGGCGTTGATGTTGGACGGAAGCCGGACGATCCTCCGCGTCTCGTCCTGGACGACCTTCGCCTCGAGGGTGTCGAACAGCGTCGCGTCGGCCTCGGGGTCGTGGAACGGCTGCCCGGGGGTGTCGAGCAGCGAGACGCCACCTTCGGGGACCAGGATCGTCAAGGGCGCGACGGACCGATTGAGCTTGTTCGCGATCCAGTGCGCGACCAGGCGATTCTCCTCGACGTTCGTCCGCATCAGGGTGACCTGGGCGTTGTGGACGTGGAGGTTGCGGTCGCGGAACCGCTCGGGGACGGTCACCCTCGCGCCGAAGTTGACCATGTCGAGGGCGCCGAGGCTCATGACGAGTGGGACCTGCTTTCGGAGCAGGATCTCGAACCGCTCGGGACCAGCGGGGAAGACGCCACCGACGACCTGGTCGGCGACCTCGGTAGTGGTGATGTCGAGCACGCCCTGGATCAGCCTGGATTCGACGAGCCGTTCCATCGCCCGGCCACCGGTACCGGTCGCGTGGAAGACGAGGACATCGAAGCCCTCGTCCTCGAGGCGTTGACGGACGGCGGTCACGCAGGGCGTCGTCACGCCGAACATCGTCATCCCGACCGTCGGCCGCTCCTCGACCGCGTCGATGGTATGCGAGACCATGCCGGCCATCGCGTGCGCGGCATTGGCGAGGATCGGCCGGGAGACGCGGTTGAGCCCGGCGACGTCGACGACCGAGGGCATCATCAGGATGTCGGTGCAATCGACGTAGCTCGATGTGTCGCCGCTGGCGACGGTCGAGACCATGAGCTTGGGCAGGCCGATGACGAGCCGGCGCATGGCGGCGGTGACGAGTGCCGTCCCCCCGCTGCCTCCGAGCCCGAGCACGCCGGCGACTCGTCCCGAGGCCACCTCGGCTTGGAGGAAGGCGCCGAGCGCATCGCCCATCGCGGTGACCGCGGCCCCCCGATCGGCGCTCTGCGGGATCGACCGCCCGGCCACCTCGAGCACTTGCGCGCGCGAGACATCCGGCTCGACCGTCGGTGGCCCGCCCGTGCCGACATCCACCATCGTGACCGCAACCCCTGCCGCCTTCAGGCATTGCGCCACGAAGGCGAGTTCCTCGCCCTTCGTATCCATCGTCGCGACCGCATGGACCGTCCGGTTCATCGCCATCGCTCCCGATCTTTGACCGTCGCCCGACCTCACCGCGGAGGCGATCCCGGTCGCGGAACGTCCGCTCCCGTCCCATCCAGGATGGTAACCGATCCTTCATCCGGAGCGGTAAGTCCCGAGGAGCGTCTCCACGAGACCGTAGATGCGCGGATTTCTCCGAAACGATCAACATAATCGACGACTCAACAATCCGTCAGGCCGAGAGGACCACGAAACCGTGCCGGGATCGTCGCTTTTGCTCCCGACAAGCCCGAGGCCAACAAAGAGGGCCGTTGACTGCCGTGCAGTTTTGATAGTTCAGTTTAATTTATCATGTAAAATTTTGTTCACAAAAAGCCAGAAAATCTAAAATATTTAGACATGATCATAATTATGTTTCTCGGAGGCTATCCGTGTGTTCGCTCCGCGAGACCCGCTCGGCATGGTGCTGCACGAGATGGTGACCGGCGAGATCCCCTACGAGGGGCTCGGCGGCCGCGCAGGGCTCCCCGATTTCCGCGTCGAGCTCGAGCGTGCCCTGCGTCCCGCCTCTGATTTCATCCCCGGTCGCCGCCGCTGGCCAATTCGAGCGCTGATCGCGATCGATGATTTCTTGAGCGTCTCACTCGCGCTCAATCCCGATGACCGGTTTGCCACCCGTTCTGTTTGGCTTGACGCTGCCGACGTGCTCCACGACCAGTTCCGTCCACGCCGGCGGTTGGGACCGCTTGGCCGGTAGCTGGCCGACTGGGCGGGGCGTTGGTCGCGACGGAAGGCGGTCGACCGATCGACAAACCTGCACTAAGCTGGGTGATTCACGAACGCTGAACGATAAGAGATTTCGCTGAGTCGAATGAGTTGTCAGACTGCCTGTCAGAACGCAAGCGAAGGGTCGAGGCTACCATACGCGATACTTCAACCCGACTCAGGCAAACACCGTGCAGAGAGCCTTTTCGGTGATTCACAAACCGAATAATGCCAAATCAACGGTGACGCATTCGTTCGGAGAGGAGTCATGCGGGACGCGGCTGGTTCCTTGCGTCTGAGGCCCGCTGTGCGAGCGGCCAGCCGCACGATCCAGGACCGAGCCGCGTCTCCAGTTTAGAACTAATCCGCCGGGCGTGACGCATCAAACATCCCGTCGATGACGTGGATCACCCCGTTTGGAGACTCGATGGTTTTCAGCACCGCAAACCCGTTGGCGGTCAGGCGGTCGTGCTCATCCATGCCGATCTTCACCCGGCGGTGTCGGTCGCCGTCTCTCATCCACACCAAAGCTGAACCGCCATCGCGGAAACTCTCGTCCGTCGTCTTGCCATACATCACGTGGCAGCGGAGGAAGTCAATGAGCGGCTGCGTCTCCTTTTCCGATAACAGCTTTTGGAAAGCGTTGCTCTTCAGGTGTCTTGGCGACGGGACGAAAATCGTCTGGGTCATCTTTGAATCGCGTTCCTGATTGACGGCGTGGAAGAGTCCTGCCTTCACGAAGCCCACCAGCATTGGGTTGAGGTCAACTTCTCTTGCGAAGGCGATGCCGATCGCCTCGTCGGTCTGGATGACGGCACGGTCCGATGTGGTGATCGTGTCGGTTGGCTCGGTGGCCGGATCCATCTCGCCCATCACGGGAGTCGACATTAGTGAAAAGAAGCCCGCAGAGAGCAGACACATAAAGTGGAGTTTTGAAGCAGTCATCGCGATTTCCTCCAGAACAATGAGCCTCTTTCCAGGTGAGCGGCTCTTCGCCGTCCGCCGCACAGCTACTTCCTTCGCATTGGACTTTCTGACGGATTCGACAGAGGCCGAGAAACTGCCGCCACACGTCCAGAATGGGCAGACGAATACTTGGCTGGATCGGGGAGGTCACGCCAATGGAACCGACGACTTACGACAAGGTGCTCGAACTCGCCCAGCAGCTCACCCCCGACGAGCGGGAGCGGCTGGCAAGCGAGTTGGCCAACAGGCAGTCGGCTGCTGAGCCTGCCATACCACGGTCGGGGGGACGGTCTGCGTTGGACGGATTTCGGGAACGAAGACTGCTCGGCACCATGACCGACGCCCCGCCCGACCTCAGCACCAATCCCGCTCACCTGGAGGGCTTCGGCGAAGATGACCGGTGAAGCCGTGCTCGTCGACGCCGGGCCGCTCATCGCCCTCTACAACCCAGCCGACGCCAATCACGACGCCTGCGTTCATGCCATGGAAAACATTCCGTTCGGGAAGGCGTTGACCTGCTGGCCAGTTCTTACCGAGGCGGCCTACTTGATCGGCAAACGATTACGGTTCCGAGCGGACATGCTTACGGCGGTCACGGAAGGGGACCTCGTCCTCGCCGACTTGCACGCGTCCGATGTTCCGCCGATCGCTGCGGTCCTGCGTCGGTACGGAGACCAGCAGATCGATCTGGCCGATGCCACGCTCCTCTGGCTCGCCGAACGTGAAGAGATTGACACCGTGCTGACACTCGACCGACGTCACTTCAGTGTGCTCCAAACTTCCCGGGGGAACACGCTCCGAATCATCCCGGACCCCTAAGGGAAATGACTCGACCCGGTCACTCAATTGCCGAGACAGGATCTCCGCGTGCGGGGGAGCCGTGCCGAACCGGTCGCCGCAGACACAATGAAAGGTCTCCTCCCGGGCGTTCTCCAGCACGAGCAGTGTTGTTCCTGCGTCCCGCGTTTCCTTGATCTGGCTAGAGCTGATCGGCTCCGGCTTCCCGTGCGGGCATCGGCTGCACCGGCTCCGCTGCTCAGGACGCGGCGGCTGGGCATCGCCAGACTGCGAGTGACGCAGCACTTGTTGGAATCGGGTCGCCAGCTCGACCGTGCCCGCTTTCAGGCTCGGCGGCGGCGGCACCGCCAGGCCCTGGTGCGAGTCCATCGGGAAGACCAGACCGTACGGAGACTGCACGTGCTCGGTCGTCTCCAGCAGCACGGCATAGGCGGTAAGCCGGATCGAGTGCTTTCCGAACGCCACCCCCGCTTCGGTCCAAGCTTCTCGCCGCCGCTCCGGATGACCGGGATGCGGAGGCTGTCCCGCTCCAGCACCCGCCAGGGTGAGCCCTCAATCGGAACACCTGGATGCCGGAGCGGCTCCTCCAACTCGCGTGGCTCAAACCCCGCACGACGCATGCTCCACCAGTCCACCGGCTCCGGCGCTTCGATGCGTGGGCTCGGCTCGCGGATCGGAGCATGCAATGCGGCCCACCGACGTCCGGCCAGCGTAAAAATCACCTGCCCCGACTGCACGACGAAGTAGAGCGAGCCGACCAGCCCCACCGCGCCCAGTGACACCACCACGGGGCTCTCGCGTGACATCGCCGCGACCACGATCGCCAGCACGACCAGCGTCGCCACCACGGCGATTGCCAGCCGTTTGAACTGACGACCAAGCTCCTCTTCGATCAGTTCGAGCGTGAAGTTCGGCAGGTAGTCCCATCTCGGTGTCAGGTCGTCGACATCACGCTCGTCCCCGATCTCTTGAGCGAGCACGCCGGCCCGGCCGCAGAAGTAGTACTGGCCCAACGCGTGAACGCTCAACCGCCGGTGTCCGCCTGAAGAAGGGCCCTCGGACGACTCAACCGAACTATTGGGCGGTGCTTGCTCTGCTGGCTCCGGCCGAGGCTGCTCGGCCAAGATGGCGTCGAGGTCAAAATCGAAGTCGTCGTCTTCGCTCATCACCACGACCCCACCGCCACTGCCAACTCGACGAGGCCAACCGTCCGCTGCGACGGGCGCAGCTTCGTCGCGGTCCCGATGGCCCGGGTCAGCGATTCCGGCAACTCGGCATTCTTTAGCGACGACTCCTCCTTGCCGCGATCGGGCAGGCCACCCAGCACCGCATCGGCAAAAATCCGTCCCCAGGAATAGACGTCCGCGGCCGGAGTCACGGTCGTCTCGCCGGAAACTTCCGGAGCGCGGTAGGGGTCGTCCGGCCACTCCGCCGGCGACACGGTCGGCCCCCCTTCGAGCAGCTTTGCCAGCTCGAAATCGGTCAGCACCGCTCGGTCCCGCTCAGCCAGCACGATGTGCTTGGGCGTCAACTCCCGGCGCACCATCTTTTGACCGTGCAGCGTGAGCAGCCCCTCCGCCACGCCCCGCATCACCTTCTTCAGCAGCGGCCGGGGCAGTGGCCCCTCGGCGATCCGCTCGGCCAACGTCGGACCCTCGTCCCACCGATCGATCACCCACCACCGCTCTTCGACCCAGGCCGCAGTAAGGTTGCTCGCGATGTTCGGATGCGGACCGATCGACTCGCACACTTCCGGGTGACGACGAAGATGACCCTCTAGCTTCTCTCGCTCACTGTCAGCGAGGTGACGCAGCTCATAACACTTGCCGACCGCATAATGATTTGACAGGTAGCGGTGCTTCAGCTTGGCCCGCTGGAACTGCAGCCCGTTCGCCGTTGGCCAAAGCCCAATCTTTTGGGGCGAGTATCACGAGTATCAAACGCAAGACAGTCTTGATTCCCGACCACGGACAAAAAACTCGGAAACCAGGGAACTCGACTCACTCGACCGGCCCCGTTTAGTGGAACTCGTTCCCCTACCACTTCAGGCAAGCAGGTCTCGGCCTGCTGATCGGAACGCGGACCTGGGGAGGGGTCATCGGTATCGGCGGGTATCCACAACTGATCGACGGCGGGGGTGTCAACGCACCATCGTTCGCGTTCTACGAACTCGATGGGACGTGGGGGATTGAAGGACACGGCGTCGAGCCGGATATCGAGGTCATCGACGACCCCGCGAAGATGGTCGACGGCGGGGATCCCCAGCTCGACGAAGCCATCAGGCAGATGCTGGCCGAGATCGAGCGAAACCCGTTCACGCCCCCACAACGCCCCGCCTATCCGGACCGCTGTGGAATCGGCATCCCCGAATCTAACAAGTAAAGCCCGGTTTAAGCCTCGTGTGACTCAAGTGGAGGAGAACGGTCGGGTCTGCCGAAACGAAATTCCGCCCAATTCGTCGTGAGTTTGGACCAATTGAAAGGTGATACGCATGTTTGAAAAGCTGTCTGTTTTGGTTCATCGCGGAAGCCGCGCAATGGCTTTCCTGTCTGGCCTGGCGCTCGCCACCGCCCCGGAATGGGCCTCCGCCGATGTCCTGTTCTCAACGAGTTACGAGGAACCGACATATTCGGTGGGGCCGCTTGACGGACAAGACGGTTGGGTTGCACCGTTCTTTGGCGTCGCGGAAGTCACGTCGAATTTCTCGAGAAGCGGCTCTCAAGCGGTGGAGTTCGATGGGATCAATGAATTTGCACAGCAATTCGGCCCCTTCTCCACCTCGGAACCAGTGGTTGTGGTTCGACAGGCTGTATATATCGATGGGTCCGACGACGACGACCTCCTTGAAGAAGGCTTCTTTGTTACGCCACACGCGACTTTCGGCGACGACGTTGACGATGATTTCCTTGGTCAGATTTCAGTGGTAAACGGAGAGGGTACTCTGGGCCTAGGGGCTACCCTGGGCCTGAGAGACGGCGGGATCGGGTTCGTTCCCGTTCAGGTCGGCAGATGGTTCGTCCTTGAACATGTACTCGATTTCGCTAATCAGACTCAGGAAGCCTTCGTGGACGGAGAATTCATCGCATCTGCATCGTTCTCGAACCCGGGCACTGAATTAAGCCGGGTCGAGATGGTGGTTCTCAACATCCCTAACCATCGCGTCTACTTTGATGACCTGAGCATTACAGCCATTCCCGAGCCGGCGACGTTTGAGCTTCTCTCCATTGGTGTTGTTGGCCTCATCGGGTTGCGGCGTAGGTGTTGGACTAGCTCACCACATCGAGCCAAGAACGGGCAGGAAGAAGGATAAACGCGCCCGACAAGGTACGTGCCGATGAAACCAAGATGCAAAATTTTAATAAATTTGACTTAAATGATCATATTGATCGATCTGTCGCAAGACCCAATGGCTCGTTTCAATAGAGAGACCGAGAATTTGGGATATCAACCGGGACGGTAATTCAAAGTTTTTCGACGAGAAACGGGGCTCCGATGATAGGAGTCCCGAAAACCATCGTTGAAGGAACAGCGTCCGACATCGAACTTCCGCTTTATTGATCCTGAAATATCATGGCCACTACCAGGCACCGCAGCGCCGAATCCGAGAGGTTTATGAACCCGACGAGATGAAAGGCCGGGTCGAGTCTCACTGAGGTCCGTTTCGAGTCCACTTCGACTCTCGAGAGAG
The DNA here is from genome assembly GCA_964609385.1 of uncultured Planctomycetia bacterium. Lineage (GTDB taxonomy): Bacteria > Planctomycetota > Planctomycetia > Isosphaerales > Isosphaeraceae > CAZSSM01. Next base: position 22,610 of record CAZSSM010000099.1, read on the forward strand.
TCCGGAAATCGCCGAGAAGATCTTGGGGGGGAGTCTGGACGACGACCGGGCTCCGTTGGGTTGTTGGCTCGGCGAATCTGTTTGTTCGGAATCTCCGGGAGTGGCATACTGGGAGTCGGGGTGGTCGACGACCTCCTCGTCGATCGAGGATCGGGCCACCTGTCGATGCGATTCGACTCGGAGCGAGTCGAATCCAAGGAGGCCATAATATGTCGGATCGAGCCGGTCGGCGGCAATTCTTGAACGCGGCCCTCGCGGGGGCTGCGGGTGTCGGTGCAATGGTGAGCCTGGAGGAACGGATCCTCGGCAAGGCGATCGATGACGGCACGGCGGGCCAGGGAGGACCCGCCTCAGAAACGGGCTCGGGACCGGAGCCGTATTCGGGCCCAACCCTCTCGAAGGGCAAGCTCGGCTCGTTGTCGATCAGCCGGCTGATCATGGGAGGCAACCTGATCGGCGGCTGGGCCCACAGTCGGGATCTCCTGTACGTCTCCAACCTGCTCCGGGCGTACAACACCGAAGAGAAGGTCTTCGAGACCCTGGCGCTGGCCGAGGCCAGCGGGATCTCGATGATCCAGATCTCGCCCTCGAGCATGGACGTGCTGGCCAAATATCGCGAGTGCGGTGGGACGATCGATGTGATGGTCTGTGTCCATCCCGATCCGGACGAGGTGAAGGTCCGGGATCAGATCCGCGGCCTGATCGACCGAGGCGCCTGCGCCCTGTACACGCATGGCGAGGTCTCCGACCGCTGCACGATGTACGGCGACCTCGACCCGGTCGCCCGCGCCGTCGAGCTGATCAAGGCCGAGGGCCTGCCGGCGGGCATCGGCAGCCACGCCCTGGAGACCACGATCGCCAGCGAAGAGCAGGGGCTCGACCCGGACTTCTACGTCAAGACGCTGCACCCCGACACCTACTGGTCGGCCACCCCCGAGGAGGCCCGCGAGCCCTGGTGCTGGTACCAGCCACGCAGCCGCGACCACGACGGCTACCACGACAACATGTTCTGCCTCGACCCCGAGCGGACGATCGCCTACATGCAGACCGTCTCCCAGCCGTGGTTCGCCTTCAAAGTGATGGCCGCCGGAGCGGTCCCAGCCCGGATCGGCTTCAGCTTCGCCTACGTGGGCGGCGCCGATTTCATCATCGCCGGCATGTTCGACTTCCAGGTCGTCGAAGACGTTGGCCTGGCCGTACGAGCCATCCGACGGGCGTCGAAACGCGCGAGGCCATGGCGGGCGTGACCTCGAACCGAAAGACGTGATTGGAGCCTTCGCGGGGCGGACACCAACCCGCCCCTGGATCAGATCGAGAGCCGCCCGTTCTCTCCGGGCAGGGTGGCTCATGTGTGACGTCGATGCCGATGGGAACGGGTCGATGGGCGGAAAGTTGGATCCCGTAGACTACGTCGGCCAAGCCTTCTCGTGAGGTCACGAGATGACCGAACCATCGACACCGACTCTCCCTAGTTTGTCTATGGCGACCGCCCACGCCATCGATCGATGGCGAAGGGGTTCGCGATGGGGAATCGACACGGCCCGGCTCAGGCAGTTTGGGGCCGTTGCAGCCGGGCTGATCCCCAAAGCTCTGTTGGAAATGGCCGATCCTCGCGATCACCGATTCGCTTGAACTCAGTGGGGGACGGCTCGACGGGGTTCAACGCCATGGAGGTGGCGGACGAAGAAGTCTTTGAGCCGTCGACTTCCGTAGGGTGTCCCGGCCGCACTGTGACCGACACCTGGCATGAGCAGTAGGTCGAAGTCTTTGTCTGCGCGGATCAAGGCATCGACGACCTGGAGCGTCGAGGCCGGGTCGACGTTGCGGTCCACCTCCCCGACGATCAGCAGCAATTTGCCGGTGAGCCGATGGGCCTGCGTGACGTTGGATTGCTCCTCGTAGTGCGGACCGATCGGATAGCCCATCCAGAGTTCGTTCCACCAGATCTTGTCCATCCGATTGTCGTGGCAGCCACAATCGGCCACGCCGACCTGATAAAAGTCGCCGTGCATCAGCAGCCCGCGCAGGGCGTTCTGACCGCCGGCCGATCCACCGTAAATTCCGACTCGGTCGAGGTCGAACTCAGGATGCGCTTCGGCCGCAGTTCGGAGCCAGGCGATCCGATCGGGATACCCCGAGTCGCCGAGGTTCTTCCAAC
>CAZSSM010000100.1:0-24577 GCA_964609385.1 uncultured Planctomycetia bacterium
GGTGATGAGCGCTTTGAGGGTGACGTCAAAGGGCTTCTCGCCACGACGACGACGGTTCGGAGCGTTCTCGGGAGGTCCGTCCACAGGATCATTCCTTTCGGAAGGTGGCCTATCGAGGCGGGATGGTGATTGGGGTAACTCAGTGTGACCGATGCCGCGAAACGACGAAGTTTGGTGGTTCGAAAGACACATCGGATTTCATCGACGACTTCCAATCCCACGAACCGCTATATCGCGAGGATGGCTCGCTGAAGTGCACCGCGACACCAGACGCTTTCCGAACCAACCGGGGCTTCGTACAATTACCAGATCATTCGCAAGGTGCCCGATGCGGTCAGACGAGTCGAGGATCGTTGTCACGACCCTTCGAGATCCGTCCGCATCCGACGAAGACTCTGTCAGCGGACGTCTCCAAAGGCGTCCAGCAGCCACGATAGGATGCTTCGCCGCGCGCGACCGATCCGATCCCGGATTGATTGTGGCCGGAGGCCAAGCAGGATCGCGCGTCAGAGCCCTCGGAGCCAACGCATGGTGTTGGGGTCCCTCGAATGTGGGTTGTTCCTCCGCCACACAAAAAACAAGGAACCGGTCCGATGACATCCCTGATGACCACGATCGCTCCCGATGAGATCTATGACGAGATCGATGAGCTGAAGCGCCGCGAGGACGTCACGATCCTGGCCCACTATTACCAGAACGGTGAGATCCAAGATCTGGCCGATATCACCGGGGACAGCCTGAAACTGGCCCGCGAGGCGACACGCGTCGAGAGCGGCACGATCGTCTTCTGCGGCGTCCACTTCATGGCCGAGACGGCCAAGATCCTCAATCCAGAGAAACGCGTGCTGCTACCCGACCTTCGTGCCGGTTGCAGCCTCGCCGATAGCTGTCCGGCGCCCGCGTTGAAACGGAGGCAGGATCAACTCCGCGCCGAGGGACGACGCTTCCAGACAGTCACCTACATCAACAGCACCGCCGCCGTCAAATCGCTCTGCGACTGGGTCGTCACCTCGGGCAACGCGCGCGAGATCATCGAACGGATCCCCGAAGAGGACGAGGTCTTCTTCGTGCCCGATCAGCACCTCGGCCAGTATCTCAGCGAGGTTACGGGTCGGCCGATGATCCTCTGGCCGGGCAGTTGCGTCGTCCACGAGGTCTTCAGCGTCAACGACCTGGTTCGGCTCAAGAGGCGCTATCCCGAGGCGACCACCATCGCGCACCCGGAATGCCCGGCCAACATCCGAGAGCAGAGCGAGTTCGTCGGGGGGACCGAAGCCATGATCCGGTTCGTCGCCGCGCACGAGGAGCCGCACACCTTCCTCGTGGCCACCGAGGCGAACATGCTCTGGCAACTGCAGGCCCGACTGCCCGAGCACACCTACTTGCCAGTGCCGGGGATCTCCTGCGCGTGCAACAACTGCCCGCACATGGCGCGGAACACGCTGATCAAACTCCGGGACTGCATGCGGGATGGATCGCCCGAAATCCACTGGCAACCCGAGTTCGATCGCGCCGGCGAGGTGCTCCGCAAGAGCCTCCTCTGATCCGCCGAGCGAGCCTTGCGAGATGGTCGGTCCATTGGGCTTCGCGGATGACCAAGGGCCGACCCTCATCCATGGCGGAACCCGAGGACCACGCTATAGGCTACGACCAGGCCGACGACGATCGTGCCGGCCAACAGCACGATCCGGGCGGTCAAAATCTGCTTCAGCGCGATGGTCTGAGCGATCAGGCAGACCATCGCAACGATCGCGAACTTGAACGCGATCAGCCCTCGAAATCCGGCGCGGCTCAAGATCGCCGCCGCTAGCGGGTTCGATTCGAGGAACTCTGGCCCGCGCCAGAGCAAAAGATAGGTCACCATAAGGTCCAGTGCGTTGACCAAAACAAACGCGCTGGTCTCCGACTCCAGCGGCAGCGCACGCGACCAGAACGGGCCGTTCGCGAGGTTATTCGAACCGTGGTGGTCTTTCTTGATCATGAATCGAGGCGGAACGATTGGAGGCGTCGAATCTGAGGCGGGAGATTGAGAAAACCGCCCACAACCGGCCGATCATGCGAGCTGAGAGCCTATCTTGCATGAGGAGCGAGGGATGGATCGTGATGAGTCTCTGCTGGCCCCTCGAGCCGGGATGGGGAAAGTCGGTCGAGGGATTCGCAGCGTGAGACGATCGATCTGATCAGACGGCGTTGAGCCGCGATCGGTGATGGCGTAGGGCGGCCAACATCTCTAAGACCGGTTCACGGTACTTGCGGAGCGACTCGTGGCGCGATGACCAGTCCTCGGCCCATTCCTCAGCGCCCGGGATCGCCTCGTAGATGATCTTGCCTTGATGTTCGCGACGAACCACGACCCCGCGATCAACCAGGGTGAGCAGGAAGTTGGTCCGTTGCGTGAAGGAGACCGGGGAGTCGATCCAGACGGAGTCGTCGGCGAAGTCAGGGCTGAGCCGGAAGACGGCGAAGAAGAAGGCCTCTTCGACCAACGCCTCGAGGTGCTCGTCGTTCTTATGGTCGCGATACCAGGCCAAGCAACCGACCCAGTTCTGGGCCATCTCGCGCGCCGGGGGAAAGGTCATGCGGGTCATCGCTGGAACACTCCGGAGAATGCGTCCGCAGGAGCCGGGGCGGCGAGGAAAGCCGATGCCCAACCCGAGGGAACGTCCAAAGAAGTTGTGGGCTTAACCGATCTCTTGGGCCACAAACATCACGATGTGGCTGGGGAATCCAGGTTGTATGTGAGCGTCGCGTCGTTGAGTTGTCGACCGGGTTGGGGGACGGCCGACAGAAGAGATTGAGCTGAGGTTAACCAGGACCCGGAACCTCGGTGGCTCAATCACTTTACGCGGGTCATGGGTGCTCCGCGTCCCCCGTTGTCCGAGATCAACGAGCCGAGCACACCTCGTTGTCTACCGGCCACGCCCGAGCATGATGGCATCGCCCCACGCAAGGACTCTGCTCGTATAGGGTGACGCGATGGGGACGGCCGATCTCCACAAGAACCCAGGTCTCATCTCGGCATCAACGCGTCTGATGAGTCCCGCAAATGACCCATACCGGAGTAGACGGCAGCGTCCAGCGCGACCGGATCCTCTCTGAAACGGTCCCGCTTGGTTGAGGGCCTCAAGCACCGTCACGGTCTGCTGAGGAACCCATGTCGTCACAAGGATAGCGCCGGCGAGCCGAGCCGTCTAGCGAAATGAATTACAAAAACTCAGAAGTACGCATGTGTTCGCGAACGTTCGCGCGGATGCTAGCGGCCCTCGAAGGCCGGTTCATCCTCGTTCAAGATCGCATTGATTTCTCGCTCCAGGGTTGCCGCAATCTCTGGATCGAACCCTACGTGGACGTGTCGAACGGTTCCGTCCGGCGCGACCAAGACCAGGCTCGGTAAGGCTTGGATCGAGAACACGCGGCCCATCACACCGAGCGGGTCCAGGGCCACTCGACCGATCGGGCCGCCGATCAGGTCCAGTTGCCGTTCAGCGAGCGTGTCCTGGACCAACGGCCGGACCGCTTCGGCATCCGGGCCGCGGTCCAGGCTAACCGCCAGCACCGTGAGGGGGACCGGCTCGTCTCGGTCCTCAAAGCGTTCGATCAGCGCGGCGATCTCGGGGAGTTCGCGGAGGCACGGGCCGCACCAGGTCGCCCAGAAGTCCAGGACCAGGATGCGTTCCCGGAAGTCAGCGTCGGTCACCGGTATGAGCGACCCGTCAGGCTGCAACTCCTGGACGCTGAAGAGCGGGCCGGGCTGACCGATCAGCGCCTCGAGAGGACTGGGACGCTTGGCGGGGCCATCCCGGTTCGGATCGACGGCTTCGTCCAGCTTGGCGATCGGTGTGTATCCTTCGGGCTGCTCGGAGCGGATCCGATCCGCGATACGGAGCCGGTCGGTTGTGATCGCGCCGCTGGTCCAGACCAACTCGACGACGCGGAGCGTGCGGCCGGGGACCGACGTGGCGATCGTCTGACGCTCCTCCTGATCCCCCAAGGCCATCCGGGCGATCAGGCCGGTCTCTGGGTCTCGTGTGATCCGAATCGTCGGTTGGTTGACCAGGCTCAGGCTGAGGGTGTCCGGGCCGCTAGCTGATAGAGCATCGGCCTCAAGCAGAAGCGGATCGACGCCTTCGGGGTCGATTAGGAGTTGGAGGAGGATCCGGAGCGGCAAGGTGTCGGGTGCGGCGAGCAAGGTCTCGATGGCGGTGTTGCTGCGGATTAGGGCCTCATAGCGGATCGGCTCGGGGGCGGGGATCCGCTCGAACTGGCGGAGGCCGCGGAGCCGGATCGTCATCGCGCCCGACTCGGCGTTGAGCTGGACCGAGGAGGTCGCGAGATCGAGCGTCTCCGGACCGATCCAGAGGGTCCGGGCCTCGAAGCGCACCTCGAAGCGACGATCGCCCTCCTCCATGACCAACATGACCTGCCCCTGATCACCATAACCCTCCAGGGCCTGGTACGCCGATTGGATCGCGCGGAGGGTCTCGACGGCCTCCGGTTCGATCGCCGGGCTCGGCTCGACATCCTGGGCCTGTAACGATCTCGGCATCGCCGCGAGGACGGCCAGCCCGACGGCGACCGCGATCCCAAAGACCCTGACGAATCGGGAGGTCGGGTGCATGACGGGTCTCCTTGGCTCCGGGAATGGGGTGAGGATCGGTCGTTCAGGAAGATTCGCCGAGATCGACGGTCACCGACGCGTCGTCCTCAGGCGGCAAGTGATGGCCGAGTTTATCCCGTTTGACGGCCATGTAGCGCGCCCGATGGACGTGTGGCGGGGCGATGATCGGCACCTGATCGACCACCTCCAGGCCGTGCCCGTTCATGACGAACGACTCGGTCTTCTTGGGGTTGTTGGTCAGCAGGCGGACCTTCCGGATCCCGAGATCCTGGAGGATCTGGAGGCCGATCCCGTAGTCGCGATGGTCGGCCTTGAACCCCAACTCGACGTTGGCCTCGACTGTGTCGAGCCCGCGATCTTGCAGGACATAGGCCTTGATCTTCTCGACGAGGCCGATCCCACGCCCCTCCTGGGGCAGATAGATCAGGGCGCCGACGCCTTCCTGGCCGATCATCGCCAGGGCCAAATGCAGTTGGTCACCGCAATCGCAACGCAGCGACATCAAAAGGTCGCCGGTGAAACAGGACGAGTGGAGTCGAACCAACGGTGCGTTGGCGGCGCGGAGGTCACCGAAGACGAGGGCCATGGGGTTGTTTTCCGGCTCATGATCAACCTCGTAGACGATCAGGCGTCCCTCGCCGTAGTGGGTGGGCATCTGGGTCTCGACCAGCCGTCGGACCAGCTTCTCGACGCGTCGCCGATACTTGATGAGGGTCTCGATGGCCACGATCGGTAGATCATGCTGGTTCGAGATCTCCTGGAGCTTCTGACGGCTCGCCACTCCGGTCCCGTCGAGCACCTCGCAGATGACCGCCGCCGGCTGGAGCCCGGCCAAGCGCATCAGATCGATGGCGGCCTCGGTATGACCGGCGCGTCGGAGCACCCCACCCTCTTTGGCGACCAACGGGAATAGGTGGCCGGGCCGTCGGAGGTCTTCCGGACGAGTCTGCGGGTCGAGGATCGCCTGGATCGTCCGCGCTCGTGCCGAAGCGCTGATGCCGGTTCCGCTCTGCACGTGGTCGACCGACTCGGTGTAGGGCGTCCCGTGGTGGGTCCCTTGAAGACGCGAGCGATGGTCCGGCTCGATCGGACGGAGATCGAGCCGACGGGCCAGCTCGGGCAGGATCGGCATACAGACCAGGCCCCGCGCATGCTCGACCAGAAACTGAATCGTCTCGGGGGTGGCGTATTGCGCGGCGACAACGAAGTCCCCCTCGTTCTCGCGATCTTCGTCGTCAACGACGATCACGACCCGACCCGCGCGCAGTGCTTCCAAGGCGTCGTCGATCTCTGCGATTCCGGTGCTCATAGACAGGTCTCGAGGTCAGCAACGTGAGCGGAAAGGCCTCGAACGGCTCGGCCCGGGTCGTCCGTGCCGATGGCGAGGTCGTCCTCATTATATCCCTTTGGTTTTCGCGGACGGACCGGAGACGCTCGACACGTGAAGGCGGCAATACCTTGGGATTGTCGAGCGCTCGAAGTCGAGTCGACCGACATGTCCCAGTCTTGCAGGCCGGCAAGCGCGACACTACGCTCGACTTTTGTTGGATTTCGGCGAAACCTGCTCTCAACGTTGGATCCCGGCCGCACCCATGCGGCTTCGATCTTTCACTCCAACCCGAGACGCCGCACGCCCATGTTTGATGCGCCTGACGACTCGAACCGATGTCCGCGATGGGGCCGAGCCATCCCGATCGCCACCCTGTTGATTGGGCTCGTCGCGGCGACGACCGCCGCGGCCCAGTTGCCCCAATCACGGTTACAGAGCCTCTATCCCCCCGGAGCCGCCTGGGGGACCAGCGTCGAGGTCACCCTCAACGGGACCGACCTGGAGGATGTGAATCGGCTCTGGTTCGATCACGCCGGCCTTCGCGCCGATCACATTGAAGGGACCCGATTCCGGGTCGCGGTCGAACCGGGCACGCCGTTGGGCCATCACGACGTCCGCGTCTTCGGTCGGTTCGGCCTCAGCAACCCTCGGACCTTCGTCGTCGCTCGGGGGATCGAGCGCCTCGAGGCCGAGCCCAACTCGACGCCCGAGCAGGCCGAGGCGATCCCCCTCAATACGATCGTCAACGGGCGGATCCTCGAGGGGACCGACGTCGACCAGTTCGTCTTCGAGGCTAAGCCAGGCCGGACCATCCTGATTGAGGTCGAAGCCGACCGGATCGACTCGCGGCTCGATGCGGTCGTTCGGGTCTACGACCCAAATGGGCGCCTGATGGTCGAGAGTTTCGGGGACGAGGGGCTCGACCCGGTCGTCCGCCTGCCGATCCTGGAAGCCGGTCGCTACCGGATCGCCCTGACCGACTCGATTTACGACGGCTCGGTCGATCACACGTACCGGCTCCGCGTCCATGACGGTCCTTACGTTGAAGCGATCCGCCCGCGCTTGGCCCACCTCGGGGAAACCCGCGAATTCACGCTCTTCGGCCACAACCTCGGGGCCGACCGAGCCGCGGAGGTAACCCTCGATGGTCAACCGCTGGAGCAGATTCTCGTCACCCGATCGATATCTTGGCGGATGAAGCCGGATCCGTGGTCCCCAGGCCGGACCCATCTGGCCCCTTGGGAATCGCTCCGTCGCGGTTGGGAGATCCGAGTCACGACCGATCGCGAAGCGTCCAACCCGCTCTTCGTCGCCTGGGCGCGCGACCCAATCGTCTTGGAGCGCGAGCCCAACGAGGACGGCGCCGAGGCCCAGGAGATCAGGCTGCCCGTCGACATCTCAGGGGCGTTCCAAAACCCCGACGACATCGACGTCTATCGCTTCGAGGCGGCCAAAGGTCAAACGTATTGGATCGAGGCCAGTTCGCAGGAGCTCGGCGCTCAGGGCGATCCGGCCGTCACGATCCAACAGGTCCGCGACGACGGCTCGGTCCGCAATGTGGCCAACCTCGACGACACCCGCCAGAGCGGCGCAGGGATCGTCTTCGACGACAGCTCTTTCGATGCTCGAGGCAAATGGACGGTCCCCGATGACGGCCGTTATCGAGTCGTCGTCCGCGACCTCTATGGATCACGACGCGGCGACGTCCGCTTGGCCTATCGCCTCAACATCCGGCTGCCCCGGCCCGACTTCCAGGTCCTCCTGATGCCGGCCGACTCGGAGAACCGGCCCTCGGCCTTGAACATTCGACGAGGCGGTCGAACTCTCGCCACGCTGCTGGTCCAGTGGCTGGACGGCTTCGCCGGTCCGATCCGGATCGTCCCCCGACGACTACCCCCGGGGGTCCATGCCGACCCGGTCGTGATCCGGCCCGATCAGACCCGCGCCGGGATCGCTTTCGAGGCCGACGAGCGGGCCACGACCGGCGCCTTCGGAATCGAGTTGGAGGCGGTCGCGGTCCTCGAGGGACGTTCCTCAACGACAGTCAACACCTGGGATTACACTGCCGGGCTATCTCCGGCCGACCCGACGATCCGCCACGATGTCCTGGCCGCCGGGATGGTCTGGCCCTCGACCGGTCGCAACCGACCAGCCACCGCTCGCGTCGAGCGCGGAGGGGTGCTCGGAGTTCTTGAGGAGGTCGACCCGCTCCGGCTGACCGTCACCCCGAGCCGTTCCACGATCGTCCAGGGCGAACCGGCCCAATTCGACGCCACGCTCCAGCGTCGCGTTGGCTTCAAGGCCCCGGTCCAGGTCGGCATCGTGCCGATCTTCTTACCGCCCAAACAGAAGTTCAACGCGGTCCAGATCGCCGTCGAAGCCGATCAAGCCGCCCTGCCCTGGCCCCAAGCAGCCAACCTTCAGCCCGGTCTCTACACCTTGGCGTTCCAGGCCAACGGCGAGCACCAGTACACCAAGGATCCCGAGGGCAAGGACAAGAAGAAGGTCACCCTGAACGTCCCATCCAACACGGTCCTCCTGACCATTCGGCCTCGCCCGTTGCGGTTCGCCAACATCTCGGTGACCAAGCAGAACCCCTTGACCCTCACTCCGGGATCATCGGCCGACTTGACCGTTCAGGTCGAACGACTCGACGGCTTCGAAGGCCCAGTCACTCTTCAGCTCGATGCGCCCGAGGAGGCCAAGCTGACCGCCGAACCGATCGCCCTCACGCCCGATCAGACCGAAGCGACGATCGTGATCCATGCCGGCAACGACGCGCCTCCCGGTGAAATCGACGCGATCACCCTCCACGCCCGCTTCGAACGCGACGGCGAACCGTTGCGGATCGCTAGGACTCTCCGCCTGACCGTCCTCGACCACGAGAAGGAATGACCCGGTGTCACCCACACAAGCGAACGCCCCTCGACGACGATCGACGCTTCCCCAGGCACTCGGGATGGGCCTGGCCCTCGCGATCCTCTTCCTCGTCCCCACCCACGCTTCGACTCGCCCCGAGGACGAATCCGAGCCCATCCCCGCGCGGATCCCCGAGCGGGAGACACCCGTCAGCTTCATCACTGAAGTGATCGAGGTCCTCGACAATAAGTGTGTCGGTTGCCACAACAGCGCGTTGGCTGAGAACGGCCTCAACATGGAGGAGGTCCCCCTGATGCTGGAGGGGGGCCGTCGAGGACCGTCGATCGTGCCGGGCAACGCCGACCAAAGCACCCTGTATCTCATGGGCTCGCACCGGATGGAGCCGGTCATGCCGCCGATCGAGAAGGCGAACCTCGAACCGTTGACGCCCGAGGAGGTCGGCCTGATCAAACTCTGGATCGATCAAGGGGCCGTCGACGATACCGAGACCTTCGGTATGGACGAGATCGAGGAGGATCAGGTCACCCTCGGCGCGATTCCCGACGGGGTCCATCCGGTGACCGCCCTCGACCTCTCGGCCGAGGCCAGGTTCCTCGCCTTCGGGCGCGCTGAGGTCGTCGAGGTCGTCGATCCGCGATCGGGAATCCCGGTGATTCGACTGGGCGGCCATCGCGACCTGATCCAGTCGATCCGCTTCTCGCCCGACGGCCGAACACTGGCCGCTGGCAGCTACCGCGACGTGACGCTCTGGAACGTGCCCCAGGTCACGCCAAGCCGCCCGATCGTCGTTGAGGCGGACTCGGCGATCACGGCAATCGCCTCGGGCCTCGAGCCGGACCAACTCGTCATCGCCGACGCCGAAGGACGCATCCAGATCCGTAACGCTGGGGACGGCCACGTCATCCAGACCATTCGGAGCGAGCACGCTCCGATCACCGCTCTCGATGTCGGGTTGGACGGTTCGATCGCCGCTGGGTCCGTCAACGGCACGATTCAAGTCTGGGATCCCGATGCGGCCGGGGACGATCCGCCTCGCCTGACCCTTGCCGGACACAAAGGATCGATCCGCGACTTGGCCTACACCTGTGCCTGCGGTCTGGCCTCGGCCTCGGACGACGGGACAGTTCGACTCTGGGACTTCCCGATGACCGGCGCCCCCGAGGAGCCGATCGCCGCCACCCATCTCCTCGATGCTCACGACGGACCGATCCGAGCACTCCACGTTGATGAGTCGGCCTCCTTGCTATTGACCGGAGGCGAGGACGGGACGGTTCGGCGCTGGATCTCGCGGACCGGCGAGCCGTTCGAGCAGATTATTGATGGTTCAAGACCGGTCGTCTCCCTCACGTATGACCCCACTCAGGACCACATCCTCAGCGTTACCGACACAGTTCGGCTGCACGACCGCGAGACCGGAGACCAACTTGGTGCTTGGACCGATCACGAAGCGGCCGTCAAGCTCGTCGCGATCGATGTCGAGCGGAACCGAGCGGCTACCGGCGACGCTTCGGGGCGGATCAAGGTCTGGGACCTCGACAACGGCCAAGGGATCGTCGTCCTGAACCACCCCGGCGCCAACGACGGGTCCGCTGAGGCACCGTTGATGGGATTGACGTTCCTCGGAGATGGCCGGCTCGTCTCTGTCTCGGAGAAGGGCGACGCACGGGTTTGGTCGATTTCCGGAGGCTGGTCCGACAAGGGCGTGCTCGGTCCCCACGTCTTCCGCGTCCTCGCCCTCGACTTTAGCCCCGACTCGAAACGGTTGGCTGCTGGCAGCGGCGAGCCATCACGCTCGGGCACGATCCACATCTGGGACGTCGAAGCGCAGCGGGTCCTCCACGAACTCGCCGACTTTCACTCCGACACCGTCTTCGGCCTCCGCTTCGGACCCGACGGCTCGACGCTGGCCAGCACCGCCGCGGACAAGTTCGTCAAGGTCGTCGACGTCGAAACCGGCGAAGAGATCGGGTCGTTCGAGGGGCACACGCACCACGTGCTGGGTGTCGACTGGTCGGAGGACGGCTTGAAGCTGGTCAGCGCCGGTGCTGACAATGTGATCAAGCTCTGGAACTTGGAGAACGGCGAGCAGATCCGGACCTTCCGCCCAGCCGGCAACCAGATCACGGCCGTCCGTTGGCTCGACGGCCAAGGGGTCTTCGGCGCCGACGGCGACGGCCAAGTGCGCCGCTGGAACCCCGACGATGGCAAGCTGAAGCGGTCGTATGACGGTCTGGCCGACTACGCCTACACGCTCGCCGTCGACCCCGACGGTCGGTTCCTGATCGCCGGCGACGCCAGCGGTCGGGTCGTCATCTGGTCGCTCGACAACAATAAGGTCATCCGGACCCTCGAGCCACCCGCACCCCAACGTGACGCTGCGGAGTGACGCCCCATCCGCCTTTCCGGGCGGGGATACGACAAGAGAGCATCGGTCCCCCGAACAGAGATCGTCAGACCTCCACGATCGACTGGAGGGGGATTCGGACCCAAGTTGGACGGTTGTTTAGCTCGTAGAGCAGTTCGTAGAAGGCTTTCTCGAGCAGGTAGGCGCGGCCCAACGGCGAATCGATGGGAATCGCCAGGCCGGTCGGCCCTTGGCCCGCGATCGCCTCGTCGTAGGCGTCCAGATAAGCGCGGACGGTCCGCTCCTCCCAGAATCGCGCCCAGGGCGCCAGGGCATCAAGGAGGTCGGAACGGCCATCGGCGACGGCGAACAGTCCGGCATAGGCGGCGTAGCCGAAGGATCGGACCATGCCCACGACGTCGCGGACGGCCGGCTTCTTGGCGCGTCGCTCGGCCAGTCTCCGCGCCGGCTCACCCTCGAAATCGAGGATGATCACATCTCCACCGGTCCAAAGCACTTGCCCGAGATGGTAGTCGCCGTGAGTCCGGATCTTGACCGCTTCATTTGAGGTTGTCGTCCCTGTCGCCAACGCATCGAGCTGCGTCATCATGTTGGGCGCCGACGCGATGACCCGTTCGGCCAAACCGCGCTCGAACTCTGGCATCATCGAGGAGCGGGCCATCAACGCGGAGACGGCATCGTCGACCTGGGTTGCGACGCCCGAGGCCACCGACTCGATGTCTACGATCGACAAGGGCTCGGGTCGGAACGCCGGGTCGTCGGGATCGGCAGCCAACGCCCGATGCATCTCAGCGGTCCGACGCCCCAAGAGCCGGACCGTCGAGGTCCAAGAGGCCAGCGCTTCGCGGATCGGGGCCGTCGACGCTTCGTCCACGCCGAGCGCCATCGTCAGGTCGGGGGCTGAAGTCTGACACGCCTCCACCGCCCGATAGTAGGCCCCGACCTGATCCAACGCGTAGTCCCAGCCCGAACCGCGATGCACGACCTGCCCTTGAAGGATCGCCAAGGTGATCGGCTCGTCCGAAGCCTTGTCGAGATAAGAGAGCCCGCCCAAGGTCGCGGGACAGTGGTCGAACCGCGCCTGCTCGGTTAGGAACCGACCGATCTCCCAGTCGAGGTTCACCCCACGCTCCAACTTCCGGAACGCTTTGAGGAAAAACCGGTCTCCATACAAGACTGCCGAGTTGCTCTGCTCGAGCGATGCCGTCCGCGCCTTGGGCCAATCCCCTCCTTCGGGCCGACGCGAGACCAGGGCATTGGTCCGGATCGATTCGATCCGTCCGTTGGTCAGCTCAATCACGTCCTCCGTGTCGATGGCCCGTAGCAAAGCGTCCCAGAGCGGGCCGGAGGCCGAAGCGTCGAACAGCCAGGCCGAACGCCCAGTCGGTTCCTCCAACCTCGCGATCCGCGCCGACTCGGGAATCGATCCGCTCCGGATACCATCATCCTCACTGGAATGATCGCCATCGATGATACCGAGCGGGAGGGAATACCATTCCGGTGCCCCCTCGGAGAACTGGACCTCCCAGAGCATCAGGCGAACGACGGCGCCATCGTCGAGGGTACGGTCCTGCGCTTCGGCGTCGGCGATGCTCAAACCGGCGATCGAGCGCGACTTGCCGGCGAACCATCGCGAGCGAACGAGGTAGGAGCGCAGCCCGTCCAACAACGGGGCCGACGCCGGATCGTTCTGAATGAGTGCGGTGAACGAGCCGGCGATCGACTCGGTCCGGATAACGGCAAGTGCTTCGGGCGAGGTCAACCGATCGCCTCCTCACGTCACCACCTTGTCGGAAGGGCGTTCTCTCACGATCTCGATCTTTGGGTGATTCCAACGATCGATCCCAAGCGAAGGGATCGATCGCCAGCAGCGCGACAGCGATCATCGATCGGTCTCACGTCCTGCTGTCCTGCTCAAGCCTGTCGAACATGGAAGACGTGGGCAGGACACTGGTTGGGGTCGAGGATGACGATATTGTCCGACCCGGTCCAGTAGAACTGCTGATCGCTGAGCACGTCGTGGACGACATAGCCGCTGGGATCGACCCCGAGGAACTCGACCGGGTGCGAAACCCGGGCGGTCTGGGTCTGGTGCGGGTCCAGGTTCACGGCGACCAGGAAGACGTCCGACCGGTCGGCCGTCGCCTTGCCGTAATAAAGCACCTGGTCGTTGTTGGTCTCGAAGAATTCGAGGTTGGTCAGTTCCTGGAGCGCTCGATGACCGCGTCGGGTCTGGTTGAGCCGGGCGATCGTCTCGCGGATCGTGATCGGATCGTCCAAGTTCCAGTGGCGCTGCTGGTACTTCTCGCTGTCGAGGTATTCTTCGCTGCCCTCGCGGACTGGGGTGCCGACACAGAGTTCGAACGGCGGTCCGTAAATGCCGTAGGCGGGGCTCAAAGTCGCTGCCAGCACGAACCGGACGAGGAACGCCGAGCGACCGCCGTGCTGGAGGTAGGCGTGCAGGATGTCGGGCGTGTTCGCGAAGAAGTTGGGCCGCATGTACTCGCGGCACTCTTCGAGGGTCAATTCGGTCAAGTATTCGGTCAAATCGGCCTTCGTGTTCCGCCAGGTGAAATATGTGTAAGACTGCGTAAAACCCGCTTTAGCCAAATACTTCATCAGCTTGGGACGGGTGAAAGCTTCTGAGAGAAAGATCACTTCGGGATGTTTCGCCTTGATTTCGCCGATGCACCAATCCCAGAACCGGAACGGCTTGGTATGCGGGTTGTCGACGCGGAAGACGGTCACGCCCTGCTCGACCCAATGGAGGAAGACGTCGCGGAGTTCTTGATAGAGCCCCTGCCAGGCCTCCCCTTCGAAATCGATTGGGTAAATATCTTGATACTTCTTGGGCGGATTTTCAGCATATTTGATCGACCCATCGGGCCGATGGCGGAACCAGTCGGGATGTTCCTTGACGTAGGGGTGATCGGGCGAGCACTGGAAGGCGATGTCGAGGGCGATCTGGATCCCGCGCTTCTTCGCTTCGGCGACGAGGCGTCGGAAGTCTTCGGGCGTGCCCAGGTCGCGGAGGATCGCCTTGTGTCCGCCTTCGGGGGCGCCGATGGCCCAGGGACTGCCCAGGTCGCCGGGGCGAGCGGCCAGGCTGTTGTTGGGCCCTTTGCGATAGCTGGTTCCGATGGGGTGAATCGGCGGCAAGTAGAGGATGTCGAAGCCCATGTCGGCCACGTAAGGCAAAAGGCCGATGACGTCGTTGAAGGTGCCGTGCCGCGAGGGGTCGTTCGAGGCGGATCTGGGGAACATCTCGTACCAAGCGCCGAAGCGGGCGAGATATGGGTCGACGGTGACTCGGAGCGTCGGGGCCGATTCGGTCAGGTTCGACCTGGCCCCGAAGCGTCGCATGAGGTCGAAGAGGTCTTCGCGGAAAGCCTGCTCGACCCGCTCGTGCTGGGCCCGATCCGAGGAGATCGTCTCGGCCAGGCCGCGGAGAGTGACTTCTTCGAGGTGGCCGGTGGCGCGGGTCGAGGCGTCTCGGATCAGCTCGGCGCCCTCCAACAGCTCGCTGTGGACGTCCTGACCGGCCTCCACCTTCTTGATCGTATCACGCCTCCAACCGGCGAACCGGTCGATCCAGGCTGCCACCAGGTACTCATAGCTGCCGACCTGATCGACGAGGAACGACCCGCTCCACTCGTCGTTGGGGTGTTCTTCCAGCGGGATCTCGATCCACGATGACTTGCCCGGCATCCGAAGCCGGATGACTCCCCGGAGCACTTCGTGGCCGTCGGCATAGATGTGGGCCGTGACCTCGACGGTGTCGCCGGGGACCCGCTTGATCGCGAACTGGCCGCCGTCGATCTGGGGACGGATCGACTCGATGATGATCCGCGACGGGATCGTCGGCTGAGTCGACTGGCCATTGGCCGACGCAGTCTTGTCCGGTCGGGTCGAGGCCTCGGTGGTCTGTGAACGGAAGCTCGAGAGGATTCGCGAAAACATGGGGGGGTCGCTCGTCTTCCGGCCTTGGGGAGATGCATTAACGCGTAGTGCGCTCCGACGACGTCTCCATTCTGAGCAATCCGGCCGCGACGAACAACAATCCGGATGCTCGAAACTGACACAGTTTCATTCGGATGGTGCAATTGACATGCCGGTCCTTCATGAAGATTCGAAGGGATTCGGATCGGTCGTTCTTCGAAGTGCGGCGATGTCCCGATCACGCCAACCCCGTGCACGACCTTCGGCGACGGCCTTCGCGATTAGTTCGGCATCGATCAGTAGGGGGTGCCCGGCCACCGAGTCGGGTGCAACAGACTCGATCCGCAACCGGGCCGATTCGGGAGGCTCGCCACAGGCGATGAGGAACAGCCAAGCGATCGTCGGCGAACGATTCCAACCGGCCAGGCAATGGAGATAAACCCGAGCGTCGTTCCCTTGGAGCATTTCCCCGAGCGCATCGAGACAGGCCAGGACCGATTCGTTGGGGATCCGGACATGGTCGGCGATCGGGATCCAGCGGTAGGTCCGGAACCCAAACGCCTCGGCTGGAAAGAGCCCCTCGGTGTCGGAGACGTTGAGCAGGTCGGTTACGCCCGCGTCGACCAGGGCTTGGGCCCGCTCGAAGGTGGCGAACGGCCCGACGGCGAGCCGCTCGCCGATCCAGGCGAATCGGGTCCGGCGATCGTCGTCGGGGCGCATTCTCCTGACCTCCTCAAGTCAAGGTCGAGACTGTCTCAATCAGTGGCCGGGCCCGAACATAACCGCGTTCCAGAAGAGGCGTCCGAAGTGGGGGGACCAGGCGCGGAAGTTGGGATCGGTGACGAACCCAACGACATGCCCGGCTCCGCGCGGCTGAGCCAGGACGATCGGGCTCTCGTTGAGCACCGGATCCAGTTCGGGCCAGAGGAACCCGCTCCGGAGCGACGACGGGAACTCCGGCTCGCCTTGGGGATTCTCGCCGGTGGGCTTGTAGGTGACCAGGTTGACCCCTCGACGGACCGGCAAGGGGTCGACGGCAAGGTTCCCGAGCACCAACAACCGCGACTCCTCGGGCATCCCGAACGTGACCCAATGGTCGGTCTCGATGGCGACGTCGAAGATCGCGCCGGGGATGTTGGGCAAGGGCTCGGTCTGATCGCCGTCGCTCGAACCTTCGTTTCCGCCTTCGGCTTCATCTTCATCTCCCTCGTCGACGGGCAAGGTCTTGGGCTCGGTTTCGAGCAGGCCGACCTTCTCGGAACAGGCCCAGCGCAACGCGCCGCCGACGGCGATCAGGGTACCCCCCTCCTCGATCCATCTTTTGATGCGTTGGGTAACGGCATCCGAGGGACCATTGGAACCGCCATAGCTGCCGCTGGGCATGATCAGAACGTTGTACTCGTCGAGATCGAGCCCCCCGAGGTAGGCCGCGTCGAGCCGGGTCGTCGGGTATTTCCAGACTTGGTCAAAGAGGTACCAGGTCGCGCCGACGTTGGTGCTGGTGGGTCGGTTGACGAGCATGGCGATTTTGGGCGGTTCGACATAGGTGACGTACGGTCCACCGAGCTGCGCGCCGTCGTCAGCCAAGGCGCTGTTGAGGCCGACGACGTCGACGCCGTGAGCCCGGACGGCACGGAGGACCGACTCATCGAGCGATTCAGGGTTCTCGTTGACGCGGAGCAGCAACGAGCCGCGCGGATACTCCAGGCCGTTGAACGTCGAAGGTTGGTCGAAGACCCGGACCCGGAGCCCCGCACGGAGCCAGTCGGCCAAGCTCGGCACGACCGCCGAGTCGTCGCCACGGACCAGATACCCAACCTTTGGGTCTGGGTTGGGGACGACGGAGATCTTGAATTGGCCCCCTTGTTCGTCGGTCTCAAACCCGCTTAGGGCGTCGGCCGACTCGATCGCAATCGCCTCGACCCCATAGAGGTCGGCGAGGTTCCAGGCGGTCACATCGTAGATCTCGTTCGACTTCCGCTCGGCCCTCCGCTCCAACTGGCGTGTGATGAACGCCTCGTCCATTGGGTTCTCCTCGTCGAAGAGCGCTCGGACCAAGCGGCCGTTGGGCTGCGCGACCCGGACGAGGAAGCGGGACCGCGCGTCGTCCGAACCACCCTCGGACTCCTCAACGTCTCCATCGTTGTCGCCAACAACCTTTTCGACGAGGACACCGTTATCTTGGAGCTTATCGACCAACGCTTCGAGCCGGGTGCGGTCACCGTCGTTTTGGAGCAGGTAGGCGGCGACGGGTCCCTCCTCGCCGAGTCTGATCGCGTCCTCGACCTGGGAGCGGGTCGCATCCAGGAGCGATTCGCGCTGTTCGGCGACCAGATCGAGGTAGGCCAAGCCGCTGACATAGTGGTGCTCAACCCCGTCGGCGTAGGTCAGGATCAGGTCGTCGTCCCGCTTGACTTTTAAGCCACGCGCGCCGGCCTGTTCCCAGAGGATCCCGACACCCGAGTGGAACAAGGGCCAGGTCGAGCCGTAGCCGGGGAAGAAGGCGTCGAACAGCTCGCCGGTCGTGTAGGCGAATCCGTTCTCGTCGAAGGCGGCGGCCTGTCGACGCGTGAGCTTATCGGTCCATTCGATCTGCGACGGGGTGATTAGGGGATGGACCGGCGCGGCCGGGTTGGCGAAGTAGTAGGTGCTGTTGGAGCCCATCTCATGGGCGTCGACGAAGACCTGGGGCGACCAATCGAGGTAGGCGGCGACCTTGGCCCGAGACTCGCGCTGAGTCTGGGCGAACCAGTCGCGGTTCATGTCGAAGAGGTAATGGTTGAACCGCCCGCGCGCCCAGCGCTGGGTGCGCTCGGCGGCCAGCGGGGCGTCGTCGGGGAAGACGCCACGGAACTCGCGGTGCGCCTTGATGAACCGGTCGCGGCCGTCGGGGTTCTGCAAGGGGTCGAGGATCAGGACGACCTCCTCGAGCCGGGCCTTCGTCACGTCGCGTCGATCGGCCAGGACGTGGTAGGCCGTCAGCAGGGCCGCGTCGGTCGAGGAGGTCTCGTCGCCGTGGACGCTGCAGGAGATCCAGAGGACCGCCGGCAAGTTGGCCTCCGCGCCCTCATCCAGCTCACCACGGGCCAGCGCGACGCTCCGCTCGCGGATGTCCTCGAGCCGCTCCAGGTTCGTCGGCGATGTGATGACCAGATAGTA
This sequence comes from uncultured Planctomycetia bacterium, assembly GCA_964609385.1. Classification (GTDB taxonomy): domain Bacteria; phylum Planctomycetota; class Planctomycetia; order Isosphaerales; family Isosphaeraceae; genus CAZSSM01. The sequence goes on from CAZSSM010000100.1 coordinate 18,292, forward strand.
AAGGGCTTTCCCTTCATAGGACTCCCCATATCGGACGAGCTTGGTCCGCTCCGGCGCCGCCTCAGCCAGGGCTTCGATATACCGGACCGTCTGGGCGTGATCGCTGATGTCGACCCCGAAGTCGTGACCGACCACCTCGACCAAGGTCGGGATCCCTGGATCGAGATCGGCATCTTCCTGGATCAGGTTCGGCCTCCCATCATCGGCCGAGGCCCATCCGGGACCGCCCAGGCCCCATGCAACCAACAACAGGACAAGAGTTGACAGCTTCAACATCGATGCGGATCCTCAAACGAACGCGAACACGACAATCTCGAAACGATCGTCCGGGAGCCCCGGCACCGCCCGATTATCGGCCCCCCGACGGCTCGATGCCAGGAGCCGGCGGTCCTGATAGGAGCAGCTGACAATGTTTATATCAAATTATTTTTGAATACCTGTAACGAGTTAGAGAACGACTGGAAGTGAGGAGACGGCCCGGTGACTCCGAGGCGATCGCGCGATACTCTGGGAGCATCCGTCCACGGCGCGGCTCGGGCCGATTCGGTCTGACGGTGGGTCCGGGATCGCGCGTCTCTTTGAGTTGGGGTCGAGCACGAACTCATGCGATCGAACCGAGTGGTGGTCATCGGCGGGGGCCTGGGTGGGCTCTCGGTCGCCTTGGAGTTGAACCGTCGCGGCTATGACGTCGAGATCCTAGAGCGCCGCGAGTCGATCGGAGGTAAGGCCTGCGAGCGGCATGCCGGCGGGTTCCGCTGGGACGAGGGGCCGAGCATCGTCGTGATGGTCTGGATCTATCGCGACCTGTTCGAGGCCAATGGTCTGGACCCCGACGCGCACCTGCCGCTCCGACGGCTCGATCCAGCCTTTCACGTCTTCCTGAGCGATGGCCGGTCCTTGACGATCCCGACCGACGAGCACGCGATGGCCGAGGCCTTCGCCACGATCGACCCGCACGACGGGCAGAACCTGATCCCGTTCCTCCGCAAGCTCGACACGTTCGCGGCGATGATCGGCCGGTCGTACTGCGACCGGATCCTCGAGTCGTGGTCGCAGGTCCTCTTGAGCAAGCTGATGCTCTCGGCGACGGTGATCTCGCCGCGCGAAACCTACACCAACTTCATCAACGGGTATTTCCGAAGCACCGCGATCCGGGAATTGTTTTACGGGTTCCCAACCTACTCGGGTTTCGACCCGGCCCAGGCGCCGGCGTCAATGGCCATCGTCCCTTGGACGATCCTCCGCGAGGGGGTCTGGTACCCCGAGCGGGGCGGGATCCACGCGATCCCCGAGGCGATCGCCCGAGCATGCCGAGACCGAGGCGTCGCGATCCAAACGGGAGTTGAGGTCGAGGCCATCGACCGCGACGCGCGAGGGCACGTTCGAGGGGTCGAGACCTCCTCGGGCCACATCGAGGCCGACCTGGTCGTCTCCAACAGCGATTGGTTCCGGACCCACCAGATGCTCCGAGGCGGGCCCACGCTCTCGGTTGAGGCCGAGCGGCTCCGAAATGGCGACGGGGAACCCTCCAGCTCGTTTTTTACGATCCAACTGGCCTGCAATCGGACCTTTGAGGATATGGAGCACCATGTCCTGGTCCTGACCGAAGGCTCACATCGGGTCTATCAAGAGTTGTTCGAAGAAGGTCGGTACCCCAGCGACCCGTCGCTCTACGTCAACGTGCCGAGCATCACCGACCCCTCAGACGTTCCCGAAGGCTGTTGCAACCCGTTCGTGGTCGTCGGTGCGCCCCCGTTGAAGACCCCCGACGAACCGGTCGACCGCGACTTCGAAGCCCGCTACGCCGAACAACTGGTCGAGCGCCTCGATGTCTGCTATCCGGGGCTGAAGGCGAGCGTCGTCGAGCGGCACGTCACCGGTCCGGCCGAATGGCAGTCGAAGTTCCACGCCTTCCGAGGCGCGATCTACGGGCCCGGCACATCGCATAACATCCTCGACCGCAGCTTCCGCCCGATCAACTACGCGCCCGACGTGCCCGGCCTCTACTTCGTCGGCGGCGGCGTCCAGCCCGGCCCCGGCATGCCGATGGTCGTCCAGTCGGGCCGGATCACCGCCGAGAAGATCGCCCGCGATCGCCCGATCCGTCGCGTCCGTCAGGCCAAACCGCGGACCGTCTCGGTATGATCGCCATGATCAGCACGATCGGCGTCGGGATTCTCTGGATGCTGATCGGCCTGGCCTCCCTGATCGGCCTGCTCTGGACCTGGCTCGCAATGCGGATGATCCGGTCCGCATTGCGAACGCCGGTCGCCAGGCCGACCGGACCAGACGCGATGGGCGGGGCTGAACATCCCCTCGACGACGCGCCCTTGATCCAGATCATCACCCCGGCGCGCAATGAGGAGTCGCAGATCGGGCCGTTCCTCGATGCCATCGAAGCCCAAACCTATCCGCGACTCGACCTCCGCGTGCTCAATGACCGCTCGACCGACCAGACCGGGGAGATCCTCGATCGGATGCGCGGATCGTTGGTGCGCGTCCGGTTGACGGTCCTCCAAGGTCAACCTCGGCCCAACGACTGGGTGGGCAAGGTCTGGGCGGTCCACCAGGCCGTGCGGGGCGTCGAGGCCGATTGGCTCCTCTTCCTCGATGCCGATACGCTGTTGGAGCCGGAAGCGATCGCCCGGGCGTATCAGATTGCTCTCGAGGGTTCATATGACTTGGTTTCGCTCTTGCGTCGCGGTCGCTGCGAGACGCTCTGGCAAGCGAGCGTCGGCGTGGCCCTGGCACAACTGCTGGGCCAGCTCTACAACCTGGATGCGGTTCGCGATCCGGACAGCCCGATCGGTTTGGCCGACGGCGGGTTCATTCTGGTCCGTCGTGAGGCTTATGAGCGGGCCGGGAGCCACGAGGCCTTGCGTCATGAGATCGTCGATGACATCCGGTTGGCCGAACGCGTGAAGCGGGCCGGTGGTCGAATCGCGGCGGTCCCCGCGCCTCGGCTGGCGTCGACGCACATGTATGGGTCGCTCGCAGAGATCTGGTATGGCCTCCGCAAAAACGCTTACGCCGGTATGGACTATCAGCCCCATAAATTCATCACCGGATTCATCGTGGGGCTCCTCGTGATCTGGATCCCTTGGCTGGCCTCATCGCTTGGTCTCTGGGGGCTGCTGACCGATTCGTCGCGGAACACGGCGGTCGTTTCAACCTTGCTGGGCCTGGGGCTCTGGGGTGTGACGATGCAAGGGGCTGCCAATGTGCCGGTGATCCGGCTCTTCGGTGTCGCATGGCCCGACGCGTTCAGCTTGCCTCTGGGTGGCACGCTCTACATCGCCATCTGTGCCGACAGCGCCCGGCTCTATCATCTCGGCGGTCAAATCCGTTGGAAAGGCGACGTGATCAACTCGCAAGCAGTTCGCAACAACCTTGGGGACCACGAGGATCATCACGTCGACGATCCGATCGCCCGCGCCAGCGGGCATGACTCGGGAGACCGGTCCGCGCCGGCCGTCAACACAGAGACGCGAAATCTCCAGGATGGCTGACCCCGATTCGTCGAACGATTTCGACAATTGGCATCCCTTCGACGCCTCGATGAAGCAAATGTTTCAGGAGGATCTTCCTGGGTTTTTCCAGGCCCTTCAGCTCAACGTCTCAGGCGAACTTCGCGTGCTCAACACCGATTTGTCCGCGGTCTACAACCTCAGCGCCGACGGCCTTGTCATGGCCGAACGGCCCGGTCATCCCAATCAGATCTTCCACTTGGAGTTCCAATCCTCCCACGATGCCGACATGCCGGCCCGGCTCGCCGCATACAATTGTCAAGTGGCGCTGCGATACAAGGTCGAGGCGGTCAGCAGCATCGTCATCTTGTTGCGGAAGACAGCCTTCACACGCGGATTGCGTGGCCCGCACCGACGATCTTCACCTGCCCTGGGCGAAAATCTCTGGTTCAAATTCCAGGTCGTCAAACTGTACGATCTGCCAACAACTCCGTTCCTGAACGGCCCGCTGAGCATGATGCCATTGGCGATGTTCACCAAGATCCGAAGGTCCAACCTGGTCCCCACCCTGCACCGGATCTCCGAACGAGCCCGACGTCATGGCACAGAGGTCCAGCATCGTGAGATCCTCGCCCTCATCTACACCATGCTCGGCCTTCGTCCCGACGCCGAGCGCGACCTGCTCGCTCAGGAGATTCAAACGATGATCCAGATCCGCGATTCCCAGACCGCTCGCGATCTGATCGAGGAAGGGCTCCAAGCCGGACGACTGGAGGGACTCCAGGAAGGACGACTAGAAGGACTTCAGGCGGGACGGCAGGTCCTGCTGGCCCAGGGGACTCAGCGGTTCGGAGAGCCCGACCAGGCGATCCTCAAGCGCATCCAGGACTGCCAGGATCTCGGCCGTCTTCGTGACGCTCTGATGGCCCTCCTCGACGTCGATTCCTGGAACGATCTCGTTGGCAAACTTGATGGATGAAGCGTCCGCACTTTATCGTGATCCGGCAAATCAAGACAAACGTGATGAACGCTAACTCAAAACAACCAGTCGGGGATATCCCCAGTTCTCGATCCATCGATCTCGGTTCGGTCCAGTTGGCACCCGGTCTGATCCCCGCATACAAGGAGGGTTGGCCGTGCCGCGCGGTCGATGCTTTGATCCGTCGTCAAATGCGTGAGGGGCTCTTTCGGGTCCGCGTCCAAGGTCTGGATTCGCTTCGCGACGCGCTTCGTGAGGACGATGCCGGGTTCCTCTTCCTAGCCAACCACTCCTGTTGGTGGGATCTTTATCTGGCCCACTTCCTCAATGAGACCGTACCGGTCGACGGCTACGGGATGATGGAGCACGTCAATCTGAACCGCTACCGGTTCTTCCGACGCATCGGAGCCTTCTCGGTCGACCCGACAGCCCCCTGGACCGTGCGAACCTCGATGCTCTACACCATCGCGCTGTTGTCTCAGCCGGGCACCGGCGTCTGGTTTTTCCCTCAGGGCGACATCCTGAGCAACGACCTTCGACCGCTCCGCTTCAAGAACGGACTCCGCGCTCTGCTTCGACTCGCCGGACGACTCCGAGCCGTGCCGGTGGCCATCCGGTTCGACTTCTGGCAGGATCAGCGGCCCGAGGCCTTCGTCCGGTTCGGATTGCCCGAATACATCGAACGCGACGAGGTCCCCACAGTCATCCCCACCTGGGAGGCCAAGATCACCGCCCTGCTCGACCAACTGAAGACCGACGTCATCGCACAGGACGAATCGGCGTTCCGAACGCTCCTCGAAGGCCAATTGTCGATCAGCATCTGGTTCGACAAGCTCCGCGAACGTCTGCCCTTCCTCAACCCCTCCTGATCACACAGCCCGCCACGAGCCGGTTCGCCCGGCATCCCGATCCAGTTTCGCGATCCATAAGTGTCTGCAGCCGATAATCCGAAATGACCCTCTTTCAGGACCCCGGGGAGTGTCCCAGGCGGACTGAGATGCGCACAATACTTTACACCATACGATTATAAATATCATCCAGACACGAACCCAATGTGCACAGATTAGAACCACCAGGATCAATCCCCACTCTCCGATCAAGACCTCAGCCGCCGCTGTTGCCTGAGCCAAAACTGCCCCGACTACACATAACGCGGGCTCGGAAACCTCAACGTCTGCGGAACCTACAGTAAGGCTCAGGCCTTTCGACTCTTCGACCGCCGAATCTGACGCGCCCGATTCTCCTATCGTAAGGGCACCGCTATGTTCCGCACAGTAAACTAACCGTCAAGAAGATCGCCTCAGTCCTGCGCTGCCTGGCCGAAGGCTGTGAGACCCCGCCAGACCGAACGGCTCACTGGGGTCCATCACGTCACTGTCATGTGGCAGGCCAAGATGGCCGGAGAGCACGCCCAGGCGACCCATGACGAGTTGGTCGCCTTCTTCCCTCGACCGATGAGGTCTAGCTCAACGAGCAGTGGTCCTTCGTCGGCAAGAAACAACATCGATGCGATCCCGAGGATCCGGCTGACGCGCAGAAGGGAGATTGGTGGGACTTCGCGACGTTGGATGCCGAGAGTCGCTTGATCCTGGCAGTGGTGCCCGGGGCGTGGCTCCACGAGAACGCCACCACCTTGGTCTGTGAGGTCCGTGTCCGGACCGGCTGCGTCTGATCACCAGCGACGGCGATGCCGGTTACGAGGCGGCCATCGCCGATGGTCTTCGGTAAAGCAATCTTGCAAGCTTCGGACCGGGCCGTTCGTCCGGTGACGCCGAGGATCACCGATCCGGTGCGTCCCGGTTACACAACGGTCTCCAAGCTCCGTCGGGCCGGCGGCACC
>CAZSSM010000101.1:0-24237 GCA_964609385.1 uncultured Planctomycetia bacterium
TCCGCTGCTCTATCCAGCTGAGCTACGGGCGCACGTACCAAAGAAAGCCGGGATCCTTCCGTGCAGAAGATTGCGAATTCCCGTGGGTGAGGGCCAAGTATACGGATTGATCGTCGAGAATTGGAATACACCCGGCAGGGTTCGAACCTGCGACCTGCGGTTTAGGAAACCGCCGCTCTATCCTCCTGAGCTACGGGTGCATGGTCTGAATTATCTTCGGTTCGTCCAATGGTTGAGTCAATCGCGGACGTCCAGTCTGGGTCGATGATCGAATCGTTCCGTGCGCTTTAGGGGTCGTCTCGCGACGAATGTGGGTGAATTATTACGATAGCTCGGTTGTTGTGACGAAGACGATCTACTTAATCGAATCGAAGTCTGGGGGCCGGGTCACTCTGGGCGTTAAGTGATCGACACGACTGTTCCGGACTTAGTTCTCTGGCGGAGGGACACGATGACCGAGCAATCCAACGATTACGAGGGCCATTCTCAATCAGTCCCTCTGCCTCAGATTGGAAGCTATCAGCTTATTCGGCCTTTAGGCAGTGGAGGGATGAGTTCAGTATTCCTTGCGCGACATTGTTCTACAGGACACGAAGTCGCGGTCAAAATTCTTCCGAGAAGTGTCGCCAACAAACCCTCGATGCGTGAGCGGTTCTTCCGGGAAGCTCGCAACGCCGAGGCCCTCCAACATCCCAATATCGCAGCGATCTATGATCGAGGATTCGATTTGGATCGGCACTTCCTCGTAATGGAGTACATTCCTGGCGGGGACCTAGCTCATCAGGTCCGAGAAAACGGCCCTCTTTCGGTCGATCAGGCCTGTGATGTGATCCTTGGGTGTGCGGAGGCGTTGAAGGTCGCCCTCGCCGCCGGGTTGGTTCACCGCGACGTGAAACCAGCCAACCTACTCATCGATGCTCAGGGGACCGTGAAGCTCATCGATCTCGGGCTCTCGATTCTCTCAGAGGAGGACGAGCGTGTCACTCATGATGGAACGACGGTTGGGACCGTCGACTATATGTCTCCAGAGCAGGCCCGCGATTCCCGAGCAATTAACGCTCAGAGCGACATGTATTCCTTGGGGTGTACCTTCGTTTTCCTCCTGAGCGGAAGGCCCCCATTTCCGAAGGGAACCATTCCGGAAAAGCTGAGTCGCCATCTTCATGAACCCCCACCTTCCATCGGTGAACTGAGGCCTGAGGTTCCCGATTCGCTCGATCAATTCATCAGCAAGCTGCTCTCCAAGAAACCAGAGGAGCGGTTTCTCGATTACGACGCCTTGATGGAAGCACTGGAGAAAGCTCGACTTGGAAAGCAATTCGATTTGGGGGGGACATACACAGTCATCATCGAGGATGAGCCCGACGACCCCTGGAACGACTTGCTCGGAACCGATCGACAAGAAAACACAACCGAATCGGATTCCCTCTCCGATCTCGTGCCTGAGTCCGATGTGGAATTATCCTTGGAAGGGCTTTCTCCAACGACCATTGCGGGCCTAGACGAAGGAGAGTCGCTTCGCACGTTGAATACGAAAGGCGACACGCTATCCCGTAATCCGATTCCCGATCGGGAAGAACGCCATCCCGATTCCCGAAGGAAGATTGATTCCTCAGCGTCAGATTCCCCAGCGACTCCCACGGGATCTCGAGCGCGAACGGATCAGGTCGAGGATCCCGACTCCGATGTGATCTACGCCCCAGATGGCCGAGAAGAGAAGCAGGCCCACCCTAAGGCTCAGCAATATCCGAGCGCGTCTAGGCCACGAAGTCGTTCTGAGCCACCTCGACCGAACACTCTGCCTCAGTCGACTCGTTCGGCTAGTTCATCGAAGACTCTTCCCTCAGTTGTGGAGGATAAGCCAGGCCAGAGGGACTCAGGCCCTCCAAAGCCGCGATCGAAAGAAACACCACAACCTACGAGCAGACGCTCCCGAGCGGTCGAGGACGACTTCGAGGAGGTGGCTTACGGAGGTGGAGGAGGGTTCTCGATCGACTTGGGCTTGGACTCAGCTCGCGGTAAAGGGGCGCTGGTCGCGGCAGTGGTTCTAGCGGCCCTCCTGCTTTTTGTCCTCCTCCCCAACCTCTTCCGGGATAACACACCTCAGGCTGAGGTCGTTATTCCTCTGATCCCCTCTCGCTCCGCACCGCTAGCAAAGGCTGCTCCTGTCGTTCCCCCCCCTGCTCCGGACCGCCAGGAGTTACCCGGAGCGCTTGCCGAAACGGAACCAGAGATACAGTTCGACGCAGAACTTGAAGATCCGACTGAGATAGTCTCGGCACCAAGCTCATGGGTCGAGCCAGAAGATCAGATCGTCTCCAGCTCGGACTTCCCCCCGATCCCCGAGTTGCCTGAAGGGTTTCCCTTTCCGGTTCTCGAATGGGTCGTCGCCGCGAGCGAGCGCGAAGGTGAAATATCGAAAGTTCGGCGGATCGCTCTGGAAGGAGAATCCGCGGTTTCTCGAATCTCCGAAGCGCTTCAGTCGGGAGCGACACGGGTGGTCGTTGATGACGCCGGTCCGTTCCACGAGAGCGATTTCCGAGCGTCCAAGGGAGGAGTCAATCTCACCGCACCTGAGGGAGTTCGCCCCATCGTGATGGTGATGCCTCCGCCTCCTCGAGAGGAAAAGACCCGGGTCCGTAAGGCGACCTGGATCCTTGAGAGTAAGGACTCGGTCCTAGTTGAAGGGATCGACTTCATTGTCCCCTCTTCGGCATTCACGGAAGCACAAACGGCCTTGTTCTATTGCGAACCTAGCTCGAGCCTCGTGATCCGCGATTGCACGTTCACTGTGATCGAAGAACCGAGAGATGATTGGGCCTTGGTTCGAATGGCTGGTTCGATCCGGTTAACGGCGAGCAATCCTAATCCCAAACCGACTCGGTTTCACATGGAACGATGCCTTGTGCGCGGAGTCTCGTTCAATGGATTGATCTTCGAAGGGGCGAACATCGAGGCGAATCTCGTTGAGTCAGTCCTCCAAACTGGTCGTCAACCGGCCGTCCTTTTGGATGGAGGGACAAGGCGGTTTCGTGGAACACAGAACCGGATCCCAAATCCGGTGCGGCTCTCGATCATCCATTCGTTACTCGCAACCGAGGACGACCTCATTCGACTGCAGCAGTTCGGTCGCCGAGGATTACTCAAGAGGATTATGGAACTCACTGTGACTGGATCGGTCCTCGCGAAGGTCGGGTCTCGTTTCGAAGATGCTGCGATCCTGAATTGGGACGACATCGGCGACGAATCGAACTGGAAGCGGATTGATTGGGATCGTGCCGGAAATCAGTTCGAGGGATGGTCTTCCATAGCACGGAGTCGTCAGGCGACGATCACGACTCCAGCCGATGCAGATCGCGTCTGGGGAGAAAGTGGACCCGAAAACGTGATACTCTCGGGATCGGCCTGGCCCGCCTCGCTCTTCCAGTCGGCCTTTCTGGCTCGAGGGATGATCGAGCGTGCCCCCAGCCTGGAAGGTGTGCTTAATCGCATCGCTGAACCAAGACCCTACCTGTTCCCAGTGGCCTTTCGTGGGCTCGATCCGCTTGGACCGGAAGAGCCCTCGATCCGTGGCTTGGATCGCGATATTCCGAGGATTGAAGAGGGATTTCCCTTTAGCTCAAATGGAGATTCTCAGAGTCGGATCGGCTTGAGCTTCGACACCGATCTGCCAGTCATGAACGGCGATCTCGGCCTCTTCTTGAGATCCCAACTGCGGAACCGAACCGGTCATGTTCATATCGAGGTGATCGGGACAGGGAGACGGTTCTTCTCCCCTGTCCGAGTCCCGCCTGGATTGTTGCTCAGTATTCGAGTGCGACCTCCCGTGGCCGAGCCGGGACAAGAGTTTGCTCCCCTGATCTTCGTTCCTCCTGAGGGGCTCAGCGACACTCCATTGATCGTGGCTCGTGATGCCGATCTGGCGATGTCCGGTGTCCGAATCGATGCACCAGCCTGGGCCGCCAATACGCCCCTGATCGAGGTCGATCACGGTCATCTCGCGATGAATCAGTGTCAGATTCTGGGAGGAACGCTTGATCAACTTGAGATTGAGGGTCCGCTTCTCCGATTTGCAAGCCCGACTACGGAACCGATGCGTCAGGATTCCGCCATCGATTCTGCCCTGCCGCATTGTGTCATCCGAAACAGTCTAATTCGGCACGCTGGGAGCACGATCGAATCGACACTTGGTGCGGGTCGAATCATTCTGCTGAATGCAATCCTGGTTTCAGGCAACGCCTGTCTTGACATCCAACCTGCAACTGTGCGCCGCGACCGGTTCTTGGTGGACCTCAGTTTGCGGCAAAGCACACTCGTCACACCGCACGATCAGCTTCGCATTTCTGATTGGGAGGGAGTCGAGCCTGGTCCCCATCGACCCATACGGATTGCGAGCATGCGTTGTGCGTTTTTGGATCAGATTCAGTCGTCGCTACTCTCCACGACCTTGATTCGAGGAGAATCCGGAATCTTGTCCCATCGGCTCCTCTCGTGGGAGAGTACCAGCGATGCCTTCATGCTCCAGCGGTTTTTCGAACCCCTGAGTGATCGTCCTCGAGTGGCAGCTCGACAGAGCGGGAACGTCTTCTTGGATTTCATCTTGCTCAATGGATTGCAGTACTTTGTTCGCGACGCATACGGTCCGATCCGCGGACAGTTTCGGACGACGGTGCGACCGGCACGGGGTTCCCTCGTTCCAGGGAAGATCGATTTGGACGCTCTTCGATTGGAACGACTTGATGATCGTGTTATCGGGCCCTCAGATCGCGGCGCGGACGTCAACGCGATCGCGGTCGAGCCGATCGCCCCAGAAGAAGAGATCGCACCGAAAGGCAATCCTGGTACAGGACGTGATCGCCGAAAACCATCGATTCCTTTCTGACCGAACTCCTTGTCCTGGGACCACTTCATTCCACGAGATCTGGAGGATCCGCTCGTGTCTGTTCCGCGATCCCTTAGGATTACTCTGATCGTTGGAGGGTGCTTTCTCCTCCAGATGATCATTACCTCGGATCAAACGATAGGATCTTGGAGAGAAAGCCCCTGGTCGCCCCATGGGCTCATCGAGGATTCGCGATCTTCTCCCCCGCACGCTGCTGGGAAAGGCGGGATCTCAGTCAGCAGAAGGCCTGGGTCACTCCGTACTCATTTGTCCCGGTTTCGGCAGAGAGGCTCCGTCACCACGGATCCTCCGCCGGAAGCATGTCCTCCCGCCGCAGTCGCGCCTGTGATCCTAGTCCCGGTTCCCAGCATCGTTCCTGTTCCGGTCATTTTCACTCCGCCGCAGCCGATCCTCCCTCCAGTCGCTCTTCCCCGACCTCTCGCTCAACCGAGGACGACGCGCCCGGCCCGATTGGGCAACGTTGATCTTGAGAACAAGCAGATCACATTCGGAGATCGGATGCTCGCTGCGGGACGTCTCAGTCATGCCGAGGAACGATTCACCAAAGCTCGGATGTCGAACCCCCATTCGGCGCGACCCATTCTGCGGTTGGCACTCGTCGAGTCCCTTCGGGGCCACTTAGCGGAATCGGCAAAGCTGATCCGCGAGGCGCAGTTTACCGAACCCGATTGGATCCACGAAGCAGATGACCTCCGCTTGATTATCCGCGAGCCGACCGAACTCGATGCTCTGATCGAGTCGATCGAGAGGGAGGTTCAGTTTTCCCCAGCTGATCGAGATGCCTGGCTGGTCCTCGGCGCGCTCCAATATCTTGCAGGGCGATTGGCTGCTGCGGACGATGTCTTCTCGAGGCTTGCAGACCGGCCACGTGACCGGACCGTCCGAGCCTTTGTTGAGGCCCTTGAGGAGACTCGTCCACAACGCTGATTCTCCTGATCGACATTCTCCCCGATGACGATGCGGCCGCGATCATGGTGACTGGTTGCAAGGGACGGCCGACGCTCTTGCTTTTAAGATCCGCCATGATCAAGTTGGAAGAAAAGCCAGAGCTGTCGAATCGAGTTCCAGTCGCATAAGCTTGCTTGGATAGGTTGGCCGTGATCTGGCTGGGACTCGATTTCGAGTTCGCTTCGTTTCTGAACATCGACACCAGGTCTTATCTCATGAGTGATCCTCGATCCATGGCCCCTTCTTGGGCCTCGGTCGCCGTCGTATCTTTGCTCGCAGTGATCTGCTCCACGATGCTTGTAGGGTGCTCTCAATGCTCGGAGGAACGAGAAACCCCGTTCGAAGTGTTCCCCGAACCTGGAATCCCCACATCAAACCTGGAGGCGTTCCTAGATGCCCACTATCTGGGCTTGGCTCATATGGAGCGTTACGAGTATGGGTTGGCCGCCAAGAAGTTCGAGGAGGTTCTGGAACTGGCACCAAAGTGGATCCCCGCGCGTCTCAACTTGGCCATCGCCCTGCTGAACAACAAGGGGGAAGCGACCGTTGAAAAAACGGAATCCGGCGAAATCGCGAAAATCGAGAGTTCATTAATCCGCGAGTTCGAGCGCCCTTTGAGCCTGCTTCAAGAGATCATCGAGCTTAATCCAGAGCCTCGACTCCTCGCCGGTGCCCATTTCTGTCGAGGTCTCATCTATGAGTATGTCTACCTATTGGACGAGGCCGAAAGCGATTTCCGAGAGGTGCTGAAGATCGATCCCGACGATGGGCACGCTTGGTTCTTCCTCGGGAAGACTCTCGTCAAAGATGACACGGGAAGCCGGATCGATGAGGTTATCGATTCCTACACGAAGTCGATCGCACTGAATCCCTACCTCTATTCCGCACATTATCAACTCTTGCTCGCCTACAGGAGCCAAGGCGAAAAAGAAAAGAGTCAACAGTTCCGTGATCAGTTCACAAAGCTTAACCCCAAAATCAACTTCAGGGCCAATGGTGAGCTCTTCTCCGCCACCTATGGCGAGTCCGGAAAATATGCGCAGGTCGTCAATCCTGACCGCCGTTTCAAGCCTCTCAAGGTAGCTCGACCACCTCGATTCGGAAAGACGATCCCCGTTCAGGTGACCTTGCCCGAGGGATCGCGATGGGCCACTCGATCGGACATCGAAGAGGCCAGCCCTCGACTGGCAGAAGTCCGAACACGATTCGGCGCCCCGATCATTCACGCCGACTTCGACAATGACGATCGATACGATCTCTATCTCCCTGCCTCCATCATCGAGGCGGGTCGACTCCGAGATGCACTCTTATTAAATCTCGGTGACGGTCGATTCCGGGAGGCGACTCGGGCCTTCGGATTACCGATGGATCGTCCGAGCGTTGGAGCCGCCGCCGGGGACTTCGATGCGGACACGTTCATTGACCTTATTCTCACAGGTGTCGATGGCGATCTCTTACTCCGCAACCAGGATGGGCAGTCGTTCGTGGACCTCTCCAAAGAAATCACGTCTCCTCCTCCCGATCGATTCGGCTTCGATCCTCGTTGGCTCGACGTGGATCAGGATGGGGATCTGGATCTCTACATTCTCGACTTGGCCGTCAATGGAATGGACGATGACCTCTCCGAGACCGGAGAGGCGGGTGGTTTCTTTCGTCGCGCTTACCAGTTCGTCGGGCAACCAACGAAAGGCAGCGGATCACCGCCATCTCGGACACCCCAGGCGACTGCCTCGGATGATGCGCTCATTCTTCGACGCACCAACGATCGAGGAGAGGAAGAGGAAGTGCGGATCGACCTGGGGGGACTCGCTGTCGACTTCCAGGTCATTGACCCTCTGTCCCAGGACCGAACCCAACTCGCCCTCTCGAAGCAGATTCTGGGAGATGACGAGATCCGGACTGGTTTGGGGATGCTCGATATCGAAGGGGATGGTGACCATGACTTGATCCTCGTCGGAGGTGGACGAACCCCGTCGATCATCTTGAACGATCGGGTCGGAAAGTTCTCGCTAATTAAGGAGTCTGAGACCAAGCTTCGGTGGTCGCCTGAATCGGACTCGTTCCTTGATGATCCGTGGAACGAATATGAAGCGATCTCCTGCTTGGTCCTTGACCTGGATCTCGATGGTCAAGACGACCTCGTGATCGTCGACCCGAACGGACCCATCCTGGCCTTCAGGAACCAGTCTCGTCGTACGATGGAAGGGATCGAGATCGACCTAGGGCCTTGGCCCATCGATGCGAGCCAGTGGACTCAAGCGATTGCGTTCGATGCAGACCTCGATATGCGGACGGACCTGATCGGTTTTTCTCAGGATCGAGATCCTGTGATCCTCTGGTCGCGCTCGGAGAGCCTTCGTGAATCCGAAGGCGGACGATTCCGGACAGACTCCCTCGGAGTGCTCTTCGGACCGGACATCGAGGTGATCCGTGGCCTGGACGTCATCGATCTGGTTGGAGACTGCTTACCCGACCTTGTGATTCGTGGAGACGGACAGGCTCCGAGGATCGTCGAGAACCTGGGGAATGGAAACCACTGGATCACTCTCGAATTGGGAGGTCGATGGCACGAGGGCCCCCAATCGATGAGGACCAACGTGCACGGGATCGGGACCCGAGTGAATCTGAATGGGACCGGCCTCGATTTACCCTACCTGTTCTCGACGAATCGTACGGGGCCTGGCCAATCGGTCGGTCCGTTTCTTCTTGGACTGGCCGATCGACCTACGGTTCCCTTGATTCGCTATCGATGGCCTGATGGGGTCTTACAGACTGAGATGAACGTCCCAGTCGACCAGTGCCTCGTGGTCGCCGAATACTCACGGAAGACGGGCTCATGCCCTGTGGTTTTCACGTGGAACGGAGAGCGGTACAAATGCCTCGGGGACTCGCTGGCTGCCGGAGCGTTGGGGTATCTGGTCGCGCCGGGTGTGGTACATGATCCCGACCGCGATGAAGCCCTTCTGATCCCGCCAGACGGATTGGTGGCACGGAACGGCTTCTTCGAGATCGCCATCACCGAACCGATGGATGAACTGGCATTCCTCGACGAGGCGATTCTTGAGGTCGTCGATGTCCCGCCGGATCATGAACTCCTCCTCGACGAGCGATTCACGGTTGCCGAGCCCCGACCGAGCGGATCCTTGATCCTGATGGACCGAGCAGATCGCATCGATCCGATTCGAAGCGTCGATTCCCTGGGGCAGTCGATCACAGGACTGCTTTCTGCGTGGGATCGACAAACCATCCAGAACATTCCGAAGATCAGTGAATGGCCCGGATACGCTCGAGAGCACGCAATCGAACTCGACTTCGAGATCGACCCCTCAACGAGTTCCAATTCATCCCGATTCCATCTCGTCCTTGCCGGTTCGGTCTCTTTTCCTTACTCGCAAACGAACTACGCGGCTGCGACTGCTGGGGTCCAACTGCGATTGCCTGACCTTCAAGTCCTCGACGACGAGAGACGATGGGCCACGGTCATCCCTCACTTTGGTTTTCCTGCAGGCATGCCCAGGCGAATGACCTTGGATGTCACCGAATGGGTCTCTCAAGGCCATCGCTCGTTCCGGATCGTGACCAATCTCGATTGTCTATGGGACGAAGCGTTCTTGGCGCGCGTCTCGGATGCTCCTGCGATTTCCCCTCGAGTCACTCAACGATCGGTCGTGTCCGCTCAATTGGGATATCGCGGGATGCTCCGCGAAGTGATGCCTGATGGGCATCCTCCCAAGATCTACGACTACGATCAGATCGAGTCGACTCCTCCGGTTCGAGTACCCGGAATGCTAACTCGCTATGGTCGGGTCGAATCGCTTCTTTCGGCCGATGACGATCAAATCGTCGTCCTCGCGGCTGGAGATGATCTCCGAATCCGCTTCGATGCAGACGGGCTTCCCGAACTTTTGACCGGGTGGACTCGTCGATTCGTACTCCGACTGGTCGGTCATTGTAAGGACGCGGACCTCATGACCGGGGCTAGCCAGACGGTTGGACCGCTTCCATATCGGGCGATGCCGAGATACCCATACGATCCAGAAACCGAAGGGCGTTCCGTCGATGAGGCCTACCGGGACTATCTGGGGACCTACCAGACACGACCGGCATCGACCCCTTGATCGGATGTTCAACGAAGCGTTCAGCCATTCTGGAGTCAGACGAGTTCACAGAGGATCGAGTCTGCGACATAGATCCCCTCCTTGCTTAACCGGATCCGACGGCCGTCGTCTTCCAAATGTCCCGACTTGGAGAAGCGCTGAATGACTGACCCGGCGAGGAAATCGATCTCGAAACCGGTGCGCTCGAGGAAGTCGAGACGATCGAGTCCCAACTTTGTTCGACGAAGCATGAGAATCGCCGTCTCTCGGGCCCTCTCCTCGGGATTGAGTTGCTCGCGAGGCCCCGTGGGATCGTCATCCGACTCGATCCGGTTCAGATAGCCTCGGAGATCGCGCGTATTGACGGAGCGAACCCCATCGACATAGCGAGCTGCTCCTAATCCGAAGCCGAAGTAGGCGTCGTTGGCCCAATAGACATGGTTGTGAACCGACTGTTGTCCGGGCTTCGCGAAGTTGGAGATCTCGTACATCGATCGTGAGGAGACGGTAAGCCGGTCAATTGTCGACTCCATCATCGACCTCTCGATCTCCTCATCAATCGGGTGGATCAAGTCTTTCTGGTAGCGTTTCCAGAGGTCGGTCCCTCGCTCAAAGATCAATGCGTAGCAGGATAGATGCGGTGGTTCGAAAGCCAAGGCTCGGTCGAGATCGGCGTTCCAATCCTCGAGAGTTGATCCAGGGACTCCGAAAATCAGGTCGAGCGACCAACGCTCAAATCGAGGGGCGATTAATTCGACGGCTCGGGCGACTTCCTCGGGATCATGATCCCGCTCCAATGTGCGGAGGATCGATCGAGAAAAGGACTGGGCTCCCATGCTGACGCGATTCACACCGCCTTCGATTAGAGCCTCGACCTTCTCGGCATTGAGCGTTCCGGGATTCGCCTCAACGGTGAATTCGCCATCCGTCTCGAGTGGTAGCCAAAGGCCGATGACCTCAAGGAGACGTCGCAACTGATCGACGGTCAGACGGGTCGGAGTTCCCCCTCCAAGGAAGATGGTCCGGACCGGCTGAGGAGTTCCCAATCGAGAAATCTCGCGAGATAGTGCGTCAAGGTAACGATCCGCGAGATGGTCCGCTCCAGCCAACGAAGCGAAGTCACAGTACCCACATTTGTGGGCACAGAAAGGAACATGAACATAGGCCGCTTGCGGCCAGATCCACGGTGGTCGCACTGTGACACGACCTTCGCTGAGCAAGAACTCGTCGGTCGCCATCAGACCGCCACTTCCAGGAGCCGTATCTCCGGGATCCTCGCTTTGAGGACGCCTTCAATCTCCATGATCAAAGGCATATTGACTCCTGAGCAACCGGCGCACGTCCCGAGCATCCTGACGAGAAGGATCCCACCGGATTCGATTCCGATGATTTCGATCGCCCCGCCGTCCGCTTCCAAATCGGATCGCACTTCGGAATCGAGGACCTCTTCGATCCGCTGGAGAAGCATTAGATCGTGATCTGTCCCTCGTGTCGCGACGTGTTCCTGCTCGTTATTCATGGCTCACGATCCCTGTCGTGACGACTTTTCGTTGGGTTGAGGAAGATCGATCTGTTGTAGTCGATCGCGGAGTTAACGGCCTCTCGACGAAGAGCGACGATTCGAATCCCCATCCCCATCTTCCCTCGGTCGAGCCTCTTTGATCAGGAGCTTCCGTCCCTCGATGAAGGCATGACCGTTGAGTTCCTCGAAGGCTCGAGTCGCATCGGATTCTTCTTGCATCTCAACGAAGCCAAAGCCTCGGCTTTTTCCCGATTCGCGATCGCTGACCACATGGGCCGAAGTCGTTGGACCGATCGACTCGAAGAGGTCGCGAAGCTGGTTCGAAGTGACCAAATAGTCGAGGTTGCCGACATAGAGGCGCTTGGGCATGGGGAGGAACCTTGGCTCAAAACGGGATTAGACGGGCCGAATCTCGGCAACTCCTTGCGGATTGAGCTGAAAAACGAGTGACGGACCGGTCGGGAATAAAGAACTCCAGACTCAATCAGCGTAAGTGCTACCTCATCGCTCAGCCAACGAAATCACCTGGAGAATCGGCCATTCGAGGCGCTCTCAGTCCCGCCAACCAGACCCCCGAATGACGTGCTGAGAAAAGCAATACGAACGTAGCGGCGAGAAGGTTGAGAAGGATGGATACGCACGCTGGAATCGTCGCCATCCGTACTCCAGATTCCTCCTCGAAGGCCATCAACAAGACGGCCGGACCCAAAGTCTGATCGTGTGGTGTCTGGAAGAGGATGAGGCCCAAGGCCGGAGCAGTGGAGGCTGACGCGATCATCGTGACACAGGCGACGACGATCGGGCCTCGTGCAGACCATTCTAGGGCATCATCCATGGCGCGATTCCGGTTCGCTCCAGCGATCCGAGCCAGTTCGAACAAGCCATGATGGGAATCTCGTCGAAGAAGACGAATGGCGAAGATGGCTAGTGGGATTTGCGTCGCCACCCCCGCAAAGACCCAAAGGACCCAGGGTCTTCGGAGATGCGAAGCCTCCTGAATGATCCATTTAGGAACGACCCAGTCGATCTCCTCTGCCCCAGCGATCCCCAATCTCGAGAGGCTGAGCACGCCAATGGCTAGTGCTAAAGGAGGCCAGGGTATTTGCCAAAGGCGATCAATGATCGGGCCTCGATCATCATCCTGAGTGACTCTCCTGGCGTGGATCGTCCAGACCCCGGCGAGAAGCAAACTCAAGGATGCGACAATCAGGCTGAGTCCCAGCGATTGCAAGGCGACGGATCGAATTGAGGTAGAGTCAAGCAGGGCAGAGAAACCGGACCAATTGAGGGAGACTCGTTGTTCCCGGAAGAGGATTCCGCTCAGATCGATCCCGAGCGAACGAGAGACCACCTCAAGACCGGGCCATAAGCCGAAGATCGTCCAACCTGCCACCATAATGATGGAGATCCCTGAGGCGAGCCAACTCCAGGTCCCGACTGGTTCGGAACCTCGGTTCGGAGAGTCAGGCCAAGGAGGATCCGGACCTCCTAGACGGCGAGCAAGCCTGACAACCAGCAGTGATAGCGCCGCCGTGATGAGACCTAGTATGGCGACGCGAGGTCCTTGGGAATCTTCAAGAGCCAGTTCGACTGCGAGAAAGGCGATCGATTTCCGGATTCCAAACAAGATCGGGACGCTGGGATCCACAAGCTGGCGAATCCCAACCAGCATTGCCGCGTGGAATAGTCCCGGTCGGATCAGAGGCCAGGTCAGACGCGTCCAGAGAGTTCGGCGACCCGCGCCTAGGGTTCGTGCTGTCTCGATCCAGCTTCGATCAATCGATTGCAGGCGAGATCCGACTCCTAGTCCAATGATCGGAACGCCGACGATGACGCCTGATGCGATCCACGCCAATAAGCCCTTCAGTTCCTTCGAATCGATAGCTAGTGGTATGGATCCACGACGGATCCAGGAGTCCAGTTCCGGAGCAAACTGGATCGATTCCGTAGTCAAGCGAATCCCTAGAGCAAGACAGGGCGCGGGAAGAAGGATCGGGGACCAGGCGAGCATTGTGAGCATGGTTCGACCTGGAATCCGCATTCGGGCCAGGCCAAGCGAAAGAGGCAATCCAATAGCCAGTGAAATGAGCGTCGTGACCGCTGAGATGAGAAGGCTCTTGACCAAGCAACTAATGATGTAGGGGTCGAGCAGCATTAATGGCCAATAACTGATCGTCCAACGGATCGAGCCGTCCGGACCGTGATCCACAACCGAGGCAAGGATCAATCCGAGCAAAGGAGCGGTAATGAATACCCCTGGAAGCAAACCGACTAGCCGGTGCCCCAATCCTTGAGGGGTGGAACGGAGATCTCGAGGACATGGAACAAGTCGGGTCATTCGCGGTGATCCTATCCGTGATTCCACGCTTATTCTGCTTGGTAGTTGATTTGGATCGGGACGACGTTCTCAGGAGCAATCGAGAGGATCATGGACAGACCGATCTGGAGCTGGGACGCTTCGTCTTGGGCGCAACAGGCTAACAGTGGCCAACGACCTTGTCCCCGGAATCGAAGGGCATGCCAAGCTCCTCGAAAGCTCATTGACTCGAGGGAAGCAGGGATCCGATTGATCTGAGACTGGGTGTTCGGGGAGAGTTTGACCGCTTCGGGGCGAATGACAACCGTGACGTTCTTCCCAGGATCCAACGCCGATCCGACGTTATGGCTGATCAGCCGACCGAGTGGTGTTCGCAAGATCGCTTCGACGCGAGTGGGGAGTATTCGACAACTCTCGACTTGGGCCTGAACGAGATTCACCTCACCCAGGAATCGCGCGACGAAGGTATCGACGGGCTCTCGATAGACTTGCTCGGGTGTCCCCGATTGGACGATCCTCCCGAGATCCATGATCGCGATGCGATCAGCCAGAGAGAGAGCCTCACTCGGCTCGGAGGTCGTGACCATGAAGGTCGTGGCTGACTCGCGATGAACCCTCTGGATCAATCCGCGAGCCACCTCGCGTTCACGAGGCTCCAGGCGCTCCAAAGGAGAATCGAGAACGACGACCTGGGGATCGTGGGAGAGCGCTCGTGCTAATGCGACCCGGAGCCTCTCCATTCTGCCGAGTTCATGAGGACGTCGCTTGACGATACTGTCGATGCCGACCTGTCCAACGAGTTCGGCGACACGAGCCTGCCGATCCCTCGAACGATACTTCCGGACCTTCAAGGCGTATCCTACGATCTGCTCAACGGTGAGGTGTGGCCAGAGTCGATCGTCTTCTAGGACGAGACCGACGCGTCGAGCTTCAGGACTGACGTTGTGCACCGCATTCTGATCGAAGTAGATCTCACCCTCGTCCAGGGAAGCGACACCCGAGATGACTCGGGATAACGTCGTCTTCCCGCAACCTGAAGGCCCGACGATGACTACAAGCGCACCAGGCTCGACCTCGAGACTGGTCCGATCTAGGACGGCGACCTGATCGAAACGCTTGACCAGACTCTCGAGTGTGATCCTGACCATCACTCGTCCTCTCTGCCAGACACTCGCATGAGCCAGTTGGGGGGTGCAGGTTCACGTCCGCAACGTTCGGCGATTCGGCGATAGCGTTGTCGAGCCCAAGCAGTCCATTCAGCACGAAGCCAGTTTCGTAACCGGGGCTCACGCATCATCTGCCCTCCCCCCATTTGGACCAATTCATTGAGGATCGCTCGTCCGATAGGCCGAGCCTCGCGTTGCCAGCTCCTCTCAAGATCGTGTCGGAGCGAGGGATCGGGGGCGATCAATCGCAGTAAGTTGGTCTCCAGTGTCCGATTCGGCTCGCCATTCACCGAATCGCGACGATACCTCAATACGGAGGCGGGTGGCCAAGGCGGAGGTCCAGTCATCCACGATTCCCAGTCCTGAGGACGTCCCACCGCGATAAGTCGTCTCCAGGTTCTCCGGAGTTCTTCGTTCGCGTCGACCAATGTGGCCCCGACCAGATCGTCGATCAGCACGTTCACGTCGAGCATGGTGGACGATTCAGGATCGATCTGAGCCTGGATGGCAAACCGTTGCATCAAGAGATCCTGGGTCGCCTCGACAAGTCCATTCCGTGTGACTCTTCCGGTTCGAGCCAATCCTTCGATCCATCGGAGGGGACGATCTTTGTCGTCAAGAAGGGGAACGAATTGGAGTTGGGAATCGAGAAGAGATGGATGTTGTTCGAAGTCGGTCGCGATTCCGAAGCTGGGATCGCGGGGATGAGTCGATGCTCCAATCGAGGTTCCAGGTCCGTTTCCACGATGCCATAAGATTGTCCGAGCGTTGGCGAAGACTCGAACCAGGCTCGACCAACGTGTGTTCCAATGGTTGAGCGAGAGATAGCCATTCACGAACGAAGAGGTCAGTGGGCTAGTCCTTGGATCGCTCAGAACGGCCTTTCCGACCGATTGGGGCTGATCCCAAGTCTCCCAGATCCGAGTTGGATCCAGAGGTTTTCCTGTCGCCAGTCCGAGTTGACGGACCATTAGTGAGTGGACCGGGATCGGAGACTGTTCGTTCCAAGGTTGAAGCACCCCGTTTCGCTCGAGTCGTTGGTACGCATCGAGGGGACCTCCGAAGACGAAATCGATCCGAGGTCGACGCTTGATGAGTCGAACGAGATCTTCGTTCGCGGAGATCGTAAGCCATTCGATCGGCGGATCAGGCCAGAGCATCCGTTCCTGCGGCTGGGCATTCGACCAGATCTGATCGACCAATCGGTCACAAATCGGGCGAGGCCAGGTTGTCGCCACGACGAGGGTGTCGGGGTTAGAGGGACGATCGAACTGCCATGTTCGATATCCCAAGATTACTGTCGCCGAGGCCGCCATCGTCGCGATGGCTGTTCTTCGTCGCATCGTCTCTTTGCTTCCGTGGAGCAGGTGCGAGGACTGGACACGAACAGAACGATTTAGAAGCGATGTTCCACTTTCCGATGATTGATCCGTTCAGCGGGAATCGCGAACGAATTGCGGACGAACGGGACGTCGAGCAAGGTTCAATAGGAGCAGTTCGCTCAGGTTGGCTATTCGGACCATCCCAGGAAAGTTGATTGTTTCGAAGTCGTCGCTAGGTCGATGGTACTCCTCGTGAAGTCCCGTATGGAGAAACAGGACCGGAACTCCGGCTACGAAAAAGGGTTGGTGATCGCTTCCTCCACGCCCATCGTTCACAGATCGAACAGACTGGACTTTGAACTGACTCGACCGTCCTAGAGCTCGAATAAGATCCTCGAAATCAGGAGCACTCCCCGTTCCGAGCACTTCAAGACGATCGTCCTCGAGTCGTCCGATCATGTCGTAGTTGAGCATGGCGATCGTCGAGGTAAGCGGGAAAGGGGGGTCTTCGACATACCGCTTAGATCCCAACAGTCCTCGTTCCTCGCCGGAGAACAAGGCGAAGACAACACGTCGAGGAAGCGGGTCAGGCCGCGCTACGAGTCTTTGTGCGAGTTCCATCACGAGGGCCGTTCCTGAGGCGTTATCGTCGGCCCCATTGTGGATTTCTCTGCGCCCTGGAGATCTTGAGCCTCGACCCCCGAAACCGAGATGGTCATAGTGACCCCCCACGATGATCGTTTCTTCCGAGAGGGGGCCCTCTCCTTCGAGGACCCCCACAATGTTCCGAGCTTTGATCGAGTCCCGAAGAAATCGATACCTCAAGGTTATTCGAAGCCCTTCGATGAGGAACGATTGAGGAAGGAGTCGTGCATCGATCGAGGACTCAAGCTCATTGAGGGTCGGAGCGCCGGCCAATTCCAGTAGTCGATCGAACTCTATTCGATTGAGCTTGCAGAACGGGATTTGAGCCGCAGAGCCGATTCCTGCCTGGGTTCGTTCGATGAGATCGCTGTTGCTAACTCGTGAGTTCACCAGGATAAGCCCAGTTGCCCCATGCTTTCGCGCATTGAGCAACTTCTCACTGAACCTCGAGTAGACAGTCGTCCGACGCCCGGCGAAGGGACTCGATGGGTCATCGATCTGAGGCTCACCGCGGAGGACCACAACGATCTTTCCCTCGACGTCCAGACCACGGTAGTCATCGTATTCGATCGCTAGGGGCGATCCGGAAGGAACACTGATCCCATATCCAGCAAATACAATGGGCGACGAATCGACTGTCGCGGAACCCCCGAGGGCCAGAGGGGAATAGTCACGAGGATCGATCGTTCGGGTCCGATCTCCTAGGTCGACTCGGAATCGTGGCTGAGCGACCAATTGAGGGGAAACGTCGATCTCGAACGGCTGGGAGAACTGAGAGAGACCTGGCGCCTGAGTTAATCCGAGCCGCTCGAACCGGTCGGCAATGAAGTCGGCCGCCTCCTCGATTCCCCCGGTCCCAACGCCCCGACCCTCGAGTCGATCATCAGCCAAGAAGGCAACATCGGCCCGGAGTCGACTCTCTGAGGAACGAACTCCTCCCTCTTGAGCGTAAATCGAGGTGCGAGGGAACATCATCGGGATGAACATCACGAGGCATGATCCAACCAAGGGAGACCAAACTCGTGGGGGTCGGCCTGGTGGTGGCATCTCGTGGCGAACTCCGGAATTCGAGTCGAGAGGGTTCTTGATCGGCCAGAATACGGCCTTGTTCGTGGAGTTCGCGAGTCCTTTCATGCTTGAGGAAGGCCGTAGATTTCATCTTCTCGACCTTACCTTGGACTCGACCGAGGCCTATGGAACTCGCCTCGGAACTCATTGAGTCTGCTTCGGACTCTTGTCGGATGCTCGTTGCTTCGAAGGAGCCATCTCCGATAGGCTGTTGTTTGTCCGCAGAGAACGCTACTGGAGTCCTACATGATGCGAGCTGAGTGGATCGAACGATGGGCGACCCTCCTCGTCGACTACTGCTTGGAGGTGAGTCGTGGGGAATCGATCCTCATTCAAGCCGAGTTCCCCGCTCATGATTTGGTCTCAGCCTGTTGCCGATCGGTAATCGATCGTGGAGGAGATCCGATACCTCGATTGCAACCTGCTGGAGTACCTTCGTACTTCCTAGAGCATGCGGATGAGACGGTATTGGCAAGACTCGAGCCGACTGGATTGTTCGATGCGACCGCGACGGATGCCCGAATCCTGATTCGATCGAGTGAGAACCTTCGATCTGCTTTATTGGTCGATCCGGATCGTCACTCCCAATACACGCGAGCTCGACAGCCAGTTTCGCAAGCGATTCGCCGGAAAAAAAATGTGATCACCCAGTACCCCACGAGATCATTTGCTGAGGAGGCAAAGATGGTGCTGGATGAGTACGAGACCTTTATCGCCCGGGCATTGTTCATCGATCGACCCGATCCAGCCTCATCATGGAAAGATCTCGGATCCCGGCAACAGGTCCTCGTCGAGTCGATGTCCCAGGTTCAGAATCTTCGATTCGTTGGTTTGGGAACCGATCTCTCGATGGAGGTCGGTGGACGGACCTGGATCAACTCGGACGGAAAACGAAACATGCCCTCCGGCGAAATCTTCACAGGACCCATCGAGACGAGTGTCGAGGGGACATTGCATTGTCGGTTCCCCACGTTTCGGGATGGTCACGAGATCTCGCAGATCCGGTTGCGATTTGAGTCCGGGCAGGTGGTCGAATCAAGCGCGGAGGTCGGTCAAGAGTACCTCGACCGGATGATCGAGATGGATGAAGGCTCCCGCCGCTTGGGAGAAGTTGGACTCGGGCTCAATCCCGGAATCGATCGATTCACCGGCAGTATCCTTTTCGATGAGAAGATCGGTGGAACTGCCCACTTCGCTTTGGGACAGAGCTATCCCGAGACCGGTGGAGTGAATCGCTCGGGCCTTCACTGGGATCTGATCGTGGATCTCCGAGAGCAAGGAAGGATTTACGCCGATGGGGTCTTGGTCATGGAGGACGGTGTTTGGAAGGTCGGACTCTGAACCGGTAGACGATCGACCAGCTCGAGAGCCTCAATGATCATCGATCGTTCTGACCATCGTTTCACGGGAAACGCCCGGTCGTTCGCTCCTCGGCTTGCAACGTCGCCTTGAGACTGCCTCGGGCAGTCAGCACTCAACCCGGTTTCGAAGGGAAGAGGAACAGCTCGATTTCCATTCAGCGAAAGGAGTTCATCGATGAAAAGTATTTTCCCCAACCTCGTTCCAGCCGCTCTCGCGATACTCGTCTGGTCTTCCGATGCGATCCCGGTCCAGGCTCAGGATAACGAGGCACTTCGAGATCGCATTGATCAACTACTCGAACGACTTCGTTCCGAGGACGAAGACCGTCGGATCAACGCACAAGAAGCCCTCGAGAAACTCGGTCCCGAAGCCCGACCGTACATCGGAGAACTCGACTCTATCGATGACGAGGCGATTCGAGAATCGCTGACCCAAATTCTGGAGACATGGAACGCCATTGAGGAGGCGCGTGCCCTCGAGGGATCACGTGTCACGATCCAAGGGAAGGGGATCCGTCTCAGTGATGCGATTCGAATTCTTCAGCGACAGAGCGGTAATCCGATTGTCGATATTCGCGAGGAGTTCGGAGAGTCGACGAGCAACCCGGCATTCGACCTCGATTTGGTCGATGTTCCCTTCTTTCCGGCCCTCGACAAGATCTCCGATCAGGCAGGATTGGAACCGTATTTCGAGACGGTCGATGGGACGATTGGCCTGCTCTCGGCTTCCATGGGGGATGAGGAAGAACCGACATCTGAGGATCGGGTTCAATACTCCGGTCCCTTCCGAGTCACGCTCCGATCACTCACCTTACATCGAGCTTTTGGCGGAGGACTCTCGGCCGGAAACGCCGTATTCGAACTCGTCTGGGAGCCTCGGATTCGTCCGATGATCTTGGACCTAGGTTCGAGGTCTTCGTCAATCACCGATGATCTTGGGAAAGCAATCTCTCCTCAGTATCCCTCTGAGTACACCTCGGTTATCCTTCGGCCGGAGACTCCTTTCGCCGAAATCAACCTGAACTTTGAGTTACCGAGCCGTGACTCGAACACGCTTGAGAAGCTCAACCTCAAGGCCGAAATCACGGTGCCAGCAAAGCCGACCCGTTTTTCGTTCAGGGACATCACTCAGGCCGGGACCGAGTTGAAGGATGGACCGATCGCCATCCAGTTGATTCGATCCCGGACCCAGGGAGCAGTCTGGCGGTTCAGCATCATCTTGAGCTACGAAGGGGGAGGACCCGCATTCGAGTCCTACCAGCAGGGACTCTTTAACAATCGCATCTGGCTCCAGACCGAGGATGGGAGCCGATTTGAACTCAATGGTGGGTTCAATACGCTCGGGTCGAACGAAAATCAGGTAGGTTACGAATACCAGTTTGTCGACGTTCCTGGACAGGCCATCGAATATTCCCTCATCTATGAAACCCCCTCAAAACTGGCGAAAATCCCCTTGGATGTGACTTTTGAGGATGTTCCTTTGCCTTGAACGGATCAAGGTTCGACGAACAGTGACTGGGGTCAAGCTCGGCTCATCGAACGAAGCCAAGAGCCGAGCTAGTTGCAAAGTTCGAATGGACTACGTTAGAGACGCAAAGACTTAAGTGATCCATCAGAAGGAAGGGCGAGGGGCTGAGTCGTTCCGTCGGGGACGAAACAGATGGCTATCCAACTCCAGCTTCTGAAGCTTTTGGGTCACACTCTGACGTGAGAGACGGCTGTGCCTGGCACACTGGGCGACATTGCCTTGATATCGTTTGAGAAGACGGATGAAGTAGTCTCGCTCGACTCGTGTGATCAGGTCTAGGCTGAGGTCGGGAAGAGACATATCGAGCCGGATCAACTCTTCTGCGTCGATCCGCGGCGGGGGATCGTCGCTATTCGGAACGATGGACCGGGGAAGGGCATCAGTTCGGACGACACTCCCGGTCGTTAGCGCGACTGCCGAGGAGATCGCGTTCTCTAATTCACGAACGTTTCCTGGCCAATCGTAGCGGAGCAGAGCGTTCATCGTCTCGTGGTCAATCTGATTATCCACCAGCTCAGACCGCGAAGCGGACGTCTTGTTCAAGAAGTACGTCGCGAGGAGTGGAATGTCCTCTTTGCGGTCTCGGAGTGGAGGTAACTCAATGTGGATGACATTGAGGCGATAGTAGAGGTCAGAGCGAAATGTCCCCGCTTCTCGCTCGTCTTCGAGTCGGCGATTGGTTGCAGCGAGGATCCGCACATCGACTTCGTGAGTCTCCTCTCCACCGATGCGTTCGAATTGTCCGCTTTGGAGAATCCGGAGCAACTTCGGCTGCACGGAGAGCGGAACCTCCCCGATCTCGTCGAGGAAGAGCGTACCTCCGTCCGCGAGTTCGAAGCGGCCTCGTCGAAGTTGATTTGCACTCGTAAACGCGCCAGGCTCATGACCGAACAACTCGCTCTCGAAAAGGGCTTCGTTGATCGCTGCGCAATTGACAGCGAGGAACGGACCCTTTCGATGCGTGTCGCAGTCGTGAATCGCTCGGGCGACGAGCTCTTTGCCGGTCCCAGTCTCTCCACTGATCAGAACCGTGGAACCGAGGGGGCCGATCCTTTCAATGAGATCGAAAATCCTCCGCATCTCGTGGTTCTTCGAGACGATCCCCGAGAACATGTGCTCTCGATCCATTTCCTCGCGGAGTCGGACTAGTTCGTCGAGGAGTTCGCGTCGTTCGAGGACCCGAGGCACAACGATCCGGAGACGATCTCCCTCGATCGGCTTGGTCAGGAAGTCATCAGCCCCTGACTTCATCGCCTCCAAGGCGATTCGCGAATCACCGAAACCGGTTAAGACCACGATTCCGCAGGGGTACTGACGTCGCCGAAGATGCTGAAGCAATTCCATTCCATCGAGATCAGGCATTCGCAGGTCGGTGATGACCAAGTGAAACGTCTCGACCAAGAGTCGTTCGAGCGCACGGTTCCCGCTCGAACATGCTTCCACTTGGTAGCCATCCGACTCAAGAATTGCTCGGAGTTGGTCACAGACATCGGGTGAGTCGTCCACGACCAATAAACGTCGTGATGCGATCGTGCCAGGTTCCATGGCCTCTCGGATCAGGGTTTCGAACTCCAGCCTGGAGTTCGTGAATCGTTTCTCGGAGGGATGTCTCTTTGAGTAGTCTAATCTCCCACCCTCGGATCGACTACGACCCTACTGGGTGCGTGAAGGACGAATAGCAGACTTCGGGTCGCTCAACCAAAAGGAAGCGTTCAACTGCTCCGTGTGGACAGAAAACCGCTCCATCTGGATCGCGCGACGCAACCTCTTCTCTCATCGTTCGATCCAACTAAGGAACCTCGCCCGTCACTCCTTCGATGGATCGAGCGAGGCAGGAAGGAATCGACACGCTTGGAATGGGTCGATCGTGACGGAGTGGTCGAAGCAGGAAGGACTCCGGTGAGTCTTGGTTCGAACGACTTATCTCCGGTCCTTCACCGAATCCGGGGAGGGGATTCTTTGCGGATCCTTGAGCACGTCCCCGAAGACAGATCCGGTCACAATCAAAGGCCCAGTATAAGGGAGGATTTTCTTTCGACGACCGGTCTCCAAGCTCACGATTCGTTCCTCATCCATTTCGGAGCGGTCGATCGTTTCGGTATACGAGAATGGGGACTCGGGGTTCTCTGATCGAACAGTCAACTCGATCTGCCGAACAGGATCATCCGGATCCTCGAAGATCATCGCGAAGCGGATCGAGTAGTCTCCTGGGAAGGCTCGAGGGCAAACATAGACCTCGCGATTTCGTTCGGCGAATTCGTTTTCGAGCAAAGCCCCACCGAAGACGGAGCGTGGCATCTCGGAGCGAACGATCGCGCCTAGGGACTCTTCCACGATCAGATCGAGGTCAGCAGTTCCGTCCCAACTCAATGTGATTTCGAGATCTCGGAGAAGATTCTCCTTCAGCGTCCGTCTCAATAGCTCAGCGTCTCGATCCTCTCCTCGCTGGGAGAGGATCTCGGCAAATCTCCTCGTACGACGGGTCACTTCATTACGAACCGCCTTATCTCGACCGGGCCACCCTAACGCGAGGATTTGTTCGATCCCTCTCCGCATCCGCTGAGGGTCCTCCAATCGCTCGGAAAGGTCGAGGCTCATGACATGGGGATCCAGTCGGTGGGGAAACGCCTCGAGTGAGCGGTCGAGGAGCGGAACAAGCGATTTGTCCATTCCTCGATCGAACAACATGGTAGCAACGCTGAAGATGCTGAGATCGTTGTCTTGCTCTTGAGCCAGGCGTCCCGCCTCGGTCAGGTTTTTTTCGACGAGATGCTGTTTTCCACCGGTCGCTTCGATCGCGATGGCCACCATCTGGTACATCCAAGGCCGAATCCCTTTCGGACGAGCCTCCATGTATCCCCGAATCAGCGCTTCGATTTCTCCAAACTTGCGAGACTCGTGAAGCACAGCGGCATAGCGGAGCAATTGTTTCTCGTTGTCCTGTGGACGAGCCGCGAATTGTCGACGCCAGACGGCTTGGCGTTTCTTGAGCTGGTCAGGAGAAAGAACGACTGCTCCAGGAGCGACTTTGGGACGCTTTGTCGTTCCCAAGAGCGGGTTGTTTCCTCCCGATCGGGGCACGATCTTAGGCTTTTGCTGAGTTTCTTGGATCTTGGTTGTGATCGTGATCATGGAAAAAAAACAAGGGCTCGTCGCGGAACAGAGGTTCCGCAACGAGCCCTGACAAGGAGAGATATCAACGCGATATGGGGCGGTTCGATCAGAGATCAACGAGACTGGGTTCGGCTTTTTTTTTGAGGAAGCGAATCGTCCGGATCGATGGCAGGAATCGAACGGAAACCACCGCCGCCACCACAGCCACCGCCACCCCCCCCCCCCACCCCGCCGACCGCAACACAC
>CAZSSM010000102.1:0-24104 GCA_964609385.1 uncultured Planctomycetia bacterium
ATGTTCGGCGTGCGGTAGCCCATCATGCCGAAGGTGTAGGCGCTGATGTTGGCCCGACCGATATCGTCTCCCATGATGATCAGGATGTTCGGCGTCGCGGTCGATTCCTGGGCCGCGCGCGAAAAGGACATTGTCAACAGCCCGACCGACAGGACGAGCGCAGGGATCAAGCACAGTCGCATGGCTGGCGAACCTCGCGAGATTGAAGGACCAAGATGTTGGGAATGGACCTGAGTGCCGCGTCGATCCCGAACGGGACGGAGCAGAAGGGGTGGACAACCGGCACGACCCGGGTGAACCTGAGATGTTCCGAGAATCGACGGGATCTCGTTGTAAATCAGGGCGATTCGGAAAATCAAGGCGGTCTCAGTCGGCTTCGTTGACGTCCATAACAGATGAGAGCTTGTCTGTCAGGGGATCGTCCGGACTCGCATCAGCGGGTCATCATCGCCCGCCTCCGCCGAATCGTCATCCGTTCGCTTAACTCGGGGGGCCGGCTATCCATGGCCGGGCGTCCTCAAGGAGTACACTGGCGACGGTCATCGTGGTGAGCGTTGATGGTCGTGCCGGTCGTCCCCACGACCCGATATCCCACCCACTCCAAACGTCCCTGGTTCGTGTGGGTGCGCTGTGGGTTCTCGAAATCCGTGGGATACCGACGGGGAACCCCGCGCCGGTTCCATCTCCTTTCCCTGCCTTCAGGAGTCCTGTTCATGAGATGCGTGCGCCCCGGTTGGTTGACGATCGCGAGCCTCGGCCTAGCCTCGAGCCTGATCGCGATGGGGGCGTTGGCCCCGTCGTCGAGGGCCGACGCGATCACCGAGGCCAACGCCTCGGTCGACGCGTTCCTCGAGGCCTGCAACGCCAATGATCTGGAGGCCGCCAATGCTCAGTTCCGCGATGGCGAACTGGTCGTCGAGACCGGCGAGACCTACCGGGGCGAGGCGGTCGGCGACCTGCTCGCTCGGTTCTTCGAGGAATATCCCGACGTGACGCTTCAGATCATCGACCGGCAGACTGTCATTCTGAGCGGCTCGATCGTGTTAGTGACCGGCACCAAGATCGCGCGGGCCTCCGAGGGGGCCGACGAGGCGCGCAACCCGGTCCGGATCCTGGTCGTCCGGAAGGACGAGGCGTCCGGCGACGACCCGGCTTGGAGGATCGCCTCGATCCACGAACAGCCGCCGATCGAGTTCGACCCCGAGTCAGCGCCGATCCGCCCGCGCGATCGGCTCGAGCCGTTGGCCTGGATGGTTGGTGATTGGATCAGCGAGGAGGCCGATTCGCTCGTGACCATCTCCTGCAATTTCTCCGAGGATCAAGCCTATCTGATCCGGAAATTCCAAGTCATCGTCAACGGTCAAATGATTCTGGATAGCACGCAGCGGATCGGTTGGGACCCATTGCGCCAGGAGTTCCGGTCCTGGCTCTTCGATTCCGACGGTGGTTTCGGCGAAGGGCGTTGGAACTTCGACTCCGAGACGGGGCGCTGGATCGTCAAGTCGACCGGCGTGCTCCCCGACGGCCTGACCGGCTCGGCCACCTTCGGATACCTCCCGATCGATGCCGACCGGTTCCAGTGGTCGGGTCGCGACCGGATCGTCGGCGGGTTCGTCGAGGCCGACTTCGACGTTACCGTCGTCCGACGACCACCGGCCCAAGGCCCTTGAGACGAGTCCTCCGGGGCCGTCCCCACCTTGCCCTTCCACGGGATCGTTCATCCAAACGCCTGCGCGCCGTTGAGCCCCTTGACCTTCCACATCCGGAGCAGACACCATGACCTTCTCTCGGAAGTCCGGAGCCGTCTGGCTGGCCGTCCTCTTCCTGACGGCGACTTTCCTCTCCGAAACCGCCGATGCGCAACGCGGTCGGCGCGGGGGTGGCGGTGGCATGCGCGGCGGCGGTGGCGCCCGCATGAGCCGACCGTCCCCGTCCCGAGGGGGGATGAGCCGTTCTCCCTCGATGAGCCGACCTCAAATGAGTCGGCCCCAAAGCCGACCCCAAATGAACCGGTCCCGTAGTCGACCTCAGATGAGTCGGCCCCAGAGTCGGCCTTCTTCCTCGTCGCGCAACCGCCCTTCCTTCTCCCAGGCGCGGCCTTCGACCCGGCCTTCGACCCCCAGCCGGCCCACGCAGCGCCCTTCGTTCGGGCCGCAGCCGGGCGGCTCCAACCGGCCCAGTTCACCCAGTCGACCGACCACCCGCCCCGGACAGGGATCACGCCCCAACATGCCCAGTCTCGGTGGCAATCGACCCACGACCCGACCGAGTACGCCCAATCAGCCCAACATTCGACCGGGTTTGCCCAATCGTCCCGGTGGTGGCGGGGATCGACCGACAACCCTGCCCAGTCGGCCGAATCGGCCTGGTGGTGGTGACCGTCCCACAACACTCCCGGGTCGTCCCGGTGGTGGCGATCGGCCCGGGCTCCCAAACCGTCCTGGTGGCGGGGACCGTCCGGGTCTCCCGAATCGTCCCGGTGGTGGTGATCGGCCCACAACGCTTCCGGGTCGTCCCGGTGGTGGCGATCGGCCAAACTTTCCCAACCGGCCCGGCGATGGTGATCGGCCCTCACAGTTGCCCGAACGCCCGAACCGGCCCGGTCGTCCTGGTGATGGGGACCGTCCCTTCTTCCCCAACCGCCCTGGCGGTGGCGACGGAGACCGTCCCTTCTTCCCCAACCGCCCTGGTGGGGGAGAAGGTGACCGTCCCTTCTTCCCGAATCGTCCCGGCGGTGGTGGGGATCGTCCCAGCTTCGGGGACATCGTCAATCGTCCCGGCGGCGGCAACACGATCATCGGTGGTGGCAACAACATCAACATCGGAAACCGGCCGAACATCGGCAATCGACCCAACGTTGGAAACCGACCAATTATCGGCAATCGCCCTTCGCAGTTGCCCGCGTACCGTCCCGGTCGCCCCGGTGGATCTGGCGGGCGTTGGGACAACTACTGGCGTAACCGTCACGTCAATAACCGCTATCATGGTTGGTATCACGGCTGTTGGCACGGCCATGGCAGTTATAGCTGGTATGTCCCGTTTGCCTATGGGGCGACCGGCTGGGGGCTCGGTGCATTGACGTATGGCTCGGGGTATTACAACTATTACAATCCGTACTATGTGGAGAGCTACGCGACGGTCCCGGCGGTCGATTACTCGCAGCCGATCGTGATCAACACATATACGCCGGTCGAGGTGAACGCTGAGGGATCGGCGATCACTGAATCCGATCCGAGCGCCTACAACGCGTCGTATCCCGAGACCGAAGCGAGCACCGCCGCCTACGACACGTTTGATCAGGCCCGCGATCAGTTCTTCCAGGGGAACTATCAAGGGGCTTTGGCGAGCATCAACCAGACGCTCGCGGCGCGGCCGCAGGATCCAGTCGTCCACGAGTTTCGCGCCTTGGCCTTCTTCGCACTCGGCGATTACGACCAGGCCGCCGCCGTGCTCAACCCGCTGCTGGCCGTCGCGCCGGGCATGGACTGGGCGACCCTACGCAACCTCTATCCCGACACCGCCACCTATGAAGGGCACCTCCGCGCTCTGGAGCAGCATATCCGCGACAACCCCGACGACGCCGGCGCCCGGTTCTTGATCGCCTACCACTACCTGGTTTGCGGCAACTCCGATGCGGCCGTCACCCAGTTGCGGAAGGTCGTCGAACTCCAGCCCCGCGACCGCGTCGCCTCCCAAATGCTGGCCGGTCTCACCGACGACGGGTCGACCGATGATCAAGCCCCGACGCCCACCGAGCCGATGCCCACCAACGTCGCGGACGATCCGTCGGGAGGCCAGACCGAAGAGACGACCGATCTGGTCGGCGATTGGGTCGCCGAGCGCGACGGGACCCAGTTCACTCTGACGATCGACGAGCAAGGCCAGTTCGCCTGGGACTACGAGACATCGGACCAGGGCGACGGTGGCGAGCCGATCTCGGGCAACTACTCGGTCGACGGCAACGTCCTGGTCCTCGACGCCGGCGGTTCGCAGGGTCAGATGGCCGCTCAGGTCGTCTCGGAGGGCGCAGACGCCTTCCAATTCGTCCTGCTCGGCGGTCCCCAAGACGATCCCGGCCTCACCTTCGAGCGTGAGGGGTGAGCTGCTGAACGCATAGGTCAAAGGGTTCGGATCCGAATCGTTATCTTTCGGATCTGGACCCTTTGAATATCCCGATCCATGGTTTAGGAATCATGGCGAGCCTTCCGCGAAACTCGGTTGATCTTGCGGCCGAAGTCACCGGTTCGGTCCGCTGTTCGATATGACGACCCACGGGAGGCGGTTCGGGAGTCGCTGAATAATGGAGAACTTCTCCCCGCGACCGGACAAGACCAACCGGATTCCGCAAAGTGCTACGAATTATGAAGGTTCGGACAGGGTCGCCTCACCGTGCTCGGGTGCGGCCTTGTTCCGCTTCGTGGCCGAGCGTCGGGTTCGCCTCGGGGTCCGGCGACCGCTCTCGGAGGCGCCAACGGTGCCGACCAACGGCTCGCCTTCGTGGGTCGTTTCCAGGCGCTCGGCGATCCGCGACGCGTAGTCCTCGCTGATCTCGAAGCCGAGCGGGCGTCGGCCGAGCTTCTTGGCAACGACCAGCGTTGAGCCGCTGCCGGCGAACGGGTCGAGCACCGTCTGTCCGGGTTCCGAGCAGGTCCGAATGATTCGGCCTAGCAACTGCTCGGGCATCTGACAGCCGTGCCAGCCGGTGCGTTCTTTGAACGTCCCGCAGACCCGGGCGAAGTACCAGGTGTCGTCGCCGGGATCGAACCCGTCGGGCACGTCCTGTGGGCGGAGGATCCAAGTATTGTCCGGCAACCGGCCACGCGCGTCGGCCCGCCGGTCGCTGTAGACCAACTGACGGGCGCTGGGCACCCGGACCTCGGGATCGTCAGATCGGAACGTGAACCGCTCGGGGTCTTTGATGAAGTAGAGCAAATGGGTGTGACTACGATTGAACTTGCGCGTGCAGTTGACGCCGAAGGTGTAGTACCAGACGACCCAGTTCCGCAGGTGGAGGCCCAGCTCACGGTCGAAGAGGACCTTGAGTTCGGCGGCGAACTCGTCCCCGATGGCCAGCCAGAAGGCGCCTCGGGGGTTGAGGACGCGGCAGACCTGCTCGCCCCAGCGTCGGGTCCAGGCCAGGTAGTCATCGTCGGCGCGGCGGTCGTGGTAGACGTCGTACGCATAGCCGATGTTGTAGGGCGGGTCAGCGAAGACCAAGTCGATCGAGCCGTCGGGCATCTCGGCCATGTGCTCGACGCAATCGCCGACCCGGATCCCCTCAGCGACCGGTCGGCCCGATCGATTTGCGTTGCTCGCCACAGCGCGACCTCACAAGACCTCGAGACGTGCGATCCAAGCGCCAATAATTCCGAGGCGCATAAGGAAATCATACCCATTCGCTCAACGGGATGCCATCGCCACTCGGGGCTTCTTCGGGCTGCGGTCCGGTCGTCTCGATCGTTCGGATGAGGCGACCCGGTCCGAGGGCCGATCGTCGTTGATTATTGCGGTCCCGGATCGGGATCGGGCGCGTCGTCGTCGGGAAGGGCGTGGGCCTGGAGCAGCTCCAGGGTCACGTATTTCAAGGCCGAGGCGTGAGTGGCGGCCAGATCGACCGGCGGCGCGACGCCGGCCTCGACGGCCTCCTTCCATCGTAGGGCGCAGAGGCACCAGCCGTCGCCCGGCCTGAGCCCAGGGAAGCCGTAGACCGGCATGGGGGTGCTCAGGTCGTTCCCACGCGCCTTGGTGAAGGCTAGGAACGCCTCGGTCATCCGCGCGCAGACGGTGTGCGATCCCAGATCCTCGGGGCCGGTCCGACACGTCCCGTCGCGGTAGAAGCCGGTCATCGGGTCGGTGCAGCAGGGCCGTAGCGTGCCGCCCAGTACGTTCCGCTCGGGCGCGGGGGCCGTTCCGTTGGTGCCGTGAGTGGACATCCGCTCAAATCCTGATCGTCGAGACTCCCGGGTCATCCGATCGGCTCGGCTCGGAGGCCGATCAAATCGGGCGTAGGATACCGCGCCGGGATCGCCCGGGACAGGGCCGAGCCCTGATCAATCGGGTCGAGGGACGGCCACGCTCGGCTCGAACTGGATCTGCTTGGAGACCGGGTCGAGCGCCATCCACCGGGTCCGATTCTCCGGCGGGAACAGGCTCGACCAGTCGATCTCGGACCGCGAGCCGACCGGCTCATCGAGGAAGAGGGTGAATTCCCAGTCGTCCCAGGAGTCCCGGTGATCGATGATCGTCGCGACGCCACAGATCCGGGGCTCGTTCTCCTCGACGTGGTAGCTGCGTGGCGAAAGATCGTCACACCGATACTCGCGCAGGCGATCATCAGGCATTCCGGCGAACTCGGTGGTGACGCGGAACATCAGGGCGATCCAGAACGTCTTCTCGGCCTCGAAGCTCCGATTGGCCGGGCGCAGGCAGCGCTCGACCCAATCCGGGACCCCCTTGTAGAGCGTGAAGGCCGGCCATTTCGGGTCGGTCCCGCGACCATCCCAGGTCAGATCGACGACGGCCACACGCCCGGTCCCATCGTCCAGGACGAAGGCGACCTGCGCGCTGCCCTCGCAACCGCCTAAGGCGATGATCGGCACGCCCAGCAGGTCGTGCCCCAGGAGCAGTTCGCGGCGCAGTTCGTCCTCGAATTGACCCCGCTCCGAGGTCTGGAACGGAGACCAAGGGGGCAGCCATTCGATCTCCGTTGACATCGATTTCCAACCCCCTCCACAACCGTCCGACACCGATCGGCTCCAGGCCGAATCCGAACCAACGGAGATCGGCTCGATAGACCCCGGCGCGTCGGCCGATCCGCCTCGGGAGAAACGCCAGATCGAATCCCATGAGGGAATTCTAGAATCGATCCGAGCACCGGGCTGTATTGCGCGACCGATCATGCACGTCTCCGAATCGCGATCGGCCATGTGGCCCATCCAGATCGATTGTTCAGGGCGCTGACCCGATGGGCCGTCGCGCGACGAAGACCTCGTTGATGCCGTCCTCGGGGTCGTTGTGCTCGAGCCGATGGACCTCGGCAATGAACCCGACCTCCGCGAGCAGACCGAGCCAGACGCTCCGAGCGAACAGCCCGTCGACGAGACGGTCGTGCTCGACGCGGACCTGGCCGTCGGCCTCACGGAGTAAAAAGGCGTAGTCGGCCTGACAAGTCGTGTCGTTCGGGTCGGGGTCCCAGGTCCATTCCACGTAGCGGAGGCCCCGGCCATCGTCACCGTCGTGACCACCATGGTGGGTCGAGGCCTGGAACGTCTCGCGGAGATGGTCCGGCGCAAAGACCGCCGCGCCGCCGGGCCGGCAATGATCGTAGGCGGTCCTCAAGGCATCGCGCAGGTCGGCCTCGGTGGTCATCGCGCCGATCGCGTCGTGGATGAAGACCCCGTCGAAGCGACGACCCAGCCGGATCGTCCGCATGTCGCCCTCCAAGTGCTCGGACTCGGGGTTCAATGCGCGGCTGACGGCCAGCATGCCCGGTGCGCAGTCGACCAGCGTCATCTGGAACTGCTCTTTGAGATGCGACGCATTGTTACCGCCCCCGCTCCCCAGTTCCAGGACGGTCCGGACCGGACCATCGCAGACCCCGAGCAACGCCTGCCTGTAGAAGGCCGCCTCATAGGCGTACTCAGCCGGTGCGGATACCAAGGGCCACCACCTCGCCAGTTCGTCGTAGAGTTTGGGCGTCATCGTCGAACCCTCGTCGAAGGTGTCGAGTCCCCCCTCGCAAGGAGCCATACGCGGATCAGTCTCGATGGTGGTCAGTCGTCTTTCATCAATGCTGTGCGTCGGCATCGGGATGTTGAGAGGGATCGACGCGTTCGAGGACCTCGTCACCCGCCTCGGCATCAACGGCCGGCTCGGGCAGGACGATGTCGAGCACCTGCAGGGCTAGCCCATCGATGCTGTCGTTGCCGGCGTTGCACAGGACCGCCACCGAGACCCGCTCCGACGGGACGCGGATCAGGTTGGCCCGATAGCCACCCCAAGAACCGCCGTGCGCGACCAACTCTCGTCCTTTGTGCTCGTCGTAGTAGAGGCCCAGGGCGTAATCGATCGGCTCGCCGTCGTTGAGCGCCCCGCGCCTGAGCAAGGCGTCGATCAGTTCCTGACCGCCGACCTCGGGCTCATAAAAGTGGTTGTCCCAACGCAACAGGTCCTCGACGGTCGTGAAGACCGCGCCGTCGCCGTTCTGTTCCCAATACGAGACGTCGCGGTGATAACGGAGGCTGAGCAGCGGCCGGCTGTAACCGACGGCGCGGTCGGGAACCACCACGGTGTGGTCGTCGATGTAAGACGTGTGCCTCATGCCGAGAGGTTGGAAGATGCGCTCGTCGGCGAACCGGCGGAGCGATTTGCCGGTGACCCGCCGGACGATCACCGAGGCGAGGAAATAGCCGCTGTTGCTGTACTCGTGTCGCGAGCCGGGCTCGAACTCGAGTTCATCGGCATCGACCAAGACTTCCAGCGCGTCGGCGTCGGTCGTAACGTCGTCGATGTCGAAGCCCTCCTCGATCAGGAGGCCGATGTAATCGGGGATCCCGCTGGTGTGGTGGAGCAAGTGGCGAATCGTGACGACGTGACCATAGTCTGGCAGCTCGTGGACGTGTTCGCGGACGTCGTCGTCGATCGACAGCGCTCCGTCCTGCTCCAACAGGACGAGGCAGGCGGCGGTGAACTGTTTGGAGGTCGAGCCGAGGTCGAAGACCGTCCCCGGGGTGATTCGGACTCGGTGCTCCAAGTCAGCCAGGCCGTACCCCTTGGCGAACGCGATCTCCCCATCCCGATAGACCGCCACCGCGCAACCGGGCGTCTGATCGTTGTCGTAGGACGCGAAGACCGCGTCGATGGCCGACTCGAGCGGTTTGGAGTCGATCAGTTGGGCGGGAAGCTCCCTCGCCATGAACCACGAAACGACGCATGTTCCGACCAGAATCATGATTTGTTGCATAAGATAAATCCAGGATTTTCAAAATTTTTGAAATGATTGTTTTGTTTTGATCAAAAAGCGATTCCGGTCGATTTGATTTCCGCAAAGGCATCATAATTCGAGGAGGACTGTCCTCCAATCCGTCTTCAAGGTCGGACCCGATAGACGGTCACCAAGGGCTCGGGATCGTCGGAGTCGGTCCAGACCGGGACGAGACGGTCTCGGGTCTCGTGGGCATTGAGGGCGAGGGCGAGCGGGTCGCCGGGATCGTTGGCGAACCGGTCGCCGCCA
This sequence comes from uncultured Planctomycetia bacterium, assembly GCA_964609385.1. Classification (GTDB taxonomy): domain Bacteria; phylum Planctomycetota; class Planctomycetia; order Isosphaerales; family Isosphaeraceae; genus CAZSSM01. The sequence goes on from CAZSSM010000102.1 coordinate 9,233, forward strand.
ACGATCAGGAATCCGATTCGGTCGTCGTCGAGCATCGCCAGGAACGCCTCGGCGTCCAGGCCGTTCGGGGGCGGCAACGCCGGGCGGCCCGTGATCCACGCGGCCTCGGCCGCGTTCTGCGCCATCAGGACCGGTCGGGGTGGATCCCCCTCATCGCGGGACGCCTCTTCGGACAGGACGTATTGATACGCTGCATCGAACGCCTGGTCGGCCGGGGTGTCGAGGCCACGCTCACCCTGGACGACCTTCAGCATCGGATAGGGGAGGCTTGCGGCCAGCAGGAGCGTCGAGGCGATCGGCCAAGTCTTCGCCCTTGATATCTTGAGGAATCTCTGGGCGACCTCGACGAGCCCCGAGGCGAAGCCAAGCAGCAGCAAGGGGACCAAGGGGATCAGGAACCGCCCGGCCTCGGTGAACGGCCAGACCAAGAGGATCGGCATCGTGACCCCGACGACCGCGACGGCCGGACGCTCCGTGGGCCGGCATGCGAGGGCGATCAGTCCCCAAGCCAGTAGCGCGGTGGCCGCAACGCCGATCGCCGTGCCGACGGCCGCTAAGGTCGGATTGTCGTTGAAGACGGTGGCGACCTCGACGAACGGCCCGACGACCTGGTCGGGCAACCGACGGACGTAGAAAACCAAGCGGTCGTCGAGGCCCGCCAGGGATTCGGGGCTCAGCAGCAGGTCGGCCTGGCTCCGACGGTCGGCATTGGCGATCCACAAGACCCAGGGCAACGTCATCAGGCCCGCGACGACGGTCGACCACGCGGCCTGTGCGAACCGCCGACGAAACAGAAGTTCCCAACCGAAGGCCAATGTCAACGCTAAGCCGATGTGCCGGACCAGGATCGACGCGCCCAGGACGGCGCCGAGCAGGATCGTCGGGACGAGCCAGTTGCGGATCGTCGAACCTTTGGCGCGGGTCTCAGGCGAGATGACGGCGTCGAAGAGGTTCAAGGCCAGGGCCGAGAGCAATAGGAAGAGCGGTTCGGTCTGGATCGCCGAGCCGACTCGGGTCCACTGCCAATTGACGGCCAGGGCCAGGCTGAGCGGGAGGGCGGCTCGGACTTCGAGGTGTCGGGCGAACCAGAGGCCCATTAAACCGACGGCGATTGCGGTGGCGGCGATCGATCCGAGGTGTGCTGAGGTCGATGTGGGGGCGCTGAGGGTCCAGAGCGCTGCCAGGGCGATGGGATATCCGGGCGGGTAGTGGGTGTGCGGCGGTTGGTCTGGGTGGAAGACCTCGCGATAGCCGAGCCCCATGGCCAGACTTTTGCCGAGCATGGCGTAGCCGGCACCATCGAACCGTGGTGGTTCGTCGAGGTCGGCGCGGACGAACGTCAATGCGCCGGCAATCGACCCGGCCAGCAGGGCACAAGCCAGTCGCAGCCATCGAGGCGTCGAAGGGTTGTCAGGGGCCTCAGGCGTCGTCGGAGGTCCGGGAGGGTCCGTCGCCATCGAGCCGGTAGTCCTGGATCTTCTTATGGAGGGTGTTGCGGTTGATCCCGAGCCGGGCGGCGGCCTTGGTCTGGACACCGTCGGAGGCGTTGAGGACCTGGCGAATCAGCTCGCGCTCGACCTGACCGACGATCCGGGTGTTGAGGTCGTCGGCGTTGGGACCGGCCTCGATGATCCCGCGACGGACCAATTCGGTGCAGAGCCCCTCCGCGTCGTGGCCGCCCCTCGAGATCCGCATCGGGCGGGGTGGGGTCTCGCCGCGGAGTTGGGGCGGGAGCAGGTCCGGCGTCAGTTCCTCAGACTGACTGAAGACGACGGCGCGTTCGATATAATTTTGGAGTTCACGGATGTTGCCTGGCCAGTCATGTTCCGAGAGCAGGCGCATGGCTTCGGGATGGATCCGGTCGACGGTCTTCTGGTTCTCCTCGTTGTAGCGGTCCAGGAAGAATCCGACCAGCTCGGGGATGTCCTCCCGGCGCTCGCGGAGCGGGGGCAGATAGATGTCGATCACCTTGAGCCGATAGAAGAGGTCTTCGCGGAACCGTCCGGCGTCGACCTCGTCGAGCAGGTCGCGGTTGGTGGCCGCCACGACGCGGACGTCGACCTTGATCGTCTTGATGTCGCCGACCCGCTCGAACTCGCTCTCCTGAAGGACCCGGAGCAGCTTGACCTGGAGCTTGGGCGAGGTGCTGTTGATCTCGTCGAGGAAGATGCTGCCGGTGTGCGCCGCCTCGAAGCGCCCGGTCCGGTTGTCGACGGCGCCGGTGAAGGAGCCTTTGACGTGGCCGAAGAGTTCGCTCTCCAACAGGCTCTCGGTCAGCGCGCCGCAGTTGACGCGGATGTAGGGGCCGCTGGCGCGGGGACTGAGTTCGTGGATGGCGCGGGCGATCAGTTCTTTGCCGGTGCCGGTCTCGCCGACGATCAGGACGCAGGCGCGCGAGGAGGCGACCTGACGGGTGATCCGGGCGACCTCACGGATCGCGGCGCTGTGGCCGATCACCCCGCGGAGCACGAAGGCGTCGTCGCCGGGCGGCCCGAGGCTGTGTCGCGTGGCCGGAGCCCGCCGACGTTGTTGGATCATACTGGTCATCGGTCCGTGGGCTCCCTTCCCCCATGGCGGGCTCCGATCCCCCCGTCCCGTCGACCGCTCGCCGCTCCGACGGGCTTCGACCGCGCCCCGGGTCACCCTTCGTCTTCGGGCTGGGGCCGATGCTCGATGCAAGGGGGCATGGTCAGGCCGACTCCTCGGCCTCGAGTCGCGCCTCGGCGGCGCGCAGCGCATCGTCGCGCTCCAGGGCGACCAGATCGTCGTAAGTCTCGCGACAGCGGATCAGTCGTGCCTCGGCGCCATGAACGAGCACCTCGGCAGCGCGGGGACGGGTGTTGTAGTTGGAGGCCATCACCATGCTGTAGGCCCCCGCCGAGAAGACCGCCAACAGGTCATCGCAGTCCAGATGCGGTAGCCGGCGGTCCTGCGCGAGGAAGTCGCCGCTCTCGCAGATCGGCCCGACGACGTCCCAGACCAGTTCGGCCTCCAGGTCGGTCTCGCCGTCGTGCAGCACGACCGGCCCGATCGCGTGGTACGACCCGTAGAGGGCCGGCCGGATCAGGTCGTTCATGGCGCCGTCTTGGATCAAAAACCGCTTGTTGCCCGACTGCTTGGTGAAGATGACGCGGGTGATCAGGACGCCGGCGTTGCCCGAGATGACCCGACCCGGCTCCAAGGCCAGCCGGCAGCCGGCCTGTCGGACGGCGGGCGCGATCGCCTCGGCGTACTCGGCGATCGGCCGCGATTCGCCCCCTTCGTAAGCGATCCCGAAGCCGCCGCCCATATTGAACCACTCGATGGTGTGGCCCATCGCGCGGAGGTCGGCGATCAGCTCGATCCCTCGGGCCACGGCGTGCCGGTAAGGGTCGACCTCGGTGATCTGCGAGCCGATGTGCATGTGGATGCCGATCAGCTCGACCGCCTCGATGTCGACGATCCGGCGCGCTAGGTCGCGGGTCCGTCCCGGGTCGAGGCCGAACTTCGACTCCTTTTTGCCGGTCGTGATGTAGCGATGGGTCTTGGGGTCGACCTCGGGGTTGGACCGCAACGCCAACGGCGCGACGCGTCCCATCTCCTGGGCGACCCGCGCGATCGCCTCCAGCTCGGCCTCGCTCTCGACGTTGAACATCCGGACGCCGGCGCGGAGGCCCTGGGCGATCTCCGGGTCGGTCTTGCCCACGCCGGCGAAGACGGTCTGGTCGCCCGCGCCGCCGGCCTCCAGGACCCGGGCCAGCTCGCCACCGCTGACCACGTCGAACGCGCTGCCCTGCTCGGCCATCAGGCGGAGCAGGCTGAGGTTCGAGTTGGCCTTGACCGAGTAGCAGATCAGCGGCTCGGCCTCGGCGAAGGCCGTCTGGATCTCGGCGAGCCGGCCGATCATCGCGCCCTGGCTGTAGACAAAGAGCGGCGTGCCGTAACGCGAGGCCAGTTGGGCGGCGGGAACGTCCTCGATGTAAAGTTGGCCATCGCGATAGGCGAAGCCCGGGCCCAGATCGTCGCGCTGGGCGGGCGAAGGCGGGTTGGCGATCGCGGACATCAGGGGTCGGGGCTCCCGGAGGGCGTCGGATCAATGATGGGGCGGGGGCGGTTGGCCGGGTTCTGCTCTGGAGCGTGTGTGTGGGCGCGGCTGTGTCGGGTCGCGGGTCGAGTCGGTGGGCGGTTTCGAGGCCGGTTCGGGATCAGGAGGTCTCGGTCGCCGTCGACGGATCGTGGGGGCGGTCGAGCCCGAGCTGTTGAGTCCAGCGGGCCAGTTGCTCGGCGACTCGTGTCGGCGCGGAGGAGCCCGGCGATCGGAGGGCTTGGACGGCCTGGGTGGTCCCCAAGACATTGTCCAAGCGGGGGTCGGCCAGTTCGGGGGCGATCTCACCGCGCTGGTCGGCGGAGAGTTCGGCCAGCCGAGCCAGGCCCCGCTGCTCGCAGGCGGCGACTAGCCGACCGATCAGCTCGTGGGCGGTCCGCTGGGCGACCCCGCGCTGGATCAAGGCCTCCATCAGGACCGTCGCGTCGAGGAAGCCTAGTTCCAGGTCGCGGGCGATCCGTTCGGGCCGCGCGCGGACCCCTTCGACGACGATCGTGGCCAGCCGGACATTGTTCAATACGGTCTCGAAGGCGTCGAAGAGCGGTTCTTTATCCTCTTGGAGGTCGCGGTTGTAGGCCAGCGGGAGCCCCTTGACCAGGACCTGGAGGGTGGTCAGGTCGCCCACGACCCGCGCGGCGCGGCCTCGGATCAGCTCCAGGACGTCGGGGTTCTTCTTCTGCGGCATGATGCTGCTGCCGGTACAGATCGCATCGGGCAGCTCCAGGAAGCCGAACTCCTGCGTGGACCAGAGGATCCACTCCTCGGCCCAGCCCGAGAGGTGCAGGCCGATCAGGCTCAACGCGCCGACGGCCTCGATCAGGTAGTCCCGGTCGCTGGAGACGTCCAGGCTGTTGGCGGCCAAGCCGTCGAAGCCCAGTTCGTCGGCGACCTGCTGGGGATCGATCGGCAGGCTCGTGCCGGCCAAGGCGGCTGCGCCGAGGGGCAGCAGATTGAGCCGCCCTCGGCAATCGGCCAAGCGTTGGCGATCGCGGGCGAACTTCTCGACGTAGGCCAGCAAGGCGTGGGCGAACAAGACCGGCTGAGCGCGCTGCAGGTGGGTGTAGCCCGGCACGATCAGGTCGGCATGCCGTCGCCCGCACGCGACGTAGGCTCGCTGGAGGTCGGCCAGGGCCGCGTCGAGTTCGTCGATCGCCTCACGGACCCAGAGCTTGGTGTCGGTGGCGACCTGGTCGTTCCGGCTCCGGCCGGTGTGCAGCTTGCGGCCGACCTCGCCGAGCCGGGCGATCAGGGCCGACTCGACGTGCATGTGGATGTCTTCCAGGGCCATTTCGAAACGGAACCGGCCCTCGGCGATCTCTCGACCGATCTCTTCGAGGCCCTGCACAATCGCGCCGCATTCGTCCGAGGAGATCAAGCCCACGGAAGCCAGCATCCGCGCGTGAGCGATCGAGGCGCGGATATCTTGCCTGAAAAGTCGGCGATCGAACCGGATCGACTCCGTGAAGCGTTCGACTCGGGGATCGGTCGCCTGTTGGAACCGACCGCCCCAGGCCTTCGACGACCTGTCAGATGATGTCATACCCTCTCGCCTGCGCAAATGGTGGGCAAACTGTCGGAATTCTAGGCGATTCCGGCGGGTGTTGTCAATTCTCCGACGCCCCGTTCTTAGGCCCAAGGCCACTCCTGGCCACCCGCATAGGTTAACATAAGTCGAGTGGCGCAGGCATGTCTGTGACCCAGAACCGACTTCCGCCGATCGCATCGTCATCGCATCCTCAATATCGACGACGGACTGACGGGGAGTGGGTGCGATCACGGGCCGACCGATCGCCGATCTTTCAGAGGGTCTCGTGTCGGGCCAGACACTTGGCCTTGGATCGGTTTTTGAAATGAAATCTGATTATGCAGAAAATGTAGCACAAAAAATACTATCGCGCATGCGTCCAATATTCTTTATTTCATAAAAAAATGGAATGTTCTGGAATGGTCGTCGTTGGCAGGCTGGGAGCAGGTTGCTCGATGTAGCCGACCCAGAAACCGGGGTCGGTGTCGGGATGCCGCCCTTGCTCGAGACGCTCCACCATGAACGCCGTCCGCGCCGCCTGCCACGTCTCGGCCTCGCGACGATGCCCGTTGAAGGCCAGGCCAAGCAGCGAGTCGGCGGTCTCTTCGGCGAAGCCCCTGAGGCCGAATGGGTATGGGTCTCATTTGCCTTTGGCGCTGGGTTGAAATGGCTAGGACTACGACGCCCTGGGGAGCAGACCGCGGGATTGAGGTCTCGAGACGGCCAACCCCGCGCCCGAACCGTCGGCCGACTCGCCCGGTTCGTCCCCAATCACCCCAATCCGCAGCCTGCCTGGCAAAGGGGAAGTCAGCGTTCTCGCCCCATGAGCGAATCCCGCAGTTCTCACCCTCCCCTCGCCCTATGGCCGGCCTGGGAAGGCCCAGTTTATAGTATGTAATTGAAAGTCACATGATCTATGGATGTTTCGGTGATCCTTGCTCTGGGACAGCTCATGGACGCAGGATCGATCAGTGATGGCAGCCGGCGCACTTGCGATCGGCGAGGGCTTTAGGATCGAGCCGGCCTTCCAGGTACAGTTCGGCGAGTTCGGCGGGTCGGGAGCCGGGGGCGTCGTCGACGATCCGCTGGAAGTAGGTGCCGGCCTTGTCGTGGTTGCCCAACTGGTGCCAGCCGTCGGCCAAGCCCATCAAGAGTTCGCCACGGGCATGGCTGGTGAGCATGTCGAAATAGCTCGACTGAATCCGAAGCGTCCGCTCATAGTCGTAGACGCCCAGGCTCAACAGCGCCAATCGCTCGTGCTCGGGGAAGTCGACGATCCGGCCGATCCCGATCAGCGTGGCGGCGCGGGGGATCAGGACGCCGACGTGGTCCGGTTGCAGGACGCAGGCGCGGTGCATCTCGGCCAACCCTTCGGCGAGCAGTTTCTCGCTGGCCGACAGGTCGCCCGTCTCGACGGCCAGCCCCGCGCGTTGGATCAGGCCCGAGCCGTGCCAGACGAGGGCCTCGGCGTGGTCGGGCCGCTCGGCCAGGGTCGCCTCGCAGAGCGCCATGGCGCGGTCGAGCCGCTCGAGGTCGCCGTCGAGCCCCGCGAAGAAGTCGGCCCGCACGAGCAGGTCGAACCGGCCGGCCGTCGAAGCCCCCGCATCGGCTCGATCGTCGGGACCCGGCTCGGCCTCGGCGTCCTCGGGATCGGCTGTCGGTGGGGCCTCATCCTCATCCAGCGCGGCCCGAGCCCGCTCGGCGTCGGGAGACCCCGGCGCGATCGCGATGATCTCGCGGAGCGCCTCGGTTCGACCCTCGGTGGTCCCGTAGCGTCGCTCGGCGTCGGCGGCCTGCAGGAGGATCCGGGTTCGGAGCGCGACCGGCAGGACGTCGAAGGTCTTGGGGGATCCGAGTCGGAGGCTGGTCAGGGCCGAGAGCCCTCGACGCGCCAACCGCTCCCGAGTTGCCGGTGTGGGGTCGTAGGCGAAGACCTGGAGGTCCGATTGCGCGACGCGGAGCAGGACCAAGGGATGTTGCGGTGACATCGCATAGGCTCGAGCCAATCCGTCCAGCCCGGAACTCCAGAGCGGGAGCCCGCGACCGATGTCGCCTCTTTGGAAGGCCAGGCCGCCTCGGGTGACCCGGGCCGTCCCCAGCCAGGCCAAGGGCAAGGCGTCCTCGGGAGCCTGCGCGACCTCCTCGGCAATGGTGTCGATCAGCGAGTCCAGGGCGTCGGTGTCACCGATCGCCGAGGCGAAGGCCGTACTGAAGCGGCGGTTGGTCTCGCGATCGGCCTTGGAAATGAGCGCGGGGTCGGCCACGCTGGGGCGATCCCGATCAGCCGCACCCGACTCGGCCGGGGCGTCGTCGAGCGGTCCCGGCTCGGCCGCGACCGGCGGGCCGTCCGACCACGAGGTCCACGCCGCGACCCCTCCGAGCAGGACCGCCCCGACGGCGGCGAGGGTGCGCCCTTGGCGGGTCAGATCGCGATCGGTCGGCGGTTCGACTTTCGTTGACATCGGCATCTCCTTTTCAAACGCTTTTCAGGATGCGGGCGGAACGTCGACCGCGGACGGGTCCCGGGTCGACCGCCTCCGGAGCGGGAGGCAGAGTTCGGTCAAGGCGTCGGAGGGCCGCAGGATCGACCCGAAGGCGCGATAGACGAGGAACGTGGGGTGCTCGGCCGGCTCCCAAGGTGAATCGAACAGCCAAGGGCCGTAGAGGTGGTCATATGCCGCGGCCATCTGGTCGTAGGAGCCCCGGACGACCAGCCGCGCGTGCGGGCCACCGGGGAGGATCGCCTCGCCGAAGCCCGGGGGGATCGATGTGTGCGCATCGATCTCGATCCCAGCGTCGAAGCGCAACTGGTCGGGCGGCGTCAGGTCGGGGTCGTCGTGGGCGATCCCGATCCGTCGTCGGTCGCCTCGGAGCCAGCCGAGCCGCCCGGCCTTGGCCAGGAGCCGCGCCCAGTGCCGACCGATCTGCTGATAGGCGCCGAGCCGTCGGAGGTAGGCGATTCGGATCGGCTCGAGGTGCTCGACGCGCAACGCACGCTCGATCCGGAGGCCGGTCCGCGTGTGGGGCCGGGCCCGGGGATGCCGGATCGGCTCGCCCCGACGTTGGCGTCGACGATACTCGCGCGGCGACGTCCCGGCCCACGACCGGAAGGCCCGGCTGAACCCCTCCGCGCTCTCGTAACCGACCTCCAGGCCGATCGCCAGGATCGCCAGATCGGTGTCGCGGAGCCGATGCGCCGCCCGTTCCATCCGGACCCGCTTGATGAACTGCCCCAGCGACTCGCCGGCCAAGGCGCGGAAGATCCGGTGGAAGTGGTAGGCCGAGCGGCCCGCCAAGGCGGCCAGGTCGTTCAAGGCCAGGGGCTCGGAGAGATGCTCCTGGATGTGCGCCATCACCCGGACGACCCGGTCCCGATCGACCACCAGGGCCGCCACGTCATCGCGTTCCCAAACCGTCAACGTGCCCATCCTCCCCCTCATTGGACTCGAGGGACCCAGTCTAGCCGGCCATCGAGGCGGCTTCTTGACCGAACTTGCTTCGGGTTTCCGACCCCGACAATAATCTGGGGCGCGCGGAAAAAACGGGGCCTCGGCGGTGTCTCGGATAGGAAAGGCGAGACGGTTGTTGAGGAGGTGAGCCGTTGGCGGTGCTTGGCCCGGCCGACCTGAGTCGGCTCTACGATGCGCACGCGTCGGTGCTGGCCCTCTACGTCCGGTCATTGACTGACGGGGCCGAGGACGCCGTCCAGGAGGCGTTCGTCCGCTTGGCGCGCCAGGACCCACCACCACGCGACCCCCGCGCCTGGCTCTTCCGGGTCGCTCGTCGACGCGCCCTGCTGGCCGGTCGCGGCGATCGTCGACGCCGTCGACGCGAGGGCGAAGCGGCCCAACGGTCGCATGCCGAGTCGAACGGACATGACGCCTGGTTCGCCGAGGCCGACGACCGGATCGACGCGCGACACGCCAAGGCCCTGCTGGCTGAGCTGCCCGAGGCCGAGCGCGAGGTCATCGTCGCCCGGCTCTGGGGCGCCTTGACGTTCGACGAGATCGCCAAGCTGGTCGGTTGCGGGTTGACAACCGCCCATCGACGCTACCGAAACGGCCTCGCGACACTCCAGGAGAGGCTCGACCCGTCATGACGCCCCGCGATCCCCACAAGCCGGACCCCGAGACGCCCGACGACTGGGGGGACTTCGAGCGGAGGCTCGCCGCCTGGCGACCGGCCGACCCGCCGTCCCCGGACCGCGACGCCTTGATCTTCGAGGCCGGCCGGCAAGCCGGCGCGTCGGCCTCGCGATCCTACTGGATCACCCTCGGCCTGGGGCTCGCTCTGGGTCTGATGATGGTGATGCTCCATCGGTCGTCCCGAGCCCGCGATGAGGCCGCTGCGCTCCGGGGCCGTTACGCCCTCGAGGCCGGCCGGAGTCGCGACCTCCAGCGCCAGATCAACGAACTGAAGCGCGTTGAGGACCAGCCCGAGGTCCAGTTCGATCAAGAGGTCGTCGACGTCTCGGCCCGCGACGAACTCTCGCCCTACAGCTACCTCCGCCTGATGCGTCGATTCGTCCAGGGCGATGAGGGGATCGACGATCCGCCGCCGATCCCCGATGGTGATCCCTCCGCGATGGCCGGCGATCCCCCGGATCCCCCGGATCCCCCGGAACGTCCGATCCGTGTCGGGGACATCCGGCGCCTCCGAGGCGTCGACCTCTGACGTCCGACGCTCGAACCGTCCCCAACGACGGTCGAGCCGCCACATCGAAACGTGACTCCCATGCCGTCTTGACGGTATGGGTCGCTCCACGTGCGCCTTGACCCGTCGATCCGACCGGGCCTGGGCACGGTCCGTCCCCGTTTTTCCTCCGAACCCCCCTGCCCCGGAGCATTTACCGATGCGTTTGCAATGTGCCCTCCTGCCCTGTCTGTTCACCCTCGGAGCCCTGTCGACGTCGTTGTCCGTCGCAGCGGCTCAGGAATCGGGGAACGAGCCGAAGTCGATCACCCTGACGCCCATGCCCGCGCCGTCGCCGGCCCTGAAGCATCGGCTCCTGCCGCTGGAGTCCGAGTTGGTGCCCGGCAACGCCGCGCCGATCTACCTGCGACTCAACTTCGAGCGCAGCGACCCGTATTTCCAGGCCGATGCCTTCACCAAGGACGAATGGCGCGAAATGCCGATCGACGAATTGCCGGTGGATGAAGTTCGTGCGGCTGTGAAAAATGTGATCGGAAGCGCCTTCGAACAACTCGTGTTCGCTACCCGTCGAGACCGATGCGACTGGGAATATACTTTGGACGATCAGCGTGAGCGGTCCTTCGAGATCTTGTTGCCGGACGCCCAAGGACTCCGGGTCTGGTCGCGGTTCCTGACGACCAAGGCCCGCCTCGAGATCGCTGAGAGGCGGTTCGAGGATGCCATCGAGACCACCCGTACGGCGATCGTGATGGGCCGAAACATGGCCGAGGCGCCGTTCCTGATCAATGCGCTGGTCGGGACAGCCTATGTCAACTTCGCGTTCGGGTGCTTGGAGGACTTCGTCACGCGACCGGGCGCTCCCAACCTTTATTGGGCCCTGACCGCGCTGCCGGAGAAGCCGATCGCGATGCGTCGCGGGTTCGAGCACGAGCAGAAATTCGTCGATTGGGTCTTCCCGGAGTTGACCGGCCTCGTCGAGGCGGACCTGACCGATGCCGAGTGGGACGCGCGGTTGGTCCGATTCCATCGACGCCTGGTCGACCTCGACTCGGACAGCCTCGGAGGTGCACAGGAAATCCCGCTCGACGTCCCCGAGAATTTCCGCGAGTTCCGCAACCTGCTCGTCGAAGACTACCGCGCCGATCACCCCGAAGCCGGTCCGGATGATCCCAAGGCGATCTCCCTGCTCTTCCATATCTCTGATCGGCACCAACAAGTTGCCGCCGAACTTTACAAAGCCACATATCTTCCCTATCCGCAAGCCTTGCCGATCTATCGGCAGTGGACAAAGACTTACCCAATCGACGATCTCCCGATGGCCCAGCGGGTCCTCAGTTTGATCGACTTGTTCCCATCGATTGAGGCGGGCCATTGGAGCGAGACGCGGCTGGCCCGGCGCCTTGCCCTGCTCCGGGTCCTCGAGGCGATCCGGATCCATGCGGCCGAGTCGGACGGCCAGCTCCCCGCCAACCTCCAGGCGATCACCGCCGTTCCCGTCCCCATCGACCCGGCCACCGGCGGGTCCTTCCGCTATCAGCTCGAAGGGACCTCCGCGCTCCTGAGCACGCCCGAGGTCGATCGGCCCAAGTATGAGTCCCCCTTAGCAGGATCCCAGGAGCCCAGCGTCGCCTACCGGATCACCATTGCCCCGACCCCCTAACACGTCCTGGTGGGCCGATCGTTGATTGGCTCCTGAGGCTGCTTTGGTGTTGCGCTTGTCCCCAATCCACCGAGCGCCCTGCCCGGGTGGCTGGGGACTGCGAAGCGCAGTGAGCAGACCCCCGGATCGATGGTTTGAGTGGGCCAACTCATCGTGGGATCGGTCGGCCCACTCACTGAGGATGTTCCCGGGGTCTGGCCCCCGAGCGTCCCAGTCCCCAGGCACCCAATTTATTGACATGGGCTCAGCCTGGTGTCATGGGGGCGTCGAGGCCCCACGACGGTCCGGTCTCAGGTGGTCAAGCCGGCCAGGTCGGCTACCGCTCGGGTCGAGGGCCGCCGTCGAGGCCGGTCCCAGGCCCCGTCGTTGCGCAACGGGGCCGACTCGCGGTCCGCGCCCAGATTGCTCGGCAGGTGCTCGTCGAGCCAATCGACGAGCTGGTCGGCGACCTCGACGAAGACGGGGTGACCGGACTGCATGAAGTCGTTGTGGCGGCCTTCGATGTACCGGAGCCGCTTCGGCTCGGGCGCTGCCAGGTAGAGCAACTGCGCCTGCTCGACCGGGTGGAGTTGGTTGTGGATCCCGTGCGCGATCGCGATCGGGCACCGGACGTCGACGACGTGCCGCAGCGCGTTGAACCGGTAGAGCGACTCGGCCACGCGGATCGAGATCTGACCCCCGTAGCCGGGCACCGGCCGGAGGTCGGCGTCGACGACCCGTGACGTCGCGTCGTCCAGCGGGTAGGCGATGAACGGGTCGGTCAGCGTCGGCTGACCGGTCGTGACCCGACGGACCTCCGCCTCGTGGACCATCCGCCGCAGGTTGGCGATCTGCACGTCGCTCAGCAGATGTTCGTAGAACCGCTTGCCGTGATAGAGCCCGTTGAGCAAGCCGAGGGCCGCCACCAGGTCCGAGTCGGCGGCCACCCGCACGCTCAGGCCCGCGCCCAGGCCCCATCCGATCAGGCCCAGGCCCGATCGGATGAACCGCTGCGCATCCAGGAATGTCAACGCGCTCTGGATGTCGGTGATCTGATCGTGAAGTTCGATCCGACCGGTTGTCCCTTCGCTGGCCCCCTGACCCCGATAGTCGAAGCCCAGCACGACGTAGCCGGCGGCCGTCAATTGGCCGGCCAGCAGACGCGGGTACATGGCCTTCAGGCCCGTGTAGCCCGAGCAGACCGTCAGGCCCGTGTAGCGACGCGACTCATCGAAGTCGTCGGGCAAGAACCAGGAGGCGTCCAACCGGTACTCGTCGCTGTAGAAGGTCGTTGCTCGCTCTTGCATCGGAACCCTCGAAAACGAGTGGATGTGTCCGACCATCAGGTCGTTCACGTTTGAGAATAAGAAGATCCCCTGTCATGAATACCGGAAACATGACCGGATCATCCACCGAATTGTTGAGAACGTTTCCCAACGGCCTAAGGAATCCGTCCCACGCCGGTCAGGGTTGCCCGAACTCGTAGAGTTGGGCCGCGTTCTCGTGGTAGATCGCCGTTCGGAGCCGGGTCGGCACCCAGCGGTCCCAGAGTCGACGATGCTCGAGGCCGGTCGGCGGTCGCTGTGGGGGCGCTGGGTGTGGCCAGTCGGTCCCGACGACCAGGCGATCGGGGTTGGCCTCCACCAACGCCCCGACCACCGCGTCCAGGTCAATGTGCGGGTATGGCGTGGACGAGACCCGATAGGGGCCCGACAGCTTGACCCAGAACCGCCCGTCCTTCAGCCCCGCAATCAGCGCTGAGAGGCCCGACGATTCCGGATCCGGTGCGTCCGGCCGAACATGCCCCAGGTGGTCGAAGACGACCGGGCTCCGCAACCGCGCCAACGATTCGCGATGGGTCGCGATCGCGTTGCCTTCCATCAACACCTGGAGGTGCATCCGGCCCACCAGGCCGGCCGACGCGATCCGTTCATCCAACGTTCCCAAGGCACCCAGACCGTGCCCGCTGCCGGGGAACAGCAGGTTCACCCGGAGCCCACGGACCCCGCGATCGTAGAGCAGACGCAGCCTCGATGCCTCGACGTCCTCGGCGACCACGGCCACGCCTCGACCTTCGGGGTGCGCCTCCAGCCACCACTCCAGCACACCGTTATCCAGGCCGTACACGCTGGGCGTTACCAGGACCGAACCGGCTACGTTCAGCGGCTCGCGGACCTCATGGACGTACTGCGACCACGAGGCCACCGATGGCCGGTACGACGCGACGGCGACCACCGCGTCCAGCGACCACGACGGGAACACGTGGAAATGCGTATCGATGACCGCAACGTCCACGCCCGGACCGCACCCTTCGCGCTCCGTCATCGCACCGTCCCCCCACCGATCCGACGATCCACCCCTGAGAATAGTACGCCCCCACAGGCTCTCGGGACGGGCAAATCCTCATGAAATCTTCCGATTTCTTCACGATCTGCCCGCAAGGTCGACCCGGAGACCCGGGCCTCGTCGACCCAACCCGGTTCGATTCCATCCCCGATTCGAGCATCGAGGGGACATCAGCGTTAGCCTCATGGGGTAATCTTCAGAAAGGGCGATCTGCTGAAGTTTTATGCAAATTGACCTGTATTTGATGTTGGGTCCATGCTCTGAGGACATCCCTGATGAGTTGGGCGCCCGTTGTTGACCTTCGGGTAACCCCCTTTGATTGAGACGCGCTCCGGGGCCTGCTCCGTTGGGCGTCACACACAGTCCCCAGCCACTCCAGAACGGCGCCCCTCGCGCTCGCGGAACCACGATCGATCGTATCGATCCTTCTGAAGAAAGGGTGCGACGGCCCCGTTGGTCCGCTGACTCGAGAAAATCCCATGAACGCTCGACCTCGATCGCTTGATCTTACTTGGGGCCGGTCCCTCGGAACGCGACGGTGCGTCGAGGCTGGCCATCGGGTCGCAACGATCGTCGGGGTCATTCGGGGCGGGCATCGTGGTTCCCAATCGGGCCATCACCAGAC
>CAZSSM010000103.1:0-23998 GCA_964609385.1 uncultured Planctomycetia bacterium
TGTCGGCGAAGATCTGTTTGATGGAGACGTCGAACTGCCCGGCCTGGGTCGGGGGCGGTTTCGGCTCGGGATGTGGGTCGTCTTCGGTTGGTTGACTCATCATGGAGACGTCTCGGAGAGCTTTGGTCTGGCTCTCCCCTCTGGGACACAGGTGAGATTGGGTGAGAGTTGCTGGCGTCGGTCAGCTCGATTCGCCGGGCCCGGAGGTCGCTGGGAAGACCGTCCACGTCGTGGTCTCCGGATCGGCCAGCGTGGGCGAGTCGGGCGGATCAATCTGGTAAAAGGCGACCACGGCAGTGACGTTGTCGCGTCCCCCGGCTTCGAGGGCGGTTGTAATCAGCGCGTTAGCAGCGTGTTCGGCCGTCTCGGCCTGACCGAGACATTCGGCGATCGTCGAGTCGTCGACCAGGTCCGAGAGGCCGTCGCTACAGAGTAGGAGCCGGTCTCCATCTCTAAGCCGGAGCCCGTGGAAGTCGGCCTGGACTCCGGCAGAGGTTCCCCCGAGGCAGTTGGTTAGCACGTGGCGACGTTGATGGGTCTTGACCTGGTTGACGGGGATTTGGCCGGCGTCCGCCATTGCTTGGGCAACGGTGTGGTCTCGGGTGATCTGGATCAGCTCCGCCGACTCAGCGTGGTGCAGATAGGCTCGTGAGTCACCCGCATGTACGATGTAGAGTCCGTTGCCGACGCTGTAGGCGACCGTCAGGGTCGTTCCCATGCCAGCCAGCAGACCGTTGGATCGGCTCTGATTCATGATTTCCCGGTCAACTTGCTCGAAGTAGGCGCGGAACCGTTGCAGCAGGTCGTGGGCTTCGGTCGGATCAGCCGAGAGGATCCATTTCTCGGCCTGACGGACCAGGCGGAACCCGGTGATGAGGGCCAATTGGCTGGCCTCCGCCCCGCCGCCCATGCCGCCCATACCGTCGGCGACGACCATGACGTATCCGTTGTCCTGCTCCGGCGAGGGGATCATGGCCGTAGGCAGATTGGTCGCGTCGATCCGGATCTCGCGGCTGACCCGCCCGATCAAAAAGTGGTCCTCATTGCGCGGTCGGGTCTTGCCGCGATCGGAGCGGCCGGCCAGGTCAACCCGGACGCACGAACTGGGGTAGACCGGAGTCTGAGGTTCGGCCACCGGTGAGGGCAAGATCTCGGTGTCCGAGAGCCGCGCGGTCGGGTCGGAATCGCTCATCCTCATCGTCTGGCTCCGAACGGCGAACCGGGTCGTAGACGGATCGCGGTCGATGAATTGGGGGCGGTCTGAGGCGGTTCCCGGATCACATTCGGTCTCGATGGGTCGATCTTCAACGGGTCTCCGACGGATCGGGCCGTCGCGGTGGTTGGGGCGATGGACCGGCGTTGGATTCGACAGAACATTTTCGATGGCCTCGACGGTGATTCTCCTGACGGTAGCGGGCCGCCTCAGCCTCGATGGAGAGGCCGATCATGTCGCGTGCCCAGAGCCCAGCGTCGCGTGCGAGCGTCCGGAGCACACCCCCTTTGAGGAAACGACGCGACGAAGTGACCATCGGAACCTCCGAGATCAGGCGGAGCCGGCCCCTTCGTCGTCGGAGGTTGAGGCACAGATGTGAGGCCTCCATGAGCCGATCGGGGAAGCCGCCGACCTCCCAGAAGGCCTCACGACGCACGAAAATCCCCTGGTCCCCGAAATATCGTGGCCAGATTCGGTAGCGGACCCGGTTGAGCCACTCGACCAGACGGAGCGACCAGCCTGGACCCTCCAGCGCGAAGCCGAAGGCTCCGCCAACGACCCGCGAATCGGCCAACGCCTCGGCGATCCGACCGTCGAAGCCCAGCGGCGCCGGCGTGTCGGCGTCCAAGAACCAGTAGACCTCGCCCCGAGCCCGACGCGCTCCGAGGTTCAATGCCTCGGCCTTGTTTGATGCCGGTGGGGTTTCACGCACGACCTCCACGCCCATCGACTGCGCCAAGGCGACCGTCCCATCGAGCGACCCGCAGTCGCTGACCAGCACCTCGGCGTCCACGCCCCAACGACATCCCGCGCCGGAGATCCGGAGTGATGCCAGGGTCGGGCCGAGGTAGTTGGCCTCGTTGAGGGTCGGGATGATCACGCTCAGCCAAGGCGAGGTCGTCATCACGTCACCGGAGTCGGGACTCGGACACATTGACGATCGGCCCGACTTGGGACGGTCGACGGGTTTTCGGGACGTATCGAACCCACTGTGTAGCCGTTGGTTCGAATCCATCCCACCAGAACATAACCGCAAGAGTTCGATCAAGGAACAAATGCCCCGATTCCCTGATCTGATGGAACAGCCTGATGGTTCCTCGCCTTCAAGGTCAAGGTGCGAACTGCTGGAGCGTCGGCTCCAACTCATGGGTCCAGAGGCGATAACCTCGATCATTGAGATGGAGCCGATCGAACTGATAACACATGCCGTTCGGTCGTCCATCCGCGCCCAGCAGCGGAGTGGCCAGGTCAACGTATTCGAGCCGCGGATCGGACCGGCAGATCTCCACAAGCTGCAAGTTGGTCGCCTGCATCGAGGCCCAGTGATGCCAACGCAACGGGCTCGGCTTGATCGAGAGGATCACGATCGGGCAGTCCGGCAGGTGCTGGTGGACATACGCGACGAAGCGCCGAAAGTCGTTCACGACGCGATCAACCGACTTACCATGGGCGAGGTCGTTGTCCCCTGAGTAGAGGACGATCGCACGGGGGCGTTGGGCAATCACGATCCGGTCGGCGTAGTAGAGCGCGTCGACGAGTTCTGAGCCGCCGAAGCCGTGGTTGAGCGTGACGAGGTCCGGGAACAACGCGTTGAGGTCCCAGAAGCGGATGCTCGAGCTGCCCACGAAGAGGATCGGCGCGGGGCCCGGTGGCCTCTGGGCGGCCCGACGTTCGAGTTCACGGATCGACCATTCGAATCGCCAGGACCATTGTGGCATCGGATCCTCGGAGTCCCACGGACGACACGCCCCAGTCAAGTTCGCCACGAGGATCAATATACCAAGGCGAAACCCTTGAGACGTAGACATCGACGGCGGGGCTCCTCGGGATCGAAGACGCGAGCTGCGTACGACATGGGGTTGCCGTCATCGTTGTCGGACAACCAACCACAGTATGCGCCGCAAAGTCCCCGCAATCGATTCGTACCCCAAGCTGCTGGTGAAGTATATATAGAAATTTCAAGTGTTTTTTTTGAAGAGATACCGTTTTTCAAGAGTAAGAGAATTTCTGTGATTTAAAAACTCATATTCGTATGGTTGTCTTTGCGCCTGGGGTCCAGCATATCCTCGCCGGACCCTGAGGATGATTTGGCGGAGAGAAATCGGTCCGGGTCTGTCCGCTTCGGCCCCTCGGTTCGATAGGCAGTTGATCGCCAATCCCGCTTGGGCCGGTTGGCTCAGCCGAGCATATCGGCGATTGCCTCGCGCTCCTTGAGTAACTCGTTGGTAGAGGCGTCGAGTCGGGTACGGGCGTCGTCGTCGATCGGCAGGCCTTCGACGATCGACCAGCTCTTCCCGTCCTCGGTCCGCAGCGGCATGCTGTACATGATCCCCGAGGGGATCCCGTAGGGATTGCCCTCATGGGTCAGCACAGCGTTGCTGAACCAGTCGCCGGCGGGCGTGGGGTTGATCAGGCTGGCGATGCTGTCCAGAGCGGCGTTGGCGGCTGAGGCGGCTGAGCTTGCGCCTCGGGCCTTGATCACAGCCCCACCACGCTTGGCCACCGTAGGGATGAAGTCGTCGGTGAACCAGGCCGCGTCGGTGATCGCGCTGGTCGCCGGAGCGCCGCCGATTAGGGCGTTTTTATAGTCGGGGTATTGGGTGTTGGAATGGTTGCCCCAGATAGTCATTCGCGTCACTTGAGCGACGGACATGCCGGCCTTCTTGGCCAGTTGGATGGCGGCGCGATTCTGATCGAGCCGGGTCATCGCGAACCAGCGGTCATCGGGGATTGACGGGGCTTGGCTTCGCGCGATCAGGGCGTTGGTGTTGCACGGGTTGGCCACGACCAGCACGCGGACGTCGTTGGCGGCCTTAGCCAGCGCTTTACCTTGCTCGACGAAGATCGGGCCGTTGGCCTTGATCAGGTCGGCGCGGTCCATCCCCTCTTTGCGCGGCATGCCGCCGACCAGAATCGCCACGTTGACCCCAGAGAAGGCTTCCTCGGCCTTGTCGGTGGCCACGACCTCGGTCAGCAGCGGGAAGGCGCAGTCGTCCAACTCCATGATCGTCCCTTTCAGGGCGTCCAGAGCTGGGGTGATTTCCAGCAGATTCAGCGCCACCGGCTGTTGGGGGCCGAACAGGCCGCCCGAGGCGATCCGGAACAGCATCGCATAACCAATCTGACCCGCTGCACCGGTCACGGCCACGCGGATAGGGGTGGACATTAAGAGGGCCTCCTCGATCAGGGCGTTGTGAGGGAAGGGGCAGGTCCCATTATGGTGGTCCCACCCATCGCCTCCAGGGTAGCCGAGCCCCTGCCGCCCTTCAACGGAAACCGTCTCGAATCCCGATCGGGATGGATCTGATCGGTTTTGTGAGAATCAAGGATGCGAGAATGGTTTCGAAGATTTACAACTGAATCCTCGGAGGATCCTCAGGGCGATCGAGGTCCTCGAGGGACGGCCCACCATCGTGGTGGTTAGGCTCATCATGAGGGTCATGATCGGGTTGGAGGCTGGCGCGCCAGGGTTCGTGAGGTGATTGGGCCTCGTCCGGATCCGAGCCGTGTTCGGGTTCGAGTTCGCGTGGAACCCGGAAGGCGTCGGGTGTCGTGGATGTCCGGTCGGCGAACCGGCCGGCGCGGCCTTGGCGAAACCGGCGGTCGCCCAGGAAGAAGAGCCCGGCCAGCACGACGACCAGGGCCACGATTCCGCCCACGACGAAGAGGACTGTCCGGCCCAGCCCGATCCGGTCTTCGGTTAGATCGGGTTGAATCCAGGTCGGTGCATGTCCCAGAAGTACCGGCGCCGAGAGCAGTTTGTTTCCGGTCGATCGGTATGCCCAGAGCTTTAGGAAGTAGCCACTGACGACCACTTGTTCGTTGACCTCGTCGCCCAGCGGCATGCCTTCGGGTAACTCGGTGGTCACAACGACCCAGGGAAATTGCCCGGAGTCTTCGGTGAAGACCCAGAGTTCGTAGCGATCGACCAGCCCATAGGCGTTGTCGCCGATCTGGTCGGCGGCGACGCGACGCGCCCGGCCTCGAATGGTCAGTAATTCGCCTCGGAACGGACTCGCGTCGGTGTCCCGCGTTCGGTAGAAGTCGGCGAACGTCAGGTCGGTCCGCCCTTGCTCGTTAAGCCGCTCCGGGTCGGTCTGGCGAGCCTTGTCCAGGTAGTGGAAGTACAACGCGGGCGGGAGGTCGCGCGTCTTGTCGCGGACCCCTTCGAGCAGGAGCGGTACGTCGCGTTCATCGATCCGTTGTGGACCCGAGCCCGAAGCGCTGAAGGGAGCTATTGGTGATTCGCCTCTGGGTTCCGCACGGGAGGAGTTCGAAGTCGGATCTTCCCCCCCTGCTTCGTCTGATTCGACTGATTCGTCTCCTGATGCGGCTTGCACATCGTCGGTCGCCGAGGCATCGGGGTCAGTCCCCCATCGCTCGAGGTCCTGGGTTTCGTCGGCTCGGAGGGCGAGCAGCTTGCCGGCGGGCCATCGGTCACGCGGTCCAGGCTCCTGCTCGACCTCAACGGCCAAGCCGTCGTCTGACTCGTCGCCGTTATGTCGGCGTCCCTCGAGGATCGTCGCCACGACCAAGCCGGCGATGATCAGCATCAGCACATAGCGCAGCCGGACCCAGGTCGGGGGGCGTCGCGAGGCCGGCAGGCGGAAGTCTAACCCGGTCCGAGACATCGGCATGTTCCTCCTCGCGGGGGTCGTGCGACGCGAGCCGGTCGATCGGACGATGGATCCCGGCCAGTCTTCGCGATCATAACCCGATAGAATACCGCGAGGTGATCCGAGACGGCCACGTCGCTGTGCTGCTGGATCACGACGAATCGAGGCCGGCGTTCGGGATCATCGGTCGGGGTCTCCGCACCTCGTCACTCGGGCGATCGATCGACGGGGATCTCTTCGAAATGGAGGTCGGCGAAGAGGGCTCGGGCGGTGGTTGCTCCAGCGGGTTGATATCGGAAGATGATCGCTTCAGCGTCGCCGAGCTTGGCATTGCGAGGCAGATATGTGTATTGGCCATCGAGTTCTTTGGTTAGGAAGAGGATCGTCCCGGCAAGGGCTTGGACGAGTGCGAAAGTCTCGGCCGTCGGAATGTCCTTGAACTGGGGACCGTTGAATTCGGAGGCGAGGCCGTCGTCGAGCCGAGTCGGAAATGTGCCGTCGGACCGCTCAGCGTAGAACCGGAGCAAGTTGGCCAGGGCCTTCTCGCCCAAGACGATTGGCGCTCTGGGATCCAGCAGGCGGTAGTCCTCGGGCACGTCGAGTTGGAACAGGGCGTCGTCCAGCGGCGGGTCGATCCGAAAGTCGTCCAGGGTGATCGTCGCCTTTGAAGCCCCCTGATCGATGGAGGTCTCCATCAGCAGGGGGATTTGACGATCCGGATCGATCCAGACATCCCATGTGAGATCATCCTGAGTGACCCGGAAGCCGAGGGCTGCGATCCCACCGATTTCTCGACCATCGATCGGTTCACCTTGTTCCTCGACGAGCGAACGGAGCGACGTGATCGTCTTGGAAGCATACGATATGGGATCGCCGAGGCCGTCCCTCGGGATTTCCTGGATCAGAGCCTCTTTCAACGGCCCGAAGAGCGTCAACATTCGGCCGCGATCAAAGTCGATGATCGAGACATAATCACGAGATGATTCGGGCGGATCGGCTTCGCCGAGACCTTCCGGCTTCGTGTTGGCCTCGATCCGGATCAAGCCGGGATCTTTGACGCGGACCCGCGAGACCACCGTCCGAGAGGCCTCCGGATCGGCCTCCATGAGGGTTCTCTGGGTTTGCCTGAACGACAGGGTTCGGGCCTCCTGGAGCTTGCGGGTGACCGCCTCGAAACACGCCTCGGCGTTCCGGCCCGGGGCCCAGAGGCTCAAGGTCGTCGCGGCGACTATCGACGCGGCAGCAGCCACCTGTATGAGCACGAGCATTATTCGTCTCCGATTCGAAGGTGTGTCAGTTGCGGATCGTCCCTCGTCCGAGAGGGTCGATCGGGTCCGGGCGATCAGGGCGCCGGAGGGACCCTCGGGCATGTCCATGCTGCCGAGGGCATCGACGGCGCGGTCGAGGGGGTCGCGAGCGTCTCGGGACGACTCCGAAGAGTTCATGAGGGCCTCCCCGTGATCTGGGACGTGTCCCGGGTCGGGGCTGATTCCGGCTTCCGATCCGATTCCCGAACGCCCGGCTCGGGGCTGGTCGGGGACATCAAGGTCCGAAGCCGTCGTCTGGCCCGGTGTAGGAGGACCCCGACGGCGTCGGTCGATGCGCCCAACTGCCGGGCGATCTCGAGGTAGCTCCAGCCGTCCAGCGCGTGTAGGCAGAACGCCTCAGCCTGTTTGGCTGGGAGCTGAGCCAACGCCCAACGGAGCCGCGCGGGGAGCTCGGCGTCCTCTAACGGCTGCGTCGGCGACGGTGTCACACCGGGTACGCTCTCCCAGTCGTCGACCGGCTCGGCACGACCCCGACGGAGCCGTGCCCGGAGCCGGTCGACGGCGCGGGCCGTGACCAGGCGGATCAGCAGGCCGCGCCAATGCCGGACAGGACGTCCTCGCTCGGCCACCTTCCAGGCGTCCAGAAAGGCCTCCTGGAAGCAGTCGTCGGCCTCGTCCCGGTTTCCCAGGATCCGGTAGGCCGTCGTCCAGACCGAGCGGCCCTCGCGGGCCAGCAGCGCGTCCCAATCCGGCATCCGTCGAGTTCTCCCCTGAGGCGCGGGCCATCTGCCCATAACGTCGAGGGAGCATTGCGGTTTCTTACAGGGTCGCCCGGAATCGTTCACCGTGGGCTCTGTCGGGGGACTCGGAACCTTCGAATGCCTATGGAATCAAAATACGTGCTGAGTTTGCTCAGGTTTTTTTGCCGGCGTTCACCACGGACTCCTGTCGTTCGAGGTCTCTGGGCAGAAAGCGGGCTCCAAAGAGGAATATGAGGGCCGAGGTGAGGATCGCGGGGATCAAGAAGAGCAGGCCGGCCCCCTGATTCTGCAAAGAACCTGAGGGCGAGGCCGTCGGGGTGAGGCCCAGCCCAGCCATGAACCGGCCCGGGGCTGACCCCATCCAGGACTCGGTGCCGAACCCGACCGACAGGTTGCCGACGATCCACGACGAGGTCAAATCGCCCAGCACGTGGACCAGGAAGGTGGTCAAGGCGAAGGCGGCGGCGCGGACCTGAGGCCGGATCACCCCCGCGATCATCGCGTTGCCCGGACCGGTGTTGGCGAACATCAACAGCTCGGCCAGGAAGATCCCGCTCAGGAGGACCGCCGGGCTCTGGCCAACAATGGCCATGATCGCGAAGGGCACCGCTGCGAGCATCGCGAAGCCCGGGACCAGGGCGAAGGCGCGCCGATCGGTCCGGGCCAGGCGATCGCAAAGGAACCCTCCGCAGAGCGTTCCAGTGATCGAGGAGACCGTTGTGATCCCCGCGATCACCAGGAAGATCGTCATTTCTTGACCGAAGACGGTGATCGATTCGATCCCGCGCGTCTCGCGAAGGAACGTCGGATAGAAGAACACGAGTGCGCCGATGGCGAAGGTGTAGGCAGCCATCGCCAAGACCGCGACCCAGTAGGAGGGCGTTCGGACAATTGACAAGTAATCTTCAGAGGTCAGCTTCGGGGTTGTTTCGGGTGGCGGTGTCCCTTCGAGTCGGTCGCTGGCCCCGCGCTCTGGCTCGGGCAGGAACAGCGCGATCAGGGCCGCGATCAGGCCCGGCGCCCCGACTACGAAGAAGGCCATCCGCCAGCCAGGGATCTCGCCGATCGGCGTCAGGTAAGGGCCGCCTGCGCTAATCATACCGCCCAGCAGGAATCCCAAGGCGCCCCCGATCGGGATCCCCAGGTAGAACAGCGAGAGGATCCGGCCGCGGACCTCGCGGCGGAACAGGTCGACCAAAATCGTCGGCGCCACGACCGCGTAGGTCGCCTCGCCTATGCCCAGCATCGCTCGCGCCGCGGCCAGTTGCTCGTAGGTCGTGGCCAGGCCACAGCAGAGCGTTGCCAAGCTCCAGAAGGCCACGCTGATCCCCAACAGCCGGACCCGACGCGTCCGGTCGGCCATCCAGCCGATCAGCGGACTGGCGAACGTGAAGCTGGCCAGGTACAGCGTCGGTAGGAACCCGGCGCGGTCGTCGCCGATCACGAAGGCCTCTTTGACCTCCGAGAGCACCGCGGCCAGTACCCAGCGGTCGATGAAATCCAGAATCATGATCACCAGCAGGACCCCAAAGGTCCACGAGGCCAGCGCCGGTCGCGTCTGATAGGTGATCGGTTGCGAGGGGTGGGGCTTGGCAGCCACAGAGGTCTCGGACAGGTCAGTCTGGCTCATCGACGTTGGCTCCTTCGGGCTTGGTGAGCGATCAGTCTGGCGATCGCTCTTGTGATCCATGGATTCGAAGTTGATCGAAATGACTGGGTCGTGGCGTTGGTTGTGGAGTTCCACGGATACCAGAACCAACCCATATCGCCTGAAGGCTCATTCAGTTCAAGGCAATCAACCCGACAATCGATCACCACCGATGCTTCGCGGAGCGTTTCGACCATCGATCCGCCCTGGCCCGGTCTCACATCTCCTGCTACAGTCCCGCCGATCGTGTCAGGTTGAGAGTCACAGAGGCCGAGACGGAGCCCACGCGATGACCCTCCGGACAAACCGAGACGGGACGAGTGTTCGTCTTCGCGCGCGATGATTCGGGATCGGGTTGGCTGTGGTCGCGATCGTTGCCCTTGGGCTCGAGGTTGGACGATCTGCGTTCGTTCAAAAGCGGGCGATCGCGAGGATTGAGGCGGTCGGTGGGCGGGTCGCATATGTCAGAGTTGGGCTGTTCGGTGCGGACCGATCATACTCCGCAGGGACGAAGTGGACCTCCGATCCATGTCAACGACCATTGTGGTGGGGGCGGCACCTCTTCGAGTCGGCGGTTTCGGTCCGGATCGTCGGGCCAAGCCTCCAATTAGATGTTGGGACCTTGCGAGCGATCGGCCGGTTGGGATCGCTCCGAGACCTGACGATCGTCGTCGAGTCGCTTCCGGCCGACAGTTTCGAGGCGATCGGTCGGCTCGGCTCTTTACGTTCGCTAACGCTGATCGGCGGTATTTACGGTGACGTCTACGTTGCACCGCTAGCTCGCTTGACCGAGCTGAGGCGACTCGACATCGGCGGGTTCACGTTCGCCGATCGAAATTATCAATCCTTTGAGAACTTACGTCATTTAGAAACTCTCTGGATTCGGGACAACCGTGTCTCTCAAGGGGCTGGTCTGTCGCACTTGATCGAGTTGGAACGGCTACGGTGCCTCGTTTTCGATGGGTTCGCCCGGATTGAGACTCTGGCTCCCCTGCTCGACTTGCCCGGCTTGGAGACGTTGGTGGTCCAGGCCTCGCCGTTGAGCGACGGCCTGCGTGGGCTCAACGGAATGTCTTCGTTGCGTCGCCTCGACCTGGCGCTCTGCTCAATCGACGACGAAGATCTGGCCGACTTGCGGGGGCTGGATCGGCTCACCGATCTCACTCTCGATCAGACCGCGATCACTGGTGCGGGCCTGAGACACTTAACTGGCCTGACTGTGCTGGAGCGGCTCGACCTCAGCCGGACTCGGGTCGACGACGATGGCTTGATGTGCTTGATCGACCTGACCCACCTCCGCCGTATCGAACTATATCAAACTGACGTCACCGACGCAGGGGCCCTTCGCTTCCGTGAGGAATGCCCCGATGTGACTCTCTTGCGTTGATGATTTTGCATAGCGTGATAAAAGTTATGCTAGTCATAGAGTTGGTGAGATCGACAATCTGCCGAGCAAGTTCAGCTTGCTAGCCTTCGTCGTCGGGGTTGTTGAGCGGATCGTCGGAGTCGAAAACCAGGCCGGTATCGTGCGAGGGTCGCGGGGGATTAGGGGCCTCGACACGGATGTGGAGCCGGAGCGCGGAGACGAGCCGTTCGAAGCTCTCGGGCGTGACGGTCTCGGGGGCGCGGACCTGGATGACTTTGCCGTCGTCGGCGCCCCAGAGGTGGAGGTCGAAGCGGACCGGAGCGGGACGTCCGGCCGAAGCTTTCGGACCAGGATCAGGTCGTCGATGCGGTCGAGGGGCTCGTGACGTAGGACGCTCACGATGAGGGGCAACTGGCTCGTCGGGCTCGTCGAGGTTGTCGACGTGATCGTCATCGAGGTCGGGTTCCAGCGCGTCGCGGCTGGCTGACGAGGCGACCTCGGTGAGTCGAGGCCCAGCGTGGGCATCGAGGGCCACCGTGGCGTGGGTGCTCGGATCGGCTTGACCGGTTCGGTCGGCCAGAAGCACGCCATCGGCGGTCAAGGCGCCGGCGAATCGGAGCGATTCCAGAAAGTTCTCGGCGGCCAGGAGTTTGGCATTGGAGGTGATGTCGAAGTCGCGGTAAAGCAGGTTGGCCAACAGGGCCGGCTCGGGCAACCGCTTGCCTTCGAAGCGGTCGATCAACGTGCTGTACAGTCCCGACTTGCGTAATGCCTTGCGATGCAGGGCAGGCACCTCTCGTGGGTCGACCGGGTGAAGAATTGCGCGAGCCAAGGGCGTCAAGTGATATTCCTTGTTGCCCTGAATGGTCAGCAGCCCGAACTGGCCGGCAGCACTGAGCCGACCGCTGAACGTGTTGGTCTTGATGTTGGAGTAGCCTAAGGCCGCAGCAATGTCGTCCTTGGCCAAGCCGTCAAGGCCCTTCTGGTCCATGGTCTGCACCAACTCGATGCTGACCTGGAGCGGGACGCGCGGGTACTGCTTGCTCCGCCCACGCTTGATGCGCGAGCCGGCTGGCACGGAGGCTTCGGGTTCGGACATCGCCGGGCACGCTCGCGGCAGCAAGGGAATACTCGAGCCGACCGCCACGCCAGTCGGCGCAGGGACGGAGTGTCAGGCCTTTCTCGAGGAGATTGTTACAGACAAGGAGAAGCCCAGTGTACACGATGGGAGACGGGGTGTCCGGGCATCCCTTTATCTTGACTTTGGACCACAGAGAGTTCTCGGAGATTTGATCTAACCATCAGGCAATCCCCAGAAATTCCGCTGTCAGCGAGGGCATTCTTCACCACGAATCCGGCTTCGTAATCGTGCCGTGTAGGTCGGTGAGTAGCTTGGGAAATTGATGAGCCATCAAGAGCGAAGGGTCGACACGGAGCGGTCGAAATCCCCCACGATCCTGCCCGATGGCCCTCAGCAACGCACGGCTTGGACCTCCCTCGGTGGGGAACAGAACCAAAGTCTTTCGGTAGAACTCTTGGCGCAAGATCCGGACGGGCTCGACCAGGTCCGAGTCATTGGAGACGAGCACAGCAGCCTCACACTCGTTCTGCAACGCATCGCGCAAGAGGTATGTCGCGAGATTGACGTCGGACCCTTTTTCCTCGTCTTTACGCACTCGAACGAGCATTCGTCCCGTGCTGGATAAGTCCTCGAGTGGAGTTGAGATCTTGAGACCTTGGTCCTCCTCCCCAGCTTCTCCGAACGCCCCAGCGATCCCATCCGGCAATTTGATTTCGACACGATTGCCGATCGGTGGAGGATCCAGTTGCATCCAGACCCGTCTCGATTGGAACTGCCTCTCATGGATGATCAAGTTAGGGAGGGTGCTGAGTGCACGGAGATAGGTGTTCTGTCGGACCGCTTGGTTTAGGTCCGGCTCTCGAGCACGGATCCGGGCTGTGAAGTACCGGATCGTCACGATCTCATCTTCAGGGAATGAGGCTTCAAGGAAAGCCCGTAGATTTAGCCACTTGTAGAGAGTGTTTTTCAAGCACCGATAGTAAAATTGAATCCATCGATGTACGCATTGAGCTTCATAAACCAAGTACCAAAAGCAAAGGCCGCCCCGATCGAAATCGAGACGGCCCTGCGTCCTAATCGCCGAAGCAACTAGGGGGAGTGATTCACTACAGACTGTAGCATTTCACTGGCAGTTTTCCACTCTTTTCTCGGACGCCATCCTGGTTTTCATCAGCACACTGCGAAGAATGGGGCTTGATTTCCTGAGACCGTGTCGCAGGGGGTAGTGTTCTTGAATTGGGATCGCGGATGGATCCGCTTTTGACTGGCGTGGTTTGTGGTGGGACGGCGATCGTTAGACTCTTTGCGGGCCGTGGCGTTCATGAGAGGATCCAGACGGCTCACGGAGGGTGTGTCGGGATCCAAGTCGTGGTGTTTGGGAGAGGACGGGCATGGCGGGCACCGCGTGGACGGCATCGGGCAGGCCGACGAGGTTGCATCCGTTGCGGTTCGAGCCGATCTACAAACACCTGATCTGGGGCGGGCGCCGGTTCGCTTCGATCTTGGGTCGTCCCTTGGGTCCGGAGCCCGACTATGCCGAGTCCTGGGAGGTCGCCGATCACGGCGACGATGTCAGTCGAGTCGCCGAAGGTCCGCTGACCGGTCGGAGCCTGAGCGAACTGCTTGGGGAATGGCCTGAGGAGTTGCTGGGGCGTGCAGGTGGGTCGGGGACCTCAGGCGTGTCGCGCCCGCAGTTCCCGCTATTGGTGAAGTTCTTGGACGCACACCGGGTGCTCTCGGTGCAGGTGCATCCCGACGACGAGCAGGCGCGTCGGTTGGTCGGGGACAACGGCAAGACCGAGGCGTGGGTGATCCTGCATGCCGAGCCGGGCAGCGTGATCTACGCGGGCCTTCGGCCGGGCGTGGCCCGCGAGGCGCTGGCCCGCGGGATGGCCGAATCGCGGGTTGAGCCACTGCTGCATCGGTTCGAGCCGAGGGCCGGCGACTGTGTCTTGATCCCGGCCGGGACGGTCCATGCGATTGGCCCGGGCATCGTGCTCAGCGAGATCCAGCAGATGTCCGACGCGACATTCCGGATCGACGACTGGGGGCGATTGGGCGCTGACGGTCGTCCTCGACGGTTGCATCAGGCCGAATCGCTGGAGGTGATCGACTTTCAGCGCGGGCCGGTCGACCCGGTTCCCCCGACGGTCGAACCGCATGGGGCGGGTGTTCGGGAACGGCTGATCTGTTGCCCCTACTTCCGGATCGATCGGCACCGAATCCATGGTCCGATCGTGTTGGGACGCCCCGACCGGTTCACCATCCTGATCGTTCTTGAAGGTGCGGCACGGTTCGAGTCGGAGGCCGGCGGGTTTCGCCTGGAGCGTGGGCAAAGCTGGCTGCTGCCGGCTGAGTTGGGGTCGATTTCCCTCGCACCTGAATCGGGCGGAACGACCACTCTTTTGGAGTGTTGGATACCCTGAGCCGAGTCGTTATGCAGTGTTGGTCGTGCCGACGTGAGTGGATCGGGCCGTCCGGGCGCCGCTCATCCCATCCGACGCTTGAAGTCGAGGAACTCGCGGGTCAGGTTGTTGCAGACCGATCCAGCGGCAATCCCGGCCAGGGCTGCAACTTGGACGGGCCACGTCTCGAGGGTGAGGATCAGGACGCCGGCGACTGTCGCGTTGATCAGACCGCCCAGGGCTGAGGTGGTCGCGAAGCCGGCCAAGCGTTGCCAGAATCCCGTCGGCTGACTCGACTCGAAGTCGGTGGTGGTCCCACTTCTTGGTCCGTCGGCCGGCTTGGACGAGAATGTGGCGGATGGCTCGGGCGGGGCTTCCAGCCAGGTGTTGGCCACGGCGTTGCCCAGCAGGCTGATCACGATTGACGCGGCCAATGCGGGCAACGCGGAGACGCCGAGGAAGACCAAGAGCGTTAGGACCGACAGGTTGACTAGGACACCGAAGGTCCCGACCACGACGAATCGGGCGCGGGGGCTGGTGTAGCGGAGCTGGTAGAGGTAGAGCCGCTGGAGGTGTCGGAGGTACTTCAGTTGCTCGGCGAAGGTCAGCTTGCTCTGACCATGCTGGCGATCGGCGAAGTGGATCGGTACCTCGCCGACGTTCTCCAGGCCGCACTTGACGATGATCTCCAGGCCGATCTTGTAGCCGATCGGGTTGAGGTAGCGGGCGCGGGCCAATTCGGCCTTGCGGAAGGCGAAGAAGCCAGACATCGGGTCGCGCGCATCGGTCAGGGGTCGGGCCAACCAGGTGGCGATCCGGCTGTTGAGCCATCGGAAGAAGCCCCACTTGTCGTCGGTCGAGCCGCCGGGCACATAGCGCGAGCCGAGGGCGAACTGCTGACCGCTGTCCAGGGCTAGGATCAGGTCGGGGATCTTCTCGGGTGGATGGCTGAGGTCAGCGTCCATGACCACCACGACCGGATAGCGGGCCCGCTGGAGGCCCTCGACGACGGCCGGGCTCAATCCGCGTGGCCCGGTCCGAACGACGATGGTGGCCCAGTCATGCGCGGCCTGATGGACCACCTCAACGCTTCCGTCGCGGCTCTGGTCGTCCATGATCAGCACTTCCAAGTCGACCCCGAGCGTCTCGCGGAGCTGGGCGATGCGCTCCAGCAGGCCGGGCAGGTTGGCCGCTTCGTGGTAGGTCGGCACCACGATCGAGAACGGGGTGAGCACCTGAATCTCAGCCAGGCGCGGCCGGGGTTCCGAGACGCCCTCGGGGATGGGCTCCGCCCTGGTTTCGGCTCGATCCATCGGTGGTTTGGACTCGGGGCTTCGTGGAACAAGAGAAAATCGCATCGAGATCGATCGGGGATCGGTCGGTCTGCTACTCCCCGAACCGATGCGCTGGGGGTCATCTTGCCGGCTCGATCGCAGCACGACAAGCCGGGCCTGGGCCTTGAGTCATTGGGGGATCCTGGCGGCTGGGTCGGTTGTCCGTCGACTTCGGATGACACAGAATACGGGACATGGATCTGGGACGAGTCGCGACTGTCGGGCCGCGCTCCGATCGGCCGAGCGGGTGAGTAGGGACGTCGGGAGGACTAGGGACCGATGCCGTTCGTGCTGATTCGCCGCGCCCGCTGTCAGATCGGCTCCCGCGTCTCCGGCCTGGTCTACGACTTCGAGGAGTTCCCCGGCTTGGAAGGGAGCGTCGACGGAATCCCCTTTGCCATGACCGCCCCGGACACCCTGGAGGTGATCGTGCCTGACTCGGCCCGGCTGGTCCGCGACGGCGATCTGGTCCTCTTGACCTACCGGTCCATCGACGGGCCGGCCGCCCTGCCGGCCCACCGCGTTGTCCAGTTCGCCCTGCAGCGCAGTGACGGCTTCGCCATCCACTACGATCCCGAGATGCTCGACACGCGATGGCCTCCCTCAGCCCACTGGATGGAGGCCGAGGATGAGGCGTTGTGACTTGAGCCGGTCTCCGGAGCCCTGGCCCTTTCAGGACCCTTTGAAGACATGGTCTTCCCGGGCATGGCCTTGAGCTTGCCCGGCTTCGCGAGCCATCACGACCGGTCCGTCGGAGCTGGCTTGCCGGGCCGCTCACTTGCCGTCGCGGACCAGAACGCTATGCTGAGTCTATTCTCTCAAGGCTTCACTGAGATGCGTTTCGGACGGGGTCGTGCGTTGAAACCCGTACGAGGTAATCCTCTTCGGTGGAGACGAGCCCGGAACACCTCCCCGCCGAAGTGTTTCCAAGGTTGAGAATTCGCCCCGAATCGACCTCGTGTCGGTTCGGCGTTCCAGACTAGGTCGCGGTTGCCTCTTGAGGGGTCTCACGCGACTGGGGTGGGTGGAGCGCTCCCAGACCCGTTTTGGCAATTTCCCTACGGCAGCTTGTGCTGGGTCGCCGCATGCAGTCCTCGGCTCGGGATTGGCTCCTCCGCGTCTTTGGTACGGGACAGTTCGGGGGAGTCACCCTGATGGGCTGGCTCCGACTGCTCATTCACAACCAGTTCCGGATCCATCCCAGTTGCTGGGGCAAGGCGGTCACAATCAGCCTGGTTAGCCCCTGTAATTCGGTAGCCGCCTGGTTGGAGAACCTTCGGTACGGCCGTCGCTGGCGTGCCCAGGTCGTCGAACCGCCCCTCTTCGTCATCGGCCACTATCGGAGCGGGACCACACTGCTCCATAATCTGCTGGCCGTCGACAAACGGTTCGCTTCGCCGACGCTCTTGGAATGCTCGAATCCCGCCACGTTTCTGAGCAACGAATCCATCATTGAGTGGGTTGGCCATATCCTGCCAAACCGACGCGCCATGGACTCCGTGGCCCAACACATCCGGGTTCCCAGCGAGGACGAGCTGGCCGTTGGTTTGCTTTCGGGCTACTCCCCGTATTTCGAGATGGCCTTTCCCCGGCATGCCCACATTTACGAACGTTACCTGACCTTTGAAGAAGCTCGGCCCGAGCAGGCAAGGCGCTGGCAGGAAGCCCTGGTGGTCTTCCTCAAGAAAGTGACGTTGAAGTATCAGAAACCCCTGATCCTCAAGTCGCCGCCGCACACCGCGCGGATCCGGTTGCTACTGGAGGCCTTCCCCGAGGCCAAATTTATCCACATCCATCGGCACCCCTACCGCGTCTTCCAATCGACCCTGCACCTACACCGGACCCTCATGCCCTGGCTCCGCCTCCAGCGCTGGAGCGAGGCTGACATGGCCGATCTAGAGGACCGGGTCCTCCGCAACTATCAGCGGCTCTACCGAGTCTATCTCCAGCAACGAAGCTTGATCCCGGCCGGCCACCTGCATGAAGTCAGCTTCGACGACCTGGAGCGCGATCCGGTCACCGTCGTCGGGGAGATCTATCAGAGCCTCCAACTGCCCGACTTCGATGAGGTCCGCGCGCCACTTCAACGCTATGTGTCGACACTGTCGGGTTATCGCAAGAACACCTTTCCGGCCATCAGCGATGACCTCCGCCAGCGGATCGTCCACGCCTGCCGCGATTGCTTCGACGCCTGGGATTATCCGGTCGATCCCGAAGCTCTCGACGAGGCCGTCGACGCCAAAATGCCTATCGAAGACCGCCCCGCCATCGAGCCCGAACCGGCCCCCACCGCCGCCGCGACGGAGTCGGACCTGCCGGCCTGATCCGAGCCCTTGATCGACGTTGGAATCAGTCCAATTCTTCAAGCCCAACGGGGAGAGATTCGATTCCAAGATCGCTCCCACACGGGCGGATTATTTGCGGAGACAATACTGTCTTTGGTATTTAGTTAAGTGGAAACTTACCTGTTTGCTAAGTGTAGTTTTGATCGTTATTGAGTTGATGATAGCTAGTATATCCCATCGACACTCCACAGTAATCAGGAGTTATGTCGATGGGGTCGCAGTAAGCCGGCCTTCAACGAGCGAACCTAAGTGATTATTCGTTGATGGTCCTACTCGAAGATCCGTTGAGGCCCAGTGGGGGCAACTCAAAAGGGTCGTTCGTATCGCGGGATTGCGGTTGATTCAGCACGTTGCGGACGGCGGTGAGGGTCCGCAGGTGTTCGTTGGTCTTCTGAAGTTCGCGCTCGAGTTTCGCCTTGCGCTGTTCGGTCCGGGTGACAAGCTGTTCGATCGTCGTGCGGAGTTGATCCAGGTAGCTTTGCAGTTCGCCGCTGGTTTCGTATGGAGCGCCCGGATCACTGGGGATGTCCTCGGCGTCTTCTGTCTCATTGATCGGGGTCGGGTCCAGGCGGGGTCGGGGAAGTTCGGTTTCACGTAGTTGATGAGCGATGTCGGGAATCGCATCGAAGGGATCATCGTCGACCGATGGCGCGTCGGGAGCAGTCGGAAGGTCGAACGGGCTCGGATCATCGGGCGAGTTGGCCGGCGATGGGCCGGCATCGGGGATAGGTGGCAGGGACGGAGGTGCGTCGATGTCAGGCGGTCGCGTGTTGGATGCGGCCGGAGGAGGTAGGTTGACAGGGGGGCGTCGGACTTGCCGGACCTCAAAAGGGTCATTTGTCGAGGGAGACACCCTGGACGCCTGGCCCAGGAGTTCGGCGACGAGCTTGCGGAGCTGCGCGACCTCGGCGGCCAGGTCCTCCGTGGTTTGCGCCGGTTCATCATCCGACGGCGGGGGTGGCAGCGGCGGCAATTCCGGAACGTGCGGCTGATACGACGAGGCACCCAAAGTCGCCACCGCGAGGGCGACGACCACGGCTAGTCCGAGGACAGTCTTGTTCCACGTCATGGGTCACATGGCCTTTCAACTCGGAAGGGATCCCCGAACCGACGCCCCGTTGATCGACGTGATCGAATTCGGGGCCAGTCGGTCCGGGATGGCGGGGCCGTGCGGATCGCCCACACCATTCTCGGCGCTCAGGCAAGCATACCCGCCGCCGACATCAGCCGAAGCCCGGCAACCGATTTTGCTGACGAGGTCGAGATTGAGGAGTCACGACTCATCGAGAAGCTGGGATAAGGCTCTCTGCCGAATCCGAGAATGTAGATTCATTAAAGCTATCGAAGTTGACGTCTGGTACGGAGAGCGCTGTGCCAGGCACCAAGCGAGGAACATCGGCGTTGAGGGTTTCCAGCATCATCTGGAAACGATTCAAATTCTGCTCGATTTTCGCCAAGGTCGCATCGAGGCTTTGCAGCTCGCCCTGAAGCGATTTCCTGCGATCCTGGAGGGACTTGCGGACCTCCATGGTGCGCTCGATATAACCCTGAATCGAGTTCTTCAGCCGATTGAGATCGCCGTCGGGATCGGGAGATTCGACAGCTCGAGTAACTCGGTACATTGTCGTGGTCGTGGGCCGTTGGATCGTTGGTACTTGAGCGGGCGCCCTTTGTGAGGGAGGGTTGGGTTCGTTGCGGATTGTTGGGGTTCGGGGATCGATCTCGAAGGGTCCATCTGAATCGGCCAGGATCGGTTGCTGAGCCGGGCGTTCCTCGAGCACCGGCGCTGGGAGCGGCTTGGTTTCGCCAGGCGTCGCTGCGACTCCTTCTTCGTAGAACGGAGCTTGGTTGCCGGACCCTCGTCCTGCTGGAGCGTACTGGCCGACGCCAATCGTGGGGCTGGAAGCAGCCGGAGCGTTTGCCTCGGTTGAGTGTCCGGCAACCCCAATGCTCGATGAGGCTGTTGAAGCGGTTGCTCTGCTCGGGGTCGCGGCCTCTTGGGTGGGTTGTGGGTTGGCGGTGGTCGCTTGCGCGTCGCCCTGGAGTTCGGCGACGAGCGATCTGAGACGTTCGATCTCGGCGGCGAGTTCGGCATTGGACGTAGGTGCATCGCTCGGAGTAGCCGGGGCAGTTTCCCGGACCTGATAGGTCGCGGTCCCAACCGCGACGGCGCCGGTGGTGACCATCGTGGCCAGGACCATCGTGACTTTGCTCAAGGACATGGTCGTCATTGCCTTTTCTGTGAAGGTGAGGGGGATGATGAGGGCCCCGGAGACGCCGCCCGCCACGAGCGGGCTGGATGTCGGGGCCAAAGGGACGGCCGCGCGGACGACGGCCGTGACCAGGCCGGAACTCAGGGCCGCTCGGCCGGTCAGGGGGACGGTCAGGCTGAGGCCGAGCAAACCGATGCCCGGAGCCGAGCCGAGACCCCGCGCACGGAGTCGCTCACGGAGCCGACGACGAGCGCGGGCCAGTCGGCTCTTGACGGTGCCGACCCGGCACCGAAGCCGATCGGCGATCTGGTCGTAGGTCAGGCCGTCGAGGTCATGCAGCGCCACGACGGTTCGGAACGCGGTGGGCAGGCGGTCCAATTCTTCGAAGAGAGCCGCCTCCAACTCGGCGTGGACCGTCGAAGTGCCCCGGGCCTTGTCGTCAACCAGCAAGGAGTCGGGATCGATCGCGAGGACCCGTCGGCGCTCACGACGACGGGACTCGTCGCGCACGGCGATGGCGGTTCGCGTGGCCACCCGCGCCATCCAGCCGCTCAAAGCGGGTCGACGTCGGATCGCGCGGGCCTTGCGAGCCAGGGCGACGAAGCTGGCCTGGAAGGCCTCCTCGGCGTCGTGATGGTTGCCGGTCACCCGCAGGCAGATCCGCCAGACGCGCGGACCGAGCCGTTCGACCAACGCATGGAAGGCCGATTCGGAGGCCGGCCCCTCCCGTTCCAGGTACCGCTCCAGGAGCGCCTCGTCGGAGAGCCCGCCGGCGACCCCTTGGTAGATGTCCTGGACCAGCCGGAGCGCTCCGTTGCGCGGTGGGATCATCGGATCGGACTCGCGACGAACCTCGTGGATGGACGATTGACGGTGGGAACACCTTCTAAAAGAGGGCGGGACCATCGCACAGTGTTCCCCGGTTTGCCCGGTTTTCCTCACAGGACCATCGCGAAGTCCCATCGTCCAGCCTCACGACGCTGATTCTCGACCCTATCGGATCCGGCGTTTCGGCTCGACCCATCGCGCGGCTCGTGGCAGAAATCGCGTGGAATCGAAGGGGAGATATGAGGCGGCGGGCTGAGCCGAGCCGGATTTGATCGTCCTCCATAATGACGGGCATCGAAACCAATCATCGGGGGTGATCACGGAGGGCGGAGCGTTGACACGTCGGCTGTTGGTGGGCTTGGGGATCGTCGAGTGGGTCGTGGCGATCGTCTTGGCGTGGCTGGCTTGGCGCCTGCCCGGCGGGGATGAGGTGGCGTTGCCATTCGAGGCGGTCGAACGAATCGGCGTGACGGCCCAGGATCGGATCGCGCAGGCGCGGGCGGATCTGGACGAGTTTCGGACGCAAGACGTGATCGGCTCAGCCTCCGAATTCGCCGAGGCGAGCCGCGAACTGGCCGGCTGGCTTTCGTCGCAGTCGGTCGATGTCGAGGAATTGACGGCCATCCGCGACGCCTTGGACGGGGCCTCAACGGGGATCCGGAGTCTCGGACGCGACTTGGATCCCGAGGCGATCGAGGCGCTGGCCCGAGGGCTCGACGAGGCAGCCTCCGCGCTCGAGACGACATTGATCCCGGCCGTCGCCTCGGGACGCGACGAACTGGTCTCCGCGGGTCGACGGTTGGAGGAGCAGGCGCGTCGGCTGGCGGCCCTGGGTCAGGAGACGCCGATCGACCTGTCCGCGCTGGCCGATTTGGCATCGAGCCTGGAGGCGTTCGATCGGGGGCTGGAGGCGACCGAGGAGCTGATCGACCCGACCCGGCTCGAGCCGATCCGCGATGCCACCGAAGGGGCCGAGGGGGTCGTCGACGAAGGTGCCCGCCTGGCCGAGCGTGCGGGCAGCTACACCTACCCGGTCGTCACGATGCGCGGCCTGCGTCCCCAGGTCCGCCAGCAGCCCTTCTGGCCCGGTGGCGCTCGGGTCGGCCGTGATCTCCGCAAGATCTCCCGAGGGCTGGACGCCTTGCGGGACGACCTGGCATCGATGACCGACGAACTGCCCCGGATCCGCGGGGCGATCACGGCCAGCCGATCGACCCTCGCCCAAACGCGTGCGTTGCTGACTCCGGTGATCGCGGCGCGTGGGTCGATCGAGGCGCTTCTGAACCGGCTCCCCGCCACCTTAGCCGACCTGGCAGCGCGGCTGCCGGGGATCAACGCGTCGCTGGTCGCGGCCTTGGCCGATCTGGACTGGTTGGTCCGGTTGGCCGATGCGCTCGATCGGACCGCCGAGCAGGTCGGACGTCTCGGGGCCGACTGGCCATCAACGTGCGCGACCTTGGACGCTTCAGCGCGGGTGTTGGAGTCGGCGCGTGACCGGATCGATGAGGCGCTGGCCCACCGCGAGGCCTTCGAAACGGCACAACAGCGAATGGCCGATCTGGTCGGACGGGCTGCCGACTGGACTCCTGAACTCGCCTCGCACTGGGAACGCCGATTAGAGGCTGAGGACCGTGCGTTGGCCCAGATCGATCGGGGACTCGATGACTTCCGCGTCGCCGTGCCCGAGATCCATCACGCTGCTCGGATCACCGTCGATGCCGGTCGAACCCTGGCCGTCTTGTTGGCCCTCGTTGCCCTGATCCACGGCGCGATCACGTTGGGGTCGGCCCGTCAGGCGACTCCGTCCCGCTCCGCCGAACCGAGCCGGTCGCTGTCGGGTCCATCCTGAACGGTGTCGGACCGCATCGGCTCGATTCGAACGACCGCCGATCTCGGCTCGCGACCCCTTCACCAGCGTTGATGTTGGCTTGTGGAGTCGAGGTGACATGAGCGTGATCCGAGATTTGACCGATCGCGGGGCGATCACACCTCCGACCTGGCTGTCGGGGGGGATCCAGTACGAGACGATCACCGGATCGGTGGCCTACGGCGTCGCCTCGGAGTCGAGCGATCTAGACATCGTCGGCTGGGCGATCCCCCCGCGCGACGTGGTTTTCCCGCACCTCCGCGGCGAGATCCCCGGCTTCGACGGCCCGCGCCGGACGTTCGAGCAGTTCCAGGTCCAGCGGGTCGACCTTGGATACCGCGACGACCTCCGAGGGCGTGGTGGTGGGCATGGCGACCTGACGGTCTTCGGCATCGTCAAGTTCTTCGCCCTCGCGATGGACAACAACCCGAACGTGCTCGAGATCCTCTTCACTCCCGAGGATTGCGTCCTGCATTGCACGAAGCTCGGCGCGATCGTCCGCGAGGGGCGCGGGCTGTTCCTGCACAAGGGGGCCTTGGATCGGTTCCGAGGCTATGCCCGGTCACAGCTCCACAAACTGACGATCAAGGAGCCCAAGGGGCGTCGGGCCGAGCAGGTCGCCGCGTATGGGTACGACACCAAGTTCGCCTATCATGTGGTGCGTCTGCTCTGCCAGGCCGAGCAGATCGCCACCGAAGGAACGATCGATCTCCGACGCGCTGTCGATGTGCTCCGAGCGATTCGTCGAGGTGCGTGGAGCGAGAATCAACTCCGATGTTGGTGCGAGGATCACGAGTCGCGGCTCGAGCAGGCGTTCGACGCCAGCCCCCTGCCCGATCGGCCCGATGTCGGCCGCATCAAGGCGCTCCTCTTGAAATGCCTGGAGGAGCACTATGGAACCCTGGAACGTTGCGTCGAGGTCGATTCCTGAGCGGGTGATACGTCCGGCAGGGATCGACCTCGATCCGGATGATCGAGTCGGCTCCTCGAAATGATCAAGATAAATAAGTGCCGAAGGTGGGAATCGAACCCACACGGGTTTTACCCCACTGG
>CAZSSM010000104.1:0-23681 GCA_964609385.1 uncultured Planctomycetia bacterium
CGGCCCGTGGTCGATCTGGGGAGCGCTCGGACTCGTTCGCCTCGGTAATCGACTCCAGAATCGACGCGGTTGGTCCGTCTCTCGACGCCGATGGGCAGCGATTGCTCTCTTCGGTCTGATCGGGCTAGGGATCGCGATCGCTCACCTGACGATCGTTCCTCGACTCGACGACCGAGGACGCGAGTGGGCCTGGTATGGCGACGCCTCCGCGCTGCTCGAGCCGGGGGAACCGCTCGTACTGCTCTACGACTGGTCGAGTGAGGACCCTTGGGATCGTCTCCCGTATCCGACACCCTTCGGCCCGATCCCCCACGACCTCGCCGTCCGTCTCTTCTACCTCGACCGACCGACGACCTGGATCGAGGGAAGAGCCGATCTGAGAGGGACGAAACCACTCACGTTGATCGGCCGTGATCGTGATCTCTCGGCGCTGGCCGAACGCGGGTGGGTCACGATTCTCGACCGCGGCCCCGATCACCGCTGGGACCGCACGTTCATCCTCTTCCGCTTCGCCTCGAACACGAGCCGATCACGAAGCGAGGATGCCGAAGGTGGGAATCGAACCCACACGGGTTTTACCCCACTGGATTTTGAATCCAGCGCGTCTGCCAATTCCGCCACTTCGGCCCATCGATCGGCGTGTCCTTCATCATTCCGAAGACCCCCCCGACTGTCAAGGCGCTAGCCGGCGACGGATGATGCGGCCGGAATTGTCGGACGAGCGGCAAATCGAGCCCTCAATTGTTGACTGTTCGGTCAAGAAGCGATAGGGTGGCGTCGATACCCGACGAGCCGGTTCGCGGGCATCGCTTTGGTCCTGAGATCACGGGAGTCTTTGCCGCGATGACGATCAAAATCTATGGAAACGACCTCTCCTCACCGGTCAACAAGGTCCGGTTCGTGGCCAACGCGTTGGGGCTGGACTACGAGTACGTCCGGATTGACCTGCAGGCCGGCGAGCATCGGACCGACGCGTATTTGAGCAAGAACCCGGTCGGCAAGGTGCCGATCTTGGAAGACGGTGACTTCCACCTCT
The DNA here is from genome assembly GCA_964609385.1 of uncultured Planctomycetia bacterium. Classification (GTDB taxonomy): domain Bacteria; phylum Planctomycetota; class Planctomycetia; order Isosphaerales; family Isosphaeraceae; genus CAZSSM01. The sequence goes on from CAZSSM010000104.1 coordinate 1,037, forward strand.
TCGAGAGCAACGCGATCATCCGCTACCTGGCCCGTCGCGAGGGCTCGCCGCTCTACCCGAGCGATCTGAAGGCCAGCAGCGTGGTCGACCAGTGGCTCGATTTCGGCTCGTTGCACGTAGCCACGGCGATGGGTCGCCTGACGTTCAACCGGCTCTTCGCGCCTCGGATGGGACTCGAGGTCGACACCAATTCGATCGCCGATGGCGAGCGGTTCCTGGGCCGCTACCTGCCGGTGCTCGACCAAGAGTTGTCCAAGCGACCGTTTCTGGCCGGCTCGGAGCGGACCCTGGCCGACTTCGGCCTGTTGGCGGCCTTGGATCCGGCCGAGGCCTCGGGTGCGAGCCTGGCCTCGTATCCGAACCTGACCCGTTGGCGCGACGCCCACCGCGCCGAGGCGTTCTACACCAAGTGCCACGCCAGTTTCGAAGCGATGCTCCAGGCCATGATGGCTGCCAACGCCTAAAGTCGCTCCGACCCCTCTTAATGAATCGCCCTGTTCCCAAAGTCCAGCCCGGCTCAATAACCCAGGCTGGACGTTTGATCGCCAAGATCGTTGCTCAAACTTGAGAATGCAGGGAGGTCAACTTCCAAGTAGAGTAAGGGTATCTTTTAACCATGCACCCTAAGGGCTAAGATCAAGATCTGATAGAGAGAGTATGTATTGTCAGAAATGTAATAGAATCGTTAATTCCAGTATGTTCAAGCCTCATCGTATTATCCTGTCCTTGGTCATCGAGCCAGGGGCCTGCAGTGGACAGGGTCGCTGAAACAGCGTGATTAGACTACCGGTGAATATAGTTTCTGTTCAGTTTGCTTGCTGGTAAATGATATTTAGAAGTTGTATTATTTAATTAAAAATGATTGTGCTAGGGGGCGTCAGTCGCGACGCCCCCTGGAGGCATTGAGGGTTTTCTTTGGGGAGATTGTGATCTCAGGCCTTAGCCTTGCCCTGGGCGGCGACGGCGGCCTGGGCGGCGGCGATGGCCTCCTGGTCGCCGAGGTAGCCCGAGCGGATCGGCTTGAGGTCGGCGTCGAGTTCGTACTCGAGGGGGATGCCGGTCGGGATGTTGAGGCTGATGATCTCTTCGTCGGAGACGTCGTCGAGGTATTTGACCAGGGCGCGGAGGCTGTTGCCGTGGGCGGCGATCAGGACGCGCTTGCCCTGGCGGATGGTGGGGGCGATCGTCTCGTGCCAGAGCGGCAGGAACCGCTCGACGGTGTCCTTGAGGCATTCGGTCAGGGGGAGCTGCTCGGGGGTCAGATCGGCGTAGCGTCGGTCGCGACCGGGATGGCGCTCGTCGTTGGCGGACAACGGGGGCGGCGGGATGTCGTAGCTGCGTCGCCAGATCTTGACCTGGTCCTCGCCGTGCTGGGCGGCGGTCTCGGCCTTGTTGAGCCCCTGGAGCGACCCGTAGTGCCGCTCGTTGAGCCGCCAGTCGCGGTGGACCGGGATCCACATCAGGTCCATCGCGTCGAGGGCGATCCAGAGGGTCCGGATGGCCCGCTTGAGCACCGAGGTGTAGGCCACGTCGAAGGTGAAGCCGCCGTCGCGCAAGGTCTCGCCGGCGCGATGCGCCTCCTCGCGGCCGGTCTCGGTCAGGTCCACGTCGGTCCAGCCGGTGAACCGGTTCTCCAGGTTCCACTGGCTCTGTCCATGCCGCAGCAGGACCAGCTTGTGCATCGCGTGCGCTCCCAAAAAGATCGATCCAATCCAGAGAGATGTTGAACCGTAAACCCGCGCGAAATCGGTCGAGATCGATGGGCGTCCGCGAGACCCCGAGACTTCGAGATCACCGTCGAGGCGATGTCTCGGGCTTCGACCCCTCGTCGGCCCCGATGTTGGATTCGAGCAGATAGGCCATGAGGTCGCGGACCTCTTGCGGTGAGAGGGCGCCGAGGAGCCCGACGGGCATGATCGAGGTGGCGCTGGGGCGGAGTTCCTCGATCCGTTCGCGCTCGAGGGTGAGGACCTCGGCGTTGGTGTCGAGCACGCGGACGGTCCGGGCGTCCTGGGCTCGCACGACGCCGACGGCGACCTGACCGTCATCGAGGGCCAGGGTGTAGCTGACATACTCGGGGTGGAGTCGGACGCTGGGCTCAGCGATCTGGCGGTAGACCCAGCCGGCGCCTCGGCGACCGATGTCATCCAGGGCCGGGCCGATCACACCCCCCTCGCCTCCCATCTGATGACACTGGGCGCACTTGGCCTGCTCGCCGGCGAAGACGATCGCACCACGCTCTGGGTCGCCGCCATCGAACGTCGGGAGGTCTTCGGTGGACGACGCATCGGACTCCGAAGTCGGGGCACCGGCCCAGGGCAAGAGCCAATCCGAGCCGGGCAGCCGACGGTCACCGACTCGGGCCGTCAGGGTGATCGCGGGGACGTCCGGGTCACGGTCGCCGTCGGCGCCGTCCTCGATGAGGCCGGTGGCTTCGATGAAGATCGCCTGACCAGTCGGCTCCACGGTCAGGCTGGCGCGGTAGGTCGTCGACCCCTCGGAGGTCTCGACCGGTTCACCTTCGGCGAAGAGGTTGAAGTCAGCGCCGACCTCGAAGGGGATCTCGGCGACGGCCTCGACGACGATCGCCGCTTCCAAGGGCGGCAACTGTCCCTGAAGGAACCAGCGGCCCGGTCTCGCCAGCCAGATTTGTGCTTGTCGGTGCTCTCGAGACCGTTGCGTGAGATCAACGAGCGTGCCGATGCTCGGGGTCGGTAGCCAGATCGAACGGTCGGGTAGGTAGGCCTCGGGGTCGATGGCGTGGCCGACCTCAACGCCGCTGAGGGTGTAGCTCAACATATCGGCGACCAGCGCGGACCAGCCCTCCGGCGGTTCGAGCCGGTATGTCGACGGGAAGGCGTGGGGGTCGGTCACCAGCGCGAGCGTGGTGCGATCTGCGACCCAGCGGGCGTCGGCGATCTGGAGTCGACCGACGTCGAGGTCCGGGTCGCCGCCGGGCAATTGGAAGGTGATCCCCTGCCCGATTATGGTTCGGGCAAGGTCTTCGGGTGCCGACCGATCGAAGCTCAGACGGACCTCCATCGGGCCAGCCGGCCAGATCGCGGTGACCGTCGGCGGATCCTCTTGGGCCTGGACCGGCGAACCGAAGCAATCGATCGGGATCAAGCCGATCATCATGGTCAGGATCGGCAGGAGGGCGGTTCGGGGTCGGGTCGCGTGGTCGGCCATCGACGGGTCATCCCCACAAAGTGCTCGTGACGCGGAGTCGGCGGAGTCTCCAAGGCCACATCATAAGGGACGTGCGCGCGGGCCGACAAGCGATCGATGGGCGTTGGGCATAGCATCGGTCCAGAGCTTCACAACCGTCGATGCGGCTAAGATCGTCCCCAAATGGGGTCCGCTCGGGATGTGCCTCGATCCGGGTATTGTGACGGAGTTGGAGAGTGGACAGGGCCTCAAGGGCGGATTAGCCTGGCAGGGTGGAATTACCCCGGGTTTCGGGAGGCCGAGACCGACGGTCGACGAAAGATCGCGCCAGACTCATCGAACAACCATCTGCTGATGGGAGGCCAACATCATGACCGGAACACTGGACCGCCGCCAATTCCTAGGTCGTTCGGGATTTGCGGCCGGGACGTTGGCATTCGGGACGGCGACGGGCTGGGCCAAGGGCGGTGAAGCGCCCAGCGATCGGATCGTCGTCGGGGTGATGGGCCTGGCGCGCGGCAAGTCGTTAGCCACTGGGTTCACCGGCTTGCCGGGCGTGACGGTCAAGTATGCCTGCGACGTCGATCGGAATCGAGCCGAGGCCGGTGCGGACGCGGTCGCCAAGGCTGGAGGCGAGACCCCGGTCGTCACGCAGGATTTCCGGACGATCCTCGACGACCCCGAGGTCGACGCCCTTGTCTGTGCCGCCCCGAACCACTGGCATGCGCCGGCAACGATCCTGGCCTGCCAGGCCGGCAAGCACGTCTATGTCGAGAAGCCTTGCTGCCACAACCCGCAGGAAGGCGAGTGGATGGTCCGGGTCGCCCGAGACCACGACCGAGTTGTCCAGATGGGCACTCAACGACGAAGCAGCCGGGCCGTTGCCGAGGCGATCGCGGCGATTCGCGATGGGGTGATCGGCCGGGTCTATCACGCGCGGGCCTACTACTTCAATTCACGGGGTTCGATCGGCCGGGTCACGCACTCGGCACCGCCGACGGAACTCGACTACGAACTCTGGCAGGGCCCCGCGCCTCGTCGACCGTTCAGCCCGGCCTTCGTGCATTACAACTGGCATTGGTTCTGGCACTACGGCAACGGCGAACTCGGCAATAACGGTGTCCACGCCCTGGACCTCTGTCGCTGGGGGCTGGACGTGACATACCCGACACGCGTCGTCAGCAACGGGGGCCGGTACGCCTTCGATGACGACCAAGAGACACCCGACACGCACACCGTCGCCTTCAGCTTCGACGGCGGCGTCTCGATCGACTGGCAAGGGTTGAGCTGCAACCGTCACGGACACGGCCCGTTCGTCTCCTTCTTCGGGAGCGATGGCGCCCTCGATATCAATGGTGGTGGCGACGTCACGCGATTCGACGCCCGCAACCGGGAGGTTGAGCGGATCGACGGCAACAACGGCGATCGCGAGCACCTGGCCAACTTCGTCGAGGCAATTCGCGAACAGGCCCCCAATCAGCTCAACGCCGAGATCCTCGACGGCTACCGAAGCACACTGCTCTGCCTGCTTGGCAACATCGCCCATCGCGTTGACCGCGTCCTGACCTGCGATCCGGAAAGCGGACGCATCCTCAACGATGGCGAAGCGATGGCGCATTGGGCCCGCGAGTATGATGAACGCTGGGCGCCAAAGGTTGGTTGAGAGCCATCCGGTCTCGATTCCGCCGATCATCGACCGAGAATGGCCGTTTGACAACACATGCGGAGCGTTCGCGACCGTCCCGTCAGAGACTCCACTGAGGACCCCTGCCCGATGAGTCGGACTTTGCTCGTGCCCCGCGACCGCCCGGACGTGGCCCCTCGGCCGATCAGCGAGCGGCTCCGGGGCCAGCTCGTCTACTTCGCCGCGGCTAAGGGCGAGGCGGGAGCCCCCGAACTGGCCGAGGACGAACTCTGGTTCGATCCCCAGCAGGTCGCCGAGTGGCTCGACGAGGGGGTGATCTATCTGGTTAGCCCGCTCGACTCGGCCAACTTCACCGAGGTCGAGTTGAGCGACGAACAGGAGGACCTCCTGACCTGGCTCCATGAGAACCAGGTTGCTCAGGTCGCGGTTCAGGAATGAATTCTGTCAATGAGGCAAATGAGAGCTTCGTTTTCTAGATAATCGCCAAGCGGGCTTAGAATAGACCCGGTCTTCGCAACACGAGAAGCGGTCTGCATAATCTGGTCACAGGTGAAATGATGGCCGAAATTCAGCGATCCGGAGATCCGCTCACCGACTTCTATCGGGCATGTAACCCGCACGAGCCGATCGGCCCAGACGATCCTCGGTACGTTGACTGCTCCGAGGCTCGTGGCGGCGATGCCGTCAAGGAGATCGAGCGTGCGCTCCGGCGGAGCGATCCCCTGGTTTCGGATGTGCGCCTCTTCACAGGGCATCGTGGTGTCGGGAAGACCAGCGAACTCCGACGCTTGCGACGGAACTTGGAGACGGCCACCGCGAATAAACCAAAGTCCACATTTCGAGTCATCTCCTTTGATGTTAGTGTTCTGTTGGACGTCAACGACCTTGACTTACCCGACTTGATCGTCTGCACGGCATCGCAGGTCCAGAAACAGATGAGGGATTGGAAGATCTCCGGGTTTGATCACAAGACAGCTTGGCTCACACGGGTTTGGGACGATATCCGAAATAACCTAGGCGCGACGGTTGCCTTGCAGGAAGTTGAGGTCGACGCCGGGTTTCTCAGCCTGACCACTGAAATTCGGAACCGGCCGAACGCCCGTCGAGAACTCCGTGAGGCGATCGATCGCCATGGAAGTCGGCTCCTCGATGCGGTCAACGACCTCCTCCAGTTGGCGAACGCCAAGATCATCGATCAAGGCTTCCAGGGACTCGTGCTGATCATCGACGGGCTCGACAAGCTCGTGCGTCGTGAACTCGATGGGGGGAAGAGCAACACGCACAAGAGGCTCTTCCTCGACCGCAGCGAGCAACTGGCCAGCCTCAAGTCGCACACGATCTACACCGTCCCCATCTCGATGATTTACGAACCTCAGACTGCTCAATTGGAGCAAACGATGGGGGAGTTCCAACACCCCGTCCCCATGATCAACTTGAGGGGTGAGGGTCGGTCTAAAGTCGATCCCGAAACCGTCGGGATGCGTAAAATGTGGGAGATTATCGCGAAACGCGCCGAGTACTCTGAGGCCGACATGGAGGACCTCTTCGACGACCCATCGACGGCGTATTTCCTCTGCGAGATGACAGGAGGCCATCCCCGCCACCTGATCATGTTCCTGAGAGCCGCGATGGATGGGATCGATGCTCTACCGATCACCCGAGCCGCCGCCGAGGCCGCTGTCCGACGGCATGCCAACAGCCTGCTCCGCCAGATCCCAGACTCGTTCTGGGACGGGCTCCGAAACTTCGCAACGCCACAGGACGATATGCCCAGTGATGTTGAGCATCAGCAAATGCTGTTCAACCTCCACGTCTTCGAGTATCTGAACGGGAGGCCCTGGTATGAAGTCAATCCTGTCATCAGAACGCTCGATCGCTTCCGAAGCCCTCAGATTTGAACAAAGCGATGATACCGGAGAGTCGCTCCGCTGTTTAAGACGGGGGCTCATCCGATCTGAGGGGTTTTCCCTTTTTTTTGCCGTATGCAATACCCCCGCGCGACGCGATGAGCTGATCGCGTTGCTCAGCGATACCATGCCCGACGGTCCATTCTGCAGGGTCACGGTGAGTCCGGACACGATCGACCTACTCGACACCGTCGTTCAGCAGGCCGACGATGGCTCGACTCCATTGATGATCCTGGACCTGGACAAGTCCGTTGCATCCGCCGCCGAGGAGCATGAGATTCTTGCGCGGCTCAATCTAGGACGACCTCTGTGGCCTGAACAAGTCGGTCGCCCTGTCGTCTTCTGGATTCCCGAGTACCTGCTCACGATCATGGGGCGGTACGCCCCCGATTTCCTTGATTGGAGCAGCGATATCGTCTTCTTTCCGACCGGATATGTAGGAAGTGATTCTCGAGAACTCGCACCTTACCGTGATTCAACTCGTCACGAGCATGCTCTCTGGGACACCACGCTCCGCAACCAACGGATCGCCGAGTTAGAGTCGCGATTGCGACTCCTGGAGTCTCGCGACGATGAATCGAGCGTGCAACTAAAGTCCCAGTGGTATCTTGAACTCATGAACCATTACCGCGATGCGGGTCGCATTGGAGACGCGAAGCGGATCGCAACTAGGCTCGTCACGATTAGCCGTCCTTTTGTCAAGAATTTCATTGAATCGCTCTTGTCAATTGGTGACTTGTGGACGATTTCAGGGAACATCCAGGAAGCGAGGAGTCATTACGAGCAAGCGTTACAGGTCACCCAGCGTCTTTCGTCGGGTTCTCCGGAGAACGCGGCTTACGCGCGGGCCCTTTCGGTCTCCTATGTTCGTCTGGGCGATGTTGCCGTTTCGTTGGGCGATGGTGTTTCGGCTCGGTCTTACTACCAGCAGTCTCTGTCGATTGATGAACGTCTTTCGTCGGGTTCTCCGGAGAACGCGGATTACGCGCGGGACCTTTCGGTCAGCTACAACAAGCTGGGACGATTCCACCAATCAGAAGGTGACCATGAAACGGCCCGGTCCTACTTCCTAAAGGACCTTGCGATCGCCGAGCAGTTGGCATCGCGGTCCCCGGACCATGCCGCGTGGCAACGCGATCTCTGGATTTCCTATTTCACACTGGCCGGCTGGGAGGAACAGCACGGCACCTCGGATGCGGCCCGGGCGTGGTGGGATCGATGTCGGGAGGTCCTGGAGGATCTGGAACGGCGCGGGGCGTTCGTCCAGGCAAGTGATCAGGGGTTCCTCGATCGCCTCCGACAAAAACTCGATGGGTGATTCAAGACATCGAATTCCACCTCACAGGCAATGACCACCTCAATGCATGGCATGGGCCATTGTTTGGCCGTCGCCAATCGTAGGCTGGCCGTTCTCTATTGCAGATGCTCAATGACAGTTTCTGAGTCCCCACATCTCAGAAGTTTCTCGTGTATCATCCATCCACCATGACAGGGTTGTTGAGCCGTTAGGTCCCGGGCATTATGCATCCATCGCCGCCGAAAACCATCGGTCTATCGGGGGCGGTCGAGTTTCCGGGACTGTACGGTTGGCGAGGGGACGAGGGTGTGCTACAACGCTTCGGGCTTAGGTTGGACCCGAACGCCCATACACCATCTCGCATGCTTTCTCCGTCACCCCTTTCAGGAATGTTTGAACCAATGCGCACGACGATCCTCTTTGCTTTGGTCGCTCTGACCGCTGCGCCCGCGCTAGCCCAAGATGAGAAGAAGTACGGTGACGGTGCCTATTTCGGCACCTACGACTATGTCAGTGGCCAACGCGGTGACCAGAAGCTGCCGGCCGCCGAGTTGGATGGCACCATTCAGGTGACCGAAGGCAAGCTCTCCTTGCTCGACGCTGAGGGCGTGGCCCAGTATGTGATGACCTACACCGTCGACCACGACGACAGCCCGATCAAGATCACCATGGCCATCACCGACTCGCCCGATGGCGCTGCCGATGGGGCTACAGCGAAGGGACTCGTCGGCGTTAAAGGGGAACTGGTCACCCTGATCTATGACTTTGCCAGCGGCGATTACCCCGACGACTTCGAACCCGACAACGATAGCCAGTTCCTCTTCGTCCTCAAGAAGCAGTCTGGTGCCGACTTCTCCGGGACCTACCTCTACGTCAAGGGGATGAAAGGTGACACTGAGGTGCCCGAAGACAACCTCGCCGGCGACATCAAGTTGACCAACGACAAGTTCATTCTGCTGTCGCCTGGAGGGGAAGAGGTCTTCGTCATGGCCTATGAGGTCGACGAGGTCGGCGCCGTCACCAAGGTCTCGATGGAGATCACCAGCTCGATCATGCAAGAGACCGTCGGTGGAACCGCCAAAGGACTCATGAAGCTCGAAGGCAGCACCCTCTCGGTCATCTACGACTACGCTGGAGAAGGCTACCCTGACGACTTCACCCCCGACTCGCCCACCCAGAACCTCTTCGTCCTCAAGAAGAAGTGATCGCGTGAGAGTTCGGCTAGGAGAGCATGTTCATTTTTTGTGAACATGCTCTTTTTGAGGTCACCTATATAAATTACTTCCTTAGATCACGAACTCCTCAGGTATCGACGGGACCAAGCTGCAACGACGTCCGCTACATATCGGGCGTCATCGGGTTTGGTGAGTAGGTGGTCCATGCCATCAAGCGAGACGAAGCTCTTGGGGTGCTTGGCGGCCTCGTAGAACCGACGAGCGTGGTCGACGTCCACGATCTGGTCCTGGGGCGAATACAGGAACAGGACTGGGAAGTCCAGCCGCTCCAGGTCGGCCTGCAAAGTTGCAGTGTTGACGTCTTCCACGAATCGTCGACCGATCGTGAAGCTACGTCCGGCAATGGTCACAGCGATCCGATTGCGGTCAGCCAGTTCTTCAACGCGATCGCCGAGCAGGTGCAGGACATGGGACGGCTCGCTCAGGGCTCCGATGGTGGCGACCGCCCGGATGCCCTCTAGACGACCTGCTGCCGCGAGCACCGCAGCGCCTCCAAGGCTATGGCCAATTAGCAATTGGGGTGGCTCCAACGCCTCGCCCAGTCGTTGCGACGCCGAGAAGATGTCCTCCACGTTCGACGTGAACGTCGTGTTGGCGAACTCCCCTTCGCTATGGCCCAGCCCCGTGAAGTCGAAACGAAGGACTGCGATCCCATGATCGGTCAACGATCGACTCACATGCGTTGCTGACAGGACGTTCTTGGTGCACGTGAAGCAGTGCGCGAAGATCGCCGTCGCGTGTGGTTCCCCCTCGGGATGTTCCAGGAGCCCGGCGAGCGCTTCCCCGGAATCGTTGGTGAAATCGAATCGCGTCTGCCAATTCGCGTCATCACAAGCCTCCAGTGGATCCAAGCATGAGGATCGGTCCGACCAACAACACGATCCTAGTGTCACTTGGTGTCGTCTCCAAGCAGGATCGGATCCCGTTCCGACGATCAGCGAGCCAGATTACAGAACAGTCGACCTTTTGGATTATTTCCGTAATCTATCCTCGTAACCCGGACCGTTTCCGGGCCTGCCTGGCCGGCTCGACAAGTCGCCTGCCCAAGACAAGACAATCACTTCCGCCCGCAAGGAACAACCATGCTTGCGCTGATCAATACGCTTGCGTCCCGCACCTCGTACATTCTCGCTATGGGGATCGGCGGGGCCTTGATGTTCGTCTGGATTCAAGTTCTCAATCAACCTGGTGATGTCGCAACCTACGTGGGTCAAAGAACCGTTGAGATTGGATCGTATCCCGAACACCTTGGGTCGCCGATCGGTTGGACAACGCATATCGCGATCTCCCTGTCCTACGCCACACTCTGCGGATTGGTGGCCAGCATGCCGTTCTTCCCGAAGGATCCGCTCCGAGGCACGGGGACCGCGGTCGGGCTGGGCTTGATCTTGGGATACGCCACCACTGTAGTCGCCTATCCGGCGATCGTCGTGACGACCAGTTTGCTCGCCGGCCAGGGCTTCCCCGCCGATCCCTTCGAGATCGGAGTCAATTTCGGCTTCGGCGCTGCGACGGATACGCTGGCTCTAATCAACCACTTGGTCTTCTTCGTCATCGGTCTGATCGTGATTGGCGTGTTGCCGAATGTCTTCAACGATCGCTCCGGAACTGGTGCCGGCGAATCGAAGTGACCCGTCCGAGCGTCAGAATCACTCGTGAACCTGCATGGGCCAATTCGGAGCCCATGCGGGTCGTATTCCGGTCTGATCGCCGATATCATGCGTCCCGTTGTTCCGGTTCCTTGACGTCCATTACTTCGACCGATCGATCCCTGTTCCGAGAATCGCGAAATGCCGACTGCTCCTCTCGAATCCTCCCAAGATCTTCCTCCCTCGCTTGCCGCGATCTGTCGCGCCCTTGAAGCACGTCGCGACCTGACGGCGATCGAGGCGAAGGCGATCGTCAACGAGGCGGGGGTGACCCCCGATGATCTTCAGCCGTGGGTTCGGCTCGATCATCCGGAAACCGACAGCTACGGACGCGCCTTGGTCCATGACGGTGGGTTCTACGAGATCATGGTGATGTCGTGGCGGCCCGGCGACTACTCGGCGATCCACGACCACGGCCACACTCAATGGGGGGCGGTTCAGGTCCTCGGCCCCGCCGACCACGCCGTCTTCGCTGTCGACGCCGAGTCGCTCACCAACATCAGCCGGAACCGACTGACGCCTGGCCGGATCCTCGCCGTCGACCACAATCTCGTCCACCAGATGGGCAACCCGACCGAGGAGCCCTTCCTCTCGCTCCACGTCTATGGTAGTGCCGATCGGACAAGTTCGGTGACCGCCGATGCGCGGGTCTTCGACCTGTCTCGTGCCGAGATTCAATACACCGACGGGGGCGTCTTCTACGCGTTGCCCGACGAGGCGATCACGAGCCGTCGACCTTGTCCCGATCCCGGGTTCTATGCCTGGCTCTTCGATACGGTCCAACGCTTGATCCGCGAGCGGAAGGCGACGATAGACTACTCGGAGACCTTGACCCTGTTGACTGATCGCAACCGTTGGTCGGTCCTTCGTGAGGAACTTGGCGGACGGATCGACGAGCAGGGCCACATCACCGACTCCCGTTACTGGGGCCTACTTTACGAGGCGCTCCGACAGGCCGCGACCTTACAGGACTCGCTGATCGATCAGTTCGAAGGGGATGATTCTGAACATGATCTTTGGCGTACCTATGCCCGTCTCTACGATCACGTCATCGGAACGACCAACTCCTATATTCCGCGCTATCTGGGACGGGTCTTCGACCAGTTCGGGATCGACCCGACGGCAATCTCGTTCCTCGACATCGGGTGCGGGACCGGCTGGCTCGAGCAGGAGCTGATCCGTCGCTTCCACCTCCGACGCGAGTCGATGTTGGGTGTCGACCCATCCCAGGCGATGTTGGACGTAGCAAGCGAACGATGCCCGGCCGCGTTGGCGGCCTTGCCCGAGGTGGCGATCGACGCCGGTCCGTTCGACTTAGTCTTCTGCAACAGCTACCAATACATGCGTCACGAAGATTTGGAGCGCGCGATCGATCGGGTCTTCGACCTGACTGCGCCGGGCGGGCTCTGTGTGAGCGAGTTTATCACGCAGGATCACATCCGCTGGTACCCGAATGTGGTCTTCTCCGAAGGGGACATGGTGGTCTCGTTGCGGAACCCGACGCTGCACGAGCGCGGAGGATTCACTTATCAGGACAGTGAGATCTTCAACATCAGCCGGTTGGGGAAGCTCCGGATCACCTGCGAGGGAGTTCATCGACGGTTCCTGATCTCGCCGCTTCGGGTCCATGACCTGATCGCGAATCGATTCGGGGGCGAAATCTTGATGTATGATGCCGTCACGTTCGAGCCGCTCTCTCCGCTCAATGAAACATGTCCCTCGGCACGTTTCGTTATCTGTGCGCGACGGGGGTCTTGATGAGTGCGACGTCCGACTCGGGAGGTCGGTTCTCCCAGCCGTTGGTTTCGCTGGGTGCGGCGATCGTGCTTTCCGCGCTGGGCACGCCCGTGCTCAAGAAGCTGGTACAGCTCGGCGGGCATTTCGGCGAGGTCTTGGAGAACGCGATCTCGTATTGCAACATCCTGTTCGTGGGTAACCTGTGCTCGGCGGCGATCCTGTTCGCGATCTATCGACCTCGGCGGTTCTGGCATTCGCTAAGTCGAGCCTCGGCGATCTGCTGGCTGGCGATGCTGGGCAACCTGGTCTTCGCCAACGTCCTGGCGCCAGGACTGGTGATCCAAGCCTTAGAGGAGACCGAGATCACGGTCGTGATCTTGCTCTTACCCACGGATGCGATCTTCATCGCGATCTTTTCGGCATTGTTCTTCGGGGAACGCCCCTCGCGTCGGGCCGTTCTCGGTCTAGGCATGATCGGAACTGGGGCACTGGTGCTGGCCAGTCTTCAGGACATGGGCACGATCGGTTTGGGGTTCGTTCTGGCGCTCTCGGCCGCTTTCTGCCGCTCGCTCGGGACGGCGATGGCGCGGTCGATTCTGACCGATCAAGAACTGATGCCCGTGTTCCTGATCGTCCGGAACCTCATTGGAGCGATCGTCTTTTACATCCTGGCTGTTTGGATGTTTGGGCCTGGCCACTTCGCTGACGCCTTTTCGCCCGCGCTGTGGCCGCTGATGTTGGTCTACGCCGGCCTGGTCGTCGTGCTGGGGCAACTGTCCTGGTACCACGCCGTGGCGAACCTGCCGGGACCGGTGGTCTCGAAGTGGACAACCTTGGTTCCCGTGGCCAGCATGCTCTTTGCCTACATGCTCCTGGGGACTTTGCCGAGCCCTTCGCAGGGGATCAGCGGCATGCTGGTCTTCCTCGGCCTAGGTGTCATGCAATGGCCAGGCTCGGGCGCCGAGTCGACTGCACAGGGTAATGCGGCATCAACTCATCTCCAGCCGGAGCGGCCGCTCACCGGGAGTTGAATCCGGGAGGTCCTCACACTTGCCTCCGTGACCGCTCTCGTTCCGCAAATGATGTAACTCTTACAGAATCATTGTTTGATTGGAATCGTTTGGCAATTAGGACAGACATGGCAACGCCGATTCGTCTGTCCTAATTTTTCATCGACAATCGTTTCAGCACACTCCGGACATACTTTCTTTCGATAAATGCGATAGGGCGGGTCGGCATGGTCACCGTGCTCGGCGACGGCCTCGAAGAAGAGCCGAGTGTAATCGTGGATCTGAACGGCGAGCCGATCACGCTCGGTCTTGGAGAGTGATCCGACGGTTTGGAGCGGGTGGAGCCGGGCGCGGAAGAGGGATTCGGTACGGATCTTGTTGCCTAGGCCGGGAAACCGCTCTTGGTCGAGTAGGACGTCGGCCAGGACCGCCTTTGGATCGTCGCGAGCTGCCTCGTTGATCACCCGAGTCCCGTCGAAGGCGTCGGACATCGGGTCGCCAATGATCGGAATCTTGGACGGTTCTTCGGGGCCATAGCGTCGGGCGGCGCCGAGGGTCAAGGTGACAACATCGTGATCGGCGTTGGACGAACCGAGGCTCCCTGATTCGGGCTCAAAGGAAAGTCGAATCGTGATCCGTTTGCCAGGCCGTTCGCGATTGAGCCGGACGTCGCCGAACATCAAGCAATGGAGTCGGAGCACGTCATCGAGGCCCTCGAAGCGTAGGAAGAGAACCTTGCCGCGCGGCAGCAGTTCGATCAATCGTCGACCGACGAATGGCTCGGCCTGAGAAGCACGCTCCCCCTCGACTTTCACGAGCGTCTGACCCACAAGCCCGGCCAGCAATTGCTCGGCATACCAGTGGATCTGAGGAGCTTCCATAGCGGTCCAACTCGCCCCATAGCCGTCCTTTCGACGGCCACTCGGTTTCGGTCACTGTGGTTCGAGGCATATTGTAGGAACTTCGGAGTCGTTGGGGACCGGTGACCAGATCGATCGCGAGCGCAGAGAAGCGATGTTGATAGACGCCAGGAGGTCGTCGAACGACATCTCTGAGTCGGCGAGCGGATCCGCAATGCTCCGAGCAGTGAGGTGCTCGACTCCGACGTCTTGGAGATCCAGGCTGACTGGTTCCTGGAGATCGGCAACCTGATGTTCGTGGAATCCGTTGGGGATGATGAGCCGGCCAAACTCGAGTTGGATCAGGTCCATTTCGATGAACCTCTCGGGCAGCTTAATCAACCTTCTGGTTTCTGGAACGACGAGGGAACCGTCGGGGGCAACTGAATCCCGATCAGTTCGCGTGTTCGAAGATTCCTAAAGGGATCCCGTATCTGCTCGTCTGAGCACGACTTCAGCCTTGGCTGACCAGGCCGATCGGCTTGAAGATCGACCGAACGCCCGGAAAGGCGAGTTGGATCGGACCGCGCATCGCGACGCGTTCTAGGCTTGGCGTGGATGGTCTCGACGTGTGGCGTTGGGGACCATCTTGGTGGCGGGGCTGACAGATTGACGTTCATGGGGCCGACCGTGCCTCATGACCGTAACCAATGGGTCCGTTCACGCCACATCACGTCCGGGGTGATCGCATCGGGGTCGCCCGGAGTTGCGTGAGATCAACACGGTGTGGCCTGGCGGATCGGGCCGCGTGGGGGAGCCAAGAACCAATGCCACCGATCCTGATCGCAGTGATCGCTGGTGCGTCGGTAATGATGGTCGTCGTCGGCATCATGATGTCGTTGATGAAGCCGACCAACAGCGAGGCCGAACAGCGCTTGGATGATTTGTCCAAGAAGGCGCGTCGGGGTGGCGGCGAATCGACCGATCCGGGTTCGTTACTGAAGGACCCGAAGGTCGACGACGCGACGAGGAAGAGCTGGCTCTTCCGGGTCATCCCCAACCACGACAGCCTTGCCAAGCTGTATGAGGCGGCCGACGTGAAGGTGCCGCTGAAGACGCTGGTCATCTTCTCGTTGGTGCTGCTGGTGGTCGGACCGGTGGTGGTAATCGCCTTCAAGCTGCCGGTGGCGGCTGCGCCGGTGTCGGGCCTGGTCCTGGCCTGCTTGCCCTATCTCTGGCTCCGTGGCCAGAAGGCCTCACGGGTCAAGAAATTCCTCGAGAAGTTCCCTGAGGCGATGGAGTTGATGGGTCGCGCCCTGCGGGCCGGCCACGGCCTGGCCTCGGGCATGCACCTGGTCAGCGAGGAGATGGAGGGGCCGATCGCCGACGAGTTTGGCAAGGTCTTCGAGGAGCAGAACTTCGGTGTCCCGCTGGAAGAATCCCTGCGCGGGATGGCCGATCGGGTGCCGACGATGGACGTGCGCTTCTTCGTGACCGCCGTGATCATCCAGCGGAGCACTGGCGGCGACCTCGCCGAAATCCTCGACAAGATCGGGCGGCTGATCCGCCAACGGTTCGAACTCCAGGGTCACGTCAAAGCCCTGACCGCTGAGGGGCGACTCTCCGGTATGGTCCTGATGGCCTTACCGCCGGGATTGGTCGGCTTCCTGCTGGTGGCCAACCCGAAGTACATCGGCACGATGTTCTCGACAGAGATCGGCCAGAAGATGCTGGCCGCTACCGTGGTCATGCAGATCCTGGGAGCCCTGGCGATCAAAAAGATCGTGGCGATCAAGGTCTGAGTGCGCCCAAATCTCGGGACGGGTTGTACCGTCCCGATTCGTAACATGTCCGATCCTGTTGGTCTGATGGAGGTCTCGATCCGATGGAGAGCGACTCGATCCTGACGATGACCGACCTGATCCCGGTGGCGGTCTTCGCATCGATCTCGCTCGGGGTCTGGGGCCTGCTCTCGTTGTTCTCAGGCCAGGGGCCAACGGCCGACCGGCGTCTCGACGAGGTGATCGGTCGGGCCGGAACTCAAGGGCGCCGCGACCGGACACAGGCGAGCTTGATCCGACGTGAGGCGAAGCTCGAGAAGATCATCGCGCAGGCAGGCGAGTCGCTCAAGCCCAAGGACGAGAAGGAGAAGGTTCAGCTCCGCGACCGTCTGACCTACGCTGGGTTCCGAGCCGACAATGCGCCCATGGTTTATCTCGGCCTGAAGCTTTTCAGCTTGATCACAGGTCTGGCGATTGCCATACCGATCACGATTGGCCAGTGGGGCTTCACGCTCAACGGAATCACCTACGCCAGTCTCGGCGCGGCGGTCGGGTTCTATCTGCCGGGCATGGTCCTGGGCAACCTGGTCAAGCGTCGACAGCAGTCGATCTTCTTGAGCCTGCCCGACGCGCTGGACCTGATGGTCGTCAGTGTTGAGGCAGGCCTAGGTATGGACGCGGCGATGCGGCGGGTGACCACCGAGTTGGCCGACAGTTGCCCGGAGATCTGCGAAGAGTTGGGGATTGTCAACTTCCAGATGCAGATGGGTCGGCCCCGTAAGGACGCCATGCGCGACCTGGGCAATCGGACTGGCGTGGACGACGTCCGCGCCCTGTCTGCTGTGATCATCCAGGCCGAGAAGTTCGGTGCCTCTATCGGCAGCGCCCTGCGGGTCCAGTCCAACTCGATGCGGACCAAGCGCCGCCAGTTAGCCGAGGAGAAGGCGGCCAAGACGGCCGTCCAGATCATGATTCCGCTGATCCTCTTCATCTTCCCGGGCATCTTCGTTGTCTTGGTCGGACCGGCCGGGATCCAGATCGCCAACACGCTCATGAAGTGAGCGAAACAATCCCCATGATGACGATCGAATCTCGTTCCGACTCGACTCGTCACGTCGGGGCGCTGATGGTCGGGAGACCACGCCATGGCAACCAATCAGAAGAAGATGCAACAGCAGAAGTGTAAACTGATCCGAACCGGAGGGCGACCCGCCGAGCGTCAGCGGACCCGACGACCCTACCCGGAACTGGTCCAGTCCGGCGAACCGAACAGCCGCAACGGCAAGCGGTTTCGGCTCCTAATCCCGATCCTGTTGCTTCTAACCAGCCCGTTGCTCTACGACGGCCTGCGTTCCACCTATGCCGAACTGAAGCCGAGCCTTCTGGGAGGCGCACGGCCCCGGGTCGACACGCCTGTCTTCGACGCGATCGGCCGGCTCCTCGGCGAGTTCATGCCCGCCTCGGCCTCGGCTAGTTGGAGCGTAATCGCCCCCAGCTTCTTCACATCACCGTTGACCTTCGTCCCGCTCTTCGTGGTGATCGTGGCGGTTGGGTTTTTGCTGCTCCGACGTGTGTAATTTGGCCGTCTTTGTCCTCGAGATCGACTTCGCGAGCCCTGGGTCGATCGATCGGGCCGTCAGATGCAGTTCAAAGGTGATCTACTGCTGAGGCGTTCGGGCACAGCGGATCAAGGACGATCGAGGACACCGGAATGAGTGCCCCTTGGCAATGGTGGTCGGTTGGGCCGACTTCGCTCGCCGTATTGCTTTTCATCTCGTGATGCTGCGCATCCGCATCAGAGAGAGCTGCGGCCCTATCCTTAGGTCCTCGATTCCGTAGCAGACTGTGGATTCCGGCCGCTCGATCCGAGCCGACGAGCCGGCTATGCTGTTCGCTTCAGCGGATGCGGTCTGGGTCCAATCCCGGGTCGCCGATCCCTTCGCCGACGACAGCATGCCCTCGATCGGGGACTAACTGCCATGAGCATCGAAAACGTCGACCTGGACGCTAAGCCTGACGTTCGCGGGACGGAAACGGCGGATGGCGATCGTCCTTACGTTCCCGCCGATCAAGTGTTCCCCGAGATCACGATCAAGGCGGTGGTGCTGGGCGTTCTGCTGTCGGTCTTGCTGGCCGGGGCGAACGCGTATCTGGGCCTTTTGGCGGGCTTGACCGTCTCAGCGTCGATCCCGGCGGCGGTCATCTCGATGGCCGTGCTTCGCTTTTTCAGCCGGAGGAACATCCTAGAGAACAACATCGTCCAGACGGCGGCCTCGGCCGGCGAGAGCCTGGCTGCTGGGGTGATCTTCACCTTCCCGGCCTTAGTGATCATGAAGGCCTGGACCGATTTCGATTACCTGCAGACGACCGTCATTGCCGCGCTGGGCGGGCTGATCGGCGTGCTCTTCACGATCCCACTGCGGCGGGTCTTGGTGACCGACCGAGCCCTGTTGTTCCCCGAGGGCGTGGCCACCGCCGAGGTGCTCAAGGTTGGCGACCGAGGCGGCTCGGGAGTGCTTAACCTGGTCATCGGTGCGATCTTCGGCGCTGTCTACAAGCTCGGTCAGGCCGGCCTACAACTCTGGACCGGCGCCGTCGGTGCCGCCACCCGGGTCGGCTCCTCAGTCTTCGCCCTCAGTACCGATTTGCTGCCCAGCCTGTTGGCCGTCGGATATATTGTCGGGCTTAACATCGCCGTGCTGGTCGCCGCAGGCGGTTTCATCAACTGGTTGATTTGCATCCCGATCTACTCCGCCATCCAGCCCCCGGACGCCTTCCCTCCCGATGAGGGCTTGCTGGATTACGCCGGTTCGATCTGGAGCACAAAGACGCGGTTCATCGGCGTCGGCGCGATGATCGTCGGCGGCCTCTGGACCTTAGCGCGGCTGATCCCGAGGCTGGTTCGGGGCCTGAAGCTCAGCGTCGGCGCGTTGAGGACGGCTAAGGCTAATGGATCGGTCGTGCTCCGGACCGAGCGCGACACGCCTATGGGCTTTGTCGCCCTGGCCTTGATCCTGGCGATCGGGCCGTTGGTGGTCGTCTTCCACATGGCCACCAGTAATTGGGCGATCTCGGGCGTGATGGCGATTCTGATGCTGGTGGCCGGCTTCCTGTTCTCGGCCGTTGCGGCCTATATGGCCGGTCTGGTCGGTTCGTCGAACAACCCGATCTCGGGCGTGACGATCGCCACGGTCCTGATCTCGTCGCTCCTGCTCGTTTTGATGATGGGTCAGGGCAACGCCGACGGGGCTGTTGCGGCGATCATGATCGCGGCGGTCGTCTGCTGCGCCGCGGCGATCGGTGGTGACAACATCCAGGACCTCAAGGCTGGTCACCGCCTCGGCGCAACCCCGAGGAATCAGCAGATCATGCAGTTCGTCGGCGTCATCGCGGCGTCGCTGGTGATGGCGCCGGTCCTCTCACTTCTCTATAAAGCTTACGGCTTTGTCGAGAAGGCCGATCCCAACCAGAC
This sequence comes from uncultured Planctomycetia bacterium, assembly GCA_964609385.1. Lineage (GTDB taxonomy): Bacteria > Planctomycetota > Planctomycetia > Isosphaerales > Isosphaeraceae > CAZSSM01. Next base: position 20,777 of record CAZSSM010000104.1, read on the forward strand.
ACAGGAAGCCTTGGCGGCTCCGCAGGCGACCCTGATGGCCTCGGTCGCCCAGGGGGTTTTTCGGATCGAAGGGCAGTCGCTCCCCTGGGCGCTGATCGGCATCGGCGCCCTGCTGGCTGTTGCGATCATCGCCCTCGATCTCGTTCTCGAACGCAGGAAGGCGCCGTTCCGGGCCTACATCATGGCCGTCGCCGTCGGACTGTACCTCCCCCTAGAGTTGGAGGTCCCGATCCTCTTCGGGGGCTTGATCTCCTTCCTGGCCAGTCGGCTCATTGGGGCTGGGAAGTCGCAATCGTCAGGCGATCCCGATGCTGAGGCTGCTCAAGCGACGAGGGTTGTGGAAGCGCGGGAGCGGGGCCAACGCAGTGGGATCCTGTTCGCGGCCGGTCTGATCACCGGCGAGGCCGTGCTCGGGATCCTACAAGCGATTCCGATCGCAGCTCGGGACGACGGTAAGAACCCCCTAAGTGTCCAGGAGCCAGAGGGGTGGTTCTTCATAGAGGGGTATCAAGCGGTGGCATGGCCGGGGCTCACCTTGATGATCACGGCTATGGTTATCCTGCTGGTCACGACGCTCCGCGCGGCGCGGACGGGGGACAATCCCCCTGAGAAGTCTCTCGGCGATCCAACAATGCCTGGATCTCCCGGCGCTTGATCCCGCCGATCGCCGCGAGGGTGGCTACATAGACCAGGCCACCACCGAGAATCGCCAGGACAACGTGCCAACGAACCAGGATTAGGCAGACCGGCGTCATCACTAATAAGGCCAGGATCGGCTTAAGCAGGTGATGATGCCAGTCAGGCTGCCGGTCCAGGCATCGAAGCAATCGATACCCTGCGCCACAGAGAATCAACCCGACCAGCACGATTGCCGCACAAGCTCCCGGCATTCCCAAGGCTGCATAGCCCAGCGCCACCGATGGGCCGGCCGCCAACGCACCTCCCAGCAGGTAACGAACGCCCAGGGCCTCCCGACTCAGGGCGATCAGCGTAGTCTGATACAGAAAGGCCAACGTCAATAGGGGGATCCGCCAGATCCCGACCCGCAAGAGGGTGTGCGCCGAGGCGAAGTCGCCCGGCAACAACGCCGTGATCGACTCGGCCAGCAACGACGCTCCTACAGCGATCGGTAGCAGGCCCGCCACCAAGATCCGGACCATTGTGTTCAGAGCGGCCCGTCCCTCGCTCGGGTCGCTCCGCCACGACCGCGCTAGGCTCGGGAAGACCACCTGCTGAAAGATCAGGCCGAACATCAGGACCGCTGTGACCATTCGATGCTGGGCGCTGTATAACCCGATGTCGCTCCAATGGCTTAAGAGCCCGACGACCAGAAGGTCGATTGACATCAAGGCCATCTGGGCACCTTGGATCAAATAGATCGACCGTCCTCGCGACCAGATCACCTGCACGAACCGAGCGCTGAGGCTGGGACGCGGCCAGCCGTATTGGCGGACGTAGAAGGCCCAGACCAGACTGATCCCCAATGCCTCGCCCACGACTAGCCAGGCCGGGATCCAGACCAGCCGCGACGGGTCGGTGACTGACCAGACGACTCCGGTGGCATAGGTTGCCGTTCGGATTACCAACGACAACGCCACCAAACCCATCCGCTCACGACCGCGATACACGAAGTCTAAGCCCAGGGCCGTCGTGCCCAACAAGAGCCCGTAGAGCAGGAGTAATGTGCGGTCGGTCGGGTCCGAGAAGCTCAGTCCTCCGATCGCCATCAAACACAGGAACAACCCGCCGGCCGTCAGCAGCTTCAACGCCAGAATCTGATCGACCAACGGTCGGACCAACCGGGAATGTCGGGCTACCTCACGCGCAGCGATCACTTCAAATCCGTCGCGAACCAAGAGGACCAAGCAGAAGACGATCAGGAACGGGAGTTCGATCCGCCCGAACCCCCGCGTGCCTAACTGATGCATCAGAAACAGCGTCACGCCCAGGGTCGTCGTTCGACACGCGATCTCGGCCACACTCAAAGCCAAGAAATTGCCCGCGATCCGACGCGGTGCGAGCTTGACTGTTGGCGTCGGCGGGATTCTGGGAACCAACTCGGAAGCCGCTCGCTCGCTCGCCGAAGAGCCGGACGGGTAGGCGACGCCCTCGGGCCGAGCCGGAACCGACGCATTTGCGGAACGTCGAAGCCGGATCGGCGGCGAGACGGTCGAGTCAGCCAAAGGAATGGTGGCCATGCCGGATCGCACTTCCTTATCTGTCGGAGGGCCACACGTTCCTCGGACCGCCCGATCTCTGCGATGGGATCGGCCTCGACTCGTTCGTGCCGAGAACGTCCGACCATTGACGAACGACCCGGATCGGAACCGTCATCCACGACGAGGCTTGCCTGCCCGAGAGTTCGATGCGGCGGCATCCTAAGTCGTGCTCGAAACAGGGTCAATCTCAAGCATCGACACCTCAATTTGCCCAGCTTGAATCCCCGTCATGGCTTTCCAGTCCCTAAGCCGGTCTTCCCCTCACCGCGAAACGATCGCAATCCCTCCCCGATGATTCCTAAATCGAGCCCTAAAGTCGTCCAAAGCTGGATTGAGAAGAGTGTCGGGAATTTTTAATCAGTTATCTCAAAAGCACTTAGGCTCAATGGTCGGCAAAATCGAACGCTAAATCGTGCCCAGAAAGTTGATTCTTCAGGGAGTAGAGCTAGGATGATCTTTGCCGTCGCTAATCGACGTCGCGAGAACATTGGAGTTCGCGGCCCAGAATCGTCGGCCAATCGAAACACTCTCCACACATCCTCAACTGGATGTAGTTAGAGATATGGGGTTTTCCAATACCACCCAACCTCATGCAGGTTCGGGAATGGTAGGCCGATCTCATTTTTTTCGATTTGCTCTTTGACAATTCGGTTGATGCCAACACACCTAATAGCCTATTTGAGCGA
>CAZSSM010000105.1:0-23647 GCA_964609385.1 uncultured Planctomycetia bacterium
GTCCCCAGCCTCCCGAAGACCGATGCGAGTCGGTCGAAGTGGCCCTAAGCTTGGGCGGTCGAGGCCAGGCCTTGGACGACCTGACGGTGGAGCGGCTCTGGTGGATTGCTAACCAGACGAATTTCGTCTTTCTAGAACGTCATGACGGGTTAAGTCGACCATCGTAAGAAAAAACTCATCAAAATCAGGGAATTCCTGGGTTAATGCTCCTGCAAACCACAAAATCTTTCCATGTTGTGCGGATGTTTTTTTTCTGCCACGATTAAATCTATATTATTTGAAGAAACACCAATAGGTGTGAATTTTGTTATGTCTGGTATTCCAGAATCTTGAACGGTGCTCAGCAAGTCAAGGGATCTGAAATACAAATTGCTTTTGCAAAAAATCTCTTGTTCCAAATATGTAAGTAAATTGGGAAAATTTTTTCCACCCATTAGCGTATCTCAAAAAGTCGCGATATTTTTGGTCGAACTCTTCACCCAACACGATCTCGGCTTCCTCAATCTCCTTCTCTGAAGCTGCGAGACTGGGTAAGTCGAAGGGCCATTCGCATTCAGGATAAAGTTGGCAGTAATATTTGTTGACTAAGCACGCTATCGATGTTTGAGTCGGCCAATCGTCCATCGGAGATCCTCTCCGAAAACAAATTTGTCCGAGCGGAACTCTATTGAGTGATTTCGTGCCAGTCTTTCGAAACTAGAATTGAGACGGTGCGTCGAGTCAATCCAGAATAGCGGATCGAGCATTCCTGTCCAAGTTGTATCTAGCCCATGGCCAACGACATGCCTGTAAGGGATCTCGGCAAGATCTGAACTCCTCCTTTCGGCTCGGCTCGGGTGGCCGGGGACTGCGAAGCGCCGCGGAGCAAACCCCGGGGCAGATGTCTCGGGCTGGCCGACCCCTCGCCGAAACGTTTGGCCGACTCACCCGGCTCGTCACCGGGGTCTGCCCCCCCAAGCGGGCCAGTTCCCAGCCACCCAAGCCCTCAAGCTTGTCCGAGAAAGAAGGTCACCGATTTCGCTCTCTGAGCCAAATCAATGAGATCATCGTTTTCAAGATCGAGGCGGTCGCGGGTCGCCAGGGATGTGGGAACAATCGAGGCTGATCCGAGTCGGGGTGAACCGAGGGGTTGCGACCGATCCGATCGGCATCCATGATGACGGGGAACCCTGCCGTCGACTCTCGGGAGGCCCCTCATGCGGATCACACGCCCTCAGATCCTCCTCAGGCTCTTGGCCCTTTGGGTGCTGACGAACACCCAAGCGAACGCCTCTCAAGACGAGTCGGCGACCTCGGAGCCGCGACCTCGGTTCCGGCACCACGTCATCGATGCGCAGGTGCCCGGCACGCACTGGTCGATGCTGGTGATCGCCGACCTTGATGGCGACGGTCTCGACGATGTGGTCCTGGGTCAGAGCCGATGGGCCAAGGATTCGAGCCACCCGGTCCGTTGGTATCGCAATACCGGGTCGATCGACCGTTGGGACGAGCCGATCGCCGTGGTCGAGGGGATCGTGACCGACTGCGGCCTGGCGGCCACCGATGTCGACGGCGACAGCCACATCGACCTGGTCAGCAGCGTCGATTGGTTCCGCAACCCGGGTCGGATCGCGCAGGGCACCCGGTTCGAGCGGTTCGTCTTCGACCCCGACTTGGAGGCCCAGGAGCGGTTCAACGTCCACGACGTACTGGCCGTCGACCTCGACGGGGACGGCCGCGACGAGATCGTCACCAACGGCGATGCGCAGAACTACGACGGCCTGTTCGTCTACCGGATCGGCTCGGATCCGTGTTCCCCTTGGGAGCGGATGCGCCTGGACGACGTCGGCGCGGTCCATGCGGCGATCTCTCCGCGCGGCGTGGGCGACCTCAACGCCGATGGCCGACCCGACATCGTCTACATCGATCGCTGGTTTGAGAACGGCGAGGATGGCGCGTCCTGGACCCCGCACCGTAACCTCGACTTCGGTCGCGAAGGCCCTTGGGGCGTCGGTGCCCGGACCTGGATCGCCGATCTCGACCGCGACGGCCATCCCGACGTCGTCCAGTCCAATTGCGATGTGCCCGAGGCCCGCGTCGTCTGGTTCGCCAACGTTGACGGGGACGGCTCGCGTTGGGTCAAGCACCTCCTGCCCGATGAGGGCACGACCGGTGACTTCCACTCCCTGGCCGTGGGTGACTTCGACCTCGATGGCGACCTCGACGTCTACGTCGATGAGATGGAGCACATCCACCCGCCCGACCGAGGTCCGGGCAGCCGATTCGGCAAGATCCTCTGGGAGAACCGCGACGGTCGGGGGCTCGAGTGGACCAAGCACACGCTCGTCGAAGGGTACGGCGGCCACGAGGCCCGGATCGCCGACCTCGACGGTGACGGCGACCTCGACATCGTCACCAAGCCCTATACCGCCGGTCCCAACGCGAATGGCGGGCGCGTCCACCTCAGCATCCTCGAAAACCTGGCCGCTCCCGAGTAATCTGTGCCCGCTCGCTCCCATGCCGCCCAAACCAAATTGGGTCCCTCGATCGTGATCAGATGAGCCTCTCGGCAATCCCGCCCGTTGAAAAGGAACGGAATGATCAAGCAGTTCGGTTCTTGGTTGTCGTTCGCCCTCCTCTTGACGGTCGTCTCCCCATGGGCAGGACTCGCCCAGACCGCATCGACGTCCAAGGAAACGGCGTTGGATCGGTATGTCCAAGCGCCCGACCCCAGCTATACCTGGGAGATCGTCTCGACCGAGTCGGGCTCGGGGATGACCACGGTGGTCGTCGACATGGTCTCGCAGACCTGGCGGACTCCCGAGGAGGTCGACCGGACGCGTTGGCAACACTGGATGACCCTGGCGATCCCGGATCGGGTTCGCTCCGAGGTCGGGTTCCTGTTCATCGGCGGAGGTCGAAACGGGGGCGATCCGCCGAGCGGGCCGTCCGACTTGGTCCGCCAGATCGCGGCGGCCACCGGCACGGTCGTCGCCGAGCTGCGGATGGTCCCCAATCAACCGCTCGTCTTCCACGGGGACGGCCAAAGTCGGTCTGAGGACGACCTGATCGGCTACACCTGGGATCAGTTCCTCAAGACCGGCGACCCGACCTGGCCGGCCCGCAACCCGATGGTCAAGAGCGCGGTGCGGGCAATGGATACGATGACGGCCGTCGCGGCCTCGGAGGTCGGTGGCGGTCGTACGGTCGATCGGTTCGTCGTCGCCGGGGCTTCGAAGCGCGGTTGGACGACCTGGCTGACCGGCGCCGTCGACGACCGCGTCGTGGCCCTCATCCCGATCGTCATCGACGTGCTCAACGTCAACGAGGCGATGCGCCATCACTTCGCCGCCTACGGGTTCTGGGCGCCGTCGGTCGGCGACTACGTCCATCATCGGATCACCGAGCGGTTCGGCGATCCCCGGCTCGAGGCCCTCTACGACCTCGTCGATCCCTACGCCTATTGCCAACGGCTCGACATGCCGAAGCTGATCCTCAATGCGGCTGGGGATCAGTTCTTCCTGCCCGACTCCTCGCAGTTCTATTGGGACGATTTGATCGGCGAGAAACATCTGCGTTATGTCCCTAACGCCGATCACGGCCTCAACGAGACCGACGCGTTCCAGAGCATCGTCGCGTTCCACGGCCTGATCGTCGACGGTCGCGAGCGTCCCCGATTCACCTGGACCAATCGGGAGGATGGAGCGATCGTCGTGCGTGCGGAGGACCAGCCGTTGGAGGTCCGGCTCTGGTCGGCGACCAACCCTCAGGCCCGCGACTTCCGTGTCGAGACCCTCGGCCGCGCATACACCAGTCGACTTCTCGAGCCCGAAGCCGACGGGTCCTACGTCGGACTCGCCCCAACCCCCAGGGCGGGATGGATCGCCTCGTTCGTCGAGCTGACCTTCGACGTCGGCTTGGACGTCCCGCTCAAGCTCACCACTGGCGTCCGGGTCCAACCCGAGCGTCTTCCGTTCGCCGACAAAGACCCGGGGCTCCGAGCCACCCTGACGGTCCGCTGCACGGCGACCGATGCCGGGTCGGCCCGCCAGATCCTTGATGATGTCGGGGCCTTCGTCCGTCAGAACGGTTTCGCCGCGGACGACCTCCGGACCCAACGCGTCGGGACGACCTGCTACGTCAACTGGACGCCCACCGAGTCCTTCCGCACCGAGGGCCGACGGCTCGCCGGTTGGCTCCAGGAGCAAGGCGCGAACGATATCCGGTACCGACTCGAATCCGGACCCGGGCCGTCGACAGACCCGGCACCCACCGCAACGCGTGGCGCGTTGGATTCGGGTTCCTGAGACTCGCCGCTCGATCCTCGGGTGCTCTCGGACGAGGAGGATCTCGGACGAGCCGACCTCCGGGGATCAATTCATGGGGCTCGTCGCGTGCGTTTGCTGACGAATGGGGTCGAAACATGAATCCTGTCGAAAGCGTCCCGTCGTCCCAATTACCTCGCGAAGATGACGATCGGGGTCGTGTTCCGGCTCGCGATGGTGCGCGCGGGCAACGCGACACACGGTGACGTGACGGTGAACCGTGGGATCTCTGCGAAACGCATTGACCCCGTCCTCGGGAGGAGCGGGGTCCGGATCTGGGGCCAGTGCGGGTCAAGTGCGACTCGTCCAGTAATCGCCTTGCTGTCTTATATGGATTCCGGTTGCGTCTTCGGAGTTGAGGACGATCGGAGTTTTGGGTTCCGCAGTCGGCATTTTAAGTGAGCCTCCGCGGATCCGCTGGGTCAGACGGGTGAGCTGATCCAAGCCAGGGATCAACTGCGGCGTAGAGCGCTGATAGTCGCGATAGGCGTCGCCGAAGCGGCGAACGAGCGTGCGTTCCTCGAACTGGACGCCGATCGCCGAGTAGCCGGCCATCGCGACGGCAAAGAGCAGGTGACCGGCGGTCATCCTTGGTGTGGCGAACATCAGCGTGATCATCCCGAACTGAAGCGGATGCCGGACGATCCGATAGAGCCAAGGTTTGACGAACGCGGGGGAGGTCTCGTCCGATCCGGGGCGTCCACTCAGGGCCTGTCGGACCCCGAACAGTTCCCCATGATCGATTTGAAACGTCGAAGTCATCACGATTGTCGCACCGGTCACGAACCCCAGGTAGCACATGGCTTGGAGGATCGGCGACTCGATCGACCAGACGACGACCGGGATCGGTCGCCACTGCCAGATCGCCAAGCTCAGGAAGAGGCTTGACTGGAGGACATACGTGCTCCGCTCCGCTTCGAGAGGGACCCATCGCGTCCACCAACGCTTGAACCAGTCCCGAGCCATCAGGCTGTGCACCGCGGCGAACAGGACGATCAAGACCAAATCGATGGCGATGGCCATTGATGTGGAGGTCGTCTCAAGGCCCCTCGTGCGGATCTCCCCCAAATCCAGAAGAAATGCGAACAAATAAAGAAATGAAAGGTGAAACAGAAGGTAACAGAACAGACCATAGATCGCGACCCATCGAGCCTTCATCGACTTCTCCCCAAGTCACGTCGCACCTGCCGACACCTCGAACGAAATGCGGTCTCACGCGAAGAATGCAGAGGTTCCGCCCGATCGTCCGGGAGCGACGACCGCGCTCGATCTCGGCTGCCTCAGCGTCCTCGATGGACAGGACGATGACGGGGGCCGAATCGGCTCATCGAAATCCGCTAGAATTTCCGGACGGTCATGACATCGATCCGAGAATTCGCGCGAGGTGGTGCACAATGGATCTGACTCTGGAACTGCAACGGGCCGAGCGTGGGGATCGAGAGGCCCGCGCGAAGATCATCCAAGCGGCCTACGAGGATCTACGAAAACTCGCCGCGGCGAAGATGTCGGACCAGCGTCTCGATCACACGCTGACCTCGACCGCGTTGGTGCACGAGGTGTCGATCAAGATACTCGACGACAGTCAGGTGCCGGTGGCCAACCGAGGCCAGTTCTTTGCCTATGCCTCGAAAGCGATGCGCAATGTCCTCATCGACCACGCTCGGACGCGCGGTCGTCAGAAGCGCGGGGGGGATCGGAGTCGGTTCACGTTCGATGAAGCGGTGATTGCCTGTCGTGAGCAGAGGGACGATCTCCTCGCCCTGAACGACGCCTTGGAATCGCTCGCCGAGATCGATCCGAGGAAAGCCCAGGTTGTCGAGATGCGCTACTTCGGCGGCATGTCGAATCAGGAGATCGCCGAGGCTCTGGAGACCTCCCTCGCCACGGTCAAGCGGGACTGGACCGTCGCCAAAACGTGGCTCATGCGTGAGCTAATTCAGGGCGTTGATCCAGAGAACACCCAAGTTGGTATGATAGATTGAGTTTTTATGCAAAAGAACTGAGTTCCGCAACGATCGAAAACAAGGAGACGTCGAGCCTTTTTCGTCGAGCGGATTTTTCTTTGAGCCGATTCATCGCCGAACGTCGTCCTGTCTGGCGAGGACGCAAGCGACGCCCTTGCGGCAGATCTCCGACCTGTCGCTTCCACGCTTTCCCGTCAACCAGGGCAGAAACAGGATCACATCGATGAATCGCAAGAATTCGCGTGCGTTGGGCTTCGATCGGTTGCAGGAACGGAAGCTGATGTCGGCCGATCTCGGTGGGGCGACCATGGCGTTCGTCGGCGAGTCGACGTTGCCTAACGGCCAGATCGAGATCGAGGTTCAGGGGACCGACGCGAATGACCATGTCACCGTCTCTTATGACGCGATGGGCCCTGGCTCGGGCGATGATCAGGTGGTCGTCACACACACGTTCAACGGCTTGACCCGAACCCGGAGCTTCGATCGTTACTTCCCGGGGACCACGACCGAGCGGGTCGGTAAGGTGAACATCTCAACCTTCGATGGTCGAGATATCATCCGCAACAACACCGCGATCGAATCGGAGATCTTCGCGGGCGAGGGCAACGACATCGTTCACGGTGGCAGCGGCGGCGACTTCGTCGATGGGGGAGACGGCAACGATTGGGTCTACGGCAACGGGTCGCCGGACTTCCTCCGAGGCGGTGACGGCGTGGACGTCCTGGTGGGTGGCGACGGTGGTGACCGTCTCGAAGGGGGTCGGCACGACGACACGATGATCGGCGGCGACGACCGCGACACGCTCTTCGGACAATCAGGCAATGATTACCTCCACGGCGGCGACGACCACGACTATGTCCATGGGGGCAGTGGAAATGATCAAATGTATGGCAGCGATGGTCGCGACACGCTCTACGGGAGTGTTGGCAACGACACGATGATCGGCGGCAACGACAACGACACGATGGACGGCGCCAGCGGGAACGACGTGATGTCCGGCGATCAAGGGAGCGATGTGATCCATGGTGATCGCGGCAACGATACGATCGCGGGACACCAAGGGAACGACACCCTCTACGGCGATGACGGCCACGACCTCATCCGTGGTGGCCAGGGACGCGACGTCGTCTATGGCGGGTCGGGGAACGATTCGCTGATCGGCGAGGACGATACCGACTACCTCTACGGTGGCTCGGGCTTTGACCTGCTCTACGGAGGAAACGCGGACGACTACCTGTACGGCGGCAACGACAACGATGCGCTGTTCGGGGGTGACGGGAAAGATCGGCTCTATGGCCAGGCCGGCAATGACCTCCTCTCCGGAGGCTACCTGAACTTCAGCAATAGCGACTACAGCATCGGAGATGTGTCGGACTGGAACTACGACTACCTCTACGGTGGTTCCGGTCGAGACACCTTTTACCAAGGAGACCAAAAGTTCTATAGCTGGTGGTGGGACAAGTTGCAGGATCATCAATCCGGCGAGACCGTAATCAAGAATCGCTCCCTCCCGAGCGGCCGCTTCGACGGCAGTGGGGTCCCAGCCATGGGCCCGCTCTACTACGGTCACCTCTCGCGTCGTTGAGAACGATCCTTCTTATACACCGCAGTGATCGACGATAATGTCGTAAGCCTCATGCAACAATGTCGTTGTATGAGACTTGCTTTTGTGGGATTTTAATCAATGAATTTGTTGTTCATAAAAGGGGTTGTCTGGGAACGCGACGTTGAGCAGGATCTGTTGGAAGCCGCGTCGTTGTCGGAGGGGGGCCAGTTCGGAGCCGAACAGGGTGGTCCGACGTTCGGGCCTATGGAACCAACCGAGCGCGTGGGCCCGTTCCAACCAGTTGATGGCCCGATCGATCAGGTCATCGACCCGTTCCGATGAATCGGTGCGGGTCGACGCCAGGCTCGCGGCGATCGCCAACGACACGAGGTCTTCTTCCGGAGGGCCATCGTCGTTCACGAGACGCTCGGCGCCGTCGAGGAATCCATCGAGATCATCGGCCCATGCCCGGAGTTCCAAACGTGCTTGGGGATCGGGGGTGGCTTCGGGGTCGGATCGGCCGAAGGCTTCGTTGCGAAGTCCCTCGGCGCGGTCCCATGCGGTCTCGGCCTCGGCCCGGAGACCGAGTTGGGCGAGCCGACGTGCGTACGTGCGTCGGGCCTGGAACAGACGCAAGGCGCTGACCTCATCGAATCGCCCCGAGGCTCGGAGCGACTCGAGCCGCGCGGCCGATCGCGACGCCAACCCGGCGGATTGCTCGGCCTCGGTCGGATCGGAGAGCAACTGGGCCCGCTTGAGTTCGGTCGTGGCCAGGGCGAAGGCCGCTTCGCTGCGGTCGGCCCCGGACTTCACGATCGGTTCCAGCAGCGCGATCGCCTCGCGGTATTGGCGATCGGCCTCGAGGTCGCGGTTCAGGTTGCGCAGGGCGTCGCCCCAGGTCCGGTACGTGAAGGCCAGGTCGAGCCGGGCTTGGAGGACGTCCGGCTCCGCCTCGACCCGCGATTCGAAGTGACCGGCCATCTCCCGAGCGCGGACCTCGGCATCATGGAAGCGGAGGTCGACGAGGAGCGCTTCACAGAGATTGGCCGTGTTCCGCGCCAGGCTGTCGGCCACGACGGTCGAGTTCGGGTAGGCGCGGGCCAAATCCTCGAGCAGCCCGACGGCCTCGTGGAGGTCCCGGAGACCGGCTTGGAGGTCGCCGAGGACCTTGATCGCGAGGCCGCCCCGATTGGCCAGGGCGTGGGCCAGATTGAGTTGATAGGCCGGCTGATCGGGGAAATCGGTGACCAGTCGACGCCAGAGTCCCTCGGAGCGGTCGTAGGATGACCGCGACTCATCGGCCCGACCGAGGGAGTCCAGAATCATCCCGAGGTTGTACTCGTTGCCGGCCAGCCGGACCCGGGGGGCGCGTTCCGAGGGGCGGTTCTGAAGTTCCCTCGCGGCGAAGCGCGAGACCTCCCGGTAGGCCTCAACGGCCTCCTCGAGCCGGCCTTGTTGGTAGGCCAACGTCCCTTGGAGGTTGGCCGCGCGAATGAAGTCGTCCCCCAGCCCAGTCGTCCTCGGAAAGTCGACCTGGAGCGCATCGAGGATCGCCCGCGCTTCGGTCAGGGCAACCCGACTCGACTCGGGTTGCCCGGCCCGTTTGAGAGTCATCGCCTGATCCAGCAAGGCCAAGGCCAGGGCGCGTCGGGGATCGAACGCCGAGGGACTCTCGGTGATTCGGACCCGCTGGACCTCGACTTGTCGATTGTTGGCGTCCAGTTCCTCGCGCTCGCGGCCGGTCCGTAGATAGATCTCGGCGTACCTTCGAAACAGTTTCGCCTCAAGGTCATCGACGTTCCGATCCGGCTCTCCTCCCGCATTGATCCGCTGGAGAGCGTTTCGCACGGTGTCGAGGCGGTTTAAGGCCTCGTCGTACCGGCCCAGCTCGCGGAGGGCCAGGACTTCCAGTCCGCAACGGATCTCGTTGAGGAGTTCCAGGGTCTCGGCATCGTCAGGAGTGCGGTTGCTGGCCGGGGCGATCTGCTCCACGGCCTGCTCGGCGTGAGCGAGGGCTCTCTCCATCGCCCCAGCCTTGAAGTGCATCCGGCCTTGCTTGAAGAGGATGCGGGCCAGATTCTCGCGAGGCGTCGGATCATCGGGGCGAGCGGCGACCTCCACTTCGGCCAGAGTGCGGCCGTTGGCGAAATCAGCCAATGCAGCGTCTCGGTCCCCGAGGACATCCGCGCGAGCTGTCCCCAGCTCGACCAAGGTCGCGACGCGTTGGTCCCGAGCGCGTTGACGAAGGTCGACGGAGGCGTCGGCGTCGCGGGCGGTCTCGCCGAACAGGTCGGCCGCCTCCCGCAACTGTTCGATCGACGACACCCCCGAGCCGAGTTGTTGGCTGAGCATGCCGAGCGATTCCAATGCCTCGGCGAGCCGGAACCGCGCTTCGGGGTCGGCCGCCGCGTCGTCGAGCAGGTCGTCGCGGAGCTGTTGGTAGAACGCCAACGGTGCCTGGAGGAGGTCGCGTCGGAGCGGGGTGTTCTCGGGCCGGTCCTTGACCTCCAGGTGGGTCTCGACGGCCTCACGGAACTGCTCGATCGCTCCAAGGGCCAATTCAATGCGCCCCTCAGCCCGTCGGCGGGCCTGGGCCTCGCGACGGTTGGCGGCGAGCAGGTTGCGGTTCGAATCGAGGAGTTGGCCGTTCACCGCAGCCAGGTCGGCGCGTCCCTGCCATTGGATCGTTGCTAGGCCGCCCACGCCGACCAGGGCCACCACCAGTGAGGCCACGACGGCCATGACCGGTGTCCGATGTCGGGTCAGCCAACGCGAGAGGCGCAGGGTCCAGGGCTCGCGATAGGCGGAGACCGGCTCATCGGCCAGCCAGCGCTCGAGATCCTCGGCGAGCTGGCCGGCCGATCCGTAGCGATCCTCGGGCTGAAGCGCCATCGCCTTCAGGGTGATCGCTTCGAGGGCTGGCGGCAGACCCGGACAAACGTCGCGGGGCGGCCTGATCTCACCCCGACCGACCTTGGCGAGGACCTCGTCCGGGCGACTCCCTTCGATGGGGGCGTGGCCGGTGAGCACGCAATAGAGCGTCGCCCCGAGGCTGTAGATGTCGCTGGCCGGACCGACACGGTCCAAGTCCCCTGTGGCCTGTTCGGGGCTCATGAACCGGGGAGTTCCCAGAATCTGGCCGGCCATCGTCTCAGTCTCAGCGCTCCCGAGGTCGGCGAAGGCCGTGACATCGTCACCTTGGGATTTGTGGTCGGGTGCGCGATGAAGCTTGGCCAGGCCCCAGTCGACGATCAGAGTTTCCCCGTAAGGCCCGAGCAGAATATTCTCGGGTTTGATGTCGCGATGGATCACGCCTCGGCTATGGGCGAACGCGATCGCGTTGCAGACGTCGAGGAATCGCCGTAACAGTTCGCGGAGTTGGAGCGACCGCGTCGCCGGGTCGCGGTCTCGGGTTGTGGTCCCTTCGGTCGGATCGTGATACGCGTCGATCGCTTCGCGAAGGCTCTCGCCACGGACGAACCGCATGACATAGAAAGGGCGGCCGTCGATGTCTCGGCCGGTCCCGTGGACGGGGACGATCCCCGGGTGCTCGAGCACGCTGTTCAGCTCGGCTTCGCGGAGGAAACGACGGACGCGCTGTTCGTCGCCGGCGGCGTGGTCCGGCATCACCTTGACCGCGACGTGGCGGCCGAACGAGGCCTGGGATGCCTCATAGACGATGCCCATCCCACCACGACCGATTTCGCGGCGGATCTGGTAACCCTCATACTGCTCGAAACGAAACGTCCCGGATTCGATGCGTTCGCCTCGATCGCCGATCTCCGCCCGAACCGGGGCTTCCGGTCGCCTGAGCAGGTTGACGGTCTCGACCTCATCGACGTCCGTCGTCATCTCCGCGAGGATGCGACTCGGGCCGGTTCGATCGGTCGCCGGCAGGAAGTCTCGGGCATCGCTTTGGATGGCCAGGAGGGATTCGACCCGACGCCTGAGCTGAACGTCGTCGCCGCAGGTCTCACGAAAAAAGCCATCGAGCCGGTCGGCGGGCACGTCGAGGGCCAACTCGAAGAGCTGCAAAGCGCGGCGATCGCGGTTCATTCCTTGACCTCAGGTCCTTGATCCGTTGCGTTCGTTCGATGGACCGTTCCCGGACACGATCCCCATTCCCATCATGACGTTGTGATCGCACTTCGTCGATGGGAACGCGCAGCAAGTCGGTGAGAAGGCGGACCGCCGAACCATGCTCGGAGGTACGCCCCTCCCGTCGACCTGAGTTATATATGGTTCGATCACAGATTAATCGAGGGCCCGGATTCGTCGATTCCGATTCCGGGCTCCGCGCGGTCGATAATCGCTGGCGTCGTGCTCCGCTTCAGATATCGCAGAGGGCGACCGCCTCGGCGAGGCTGGTCAACGGGTCGCGCTTGGGGATGAACTCGTGCGCGAAGTAACCGTCGAAGCCGGTCTCCAGGATCGCTTCGGCGATCGGCTTGTAGTTCAGCTCCTGCGAGTCGTCGATCTCGTTGCGCCCGGGGTTGCCGCCGGTGTGATAGTGACCGAAGGCGTCTTGGAAGGTGCGGATCGTCCGGATCACATCACCCTCCATGATCTGCATGTGGTAGATATCATAGAGGAGCTTGAAGTTGTCGGATCCGACTTTCTGGACCAGGTCGGCGCCCCATTCCGAGCGATCACACATGTAATCGGGGTGGTTGACCTTGCTGTTGAGCAATTCCATCTGGACGACGACGCCGGCCTGCTCGGCCTGGGGGACGATCTGTCGGAGGGCGCGGGCGCAGTTCTCCAGACCGGTCTTGTCGTCGATGCCTCGGCGGTTGCCCGAGAAGCAGATGACGTTCTTCCAGCCCTCCTTGGCGGTCGCGTCGATCGCCTCGGAGATCTTGGCGAGACAGTCCTCATGATTGGCCGGCTCACAGAGACCGTCTTGGAGGCCATGCGAACTGGTCATCGTGCAGATCAGGCCGTACTTCTTCAGCGTGGGGAACTGGCCGGGCGTCATCAGGTCAAGGCCGACGAGACCCATCGACGATGCCGCCTCGGCGAGCGTGTCGAGTTCGATCTTGCTGTAGCACCAGCGGCAGGCCGACTGCTTGATCCGGCCCTTGGTCACGACCGAGCCGCTCCCGTCGTCCGATTCGTCAGCTCGCGCCCCGAGGCTCAGACCGCCCACGGCGGCCAGCGAGGCGGCTGACTTCAACGCCGACCGTCGCGACAAGGTCGGGCCCATCGTTCGTCCGTTCATGAGCGATCTCCGACGCCAGATCTGGGAGGGAACAACAAAGCGGAGGATGTCGATACCGACCCTTCCCAGGCTATCAGGTTCCCTCCAGGGTCTCCATCAGGAGCCGGGTCTGAATCCCGACCGATCGTCGGAGGTCGGCTCGGCCGCCGGAGCGTGCTCAGGAGCCCGAGGACTCGGGCGTGTACGAGGGGGTCCGAAAGGCCTGGGCCATCCGTCGATAGGCGAGGCTGACCTCCGAGGCGTATTGGAGGATCTCGTCGCGGTCCTCGTCTTCCAGGGCGTGTTCGAGCAGCTCCAGCTTCTCGCGGAAGATCCGTGCCTTGACGCGACGGTAGTCGCTCACGTGTCCTTCGCGGATGTAGACGCCGACCTGGAGCCGACGCGTCCAGTCGTCCCAGACTGGGATGTAGTGCAGGGCGTGACTGTTGGACCCGCTGGAGGATCCCATGAGCACCTCGGCCTGGAGGAACTGCATCTCCTCCAAGACCTGCTCGCGGGGGGGATAGTAGGCGTAACAGGCCACCACGCTGGTCACGATCAAGGCGAGCAGGAGGACGCCCCCGAGCACCGGAGCGGGCACGATGACGTCGAACTTGGAGCGCGGTCGATCGGCGCCGTCCTCTGTGGGCTTATCGCGGGATTCGAGCCACGACTCGATCCGCCAGCGACGGTCCAGAAGGCTCAGGCCGGCGCCGATGAGCATGATCACGCCGAGGGCGCCCAGGCCGTAAACCTCGGTCATATCTGTCTTTTGCTCGAGGGTCGTGCTGATCCGCTCGTAATAATCTGAGGTGTTCTCCGCGAACGGGCAGCAGTAGATGTCGAAGGCATGAGTATGTCCCGACGGCTCGATATCGTCGGGGTAGAGCGGGTCTTCCAGGGCGTAGGCCAGGCCGATCACGATGGCCATCAGCATGGCCATCCAGGCCAGACCGGGTCGGACCCCGCAACGCGCGAACATCCAGGCGATCAGGCCGAGGTTGACCCCCGCGCCCAAAGTCAACAGGACGAAGG
The DNA here is from genome assembly GCA_964609385.1 of uncultured Planctomycetia bacterium. Classification (GTDB taxonomy): domain Bacteria; phylum Planctomycetota; class Planctomycetia; order Isosphaerales; family Isosphaeraceae; genus CAZSSM01. The sequence goes on from CAZSSM010000105.1 coordinate 14,050, forward strand.
CTGCGGAGATCGAGTTGCCGTGCTGGAACATCATCCCAAGCTGCGACATCGCCAGCATCGGCGTGGCATAGGCCGGGACCGCCACCACGGTCATTTGAATCGCCGCCAGTTGATTGTCGTGCTCCATCGTCGTCTGCAAACTGCCGAAAGGCAGGGCCACATTCAGGAAGACGCTGCCCAAGATGCCGATCAGCATGAAGACGACTGAGGGACCCACCATCTCACGCGCGGCGACAACTCCAATGGCGGTCATCCGACGGATCCCGTAGTCGACCGGTGGAGGTTCGACCACTTCGTCGAGCGTGTTCGAAGCCGGGAAGATCCGGTCCCAACTGAGGCCGACCAGGGTCACCACCAACAGGGAACAGAGCGCGAACAGGAAGATCACCAACGGATCCGAGAGCGAGAGCCCGTAGAACAGCGAGAGCGGATTGAACAGCGGTGCGGTCATGGCGAAGGCCAGGATCGTCCCGCCCGAAAGGCCCGCCTTGCGGAGCTCGCGGGCCAAGGGGATCACGCCTAGGGAGCAGACCGGCAACAGCATGCCGATCAGCCAAGCCTGCGGCAGCGCTCGCCAGGTCCCGTGGCCGAACATCCGACGTGTCGCGGAATAACCGAAGAGGCGACGCAAGACCCCGGTGATCAGCAGTCCGACCAGGATCGTCGGCGCCGACTCGAGCAGCGTCTGACAGAACCGGAGGATCCCTCCGAAGAAGATCTCGTCAATCATCGCTCTCGTCTCGAACAGGACCGTTGATGTGGAACGAGAAAATACGGCCGATTCCGGTCGGTTTGACCGCGAGGAAGGATCGCTGCCGAACACAGTCAACACGCGTTCGCAGGGTTTATGACGTCGGGCTCGACGAGTCGGCGATGGTGGTTTCGCTGGGAGACTCGACCGGCTCATCCCGAGGCCCGTCCAATCCGAAGGGAATGGGGATGCGGTACCATTCCGGCTCCGACGCGTCGAGAACCTCTTGGAGTTCATCGATCGCCCCCTCGACCTGATCCGCCTGGGCCCGGTAGTCGTACCGGTCGCCGCGTTGGACCCGATTCAGGGCCTCACGATAGATCGGCAACAGATTGCGCTCTGACTGATCGCGGACGCGGATCCAGAGCGGCTCGGGCATGTCGCTGTCACCGGCGATCGAGGGCAGCCAGCGGGTCACGTCGTACGTCTCGGAGAGTTGCTTGGCGAGGACCTCCGGGCTGGCCCCTCCGAAGGCGAGGATGAGCCGATCGTGGTCGCGACGAAGCTGAGCAACGGCCTGTGGGTATGTCCTCGGCTTGTGTGAGTGAATGATGTGCGAGTGACCGTGATCGTGTCCATGGTCATCATGGTCATGGTCGGCATCGCCGTGTTCATGGCCGTGATCGTGATCAGCTTCGTCATGTTCGTGATCATGATCGGCGTCGCCATGATTATGGTCGTGGTCACCATCGTGGTGATGGTCATGATCGCCGTCACCGTGATCGTGGTCATGATCTCCATGGTCGTCGCGGTCGCGATCCTCGTTGCCGAGCGCGTCGCGATCAGAACCCACGGTCTCAGGGATCAGATTGTTCGGCGACTCGTCGGAGCATCCGGGCGCGAGGACGGCCACGAACAGCGCGACGGTCGAGATCGCGAGGGGGCGACGGAAGAACTTGTCGGTGAGAGATGTGATCGGCTCGGACATGGAAAGACCGTTCTCCCAGAAGAAAGGATGATTGGAAAGGGGGCGGGTCGAGTCGAACCGGTTCATGATCATGAGAAGACGGGCACGGCGACGGACTCGAGGACATCGCGGAGAGCGCGTTCCATGGTCTCGGGCTCGACGCCGAGTCGGACGTCCAGGACGGGTCGGGCGAGGTCCTGGACATCGTCTGGCGTGACGAAGTCGCGACCGTGGAGGTAGGCCCGCGCCTGGGCCAGACGTTGCCAGGTCAACAGTCCGCGCGGGCTGAGGCCGAGGGTGACCTGGCGATGGTTCCGCGTGGCTTGAGCGAGGTCGATGAGGTATTGACGCACGTTCTCGGCGACGGCGATGCCGGCGACATGGTCTTGGAGTACCCGGAGATGTCCTTCCGGGAGGATCGTTGACGTCGGGGCCGCCTCGGGGCCGTTCCCCGGACGCACGACGGCATGGGCGAGCATCTCCAACTCGTCAGCCGGGGCTGGGTAGCCGATGCTGAGCTTCATGGCGAATCGGTCGAGCTGCGCTTCGGGCAAGGGGAAGGTCCCGTGCTGCTCGACAGGGTTTTGGGTGGCGATGACGAAGAACGTCTCGGAGAGGACGTGGCGGACGTTGTCGACGGTCACCTGCCGCTCGGCCATCGCCTCCAGCAGAGCGCTCTGGGTCCGGGGCGTGGCCCGATTGATCTCGTCGGCCAGCAGGATGTCCGAGAAGACCGGTCCGGCCTGGAACTCGAACTGCTTGGTCTGCTGATCGTAGATCCGAAACCCCGTGATGTCGCCGGGCAGCAGGTCGGGGGTGCATTGAACGCGGGCGAACCGACCGCCGATCCCAACGGCCAGGGCCTTGGCCAGCGTCGTCTTGCCGAGGCCGGGCAGGTCCTCGATCAAGAGATGGCCACGGGCCAGCAAACAGGTCAGAACGTGTTCGATGACCTCGGACTTGCCGCGAAGCGCTTGGTTCAGAGCGTCGCGGAGCTGCTCGATCTCGCGATGGTCCGGCGGGAGGCGATCCCCCGGACCCTGCGGGTCGGCGATCGCGTCGGCGATGGTCACGGGGTCGCTCATGGGAGGGCTCCGGCGAGACGGCCTGGCATCCGAGTGTTGGGCTGAGTGATCGATTGTCCCGACGCATTGGAGGGTGGCTCCGAGGTCGGGACACACGCCCGGAAGCGGCTCAGCGACCAGGTGTGAACGACGTTCTGGCAAACCGAACGCTGACCTTCGAGATCGTCGTGATGGGAGCCCGTCGAGGGTTCCGAGTAGAGCAGGCGCTCGGCGATTCGGATCATCTCATGGAGATCATCGGGGGACTGGTCCGAGTGCCCGCGTTCGTTCCCGCCTAGAGTTCGATACCAACGGCCGATTGGTTCGCCTCGGGGACGTGGGAGGCCGGCGCGTCGGGCGCGTCGTTCCAGCAAGGCCAGGGTGCTGAGGACCATCTGATCGGGTCGAAGCCAACCCTGACGCAACGTCCAGAGGCCCTCGTCGAGCCGGTCGAGCACCCTCCGCCTCGCGATCAGCAGGGCCGATCCGACGGCCAGCATCAGGCTGATTCCCAGCCAGTGCCCGCCCAACCAGGAGGCGACGAGGGCCAAGGTGTTGCTGAGCCGTTCCCACCACGGGAGTTTCGGCGGCATCAGGCGGTAGCCTGGCGTCGGCTCGACGGGGATCCAGAGGCTGTTGGGGAGCATCACCTCGACCCAGAGGTGCGCGTCGCGATCCAAGACCTCGGTGTGGCCGGTCAGCGGATCGAACCGTGACGGATCGGCATAAAGGCCGCCGACCAGTCGGGTCGGGATCTCGAACTCGCGGAGCAGGAGGGCGGTGGCCGTGGCGAAGAGGTAGTCGGGACCTCGGCGGGTCTCGATCAGGAAATGCTCGACGACGTTGGGACAGCTCTCCGGCACAACGGCCTGGTGGTCGAGTCGGCAGCGCGACCGGACGCCCTCGACGATCGCGCCGATCCGATCCCAGTCCGTGGCATCAGGGCCGACCGCCTCGACCCAACTGCGTGCCAAGGCGCGGACGGGCTCGGAGATGTGTCCATCAGCGCTACGGTAGACCTTGGACGCATAAGGAATCTTGGTCGTCAAGGAGCATTCGCTCACCCGTTTCGGGTGGATCGTCGGGGCCTCGGTCTCGACGACCGTCGTCGAGGGGATGGTCCGTCCCTTGATGGCGAGGATCCGGTCTTGAGACCAGGTGAAGAACGACGGACGGTCGACGTTGCCGACCCGGAACCGACGGACCAACGGCGGGGCGGGGACCTGCTCGACGTCGAGCCGAGCGATCTTGAAGGTGTGCTGGACCGATTCGGCAAAGAACGGCAAGTCGGGCATGACGATCTGAAACCAAGGTGACTTGCCCTGCTGACGGAGCGGGAAATTCGTGATCGTCGGCTCGGCCTCGCGCCAGGTTTCGCCGTCGAAGCGATCGTACGCAGTCATGCAGATGTGGACGGGTGTCGGCCCTTCCACGAACAAGAGGGCGTTGGTCGACCGATCGTCCAAGGGACGGCGCGGGCTCGGCGGTCGCCTGGCGGTGCTGAACTCCCGGTTGGCCTGGAGGTTCTGCGCGGCCCGTTGCTCCTGCTCACGGACGTTTTTGTTGTCGATGGCGATGGCCCGCTCGGTCTTCTTGACCTTGTAGGGTTCGCCATACATGTCGTTGAAGGCGTCGTAGAGGCTGGACTGCTCGGAATCGAGATAGATATCGGTCTGGGAGAACCCGAAGCTCTGCGGGTTCTCGATGGCGTCGACCTGGTTCGGTCCGTCACCGACTCCGGAACGGGCGTCGGGATCGGTCCAGGTCTGGCCGCCGGAACTGGGTATTACCCCGACCAGTTGCAGGATGGTCCGGGCCGGTCCGAAGGTGAAGAGGGTGGCGATCGCGACGGCGAGGATCGCCAGCGAGGCGATCGCGCTGGTCAGAGGCAAGCGTCGGCGCAGGGATCCCGGCTTCGACACGCTCCGGAACTGGAATCGGCTCCAGTAGGATCCGACCAGCCAGACCAACGCAACCCCGACGAAGCCGAAGTTGACGACTGTCATCGCCCGGCTCGCCCAGAGCGAGCTGCCGCAGAGCACCAGGAAGACGCCGATCAAGGCGACCAGTCGCATGGCGGACCGGCGAAGCCCGAGAATGAAGAGGACCACCCCGAGATTCCGGAGCCCCTGGAGCAGTCGGATCTCCAACGGCATCCCGGAGATCGCCCCGATCCCCGAGCCGATCCCTTCCAAAGCGATCGGCAGCACGAGCATCGCGAAGGCGATGCCGGCCAGGATCGGCCGGCCTCGGCGCGGATCGCCGCCCGATCGCCCGGGGGATGGGACGCTCTGTCTCCGCCAGACGGCCAGGGCGAGGGTCGGGACGATCCAGGCGACGGTCCAGCCGATCGAGATCCAGACCGATCGGAGCGACTCGCCCACGGCCAGTTCCGCGGCGAGTGTGCCGAGCGTTAGCAAGGCGGCGCCGCCGAGCCAATCGGCCCACCCGGCCAGATCGGGAGCGTTGTGTGATGGGGCATCCACGGGGGAGGGGGCGGGCGAATGCGGAACCGGCTCAGCCAAGGCGGAGACCCTCCCGCCATCGGCGCCGGAGCGGCTCTTCGATGTTCTGGGGATCGTCGATGAGGATCCAGGGGCGGAGCACCCCGCGGTCCCCGGAGGGATCGAGGTGTCGGCCTGACCCGTCGCGGTCTGCGCCAACGACCCCGATCTTGTCGAAGGCCCGGGCATCGAGCGTGATATGCCGCTCGGTGAGCGTGGCGAGGCCGCGTGTGCGTGCCCGGATGGCCAGCGCATCGAGCGAGCGGTCGGTCCCGATCACGATCCGGAGCCCATGGGTGAACCGGGTGATGCCCGGGTGATCGAGCACCTCGACGATCCCGACACCCGCGTCTGCGCCGCAACGGGCCAACGCGTCGAACAGAACGCGATGCTTGGCGGTGACGGTCCCTCCACGCCCGACGACATGCTGGTCGTCGACGACCAGCTCGACCTCGGCCCCTTGGGCCAGCAGGGCCTCGACGAGGCTCCCGGCGATTCGAAAGGCCCATTCACGTGATCCGGACGGTCCATCGCCGCCATGGTGATCCCGAAGCGTATCGATCACGATTTGGACCCGGATCGCGGCGCACCGTTGCCGTTCACAGATCATCAGGCGGTCGTACCGGGCGGTCTGGGCCCAGTGGATTCGTCGGAGCGAATCGCCGCGTCGGTACGGTCGGACCCCGAGCAGGTCCCCGCCGTCGCCCGGCACATCGCGGTGGGTCATCCCGTCCTCCTCGGCAGCGCCGATGAGATCGGGCAGCGGACCCAGCGGGAATGTCCGTGGCCAAACCAACGCGGGCTCCGGCACCGCCAGGGTCCGACGCGCTTCGAAGAGTCCGAACGGGAATCCGGTCGTGAGCAGACCAGGACGATCCGGGGCCGGCAAGGGTCCGCGACGGGACGCCACGACCTTCCACTCGACCTCCAGAGAGGTCGAAGGTCCGACCATCGACAAACCCTCGTCGCTGGGGCTCGTCTCGACGGAGGCCTTGGCCTTCGGATCCTGGTCGGTCTGGACTGCCACTCCCCAAGCGGCCATCCACGCACGGTTGGTCACGTCGAGTTGGGCGCCGATCGTTTCCCCTTCGCGAGCGCGTGTCCGATGAAACGTGAGTGTGCCGCGGAGCCCGAGCAGGCTCATCCAGGGCCAGACGACGCCGATGCCCGCCGTAACCAACGCGGCCGCGGAGAGGACCAAAACCTGCGGCTGAAGCGCGATTCCGCAGGCCGCTGCCACGACAGCGGTCATCAACAGGATCGCCAGCGGATGACTCATCCGGTCGAGAACCGTCACGCACCGCTCCAGCAGGCGCTGCGCGGATCGAACGAGTCGATCGATCAGGCGCGGACGGCCCAAGCCGAAGCCGGTTGAGGAAGGGGCAGCACTCGACATCGATCGATCGCCCTCAGGACGCGGATCTCAACCCCCGAATGACCGTGAGCGGGATCCGAACGGAACGGGACACGATCATGGCCCGGATCCAAGACTCGGCGCATCACGGGTGATGGAGTGCAGTGCCGGGATGGCATGAACATGCACGATGGCCAGGTGCCGCCCGAAGTCTCAAAGTTCCCGCGCAGCGAAAGTTATTCCGCATCTGGAACGGGGGCTTCAGCCCCGAAAATTTCGCGTGTTCATGTTTCTGTTAGAAAGCTGATTGAGGTCGGGGCGGTCCGCGTTTCTCCGGCGTTTTCTCGACCGATGTCGCAGACAGAGCGATTTTCCGATTTCGTTTCGGATCCCTGATGGGGTCCGCGAGGGAACCTGGGGAGACCGAGCGCTGAGGTTGATGTGACTCGGGTCCTCAGCGACACCACATCCGATCGTTCCAACCCCGAAGGACACGGATCCAATGAATAGGCAGATCCCTATCCGCTTGGTTGTCGTCGCGTTGCTGTTTGGAGCTAACTCTGCTCGGGCTGCGGTCATCGATTTCGAATTCCCAACGTTCGCGATCGGCACGGAGTACGGCTCTCCGGTGGGTCACGTCCCCGGTGACGTCGCGTTCTCGACCGGAGACGTGCTCGTCACCGTCGAGGAGTTCGAGGTCGGATCGTTCACCGGGTTTGGTTTCGGCGTCATCACAGGCCATCCCGGTCCACCGACGTCGTTCTTCCCGATCGGAGACAACTCAACGCAAGCGCTGACCATCAATAACATCAATTTCCGATTCGACTTCACAGGCTTACCCAACGATGTCCGTCGGGTCACCTTCGATTACGTCGACCTCGGTGGTGAAGAGAACTTCGAAATCAACACCACGGGGCTTCAAGAACTCAATGAACTGCCCGGCATCATGGCTCCGGCCGGTTTCACAATCAATGTGAACCAGAACCTGACCTCAGGGGGATTCCTGGGGACGGTCGAGATCATCGCCGAGCCGGGGAACCGGATCGAATCGCTGCTTATTGGTGGCCAGGAATTCGGGATCGATCACCTCAATGCGGAGATGATCCCCGAACCCTCATCGTTGGCGCTCGTGGCAATCGGAACGATCGGATTGCTCTGCGCCAAGAGGGCCCGACCCGTTGTCAAATCAGGGAAACGAGAAGCTTGACGATTCATGCAAAGGGTGAGGCTTGGAGAAAGAAGGGGGACTCGGCGGTTATCGGGGATGATCCGATGGCGCCAAGATCCCCTTTCGCGTATCGGTTAGCAAATCTCACAAATCCAGGTAGGAGCGATCGAATCGAATTTGTCGAGTTACCCCTAGGCGGTTCCTTAACGAGTCGTGGTGAGGAAGTTGAGATCCCTCGTAGCTGTTGGTTTTTTATAGATAGATTTATGAACGAAAATGCATTCACGACGTACTAAAAGCGCTGAACCATACTTTCTGGCTGAACGCTTCAGGGGAATCGATTGACCGTTTCGAACTCTTAAGGCAGAGAATCGCTCGATTCGATTGACTGACAGCGACTACAGGACCTATTTTCACGTCTTAGAGGAAGCGGCGAGAACGTTCTCCAGTTCGACATTCCACTGCGGAAACGGATCGTCCAGTTCTAACCAGGCGTCAATTCCAAGTGACATTTCTTCATCTGTCAATAAACATGCTTGAAGTGAATCATAGAGATCGACCTCGTCCATTCCGATTCCAATGAAGACCAACTCCTGGCGACAATCGCCCACTTCATCGTTCCATCGTTTATTGATTTCGGCTCGGACGGATTCAAGTTCTGGCCAATGCGACTTCGGTACAGCGGCCCACCAGAATCCACCGAAATCGAGCCGTGCGACGCGTCCTGCCTGGGACCAAACACCGATTTTGTCGAGACGGCTTGCCAACCAAAAGAACCCTTTGCTCCGCAACACACCGTTCCAGTCCTGACTCAATCGATCAAAGAATCGTTGAGGATGAAACGGGCGTCGCGAGCGATAAACAAAACTGTTCACACCATACTCTTCAACTTCGCTTGCCCCGTCGCCGCGAAGCGTCAATTGCCAACCTTTGCTCTGTTTGGCGATCTCAAAATCGAAACGCCCGGTACCCATGATTCGTGATGGTTCGACTTTCCCAAAGGACGAACGTATTTTCAGGGCGTGAGGGTTGAGTTGCTCGATGAACGCTTCGATCGCTCCAAGCGTCTCGTTATCGACGAGATCGGTCTTATTCAGGATGATCACGTTTGCAAATTCGACCTGCTCGGTCAGCAAGTCTGCGACCGTTCGTAAATCATCTCCGTTCGCCGCCTGCCCGACACTGTGCAGGTCTTTGCCGACCTGGAGGTCCTCAAGAAAGTTGGCGGCATCGACAACCGTTACCATCGTGTCGAGCTCGGCGATCTCTGAAAGGGCGACTCCATCCCCGATGGCAAACGTGAAGGTGTCAGCCACCGGCGCCGGTTCCGAAATCCCGGTGGATTCGATGAGCAGGTAGTCAAAACGGCCCTCCTTAGCCAGATTCGCGACCTCCAGCAGCAAGTCCTCTCGGAGAGTACAGCAAATGCAACCGTTGGTCATCTCAACGAGCTTTTCGTCGATGCGGCTCAGAGCGGCATCTCCGCCCGTGACCAATTGAGCATCAATATTCACTTCGCTCATGTCGTTGACGATTACCGCAACACGCAATCCGGCACGATTGGTTAGGACGTGGTTGAGAAGCGTGGTCTTGCCAGCTCCGAGAAATCCAGATAGCACGGTGACGGGCAGTTTTTTCATCGTGACCTCTTTGAATGAGTGTACTGATCGAGCGTTCATTGCAGCGGTTGGTCTTGGTATTCCCAGCTCTGACGACTGTGAAAACGCCAGGCAGCGGCCTGTCGTTCGGTTCGGACGAACGGCCGCTGCCAGGTCCCGACACCCACGTCCGCCTCCAGGCGCTCGAGGGCCCCATGTGTGGCTTCTCCCGGCTGCACCTTGCCCCCAATA
>CAZSSM010000106.1:0-22963 GCA_964609385.1 uncultured Planctomycetia bacterium
AACCGTCGTGGCGAGGGGGCCGATCTTGGCAACCTGGGCTCGGCCTACTCGGCCTTGGGCGAGGTTTCTCGTGCGATCGAGCACCATCAAGCCGCGTTGGAGATCTCTCGGGAAATCGGCGACCGTCGTGGCGAGGGGGTCGATCTTGGCAACCTGGGTTTGGCCTTCGCGGGGCTCGCGCGATGGGATGAGGCGAGGGCGTCGCTGGATCGCTCCCGAGAGATCTTGGCTGAGATCGGCGATCGTCGTCACGAAGGGTATTCCTTGGCGGAGAGCGCGATCGTCCGAGTCGATCGGAACGAGTTGGACCTTGCTCTGGAACTGGCACGGAGTGCCTCTGAGATTGCTGAGGCGGTTGGCGATCCGAAGCTGAGAGCGCGTGGGCGTCGCGTGCACGCGACCGCTCTGATGTATCAGGGGCGAGATGCCGAGGCTCGCGTTGAGGCCGAAGCCGCCTGTTCGGTGAGGGATCCGAGATTTGATCACCTCAACCGAGCGTTGCTGGGTTTGATCGCGCTGCGACTCGGTGACCGGGAGGCGGCGACACGAGCGTTCTCCGAGGCGGTCGCTTCATCGGACCAGGCGATCGCCAAGGCGGACCGGCTCTATGAGGCCCATGAGACGCGGGGGTTGGCCCTCTGCGGCTTGGCGGTCTGTGAGGCTTCGACGGAGCGTCGCGATGCGGCGGTCGCCGCCTATCGTCGGGCGCGGGAGATCACCCAAGCGCCCGGCTTCGTGGCCCGCGCCGTCCGGCTCTGCGATGCCCTCGCCACGGCCGACAGCGCCGGGATTCTCAACGGAGTCCGCGAGGTAGTCGCCGGGGAGATGTGAGACACCCTCTGGGCTTGTCGATGCCGATCCCATGTCGATGGCTCATGGGGCGAAAACGGTGGCTTCTCCTTTTCCCAGGCGTGCCGACGGCTTGGGTGGCTGGGGACTGGCCCGCTTTGGGGCCAGACCCCGGGGCCGATCCGGGTGAAGTGGCCATGAGTTCGGTCAGCGGGTTGGCCATCTCAAAACAATGGCCCGGGGTCTGCTCGCTTCGCTTGCAGTCCCCAGCCACCCGAGCACGGCGCCCGATAGGTGGTGTGATTGGGGCTGAGACCAAGTTGGTCTCATGAGCCTCGACCTCTTTTCCCAGGCGTGCCGACGGTTTGGGTGGCTGGGGACGGGCCCGCTTTTTTTCCAGGCGTGCCGACGGCTTGGGTGGCTGGGGACTGGCCCGCTTTGGGGTCAGACCCCGGGGCGGATCCGGTTGAAGTGGCCATCGGTTCGGTCAGCGGGTTGGCCATCTCAAAACAATGGCCCGGGGTCTGCTCGCTTCGCTTGCAGTCCCCAGCCACCCGAGCACGGCGCTCGGTGGTGGGTGGGATTGGGGCTGAGACCAACACCCAATTGGGCTCGGGATCCTTGACGGTCATCCCTCAGAGTCCGTCGGTGACCCGAGGTGGATCACCGAGTCTGGGCATACAGAAACGAGTCGCCCGGCCGTTCGTCAACGACGACCGGGCGGGTCCTTGGGCTCGGGCAGGACGCGGTCGCGGACGCGCTGTTTGTCCTCTTCGGTCGGCTGTTGGGCGTCGCGGAGGGCGTAGGCGCGGTCGCGGGCCTCGTCCCAACGGCCGTCGCGGGCCAGATCGATGATCGCGCTGAAGGTGTCCGCCTCCGCTTCGGAGATCCGACCGTCGCGGAGGCCCTCGTCGACCTCCTTTGCGATCCGCTCGAGGTTCTCCTGGTTCCTCGAGGAGGTCGCGGTGGCCAGGCGAAGCATCAGCTCGCGGTTGACCCGCGCGACCTGGACCTCGCCGCAGCCGATCGGGATCGTCAGGATGACCAGGAGGATCAGCCCCAGCCGGAGGATCGGCGCGAGCCGGGACGTCGACGTCGCGGGCGCTGGGGAGATCGAGTCGACGGCCGTTGGATCAATAGTCGTCACCGCTGATCACCTCCCGACCCCGGATGCTGGCCAGCGCGGCCCAGACCGGCTGATAAATCGTCTCGGCGATGAACGAGACACTGCCGTCGCCGAAGAGCAGGTTGGCCCCATTGGGGTGCTCGGAATACATCTGACAGACGTGACAGGTGCGCGCGTTGGGCGGGTGAATCAGACCCTCCTCGCCGGCGGCCGGGCCGGAGTGGACCAAAACCAGCGTGGCGGCGTAGTCACAGTCGGCGAAGGCGAACTCCAGGCTCGGGCAGACCACTGCGCCCGGCACGACGCCCACCCAGGTCTTGCCGCTCAAGATCGGCGAATGCTCGCCCATGAAAACCGTCTGGGAAAGCCCGTCCTTGACCATCGCCACGGTCGTGGCCGAGTTCCGATAGAACGGGCCGTCGGCCACCTCCCCCTGGTTCTCGATCGTGTAGCCCCAAGGCTCGTCGCGGCCCGCGTTGAGCACATAGGTGCTCACGGCGAACTCGGCCAGCCGGCGACCCTCCTGGTCCTCGATGAGGGTCAAATCCGGTCGTCGGCTTACGGACGGACACAGGAACATGTCCAGGGTTGTTTGGGTTCCGGTGACGTTTTCGGGCCGCCAGCAGGGCAGGTCGAAGTTGATCGCCTCGCCGAGGGCCGACTGCTCGAGGTCGGCCAGCAGGGTCGCGCCGTAGGCCCAGCCGGGGCCGGCATCGAGGGTGGCCGGGTCGGGCTCGCCGTGGATCCCGCCGCCGCCGTTGCGGCTCAGGTAGCCCGGCGGAAAGCAGCCGACCCGCGCCTCGTAGTTGAGCATCGCCAGGCCGACCTGTTTGAGGTTGTTCTGACACTGGGTCCGACGCGCCGCCTCGCGGGCCGACTGGACCGCCGGCAGCAACAACGCGATCAGGACCGCGATGACCGCGATCACCACCAGCAACTCGATCAAGGTGAACCCAGCATGTCGCATCGAACTCTCCCCTCCCTCATGACCCAGAGCAATGGCCGAAATGGGGCCATCGCGATCAAAGCCAACCGAGGCCATCCCATGGCCCAGACGAACAGATCGAGTTGGGCCGAGCCCTCGTCCGAGGGATTGCCAGCCCATCGGCCTCGATCACGGGACATCAAAACTCAGAGTTTGAGCCTTGCTTGTTCCCTGTTTGGATCATAGTCGACCAATTCCAGGGAGATCAAAAAATAATTTTGGACAATCAAAAAATCGGGCGAAGGAATGAGGTTCGCCCCCGATCATTGGGAGTCGTCTCGGTCCGGTTTCCGATCAGGTCCGGTTCGGTGGGGTCGACGGCTGGAGCGTCGAGGGTGCCGTTGAAGGCGTGGACCGTTCGTGGTCGTCGAGGGGATCCGGTTCGGTCGGGGCGTCGGGGGAGCCTTTGGAGGGATCCCCGACCGGTTTCGGGGCCGATTCGGGTTCGACGACCGGCTCGTGCTCGGGGATAGGCGTGACGTCGGCATCGACGTCGGCCGGGGTTGGTGGTTCGAGGGCGGCCGGTCCCACGACTCGGGGTTCGACCGGCTCGTCAGCTTCGGGTTGCCGTTGGTCTGTCGAATCGACGATGGCCATCGGGGTTTCCGGCTGGGACCCTTCGGCCATCTCAAGCCGTTCCGAGCTTCCGGGCACCGGCGGGCCGACAGCGCGACCGGCCCGTCGTCGGGCCTTGAGGTAGTTCCGGAGCACGAACAGGCCGATCCCGACGGCCGCCGCGACGGCCAAAACCTGGGTGAAGTTCTCGATCCCCTGACGGATCTGATGGGAGAAGATCCAGCCCAGCCCGAACATCAGGGAGGTGCTCAGCGAGGCGGCTACCAGGTCGGTCAGGAAGAGCCGGAGCGGGTGCAGCCGGAGGATCCCCGCGGTCAGATAGGCGGCGGTCCGGAACCCGACGGCGAACCGGCCCAGGATCAGGATCTTGAAGCCGTGCCGGTGAAAATAGCCCTTCATCTGCCGTTCGCGGTCGCGGGTCAGCACCTTGCGGGCGATCGGCAGCTTGAGCACGCGCTCGCCGTAGTAGTAGCCCAGGAAGTAGACGACGAAGTCGCCCACGAGCACGCCGACCATGCAGGCGCCGAAGGCCAGAGGCGCCTCCATCCGCCCCTCGCGCGAGAGGATCGCCCCGGCCAGGATCGGCAGCTCTTCGGGGACAGGCAGACCGAACCCGCCCAGGATCAGGACCAAGGCGATGCCGAGGTATCCGTATTGCCCGATGAGGTCTTCGGCCACCGCCCGGTACTCCAACTGCCCCTTCGCTCGTTGGCGGCGAGTCCGCCCCTCGACGGGCCCCGCGCGGCGACCGTCGGGAGTTCTTCGACGGGGACGTCGAGAGATTGTCGAGGTCGCCGGTTCGCCCGACCTTCCGCCCCGCCTCGGGCGGCCCCGCTCCGGATGCCCACAGCGCCCGGTGGTCCCGGATCGCGACCGGCCTTCGGTGCATCCCCAGGCTTTAGCCTGCCGGATTCGCCCTCCGGGTTCAACCGGCTCATCCGGATTCGGACCGGTCGGCATCCGGGGACGATCGCCGAACGATCGGCTCCGTGTGGACGTCGGATCGGGTAGGATAAGTCGTGGACGGGCGGGTACGGGACGTCGGGTCAGGTCGCGTCGAATCCGGGCGCGGTCGGTCGTTGGGGATCGGGGTCAGGTCCGTTGGCGAGCCGTTTGCATCTGGTGGACGATCTGGGGCCGATCCCGTCGGAGCTGCGCGGTGGCGTGGTGTCGGTCGGCAACTTCGACGGGGTTCATTGCGGGCACCGAGCCTTAATCGCGCGGCTGGTCGCCCAGGCCCGGGCGGGCGGGCATCGCGCCTTGGCGGTGACCTTCGAGCCGCATCCGCAGCAAATCTTCGCGCCGAGCACCGCGCCGGCCCCGTTGACTTGGCTGGAACGTCGAGGGCGCTTGCTGCTTGAGGCGGGTGCCGAGGAGGTGATCGTCTTCCGGAGCGGCCTCTGGCTGTTCCAGTTGAGCGCTTCGGAGTTCCTCGACCGGGTCCTTGGCGAGCAACTGGGCGTGGCCGGGCTGGTCGAGGGGCACGACTTCCGGTTCGGCCGCGATCGGACCGGCGATGCGTCGATGCTGACCGCCTGGGCGCATCGGAAAGGCTTGAGTTGCGAGATCGTCCCACCGATCGTCGAGCCGAGCGGCCGTCGGATCTCCTCGACGGAGATCCGGGCCGCGCTGGAGCGCGGGGCGTTGGAGGAGGCCAACACCTTGTTGGGCTCGTCGTACCGGATCCGAGGGTTGGTCACTCATGGCGCCGGTCGGGGTCGCGGTCTGGGTGTGCCGACGGCCAATCTGGACCGGATCGACACGATGATCCCCGCCGACGGCGTCTATGCGGTTCGGGCGCGGATCCTCCCGAGGGTCGACGGGCCGCCGACCGCCGTTCCAGTCGAGGAGCCGGTCCTCGATGCGCTGCCGGTGGGCGCCGAGGCCGAGCCGGCCCCGATCGCCTCGGCCTGCAATATCGGACCCAACCCGACCTTCGGCGAGCAGATCCGCAAGGTCGAAGCGCACTTGATCGACTTCGACGGCGACCTCTACGGGCGGACCGTCGAGCTGGAGTTCGTCGCCCGGATCCGCGACACGCGACGCTTCGACGGCCTGGAAGACCTCAAAGGCCAGATCGCCCGGGACATCGAGGAGGCGCGCCGACGAGCTTAAGACGACCCGACCGCTTCCCCAAAAGGGCGGCGCGGTCAGGCTTCATTCGGCCTCCAGGAACCCACGAAGGCGGTTGGCGATCTCCCGGGCGTTGGGGATCTCGCGGAACCGGACGACCGGCCCGAGATCGCCATCGAGGGCGTCCTCGTCCACTTTGTTCTGCTCGCTGATGGCGAGAATATATCGCTTCGGGCCATATCTCGGCAGGTCCTCCAGGAGGCGCTGAACGCTGGACCGCCTCCAGAAGCCGAGGACTTCGAGATAGACTTCCAGGCCGGTGATCCGGTGGGTGAAGCGGAAGTCGGGGACCCAGACGCCGGTCGGTCCCAGCGGGAGGATCTCGGTGGTCTCGTGGAGTTCCCAGTCGTCGACGATCTGGCGGAACCGGGCCACGAACGCCTCGACCTCCGGGGGCACCGATCGGGCCGCGTCTCGGTAGTGCGAGCGGAGGTCGTCCTCGTGGCTGAGTCGGAATCGCGAGGGTTGCTTGCGGGGTCCCCAGCGCAGTTCGGCCTCGAGCAGGAACTCCTGGCAGAGCAGGACCGCCGGCAGGAAGAAGGCCATCTGGAGCCCGTACCGCCGCGTCTTGGAAAAGAGGCTCAGCGGGCCGTCCAGCTCGAAGACGTAGCCCTCGGCCATCGAGCCGTGGACCTGATAGTAGAGGCGGTGGAACTTGATCTGGTGGAAGAGTTGGCGGTAGCGGGCCGGCGACTCGTGGCGGACCTCGACGCGGATCCGGACGGCGTGGCGGAGCACGGCCTGGGCCAAGCCGACGTTGTAGCGATCCAGGAGGCGCTGAGCGGTCAGATCGTGGAACCGGATCAGGCGGTTCTCGTCGTCGCGATCGGCGAAGAGGCCGCCAAGGATCTGGTCGGGTTCCAGGTCGAGCTGGTCGGTCAGGGCGGCCAGCACGACGTCGCGCCGGAAGCCGAGGCGACGGTCCTGCTCGTGGGCCTCGGCCAGGCCGCGTCGGTATTCGGCGGCGGCGGTGAAGACCTGTTCGCGGAGCTTGGGCGGATCGACCTGGCTGACGACCTCGAAGTCGCTGCGGTCCTCCAGCATCTTGGCCAGGCCGCGGTGGACCGGGCCGACCGCCTCGCCGAAGATCGCCTCGATCTCGACTTTGATCTCGCCGCGCATCCGGCCCTCAGCGCGTCGGTAGACGCCGAGCAGTTCCTCGGCCACGGCCTGCCACTCGTCCGAGTCGCGAGGCAGATAGCGGGGGATGACGCGGCCTCGGGCGACTCGGGTTTGGACCAGATCGTCGGGCAGCATGGGCCTTCGGGGCTCGCTCGAGGAGGAAGAAGGTCGATCGAAGGGGCGTTCGGCGGTCGTTGGATCCTCGAAGGCCCCGAGGCGGATGAGGTTGGCCCGGGATCGATCAGCCGAGCAGCCAGCCCGACTCGGGACCGCCGTGGACCGGATCCGGGAACTCTTCGATCGGGTCGCCGGCCTCGACGACGGCCCAGCGACCGGCCTGGCTGAAGACCCAGAGCCCGCCTCGGAGCTGCGCCACAGCCTGACTGAGCCGCTCGGCCCAGGCGGTTGGACCCGACTCGAGCCGGATATGGTAGGCCGATCGCGACTCGCGGAGCGCCCGGAGATGGGCGCGGTCCATGCCCATCGTCTCGTAAATCGTGATCGTGGCGGCCATTGTGTCCGGCGACGGGTCGGCCTCGAACTGGATCTGGCAGATCGACGGCTCGTCGTCCAGGGCCGGATCCTGACGGGTCCAAAGGTCGTCCCAGGCGTCCTCGTCGCAGAGGCCGGGCCGCGAGCCCCGCAGACGCGCCGCCAGGTCCAGATCGTCGGCCAGCCCCTCGACCTGCTGAGACGGCCCGAGCGGTCGCGGGTCGTTCCAGGCGCTCTGTCCAGAGCCGGTCGCGGTCGTCGACGGGGTGGTCGGGTCGGCTGGGTCGTTCAGGAATCGGGTCGACCAGCCGGCCTCCCAGGCGGCCCGAACCAGTTCGTGTCGGCGGATGGGTCGACGGTCAGCAGTGTGAATGCTCAGCTCGACGATCATCGCGGCAGATCCCCCGGCGCTCAAGGAAGTCAAGGGCGGGTCCTTCGCGACGGTCCCCGCCACGAACCCCGGAGCGGAGGCGACGAGCGACGACCGACGACGCGGACCCGAAGCGATGCCCGGGTCCCACGCATGGACCTCTTATCGGCCGACGACGCCGACGCGTTCAGCGGAAGACCAAGACCCGTCCAGCGCCCCGAGACGGTCGCGCCGACGGATCGCGATCTCCTCCAGCCCGACACCCCCGACACTCCGTACGGATTCGGGGGTCGATCGGGACGATCCAAGGGCGTTTCGATCAGGCGTCGAAGGAGTCGGACTCGATGTAGGCGCGGATGACGGCCTCCTCACCGGCCTTGCCCGGCTTGGAGTTGCCGTGCTCCATCCCGACGATCCCCTGGAACCCCTTCTCGTAGATGTGCCGGAAGACGTTCTTGTAGTTGATCTCGCCGGTCGTCGGCTCCTTGCGCCCCGGGTTGTCGCCGACCTGGAAGTAGGCGATCTGCTCCCAGGCCCGGTCGATGTTCGGGATCAAATTGCCTTCACTGATCTGCTGGTGATAGATATCGAAGAGGATCTTGCAGCTTGGGCTGTCGACGGATTGGCAGATCAGGTAGGCCTGGGGGATCTTCCAGAGGAACAGTTCGGGGTGGTTGGCGAAGTGGTTGAGCGGCTCCAGGACCATGACCAAGCCGCTGGGCTCGCAGATCTCAGCGCAACGCTTGAGCAGGTCGATGCAGTTGGCGGTCTGGTAGTCGAGTTCCAGGCGGTGGTCGAAGATGCCCGGCACGACGGTGCACCAGGTCGCATTGACCCGCTTGGCCACCTCAACGGCCTGACGCATGTCGGCCAAGACGCGGTCGCGGAACTCAGAGCGCCCGGAGGTGAAGGTCGGGTTGTTGAAGTCGCCGGTGGCCACGAAGACGCCCATCTCCATGTCCAGCTCGCGCATCGATGAGGCGATCCGCTCCTGGACCTCGACCGGGCGCCTCATCATCCCGTTGTCCTCCAGGGCGGTGAAGCCCCGGTCGGCCATGAACATGAGCTGATCGATCAGATCGTTGCCAGCCGACTTGTTGAACATGCCGAAGTGTGGGGCATACTTGAGCTTGAACTCGTGCTTCGGCCCCTCGTTGCCGGTGCTGGCTCCGGTCCCGACACCGGCCGCGAGCCCGTTCTGGGCCTGGGCGATCGTGGTGCCCGCGCTGGCGGCCAGCGCCCCGGCGACAAAGTGGCGGCGGTTGATCGACGTCATCGGTCTGGGTCCTTCGGATCTCGAAAGGTTGGCGTGCGTCGGTGGGCTCCAAAGGGATGGGGGCATCGGCCCCAGTGATCCAGGATACGACCACCGACCGGCCTTGGGAATCCACCGGCCATCACCGATCGGATCGTGGATCGCAAAGCGGGATTGAGGTCGATTATGCGATCCAGGACGTCAATCAAAGTGGCATGGCTCTGATTTCGGAATGAGTTCCAACTCTGTTTGAATGGTTTGAGAGATGTCTAGGATAGAGCCTCAGCCGGAAAGGGCCGTTTCCTATTCACCCCCTCCCAGGGACGGACTAGGATAGCACCATGTCACGCTTGCACCCTTAACGAATACGACGAGCCGTTGTGCCATCGGCTGTTGTTGATGGCGCGTCGGAGTCGGAGGGCGAGCGATCGCTGTTGGTTCGCCCGCTCTCAAATCGATCGAGGGTCCAGATGATCTCCTCAAGACGCGGCTTCACCTTGATCGAACTCTTGGTCGTGATCTCGATCATCGCGGTGCTGATCGCCCTGCTTCTTCCGGCGGTTCAGGCGGCGCGCGAGGCAGCGCGACGCGCCCAATGCTCGAACAATTTGAAGCAGATCGGCTTGGCGCTCCACAATTACGAAGGATCGAACCGGTGCTTCCCCCCCTTCTTCATCAGTCAAGGCGGATCGCCTTCACGGATTGCCGATCTCGCCAAGGGGAGCAACTGGCTGGTCGCTCTGCTGCCTGCCCTGGAACAATCAGCGCTGTATGATCAATGGAATTTTGGTATTCCAGCAAGTCTGAATACGATTCGGTCGATTCAGGTTGCCGCATTCCTCTGCCCGAGCGATCCCCAAAGCCCTGGCGAACCTTGTGAGTATGCCGGGGGTGGATGGGCTCGGGGGAACTACGGAATGAACGTTTTGTTCAAGATTTTGGTATAAACTGTTTGGTGGCGATGTTAGAATAGGAATTGTTGACTTTGGTCATGGATCTTTCGAGGGAGATGGTATATTCCAGAAACCATCCAGTGGTTAAAACGGCTATGAGTTCCAAAAATAGCATAAACAATTTTAGTAGGATCGAGTATGCTTGTATGTACTTTGTCTCGGACTGCTTTTAAAGCCTCATTTTCATCTTGAAGTTTTTCTAAATTACGTCTATAGCCCTGATAATAACTCCATGCAAGGATTTTTTGATCGAATTCCTCGCCTGTGTTGCTTTCCTTGAACTTCAATCTGAACTGCCATGGTACTCTTTCGGACATAGCCTTTATTTCCTCCATTTCGTGGAAAAGGTTACCTTGGTTGAAAACTGCGAGTTGATTTGATGACCACTTTTTATTCTCGGGTTTCCAATAGAGTTCGGTAGGCTCGATTTGGACAAGACCGTTGGTATACCCTCTTTGTTTCATTTCTTTGGTGCTAGAATACACTCCTCCTCGCATCCAGTCCCATCTGTCCTTCTCTCTATTTATACGACCTAATATAGTTATTTTAATTCCTGGGATTAAGTG
This sequence comes from uncultured Planctomycetia bacterium, assembly GCA_964609385.1. Taxonomy (GTDB): domain Bacteria; phylum Planctomycetota; class Planctomycetia; order Isosphaerales; family Isosphaeraceae; genus CAZSSM01. The sequence goes on from CAZSSM010000106.1 coordinate 10,368, forward strand.
CCAACTTTCTGGTCTATTATCTTTGTCGTCTTTGTACACTTTAACTCTAATGACGTTCCAACGTTCGTATTTTTCTTCGTTTTCCAGGAACCTGAACGGGATTGGATACAGCCGAACGAAGTTTCCATCTCGGTCAATCCCACCTGTACATACTGTTTCAGTGTACTTCTTGCTAACCGCAGGATATGTTTTGCAATTTACGAGCACGTCAAGTTCTCGGTCGCTATTAGGAATCTTGGCCATCGCGCATCCCTTTCTTCAGGATTGCCTCAATTTGCGATCGATTCTCGAAGGCTCAGCCGCCTCCGTAGGCGCTGTGGCGTCGTCGACGGTTGGAGGTGTATTCCTCGGTGGTCTCGGCGGTGACGACTTCATAGAGGATGGCCTCCTTGTCGCCGGATTTGCGGAGGATCCGCCCGAGGCGTTGGACGTGTTGGCGGACGCTGCCGGTGCCTGAGAGGACGACGGCGACGTTGGCCTCGGGCACGTTGACCCCTTCGTTGAGCACGTGCGAGGCGGCCAGGATCGGGTAGGTGCCGTCGTTGAAGCGTTTGAGGATCTCTTTGCGCTCGGCGGCCTTGGTCTGGTGGGTGATGACCGGGACGAGGTACTGCCGCGCGATCTTGTAGACCGTCGCGTTGTCGTGGGTGAAGATCAGGATCCGGTCGCCCAGGTGGCGGTCCAGGAGCTTGCCGAGCAGGGTGATCTTGGCCGGCGCGGCCAGGGCCAGCTCCTTCTGCTCGCGGTAGGCCTGGAAGGCCTGTTTGCCCTCGGCCGTCCGCGCCGCCGAGGCGAGGAATTGCCCCCAGGCGCCGGGGCGTCGCAGGTCGATCCCGTGGATCTGGAGATACTCGCGGTAGATCTCGCGGGCCGTCTCGTAGCGGTAGCGCTCCTCCTCGCGGAGTTCGACGCGGAGGGTCTCGACCTGGTACTCGGCCAGGAATTGCCCGCGGAGTTCGGTGATCTCCTTGCGGTAGACGATCGGGCCGATGAGTTGGTTGAGCTGCTCGTGCGCGTTGTCGGCGCGTTCGGGCGTGGCGGTCAGGCCGAGTCGGAACGGCGCCAAAGCCATCAGCGCCGCCTGGCTGTAGGTCTGGCCGGGCAGGTGGTGGCACTCGTCGAAGACGATCAGGCCGAACTGGTTGCCCAACTGCTCCAGGTTCCGGTAGGCCGAGTCGTAGGTGGTCACCGTCAAGGGCTGGATCTCGCGCGAGCCGCCCCCGAGCATCCCGATCTCGGTCTCGAACCGCATCGCCAGCTCGTCGTACCACTGGTTCATCAGGTCGATCGTTGGCGTGACGACCATGCTGGGCCGAGCGATGTGTTCAATAACCAGGCTCGCCAGATAAGTCTTACCCGTGCCGGTCGGGAGGACGACCACTCCGCGCCCTCCGGTCTGGCTCCAGGCGTCGAGGGCCTCGCTCTGATGGGGGAAGGCGTTCTGGCTGACCCGCATCGGCCAGGGGGTCTTCTCGTAGTCGCGGGCCAAGTCGCGGTAGGCGATGCCGTCCTCGCGGATCTTCTCGACGATCGCGCGGTACCAGATCGCCTCAGCGCGATGGGTCCTGGTCCTCGGATCGTATCGCAAGCCGGGCAGGCCGCGCGTGTCGTCCTCGTCCAAGCCCTCCACGCTGATGGTCCCCTGGTCGAAGCGGAGCACCAGGGGCGTCCCGTCTTGATCTGGGACGGCGGGCTCGGACGTCGTCGCGGTGACCTGGGCCATCGTCGATCCTTGCCGGGTGGAGGGATTGGATGGACGGGTCCGGGACCGCCTCCGGACACAACGCGGGCGCAGGGATCCTCGACGACCCGCTGTTCCGAAGTATACCGTAGGTGGCTCGATCAGAGGACGCCGATGTGGTGGGGACGACGGGTCAGGCGTCTGGGACGACGATCGGCTCGGAGCCTTGGATCGCGATCGGGTTGCCCGGCGGGACGCCGAGCAGGTTGAACGAGGCGATGTTGCCGAAGACGTTCTCCGGATTCTTTCGGAAGTTGTCCGGATTGTAGAGCGGTGGGGTGTCGGGATAGATCGTGTAGCCGAACTCGGCGATGGTCCGGAGCAGGTCGGCCGACTTCTCCTGGCGGTCGTTCTCGACGTAGAGGAACGGCCGATGGGTGCGGATCGTCTCGGTGGCGCCCAGGAGGACGGCCCGCTCCATCCCCTCGACGTCCACCTTGCGCAGCCGACAGCGCGGCAGCGGACGGTCATCCAAGCGGACGATCGGGACCGATTCCCCCTGCTGGGCTTGGCCCAGCTCCAGGCCGCCGAAGTTCTGGACCACCGAGGGGTTCAGTTGCGGGACCATCAGTGTGCCGGGCGCGTCGCCGACGGCCTCCTGGCGGCAGACCGCCTGCGTGACGCTGTTCAGGGCCATGTTGGCGCACAAGGTCTGGAAGACCAGGCGCTGGGGCTCGTAGGCCACGACCATCCCCTGGGGACCGACCAGCCGGGCGATCGGGAGCGTCAAAGCGCCCAGGTTGGCTCCCACCTCCACCACGACGTCCCCGGGCCGGACCATCTGGCCGAACAACCGCGCCTCGGTCTCGCTGAACTCGCCGTAGAGGTCCAGCGAACGGCCCACGAACATGTCGTTGCCGTTGAAGAGCATCCGCCCATGACGGCACTCGGCGAGCTTGTTGAATCCGCTGGTCATCGGGACGTCCTGGAACGGGTTGATCATGGACCCGTTCCAGGATACCCGGGATGGATTGATCAGAAGAGCAGGGAGATCCTCGGGAACGGAGCGATCCAGATCTTACCGAAGGCTGCGATCGCAGCATGGGCCTCGCACCCGTCAAGTTGATTAAGTATGGTTCAGTAAAGAATATCATTTGTTGATGAAGTTTTGGTCGGGATCACCAATAGGCTTCCAGGTGGAGGTTCGGCGGGCCGGATGGGTCGTCCCATTTGGGGAGGTCGGGTCGGAATCCGCGGGATTGGAGGATTCCGGTCAGGCCGGTGGGTTCGGGGAAGCTCCAGGCGCCCTCGGCGTTGCGGGTGGGTCGGCCGATCATGGCCGGGTTGCCGCAGAGGAACGCGTGGCTGCGCGACGGGTCGATCGGTCGGCCGATCGCCTCCTCCAGGCGGCCTGAAGCGACATACTCTTGGAGATAGTGCCGTCCCACATAGCCGGGGTGGTCGGGGTCGCGGTTCTCCGGCTCGCGGGTGGTCAGCGTCAGGTAGCGGTAGTTCGGGTCGATCGCCTCCAGGCGCCGGTGGGTCTCGAGATAGGCGAGGTCGATGTGTCGACGCGCGCAGATGGCGTGGACGATCCGGCCTCGATAGGTGCCTTCGAGCCGGTGCGTCTCCAGCTCGGCGACCATCGCGTTATGGGGCGCTTCGCCGGTCCCGGTCCCGAAGAGGTAGACATCATCGTCGGGGCCGACCCCCTCCAAGGTGTACTTGCCCTTGGCTCGCGTCCCCATGAACAGCCGGGCGCCGACCTCCAGGGCGAACAGCCGAGGGGTCAGCATCGCCGGGTCGTCCTCAAGCCGGTCGACCCGCGCCACGTAGAACTCCCAGGACGTCGAGGCGGCCGGCGCGATCGGGGCGCCTCGCTCGTCCAGGATCGGTGAGCAGATCGAATAGGCCCGCTTGATCAGACGCGGTCGGCCGGTCGGCTCGGCCGGTCCATCGACGTCGCATCGGGGTTCGCTCGAGAGCAGGCCCAGGGCGGTGTATTGCCCGGCGCGGAACGGGGCCAGCTCGACGTCGGGGCGGACCCGGAGGATCATCAGGGCGTCGTGGAGCCGCTCGATCCCTATCACCGTGGCGTTGTACGGCGACGATCCGTCGGCGCTCTGGGTCGGCGATGCGGTGGTCGTCGGCGTCAACGGGCGTGTCGGGGCCATCACTCGGTCTCCCTTCGACGCGCCGAGGGCGATCGACGCGTGGGGCGGTCCGGATCGGATCTCCGGATGTTTGTCGGCTCGGACGAATGCCGATCTCCTCAAGGAGATCGGACACGAGGGACCGGCTCGATGTTCGTTGAAGGGCGCTGGCTTGTCGGGGGTTGAGGGTCGTCTGGGTCGTTGGGAAAACGCGGGATAGTTTGGACTGAAAGGGCCGGTCGTGCCGATTCGAAGAACAGACCGGGTCTCCGGAGTGGCGGCGCGTGCCCTTGGGCGCCGAGACCTCCGGGCTCGTCGCGGAAATCCCAGGACCGAAAACGGGTTGGGGTGGCCCCGGCCCGGACCGCGACGCCTGTTCTGAACCGATTGCCTCAGGAGGAGGTCTCTTGATGAGCGGACAACGCCTTGTGTCGAACCTGCGGGGGCTCGGCGGCGCCGGCGTCCTCGCCCTGGCCGTCGCCACCATCGGCCTGATGGGCTGCCAGGCCGAACATGCCGGCATGACCCTGCCCAGCCACCGCTATCTTCTGGACGATGTCCAGTCCTTCGATCCTGGCCCCGGGATCCCCTACCCCAACACCCAGGCCAACATCCAGCGCTCCGCTATGCAGGCCCAGGGTATTCCGATCCCCGATGTTGCCGGTGCTGGTTTCGACGCCCAGCCCCAGCCCCCGGCTGGCGGCCAGTTCCCTGACCCGAATAACCTCGACGCCCCCATCCCCGGGCTCGGCCTCAACCAGAACGATCGACCCGCCATGGGTTGGGGTGGCGGTCTCTGATCGAGGCCCCCTCAACCAACGATGTCCCCGCCCCCTCGGCTCGTCGAAGAGTCGAGGGGATTACTTACGGGTTCCGTATGCGACTAGATCCGTTCGTTCGTCTCGGATCGACCCGGTGATGGCCGAACTATCGGCCCCGGCGCTCAAGCGAGACCTCACATCGTACGCGGTCGCATCATTGCCTTTGAGACGGACAATGGGTGGTGATGGGAGACGTCGGATGTCTCTCGTGTTCTCCCAGACGATCGATCGGGTTGATCCCGAAACGATCGTGCGTTCTCTCGAAGGGGTTTTGTATTAGTAATTACAAATACTTATATAAATAAAAAATTTAGATACTGGGCGGGATCTGTGGCTCTACCCGTTTCTCGGCCAGACTGTCGGTTGGGGTGGCTTGGGACTGGGCCGCTTTGGGACCAGACCCCGGGGACATCCTCAGTGAATGGGTCAACCGTTGGAACGATGAGTGGGCTGACTCGAGACATCGGCCCGGGGTCTGCTCGCGGGGCTCGCAGTCCCCAGCCACCCGTTTTGTTGGCTAAGGTGAGATAAGAGAGACCGAAGCGATTGATGTTCGATTTCTTGGATTCATTGCGGTTGGCCGACCTCGTGGGTGGCTGGGGACGGGGCCGCTTTGGGGCCAGACCCCGGGGCCAATCGGGGTGGATCGGCCACCCGTTCTGGCAAGGGGTCGCCCATCGCAAGAGTTCGATCCCGGGGTCTGCTCGCGGGGCGCGCAGTCCCCAGCCACCCATGCACGGCGCTCGGTGGGGGGTGGGTTTGGGTCCAGCCAAGAGCAACATCGAAGCAGCCTCATGAGCCGATCGAAGTTCAACGCTCCCCTTCTCGGTCCGATCAACAGGAGCCAACGTCCTATGTCGACTCCCAATCGACCGAAGTCGGGGGGCCGCTCAGCGCTGAGATCGCTCCTTGCTCCGATCACACCGATGATCCCTGGAGGCTCAGACGTCGTCGTCGCAGCGGAAGGCTCGGCCGCGATCGGGCCGGACCTGCTTCCAGATCGCGTCGCGCCAACGTTGTCGGTCACCTTTGTCGTCGAGCATGGCGAACAGGATGCCGGGATACCGGCATGTCTTGAAATACTCGGCGATCTGCTTGCGTGTCTCGACGCGGGCGCGGGGATCGTCCAGGCAGCGTCGGCATTCCGCCTCGATCGCGTCGAACCGGGATCGGAAGTGGGCGACCTGCTCGCGGAGCCAGGCGTGGAACTCGTCGGGCACGGACTCACGGAGCAGGTCGTCCTCCGCGCCGTTCCGGAGCAGCTCCCAGATCCGTTGCGGTGTGACGCCCGTCAGCAGGCGATGCAGGCGGAGGTAGTCGTCGTGCTTGTATTTGATCCGGAAGTCGGTCTCGAGGAACCGGATAACGTACCCTTCGTGGTTGGGGACCGGTTCGCGAAGCAGGGGCATTGCCTCGTCGAGGGAGGCGAAGCGTCCGCGATGCTCGACGAGGCGGCCGGGCCAGGTCGGGGTCGGGACGCTCCGCCCGGTCCGGTTGTCCAAGGCTCCCAGCAGGATCAGATCGTCCAGGGCGCCGTAGTCGACGACGATCCGGTTCTCCGGGTAGATGATCTCGAAGAGCAGGGTGATCCCCTCGGGGACGTTCCGCGACGCGTCGAGATAGCGTTGCCGGAGGATCCGCGTCCCTCGGCGCGCTTGAAGTCCGTCGAACGAGCCGCGGGTCGCAATGGCCGGTCCGTCAGGGCGCCGGTAGAGGATCCCGAGGCTGCCGTCGATCTTGTCGGCGACCTCGACCGGACCGCTCGGCAGCGAGCCCGGTGGATGCTGGTCGAGGTTGAAGAACTTCGCGAACGGGCGGGCCAGCACCCGGTCCCCCTCGACGATCAAGCCGCGACAGATCCGAGTCACCCCGTTCCAGACGCCCTCATACTGGGTCTTCTCGGTGTAGTTGTAGAGCCTCAGGTGCGGGGGACCGTCGAGAGGCTCGTGGACGCGCACGTAGCCCTCGGCGATCATCTCAGCGAGCAGGGTAATGTCGACGATCTCGTCGAGCCGTACTCCAGACATCCAGCCATACCCCCTCCGGACCGACCCGATCGGTCCCACTCTGGGATCCAAGAAGGGCCGTCCGCGATCGGATCGTCGGCCGTCGGGTCATGACACGTGGCATTCCAGGGACGATGCCATGACCGGAGCGGCTCGGATATTCGACCACCATGGTGGCCCTCGGTAAATAGGAGCCTGATAACGGCTCAAGGTTCGGACCGACCTTTGACGCGGCGGCCGTCTTGTTGCCGGGGTATATATAGTGTCGCTCAGATTCGACTATTGTAAGATGTGTTGCGAGAGATAAGGTCGATCTGAGCGACGTGGTTTAGCGAAGATCTGGGCTCAATCGGCCTTCTCGATGGGGATCTGGACTTCCCAGAGGCGCCGAGCCATGGGGGTCATCGGGCCGTGGTAGCCGAGCCGACGCGGCTTGCCGGCCTCTCGCCATTCGTCGGCGTGCTCTTCGAGCCAGGTCCGGAGCTGCTTGACGCCGTCCTGCATCTGCGAGATGCCCATCTGCCCCTGGTAGCCGATGCAGACGTAGGTCTGAGGTTTGTGGTCGACGACCTCAACGCCGTTGCCGGCCTCGCCGGCCTCGCCCATATCCGGAGTCCGGTAGATGAACTCCATGGTGATCTCGCCCTTGGCGTCGGGCGTCTCGATCATCTGGGCCGGATAGGTGTTGACCACCGGCGTGGTCATGGCGATTCCCTCGCTCTGAATATGGTTGAACAGCGAGAAGAACATCGAGGTGTCGCGACGCATCGTGCCCTCCTTGACCTTGGCCACGGCACTCCGGTAGGCCGGATACGACTTGACCTCGATCTGACCGGGCATGGTCCCGCCCGGCCATCCCTGGGCCAGCGGCGAATCCGAATCAGCCGGACTCGGCGGAGGTGTCGCTTGGTCGTCCAACCCGGCGACACTGATGGTCGACATCAAGGCGATCGCGATCGAAGAAACGAAGGACATGATGAGCAATCCTCAAAAGAAGCAGTCGGAGAGACAGGGAACGACCCGAGGGCGCGAGGCTTGGTCTCAGCTCGGTTCATGCGGAGGGAAGGTCGGTCGACCTTTGTTGGCGGAGACGTTGTAGGCGTTACGGCGACCCGGACGGACGACCGCCTCCGAGATCTCAGGCGGTCATTCCGAGATCGGGGGTAGTTCGTCCGATCGGATCGCGATCGGATGCGGGGATTTGGAACGCATTGGCCGATCCACACGGTCCAACCGATCGGCAGGGGCTGCTGAGTTGGCTCGAGACGCCGGGATCGACGCCAGCGTACGCCGAGATCGGCAGCCAACTGAGCGTCCAGATCATCAGGGAGAGCGCAATCACGCTGATTCCCAGGCAAGTTCGGGCCATCATGGATCTCCCTGATCGTCTGGGAGGGGCTGCCGATCCGGTCGGTTGGGTGATCGTCGAAATCCGTTCGACGATCCGGAGGGGGCCGTTGCCGAGAGTAGGCTTCTCGAGGTCACGTCTGGTTTCGCTCGAGGGTCGATCCCGGATTCAAACCGGTTCGGCGATCACGAAACGGTCCCGGTGATGCGTTGGCGGGCGCGGGCTGCTGGTGTACAACACCAGATGTTGCTCTTAACACGCCTTGCCTCGGATAGCCCCTTCGGGTTCGGGAGTCGGATCGCCATGGAACCGATCGTCGGTCAAGTGAGCTTGGTCATCTATGCGATCCTGCTGGTGGCGGGGGGCTACATAGCCTACGCCAAGAAGCGGAGCCGGGTCTCGTTGATCGCCGGCGGGCTCAGCGGCGTCCTGGAACTGGCCTGCGTCGTGGGCTCTGTTCTCTTCGACGTAACGGTCGGCCTCGGCGGCGGTGCGTTGCTGGCGGCCCTGCTGACGTTCTTCTTCGCGTTCCGGTATGTGAAGACTCAGAAGCTGATGCCCAGCGGCATGATGGCCGTCGTGAGCCTCATCGTGGTCGTCCTGGTGCTCCTCGTGGCGGTTTTCAGTGGGGGTGGACCCGTCGAATCCTGAGGCGTGATCGCCTCCTGTCAATGGTTCTCATCGCATAAAGAAGTTTGAACAAAATCAAAAAATGTAGATTTCTTGCCTCTCTGATATTCAAGTGTCATAGAAGAGGAACCGATCACGCATCATGCAGACTCGTTGGGTCGGAGCCGGTCCAAGAGGGCTTCAAGGAGGTTGTCGGGCGGCTCGTGGGGGCCATGGTTCGGGCCGGCGCCGTTGTTCTGGGGCGGTTGAGTGCGGCCGAAGGTGAGCGTACCGCCGCTGAAGGTTGTGCCGAACGTCTCAGTGCAATGGAGGACCTGATAAAACCCCGAGACGAACTGGGCCAGGCTCAGTTCGGAGAACGGATGGAGGAACAAGGCGACGATCTGGCCGTCGGTCAGGGCGTAGCGGGCATCCAGCGCGGAGTGATAGTTGGCCTCCAGCATCGGGATCAGGATCGTGGGTTCGAAGTCGCTCAGGTCGCCGATGATGGCCACGATCCGCATCCGGTCGGCCGATTCCTGGGTCTGGATCAGGACCGGGAACCGGCCCCCCGAACCGCGCAAGGTCCAGGCCTGCACTGGTGGTCGGACGGTCGTCTCGACCACCTCGGAGAGCCCTTGCACCTCGAAGAACGCCTCGATCTCGTGGTTGTTCATCGTCGATCTCCTCCTGACTCTCTCGACTCCGAGCCTCGGCCGCGTTCGATCTCGACCTTATCGCGATCGTTTGGGAATCGGAAGGCGGAGCCCGACCCTCCCGGAGGACCGAGGGCCGATGCCGATCGTCCTGGGCAGTGAGCTGGCCCACCGATCGGTGGACGAACCGCACATCGACGCGGAAACGCCCTGGGATTGGGTCGCCTTGCTCGAACGAACCGTGCGTCCGAGCTGGCTGTCCGGAAGACCTGAGCGGTCGAAGGGGATTCGAATGATGCGTCTCGCTGTGGTGGTCGTGTTGGCGTTGGTCGTGGGGACTTGGGCGATCGGGCCTCGGGGCTCGAACGTGGCGCGGAGCCAGTCGGTGGTCTCGGATCCCGACCGACGTGCGGTGGTCCTGGAGCTGTACACCTCGCAGGGCTGCTACTATTGTCCAAAGGCCGAGGAGGTCCTGGCGCAACTGGGCGCCGAGCGTGCTGAGGTGGTGCCGATCGCCTTCCACGTCGATTACTTCAACGTGCCGTGGGTCGACCCGTTCTCCAAGGCCCGTTACACCCGTCGTCAGCGGTCCTACACGTCGATCCACCGGGATCGGACCGGAACGAACCAGAACCTGACCTACACGCCGTTGCTGATGGTCAACGGGACCGTGCCGGTCAACGGTCGCAACCGCCAGGCCGCCCTACGCGCCATCGAGCAGGTCCATCGGCAGAAGCCGGAGGTCACCCTGGAGGCCGACCTGACCGATGACGGTCGACTGACGGTCACCCTGACGCCGAACGGCGACCGACTCGACGGGCGTCGGGTTCTGGTCACGGCGGTGGTCCGTGACGACGAGGTGATCACGCGCGTGCCCTCGGGCGAGAACGGCGGCAAGACCTTGGTCAACCGCCATCCCGCGCGGACGTACCAGACCCGGGGCTTCGACGTCGATGGAAGCGCTGCCGAACTGTTCCGGATCGACTTCGACGCCGACCCCGAATGGAAAGCCGATACGCTCCGGGTCGCCGTCTTCGCCCAGGACGCGAACACCGGCGAGATCTACCAAGCCCTTGATATTCCTTGGCGTCGTTGATTTTCCATGTAAGAAAATTTCGATTTAATAAGAGGTGCTTAGAAAAGAAGCCACGTCAGGTGTGTGGTTTGATGTGGCTTCTTTTAAGAATTGGTGAGTTGAGAGGTGCGGTGAAATAAGCGTAAGTGGCCGGTTGTTAGGTTAGGATTTATTGGTCTTGGGCTTATCCTCGGTGTTATCCTAGGCTTGAAGTCGAGGGCGGCCGAGTTGATGCAGTAGCGGAGTCCGGTAGGCCTGGGTCCGTCGCTGAAGACGTGTCCGAGGTGGGCGTCGCAACGGGCGCATTTAACCTCGGTCCGGATCATGCCGTAGGCGGTGTCGCGGTGCTCGGTGATGTTCTTGGGATCGATCGGCTGCCAGTAGCTGGGCCAGCCGGTCCCCGACTTGAACTTCTCATCGGAGCGGAACAAGGGCAGGCCGCAGCAGATGCAGGTGTAGACGCCGTCCGCCTTGCTGTCGTAGTACTTGCCGGTGAAGGCGCGTTCGGTGCCGGCCTTGCGCGTGACCTTATATTGCTCGGGGGTCAGTTGGGCGCGCCACTGTTCATCGGTCTTGACGATCTTCTTGAGCTTGCCGTCGGACCGGGTCGCTCCAGAGGTGTCCGAAGGCAGGGAGATCGTCTTTGCGTCGTCGAGTTCCGGTTCCATGGCTTGGCTCCTGGATTCCAGCGGCGATGGGGCGTTGTTGCAGGCGGTCAGCGCCAGGACCGGGATCAGGATCAGGCCAAGGCCAGCGATCCGGGCCTGCGCGGTCGTCGTCGAGGTCGTCATGGTCGGGGGTCCTCAATCCGGGTCGGGACGCGAGGCGGAGCGCCGGTCCGGCTCGGGAACGGCCGGCGCGTTGGGAACGGGTCGCGTCAAACACATGGGACGAGCATGGGCCTCGTCGGGCATGGAACACGACTCAAACGGGGGCGTCGACCGCTCCGAGCACATCAAGCGCATCAAGCAAATGTCGGGCCGACGCGGACCATCGAAACTGTAGAGCCCGGGTGCGTCCCAGGTCAATCCGTCGTCGACGCTCCGAGGGGTCGTCTAGCAACTGCCTCACGGTATGCGTCAGGGCCTCTTCGTCTTCGGGGGGGAAGTACCAACCGGATTCGCCGGCGACCTCGGGCAGAGCGGTCGAGTCGGCCAGGGCGACCGGCGTGCCCTGGGCCATGGCCTCGACGGCGGGGATGCCGAAGCTCTCGCAGAGCGAGGGGAAGATCAGGGCCTCGGCCTCGGCATAAGCGGCGCGCAGCGGGCGCCCTTGTCGGTAGCCGGGGAAGCGCACCCGCGCGTCGGAGCCGAGCCGCGCCACGGCCTCCTCGAGCGCCGACGTCTCCTCGGGAGCCCCTTCGCCGAGCAGGATCAAGGCCAACTCGCCTGAGGCGACCTCCTTGAGCCGGCCCAAGGCGTCGATCATCCGGACGAGGTTCTTGCGGCGCTGGAAGTTGGCCACCGAGAGCAGGTAGCGGCGCCCCGGACCCAGGCCGAGATCGTTGCGGACCGCAGCGCGTTCGGCCGGTGTGGGCTCCTCGAAGAACAGGTCGTCGGCGGCGTTAGGCACCAGCGCGACCTTGCCGTCGGCCTGCGGAAAGTGCTGCAACAGCAGACGCGTGTTGAACCGCGAGACCGACAGGATCCGCTCGGCGCGGGCGAAGAGCCGATGGAGCCACGCGCGGCGACGGGCCGGGCGATACTCCAGGTCCTGGAGCACGTCGTGGCTGGTCACGGCCAGCCGGGCCTTGGACGTAACGACGAAGTATTCCGACGGGCAGTAGATCCAGTCGACCGGCCCGGCCCAGTGGTCCACCGACGGCCGACCGACGGTCCGCCAGAGCCGGAGCAGGTCGCGGGTCCGCATCGGCAGTTCACGGCGATCGACGTGGTCGTACCGCTCCCAGTAGGCCAAGGCGTCGGGCTCGCGGATCCGCCCCGAGAGCATCCGCAGCTCGACCCCGGGCGCTTCGGCGAGCTGGTCAAGCTGCGCCAGGGCGTGCCGCGTCACACCCGTCGGACCCCGGCACGCGTCCATGTCATAGAACCAGGCAATCTTCATCGGGACCGTTCCGATTCGTCGCGGGTGGAACTGATTCGACGTCGAGAGGGTGGGAAGGCGCCCGGTCTTCCCTTCGGATGGTTGCGAGCACGCCCCTTCAGGAATGATCGGCTAGCGGTGGTGGGGGTGGTGGCTGTCCGGTCGTCGACCGCGATGTCTCGGTCAAGGGCGGCAGGGGTGGTG
>CAZSSM010000107.1:0-19837 GCA_964609385.1 uncultured Planctomycetia bacterium
CCGTCCGCCAGCAGACCGGCCTACCCGTCAAGTTCATCGGTGTCGGCGAGGGGATTGCCGACCTCCAACCCTTCGACCCCGACGCTTTCGTCGAATCGATCTTCGGGCATGACCCCGCCAACGAAGAAGAGGCCGAGCCGACGACAGCCTGAATCTGGTATGCCGGCATGCATCGACCGTTGGGAGGTAACCCCTATGGCAAACCGTTACATCATCACGGATTCGTCGGGATGGCTCCGCGTCCGGCTCGAGCCAAGCCAACGCATTATTTCTCTTCCGGAGTACTTGAGGGTCGAGGACTTGGGACGTCGCGATCATCGCGATCACTTTAAGATCCTGGAGGGAATCCATACCGGTACACTGGCGTCGGTCGCGGCCCGTGGAGCTTCGACCTCGTGGCTCGGGAGCCCATTGCCCGCCTATCGGGGTCCGGTCACCCTGCGCTTCAAGAAGGGGGCCGACAAACTTCAGACACCGATCGGGCCGCTGGACGCGACGACCGATTCCAGGAATCCGATCCCCAACGGAACCCACCCCATCCAACTCCCGGACTATCCCCATGACCTCGGTCGGGGCTATCTGAGCGACGCCTCCAAGGCCATGACTTGGTTCCATCTGGGCACCGGGATCGCGGCGCCGGGCAACGACCGATACCTTCATGTGGGGCTCGTGAGTGCCGGTTGCGTCACCGTGACGGATCGAAGGCGATGGGATGCCCTTTATAGCCGACTCATCCTTGCCCGTGCCCCTGGTGGTCGCGCAGTTGGGTCACTCGTGGTCGAGTCCTGAGCGTGTACGACGACGGAACTCAGCTCGTCGTGCCGGTAGAGGGTGGCACGACCCAACGGGGCAAATTCGCCTCGTGTGCTTCAATAGCGTTGAGGTGGCCCAGCGTTTCCGAGACCGTGTCGAGCCCTTCCAGGAGCCGTCGACGCGATTCCTCGGGGATCGCGAAGTCGATCTGGACCTCTCGCCCGTCTGCGCCCTCGAAGCACAGTTGGCGTTGTTCCAGGTCAACGGTCAATTCGATCGCCGAGCCGCCGTCGAGGCCTTCCTGAGCGGCCTTGACCAGGACATCGTAGCGATCCTGGGGCAGTTCGATGGGGAGCAGCCCGTTGTTGAAGGCGTTGGACTCGAAGATGTCGGCGAACCCTTCGCCGGGTCCGGGCGCGATCAGGGCGCGGAACCCGGCCTGGGCGACCGCCCAAACAGCGTGTTCGCGGCTGGAGCCGCAGCCGAAGTTGCGGCCGACGACCAGGATGGTCGCGTCGCGACAGGTCGGGCGATTGAGCGGGAAGTCGTCGTCGAGCGGTCCGTGCTGCTCGGGCATGTCGGGCTCGGGAGCGGCCCCGGCCTGATACCGCTTGTCGGCGAAGAACAAGGGGCCGTAGCCGGTCCGTTCGATCCGCTTGAGGTAGCGGGCCGGGATGATCAAGTCGGTGTTGACGTCGGACCAGGGCAGCACGGCGACGCGACCGCGATGGATCGTGAACGGCTCCATCAGATCTCTTCTCTCCCAATGGGCCCACGTGCGTGGGGACGTTGTCACGTGGATTTCACGATCCGAGCAGGGTCCGGACGTCGGTGAATCGTCCCTGGACGGCGGCGGCGGCGGCCATGGCCGGGCTGACCAGGTGGGTCCGCCCGCCAGGCCCCTGTCGGCCTTCGAAGTTGCGGTTGCTGGTGCTGGCGGCGCGTTGGCCGGGCGTGAGCCGGTCGGGGTTCATGGCCAGGCACATGCTGCAACCGGACTGTCGCCACTCGGCGCCGGCCTGTTGGAAGACCGTGTCGAGCCCCTCGGCCTCGGCCTGTTGACGGACCGCCTCGCTGCCCGGCACGATCAAGGCACGGACGCTCGAGGCGACCCGACGGCCTCGGAAGACCTGGGCGGCGGCGCGGAGGTCCTCGATCCGCCCGTTGGTGCAAGATCCGATGAAGACGACATCGACGGGGATCTCACGGATCGGCGTGCCGGGCTTGAGGTCCATGTACTCCAGGGCGCGGACTACATCCAGCGGATCGGCGTTGGGGACCTCGTGGGGCTCGGGGATCACGTCGTCGACGCCGAGGGTCATGCCGGGGTTGGTGCCCCAGGTGACCTGCGGGACGATCGCCGAGGCGTCGAGCGTGACGACGCGGTCGAATCCTTGGGGATCGTTGGTCTTGAGCGTCCGCCAGTCGGCGATGGCCGCCTCAAGGTCGGCTCCCTTGGGAGCTAGCGGGCGTTCGTGCGTGGTGAGGTACTGGATCGTCGTGTCGTCGGGGCCGATCAAGCCGGCACGGGCTCCAGCCTCGATCGACATGTTGCAGATGGTCATCCGACCTTCCATCGACAGCGACGTGATGGCCGGCCCAAAGTATTCGATGACCGATCCGGTGCCGCCACCGGTGCCGATCTGAGCGATCAAGGCGAGGATGATGTCCTTGGGCTCGAGCCCCGGCCCAAGCCGCCCTTGGACCTCGATCCCGAGGCTCTGCGGTCGGGGCCCTTGCCAGAGCGTCTGGGTGGCCAGGACGTGTTCGACCTCGCTGGTTCCGATCCCGAAGGCCAAGGCCCCGAAGGCGCCATGGGTGCTGGTGTGGCTATCGCCGCAGACGATCGTCAGGCCCGGCAGAGTCAGGCCCAGTTCGGGGCCGATGACGTGCACGATCCCTTGGCGGCCCGATCCGACGTCGAAGAGGGTGATGCCGAAGTCTCGGCAGTTGGTCCGCAAGGTCTCGACCTGGCGTCGGGAGAGCCGTTCACGGATCTGGTGCTGGTCCTCGGTCGGCACGTTGTGGTCGGGCGTGGCGAAGGTCAGGTCGGACCGACGGACCGGACGCCCGGCCAGCCGGAGCGCCTCGAACGCTTGGGGACTGGTGACCTCGTGGACCAAATGGCGGTCGATGTAGAGCAATGTCGACTGGGGCGTGGCTCGGACGACATGCCGGTCCCAGATCTTCTGGAAGAGAGTCGTCGAGGATGAGGTGACACCCGAAGCCGGGGCGTCTGGCAAGGTCGTGGTGCTCATCGGAGTGGGAGGGGCTCGGCGTTTCCGGAGTTACGGACGGTCATCACACGCCAGCCTAGCTCGCGGGAACGGGACGCTCAAGCGGGGATCATCCCGTTCGCGGCACGCGAGATGGCCACTTCGCCAACTTGCACATGAGATTGAGGAGGACGAAACACTAACGTCCTCCCCAGCTGATTCTCATAGATTACACTTGATGACATCCTGAGGAACTGTGCTCATCCGAGAACGCGTCTGCGTCCGGAGAATCAAGCCAAGCCCGTCTTAACCAGGATCTCAGGTTGTCGATGGCTTGGGCGGCAGGTGCCCGGCCATCTCGTCGGCGTGGTAGCTGGAGCGGACGAACGGCCCGCTGGCGACATCCTCGAACCCCAAGGTCCGGGCCAACTCGCCGAGCCGGTCGAACTCTTCGGGCGGCAGGTAGCGTTTCACGGGCAAGTAGCGCGGCCCGGGCTGGAGATACTGGCCGAGGGTCAGGAAGTCGCAGCCGATCCTTCGGAGGTCGGCGAGGGTCTGGAACAGCTCGTCGGTCGTCTCGCCGAGCCCGAGCATCAGGCCGGTCTTGGTCTTGGAGTCGGGGTAGGCCCGCTTGACGTAGTCGAGCACGCCGAGGCTGACGTGATACTGACTCTTGCGGCGGACATAGCGTTGAAGCCGGGCGACAGTCTCCATGTTGTGGTTGAAGATCTCGGGCCGGGCATCCATGACGACATCGAGCGCGTCGGTGTCGCCGTCGAAATCGGGGGTGAGCACCTCGACGGTCGCGCCGGTCCGCTCGCGGACGGCCAGGATGCAGTGTCGGAAGTGGTCGGCGCCGCCGTCGGGCAGATCGTCGCGGGTCACCGACGTGATCACAACGTGTCGCAGGCCCAGACGGGCACAGGCCTCGGCGAGCCGATCGGGCTCGTCATCGGCGACGGCCTCGGGCCGGCCCCGCTTGACCGAGCAGAACCCGCAAGGTCGGGTGCAGGTATCGCCCAGGATCATGAACGAGGCGGTCTGACGGGTCCAGCACTCGGTTCGGTTGGGGCACTTGCCGCTGGCGCAGATGGTCTCCAGGCCGAGTTCCTGGATCAGTTCGTCGGTGAAATAGGTGCCGCGCGCCTTGGGGATCGGGCGCTTGAGCCATCGAGGGAGGCGCTGCGTGCCGTCGGGCCGTCGTTGCTCCAGACGTTGCCGATCCCGATCGACCTCTTGGGCATCGAGGATCGCGAATCGGCTATCCATAGCTGGGAGCGTAGACATGGGGCCGGACCTTCCTTCGGATCATGGGATGGTTCGTCAGGACATGCCGGCGTTCGAGGCCGAAGGTCCCTTCGACGTGGGCGATCAACGACTCGCGCACCCGAGTCATCGGCGCGGGTCGTTGCCGTCGCGATTCCATCGAGGTCTGACGGAGCGGGCGGTGGCGATCGTCTGGATCGGGCTCGTTGAGGATCGCGCCGAAGGCGTCCAGGTACGTCGCCACGTTCAGATACAGCCCATAGTAGGCGATCCAGCGTTTCACAGCTACGCCCACCGAGGCCACCCGCGCCTGGTCGACGAAGACCCCCGGACTCGATGCGCGAGTCTGCCCGACCAAGCTGAAGTCGCCCAGCACGTTGATGGCGATCTGGTGCAGGTCGTCGACGTAGCTCTGCAACGACAAGCCAAGCGTCCGCAGCGGGATACAGAGGTAGACCGCCAGTTGACCGGGCATGTGGAGCACGCAGCCGCCCCCGCGATTGACCCAATGGACGTCCAGGCCCCAGCGCTGAAGTTGATCGTCGTCAGGTCGAATGTGCGAACGGCTCCCTTGACGACCCACAGTGATCGTCGGCGGATGCTCGCAGAGGACCAGCGACGCCGTCCCGGTCTCGCCCAGATCGTAGACCAAGCGGAGCTGCAACTCGCGGAGGTCGGCGAACTCGGTCGTGCCGAGCAGGTAGACCTCGAATGCCTGGCCGTTGGGCAAGGGCGAATCCATCATCGTTCCCCAAATCGGTGTCTCCGGTCCGATCAATCGGGCCTCCAACGGGTCCATTGCGCGCTTGAGGCGCAGTCTCTCGAATCTTTCGCCCGCGAAGTAATCTATCGCTCGAAGCGCTCCCAAGACAACCGGAGCAATCCCGGCGCCTCCCATCGCAATTCCTCAGGTCTCGCCAGACCGCCGGGTCAGAGGCTCCCGATCATCCCCCACCCAATCTTGGAAGACGACTCGAGGCCATGCCGGGCGATCCAACGAGCCGGGCGTCGCGAGCGATCTCCACGATCCGTGATCCGCAACTTTCGTCAACCCGACCGATGCCTTCGTATGTCCCGACGCGACCCCCGAGTAGCAGAGCAGTCGTCCCCGTTTTTTCCAACGACGATGAGGGGTGAGCGTCCTCCCGCGTGAGTTGGTGGCTTTCTTGGGAATCGTCCCCTTGGCCAACGCCCGCAAGACCGCACTGGCAAACCGCTCGCCAGCTTCAAAGTGTTGGTCCGACGCGACCTGCAGCGGCGATCATCCAGGTCGTTGCGGTCCATCGTACCCCTTGTCGAGATTCAGAGCACCAAAACACGCATCGTTTGATCATTCAAGCGATTGACCCAACCGGCGATCCCGAGTCGGGCCCGATGACCGCATTCCATTTCTGTCGAATCATCGCCAAGTAACGTTCGACCGATTTGACCGAGCGGTTCCAGCGATCGGCGATCTCCTGGTTGCTGTAGCCTTCGAGCTTGAGCCGAGCGATCTCCTGGAGTTTGGGATCGAGGATCCCCAGGAGGTGCTCGCAGCTCTGCCCGAGCGACTCCATGAGGAGGTCGTCGGCCTTGCCGTGGATGACCGCGTCGATCCCGCGCCGTTCGCCGTCCTTATCGAAGCCGAGGATCGACTCACCGGACTCTTTGCGCGCCTCGCGGTTCCGATAGACGTTGGCGGCCTTGCGCACCGTGATCATGGCCAGGACCTGCCAGAGGTCGTCCCGATCCTCGAGCTTCCGGAATCGGCCCTCCCGCGCCCCGATGCAGAGGGCGTTGATCGCGCTCAGGGCCATGTCCTCCTCGTCGGTCGATCGTTCACGCGAAGCCGCCATCTTGGTCCGGGCCAGCGCGCAGACGCGATGGAAGAACCGCTCCCAAACCAGCCGCGCCGCCACTTCGTCGCCGGACTTGAGATCGACCAGCATCGCCGTGATCGAATGATCCTCCGACATCATTGTCCCCCTTTCGGCTGACCTTGAATCCGTCTCGGTCAGGTGCCGAGACATCATTGATTCGGCACCTGTTCCAATCGTCGGATTCGCGGTTCGGTGGTCGACAACGACTCGAGGCTGGCCACGTCGTTGGGGTCGTCCTCGAGGATCGCCTTGCGGATCCGAACGGCCTCGTGGTAGGCGTCCAGCTCCTTCTCAATCTCGCCGGTCGTCCGAAAGAGATATTTGCCGACCTCAGACCAGCCAGTGGCAAGGTCGCGACGATGCCTCAAGTTCTGCGGATCGAGTTCCACAGCACGTTCCTGAGCCGCCAGGGAATCGAGGAACGACTGCCGAGACCGCTCGATCTCGTTCCGCTCCAGATAGTATTCGCCGAGTCGCTCCAGCATCACGCTGTACGAGGCGTGGGCCTCGGCCTGGTCGGGTTCGGCCTCGAGGATCGCCGACGCCATCTCCAAAGCGGACTGGTAGAGCAAGCCCGCCTGCTCGAGGTCATCGGATTCAAAAATAGTAATCTCCGAGATGCCCGAGTGACGAGACATGAACGTCCTGAATGTGATAATCCTCGGGTTCGATCGACAAAGCCTTGGACGATGCATCCCTGGCAATCAGGTAAGCCTGTTCCGCATCCGTGGGACGACCTCCATCAAGGAGATGATATCCCCACTCTTGGTACACACTGGCGACTTCGATGAGACAGTAGGTATCGTCCGGGGCTTGCTGGATCAATCGATCGGCGAGGGCGACAGCCTTGACCAACTCGGGTTCGGCAAAGGCGAACTCTTCTCGGTCGATATAGTCCCGGGCGATTCGAACGGTCACCTGCGTGAGGATCCGCAATGCGACGACATGGTCCGGCTCCGCTCGATTCAACCGGAGCAGGATCCGCTCGGCAGCGCGGAAGTATTTCATCGCGGCTTCATGGGCGCCGGTGTTGTTCGCGTCGCCGACGCTATTGAAGATGATCCCGAGCTTGATGAAGACCGCGGCAGTGTCGACGTTGGCCCGTCCCAAGCCACCGTCGACGATCCGGTCGAGGCTCTGGATGACGTCATTGAGGATCGCCCCCCGCACCTCGCGTGCTTGGGGCACCTCATAAAGGCGATTGTCGATCTCGATGAGGAGCGTCTCGAGCGCGATGAGCCCCTGCTCTTGGGCGTCTTTCGTGGCCTGTTCGAGCCGGTCCGCTCGATTCTGGGCGAGCACAGCGAAGTAGCTCGAGATCAAGGTCCCGGCTAAGAGCGAGACCATGACCGCGAAAACCAGCCCGGCCACCACCGGATGACAGCGCCCGAGTCGCCAGGCGCGTCGAAATCCCCCAATGGGTCGTGCCTGGATCGGTTGACCGTCGCGGAATCGCTCGAGTTCCTCGGCCAGCGCGTTCGCCGAAGCGTAGCGTCGATCGGGGTCTTTCTCGAGGCATTTCAGGCAGATCGTCTCGAGATCGACAGGGATCTTGGGGTTGCTCTGACGCGGGGGAACCGGGTCATGGTGAATGACCTGGAGGAGGGTGTCGTAGGGGTTGGGGCTCCGGAAGGGGGCCCTCCGGTCAGGAGCGCATAAAGGAGCACGCCCAGGGCGTAGATGTCGGCGGGCTTGCCAACCTCGCTCTCGCCGGCGGCCTGTTCCGGAGGCATGTAGCTGGGAGTCCCGAGGATCTGCCCGGTATGGGTCAGTCCCGAATCGCCCTCGATGCGCTTGGCCAGACCGAAATCGGTGATACGTGGTGTGCCGTCGGGGGCCATTAAGACGTTGCCGGGCTTGAGGTCGCGATGGACGATGCCCCGGTCATGGGCATAGTCGATGGCGCGGGCGATCGGGATGAGCCAGTCGACGGTCTGCTGGACGATACCGGTCCCTCGGCGAGCCGCTGCGCGAGACTTTGGCCGGGGACATAGGCCATCGAGAAATAGTGCTGACCCTCTTCCTCACCCACGTCGTGGACGGCGACGATCCCCGGGTGGTCAAGATGCGCGGCCGCCTGTGCTTCGGCATGGAACCGCGCGACCTCCTGCGAATCGGCCAGTTCGCCGGCGCGGATGACCTTCAGCGCGACGACCCGATTGAGGGCCCGCTGTCGGGCCCGAAAGACGATCCCCATCCCCCCACGACCAATCTCCTCGAGCAGATCATAGTCCCGAAGTCGGCCGAGCGAAGCGGTTTCGGTCGAGGTCGGCTTGGCCTTCTTGCCGGGGCCGACCGTAGACTGCTCGCCGAGGCGAACGGTGTTGATGACCGCCTCATGCTTCGTGATCAGATCACGGAGCAACGATTGGTATTCAGGAAATTGGGGGAGCAAGTCAGCCATCGAGCGGGGCTCGCCGGTCCGGCCCCGATAGTCGATGTCGAGTTCGACGAGGTGTTGGAAGAGCGCTTGGCGGTCCGCCCCCTGCCAATCGCTCAGGTATGGCGCGATCTCGGGTCGCTCGCCGCGCTGCCAGGCATCTTCGAAGGCCTCGCAGACCATATCGATCCGGTCGAGGAGGTCCTCCCCCTCCACAGTTCCAGGGCTCGGTTTCGATTCCGCGTCACCGAAGGTGTTGGTTCGCATTCCCGAGACCATTCCGATCTTCGGAGCCTTGGCGCCACGCATCAACCCAATGGGGGCAGTCTAGCCGATGGCGGCTCCAAGCCTCCACAAGGGTGTCACCCACCCCCGGGTTTTTCCCAAGGGTCCTCCCGGACTGCTGATCTCCGGCAACTTCCCGAGGGGCCAGAGGGGGTTCCGATTCGTTGGGCGGGTCGAGAACCGCGATCGGACCGAGGATCCGTCTCGTCCTCGATCGGCATGGCAGCACCTTTCGCTCAACGTCGATCGGGAGCGCTCCGCCATGCCTTAGGCTCGGGGTGTCTTTTTCTCGGAACCGTGAGGGGTCAGGCCCCTCGACCGTGAGTCCCAGGTCGGACGGGATGATCCGGTCCGATTCGGGTCCTCCGATCACTCAATGAGACACTCTGATTACTGGAACCAGACCATGATGACGCGTTGCTCGATCCACCGACCCCGCTTCGTTGCGATGACGATCACCTTGGCATTGGGTCTCGGGGCCTCCGCCCAGGCTCAGAAGCCTTTCCTCGTCGAGTTCCGAAACAACACCAATGGCACCGTGCAACTCGCGGTCATCGCCCCGTCATTCGAAGACCTCGGGAGACTTCAACCTCGAGAGAACGTCGAGGTCGACTTCGATCGCGGCGAGGTCGTCCGAATCACCACGCTCCAAGGACGACAACTCCACCGGATCAGCATCAGCCGAAGCGGCACCTTCAACATTAATGACGACCAGAACCGCGGCGGAGACCCACCCTCGAACGATCCCATCAATCCGACGCCCCCGGGACCTGTCGACATCGAGG
This sequence comes from uncultured Planctomycetia bacterium, assembly GCA_964609385.1. Lineage (GTDB taxonomy): Bacteria > Planctomycetota > Planctomycetia > Isosphaerales > Isosphaeraceae > CAZSSM01. The sequence continues at coordinate 9,545 of CAZSSM010000107.1, forward strand.
CCGAGAAGCGGAAGACCCTCGACTACCTCAACGGCATCCGAGCCAACCCTCGGGCCTTCGCCAGGCTCCACCCGACGCTCGCCGACCCCGATGTGGAGTCACGGCCGGCTCTGAGGTCCAACAATGCCCTCAACCAGGCCGGCCAACGCAAGGCCCAATGGCTCGCGCAGAACCCCCAGGCGATGCAGACCGGCGATCCCCACATCATGTTCATCAACGGACAACGGATCGGCATGAACCAGTGGATGCGGGAGGCCGGCTACAACCTGCCCGATTACGCGCCCAACGATCAGACCAACTTCGAGGTCCTCTTCGCCAAGTTCGACTCCACCCGGGCGGAGCTGGGCAACGTGGGCATCGAGGCGATCGACAGCTTCATGTCCGAGGGCAAGAATGGGGGGCACGTGATGCCGACCTTGGGACGCGGATTCTGGGAACCCTGCACCGACTTCGGCATCGGCATCGCCAACTCGCCCGATGGACGCAACGTCTACATCAGCATGCTCGTCGGATTCCAGGGTGACGGCGACTCCGTCGACACGGACCAATCGGGAGTGGGGGTGATTGATCCGCCCATCGGGAGTACGGACCCCAACCCGGTCACGTCTGTGACCAACGATCGTTTCAGCGAAGCGATCAACTATTTAATGATCCGCGAGGAGCAAAAGCGGAACGGATCCGTTCAGCGGTTCCAACTAAGCTTCAGCATCGATGAAAAGGGTGTGGGAGAAGTGACGCATAACTTCTTTGGCTCCCGAACGAGCACGGGTCTGATCGTCCGCGACCGCATGTCGGATGCACGGACCGCCGTCCTGGACAATGGCGGAATCGCGATCTACCGCGTGATCCAAGGCTCCCAGGTCGGACCCACTCGCGTCGAGGGCATGCACTACTACCCCAACGGCCAGACCTTCCGGGTCTACTCCGACCCCGAATTCCTCAGCCGGATCGTCCCAAGCCCTTGAGGCACCACGAACGCCCTCCCGATCGCTCGCAGCACATCACTTAGAAATCCAAGCCCGCCCGGCCCCTGTGCACCGGGCGGGCCAAATTAATCTATATATTTTGTTAAATGAAAACACATATCATTTTTCAGAAGGATTATTTCCCAATGGGTGAGGGGTGGCGGACCTCCTCCGTGAGTTCCTGGTCAGCAAGGCGAAGTCATCCGAGTGGATGGCTCCCGTGACCCAACATTAGTCGTCCCGAAGACCAGGAGATATTCCATGTTGACCTCGCTCGGATCCAAAATCGTCATGTCGTCGGTGTTCGGGTTGACCCTCTGGGCGACCGCCAATGCCGACGCTCAGCAGGACAACGTCGTCGAACTCCGCAATCTGATCGGGGCTCCGGTCCAACTGGCGATCGTCTCGCCGTATCGTCGACCCTTGGGAATGTGTCCGGCGAACGCCGCCTATCGCTTGACATCCTTCGCCCGTGAGACGGTCCAGATCTGCACCCTCGACGGTCGCGAACTGAACCGCGTTGCGCTCAATCGTGGCGGTATCATCGACATCGTGGGCAAACAGCCGCCGATTCCTAATGTGATCAATCCGCCCTACGGTCTGATCGTCAGCGATCCCTCGGGAACGCTGGAGCCGATCACTGGAGGAGGACCAAACCCGCCCGTCAGAACCGGGGAGGATGGCCAGACCGAACCGAGAAAACCACGACGGATTCGACGAGGTGGCGGCGGAAACGTTCAGGGATCTCAGCCCCAAGCCGGCACCGGCGGATTTGTCGATCAGCCCAGCGGACAGGGACGGACTGAAGGTATCGGCACGGGAAATGGCCCGCAACCGCCGACGTCGGGCTCAGGCTCGGGTCCGGGAAGAACCAGAACGACCGGAGGCGGCCCGCAACCGCCCACGCGTGGACGAGCTGGTGGCGTCTGATTCGAGGCCGTTTTGGGATAGCGTTGCCGATCGACGCGGACGGAACGAACTTCCAGACTGATAAAACATATTGAAAATAGCCTCGGACACCCAGCCGTTCCGCCGCCTTGGGCAATTCGGTCGGGTGTCCCGCGTTTCCCCTGTCGATTGGCTCAAGGTTTTGAAGACAGGGACGGATCGTCGTCGTCAGGGTTACGATCGTCGTCGTCGAGCGCAGCGTCGGGATCCATCAGATATTCGGGAATCTTGCCGCGACGCGCGGCCTCTTCCCGCTTGATCCGGAGCAGGTCGCGGAGATCCTCCTCGCTGATCGTCTCCATCATCTGCCGGACCCGAAGCTGCTCGGCAAGGCGTTCTTCGGGGGTCAGTTCCAGGATCGGATTGCTTGGGTCGGGCCGCACGGCGAAGCTGGCCAGCAGGACAAGGCCGACGAGGAGCGTCAGGCCGTTGAGCACGACGCTCCGACGATGCAAGGCTTGGAACCGCGCGTCCTGCTCGGGACCAGCATCACGCGCCGCGTTGATGGCGGGGGTCAACACTTGGCCCGAGTAGAGCATCGTCAGAACGACCCCGATGACCATGACCGCTTGAATCCCCAGCCAAACCGAACGGAGATCGGTGTGGGTCAATGCCGGGATCACGAGGGCCGGCAGCGCGACCACGGCGGCGTAGGTGTTCCACAAGTAGTAATGCGGAAAGAGCGTCCGCACGAAGCGGGCCCCCTGGTCGGCCGGCAGCACCTCGAAGATCGTCGGAGCCACGCCGAACGAGAAATAGCTGATGCTGCCGACCAAGGCCGTCAGCGCGAGGACATAAATTACATCGAAGATCTGGAGCAGGAAGACCGCATCCAGGGCCGGCACGGATCCGAACACGGGTCGCTTCGCTCCTCAAGACCAGGACATGTCAACGCCCAGGCGGATCGGGACGTCGACACTTTGGGTGATTGGGGGATTGGAGATGACTGGGGGTGGAAATCCTGTCGACCGGGCGATCGCGTCATGTCGACGCCGATCACTTGGCCGGGCGAGGCGCCATCTTGGGTGGCACCTGCCCGTTGCCGAGCCCGCCATCAACGCCCCAGACCTGTCCGGTGACGAACCCACTCTCGGGCCCGAGCAGGAACGCGGCGGTCGCGGCGACATCGTCCGGCGCAGCGATCCGACCCATCGGGTGGATCGCCTCACTCATCGCCCTCGAGGTCGCATCCTTCAATAAGGGGGCGGCCATGTAGGTGTCGGTCATGCCCGGCGCGACGGCGTTGAACCGGACGCCGAACCGACTGTAGGTGATCGCCGCCGAGCGGACCATCCCCTCGATCCCGCCCTTGGACGCAGCGATGATCTCGTGATTGTTCAGACCCATCCGGACCGCCACGGTGCTGAACAGGACGATCGACCCAGAGGACTGCTTGCGGAGCGTCCCCAGCACGGCCCGACAGGCCAGGAAGGCGGTCGTCAAGTTCTGGTTGACGGTCTGGAGAAAGTCCTCGGGCGAGGTGAGGTGGAGCGGCTTGAGATAGATCGAGCCGACGCAGTGGGCCAGGCCGTCGAGGCGTCCGAAGTGGTCCTTAGCCTGCGTCACGGCCGACTCGAGTGCCTCGGCCGAGTGGACGTCCCCAGACAGGCCCAGGGCGCGTGGCCCGAGTTCGGAGGCCAACGCACCAACCGCATCGGCGTTGCGGGCCAACAGCGCCACCGAATTGCCCCGAGAGACCAGCCGTCGGCACAAGGCCGACCCGATCCCGCCCGTTCCCCCCGTGACCAAAAACACCTGATCCGCCATGGAAACTCCCAAGAAGACCGATAACTCGTCGAGGATCTGTGCCCTTTCTCCGTCTTTGCTCTTGTAGACGGCCCCTCGATCCGGTCAAGCGACCCGGATCCGGCCCAAAGGACCACAAACGGATCATAAATTCATCTATCAAACACCAGAACGCGGATATCCTCACCGATATGATGAGAACAGCCGCGTCTGGTCAGTTCGGGATCAGGAACGCAAACGTCGTGGGTCAACGGGAAGCGATCAGCTCCCCAACGGATCGTTCCCAATCCGGAATCGGATCGACTCGGAACAGATCGGATGAGTCAGGTTTGGGGGCGCCGCTGCTGCTGTTGTCGGCGGATCTGTCGGAGAAACTCGGTGAGCGTCTCGGTGTCGAGTGGCTTACTCGTCGAAGGCGTCTTGGCTTTAGGTGCGGGCGGTTCGGGTTTGGTATCTTTCTCCGGATCGTCCGACCCGCGATACACTTGAATATCACGAATATCTTCGGAGACACCGGGGATCCGGTACCGTGGTCCCACTGGGAGCTGCGGAGGCTGGGCGTTCGGGTTGTTGGGGCTCGTTGGATCCGAGGTGGGGCGTGCGGCTGCTCGCGACGAAGGGGCCGTTGGGAGGGCCTGGGCGTTGGTCGGGGCTCGGGAGCCGGCGAAGGTGGTGCCCGTCGAGTCCGGGTTGACAACGGCCGGCGGGACGAAGGGGCGCGGGGGCCGACCGTTGGGGTCCTCGACTGCCGGGCTGTTGGCGATGGTCGACCCGGTTGTCGACTCGGTTTGCGCGTGGCCGGTGACCCGGTTGACCCACTCCAACAGGGCGAGGTATCGACGATCCTCCGTGCCGTTGAGCGCAGCCCGATTGGCCTGCCCGTGCGGCATGATCGCGCGGACCAACAGCTCGGATTGGCCCGGGTGTTGGTTGTCGATCAGATCGAGGGTCCGCTCAAGGTTGAACCGGAGGACCTCCGGATCGATCGAACGCTTCGATCGCGGCGGGTTGGAAATCAGTTGGAACCGCCCCTCGTAGTTCCGGCCGTGACAACGGACACAGGCCTGTTGAATGACCAACGGGTGGATCCAATTGCGGTACTCTTGGAACCGTTCGTAGGCCAGACCGGGCGGCTGGTCGAACAGTTCCGCGAGCGCTTCGGGACCCAGACCAGTCGACCGGCCGCGAGACGGCTCGTGCGCGACACGCCCACCCCCGGCCTGCTGGACGTTGGGGTCGCGGACCTGGCGGTTCGCGCGCGATTCGGCCGAGGCGAGCATGTCGCTGGCCCGCAGATGCTGGGGATCGATCGCGAGCATCTGCCGGAGGATACCCATCCGCGCCTCGGTCAAGCCGGGCCGCTCCAAGAGGGGCGCTTGGTTCTCCAGCTCCAAGCACCAGCAGGCCAGTTCGAGCCGGGCGTCCAAGTCCCCTTGCGGGATCCGGGCCTCTCGATAACGGACGGCGTCCAGGTGCGTCGGGAAGCTGCGCACCAAGCGATCGGCGGTGATCACCTTAGGAAGGGAGCCGTTATGCGCATCGATCTGATAGCGCGGGCGCCGACTGCCATCGATCCGGGTCCGCTCGCCGAAGAGAACCGTACCATCAGTCAACAGGTGAACGCGCGACTCGGCGTCGCCGTTCTCGGAGACCGTCGTGGGGGCCTGCCAGGTCGCGCCCAGGAGCAGGGCCGTTGACAGGACCAACGCGCACGACGCAGCGGGGGTGGGGTTGAGGTTTCTCATGGTGGCGGGAGGCTATGACGACCCCTAAACTTGGTCAATCGCAGTTCGCAACGGATCGCCGACACGCGAACCAGGCTGATCCGAGCCGCACCTGGGAATCTCCCTCCCGACCTTCGACGCCGACGCTCGGAGCTCGACCTCGCCATGGATCCACTCAACGCGAACGACGCCCCATCCCCGGAGTCCCTGCTCGGTCAGGTCATCGTCGTGGACCTGGCCGCGCCCTATGTCTGCCTGGGGACGCTGACCCGGATCGGACCCGGATTCTTGGAACTCCGAGACGCCGACCTCCACGATTTCCGCGACAGCCAGGCCACCCGCGAACTCTACGTCTACGACGCGGCCACCGTCGGGATCCGACGCAATCGCGAACGGGTCCTCGTCGCCCGCAGCGAGGTCGTGGCGATCGCCCGGCTCGAGGACGTCCGAGAGTCTTGACGACGGCGCCTGGCCGGGGGCACGCGATGCACCAACAGCGGGTCCCGTGCCGAGCTTGACCACGGTTCGGGCCTACGCATAGTCTGGCACTTTTGCCGAGGAACCCGCCGGTGGTGGGTTCCGTTTGCAGAGAGCCAGGCGAATCGAGACCGGACATGGCCAAGCGCTCCAAGAAGAAGGCCCGGATCCCCCGTTCGCGGTCCCAGCGATCGCAGCGTCCTGAGCAGACGATCGCCGAGCCGGTCGATCCGCACGACCACGACGAGGTCGCTCAGAACGGCCCCGACGCCGACCACGAGCCGACCAACGGGGATGGTCCTCCCCATGACGATGACGGCCAGCGCCCGGGGCCTGATCCGGCGGTCGATCCTCAGATCAACGAGGCCTTGGAAGAGAACGAACTGGCCAAGTTCCTCAAAGGGCTTACCCAACGAGGACTCGGCTTCTGGATCCCGACGATTCTGATCATCGCCGGGATCGTCGGGGGAGTCTATTTCATCAACCGCCCTGGAGGACTCGATCAAGCCAACGCCAACGCCTGGGACCGCTACATCTATCTCGATAACTTCGACACGACCAACGATCTCCGCTCGTTGGCCGAGGCCGAGGACGGGACCGAAACGACCTTGGCAGCCCAATGGGCCAGCTATCGCGACGCTGTTGAGCGGTTCAACCGAGCCGTCAGCGAACTGCCTCCGCGCGACGAGACCGGCCAAATCGTCTCCAACCGCGACGAGTTTGAGCGACTGATCCGCGGGAACAACCGGACCCTCGAGGCGATCGTCGAGGACCTCGAAGGCCTCGAGAGCCAGGTCGAGTCGGGCGGTCGCCTCGAACGGCTGATCCTCTTCACCCTGGCACGGGTCCAAGAAACGCGCAACAAGCTCGACGATGCCATCGCGCTGTACGATCAGGTGCAGGAGAACGAGGACTGGGCCGAGACCCGTGAAGCCAATCTCGCCCTGGAGGCCCGACAACGCCTCGAGGATCAACTGGTCCTGCCTCAAGACCAGCAGTTCTACAATCGGATCCGCGACTATGAGGTCTATGGAATCGCCTCGGCCGAAACTGAGCCTGAGACGGAGACCGATACGACGACCAGCATGAACGACCCACCGAGTACGCTCGGCGGTCTCCAAGACCTCGTGCGCCCCATTGAGCCCTCCATTCCCAATGCGCCTCAAGGCGATTCGAACCGCGATCCCGCTCAACTCGATCGCGACTTCCCGAGCGACAACCCGTTCGCGCCGCTCCAGATCGAACCGCTTGACGAACCGTCCGACGCGTCGAACGATCCGGGAGACCCCTCAGCGTCCGAACCGGAGGACATCCCGTCGACCGAGGCTCCGGGGGACGAAAACGAACCGAACGGCTGATCCGGGTGTCCGATCCGACCGGGAGGGTCGCCAAGGCCCCTCTCCTCTCCAGATCAAATGATCGGTCGGATCGGGTTGGGTCGGCAGGCGCGGGCTTCGAACCACCACGAATCTCGAAAAGCCCGCACCCGCGCCCAACCACCTTTGGAAAGGACGACGGTTGTGCCTCCGCCGCTCTCCGAGGAGCCGCAGGAGTTCGTCATCCGTGGCCGGATCGATGGCAAGCGGATCGACGCCTATCTCTCTAGTCGGTTCTGGCAATTCTCCCGGACGGTCGTCCAAAAGCTGATCGACGCCGAAGCGGTGCTGGTCAACAAACGGCCCGTGCGCGCCTCCTACCGGCTCCGCGACGGCGACCTCATCCGGATCTGGCTCCCCGAACTCCACGACGAGGTCCCCAAGGCCGAAGACATCCCGCTGGAGATCGTCTACGAGGACGAGGTCATGACCGTCGTCCACAAGCCCGCCGGCATGGTCGTCCACCCAGCCAAGGGCAACTGGTCAGGCACCCTGGTCAACGCCCTGCAATATCGCTACGAAAGCCTCTCCAGCGTCGGAGGCGCTGAGCGGCCCGGCATCGTGCACCGACTGGATCGCGACACCTCGGGCCTGATCCTGATCGCCCGGACCGACGAGGCCCATCGCGCCCTGGCCCATCAGTTCGAGTACCGGACCATCCACAAGGAATACTTGGCCCTGGTCTACGGCCGACCCGAGCGCGACAGCGACTACATCGAGCGATTGATCGGCCCCCACCCGACGGTCCGCGAGAAGATGGCCATCCGCCTGCCCGAGGACGGCGGCAAGCCGGCGGTCACCTTCTTCGAGGTCCTCGAGAAGTTCGATGGCTACGCCTTGGTTCGTTGCAAGCCTGAAACCGGACGGACCCACCAAATCCGCGTCCACATGAACCACATCGGCCTGCCGATCATCGCCGACAAGCTCTACTCCGGACGCGATCGCCTGGCGGTCGCCGAGTTGCTCGGCACCAGCCCCCCTTCGAAGTCCGAGCCGAGTCCGGTCGCAGCTCCAGAGACGATCCGCAACGAAAATGACCCTGACGCCCCGGAGTCGGAAGACCCGTCGAGGCTCCTGATGGAGCGGCAGGCCCTCCATGCGCATCGGCTCCGCCTGATCCATCCCAAGTCGAAGCGGTCGCTCGAACTGGTCGCCCCCCTGCCTCAGGACATGGAGACGACCCTCAATATGTTGCGGACCCATCGACCCGCCCGCGAGAAACCGGTCTTCGAATATTGAGGCCGATCTGTCGTTGGGACGAGGCGGACGACCCCGGATCAACTCACGTTACTCAAGGCAGTTCCTTGACTTCGATCTTGCGGATCTTAACGGTGCTGCCTGGATCGTGCTGCTGGAAGGCGAAGTGGCCTTGGCTGTGCGAGTTGACGCGATCGATGAAGGTGTAGAGTTCCTCGCCGTTGACCGAGACGGTGATCCGGTTCCCCTCGACGCGGACCTCCTGGGTGAACCATTCGTCGGGCTCGTGCAGGGACTTCTTGATCAGGATCATGTTGTAGATCGATCCGGTCCGGACCGGATCACGGTGCGTCGAGTTGACCTGGGCCTCATAGCCTTTGGGGAAGCCGGGGCCCTTCTCGGTCCGGAAGTACATGCCTGAGTTGCCACCGTCGTTGATCATGATCTCGGCGCGGAAGACGAAGTTCTTGTAGTCGCCACGCTCGCTGAAGAGGTGCGAGACCGGCCCTTTGCCGACGATCACACCGTCGACGACGCTCCAGTCGCCCTTGCCGTCGTAGGTCGACCAGCCGTCGAGGGTCTCGCCATCGAACAATGCAACAAACTCGTGTTGGTCGGCGCGACAGGCCGAACCAAACGTACCCATCGTGAGCGTCGCCAGGCCTAGCAGGACCGCGGTGAGTTGCCGATTCATGGGTGCTCATCTCCTGATGGTCCGCTTCGAAGCATCAAGGACGTGATCGCGGAAGGTGCGTCCCGCCGACGTTCGAAGGTGAAGGTGGGGTCCCCGGAGCCCGCCCGGGGCTCCTCGGGATCATAAACCGCCCCCGACCCGATCGCCATCCTCTCGAACCTCGCTCGATCGCACTCGAAGTGGGTCGCGACTCGACGGACCGCGCAGCTCAACGCTCCGCTCCACCGATTCCTCACGCCGCGCGACGCCGCCAGGCTCGGTGATAGAGGAAGCGAAGCAAGCCCGAGATCCCCTCAAACCGGACAATATTGAGTACGACCAAGCCTGGACGGATCGCCGCATAGCGTCTCGTCCCATCGGGCGCGATCCGGCTCCGGATCATCTTCCGAAGCGAGTACTTCCCCCGGAGGTCGACGCGGAGTTGATCGCATTCCTCCAGGCTCTCGCGGAGCAGATGGACCAGCCGCTCGCCGTCGAGGCCCTCCGGCGAATTGGCCGGTCGCAACTGCTTCTTGATCGGTTCCTCCAGCATCGAGGCCGCATGCACGGTCCGGCAGGTCGATTCCAGCAGCCCTTCGAACGAGAAGTTGCCCTGAAAAAACCCGCCGACCCGCTCCAGGACCTCATCGTCGCGCGCCACCTCCGCGCGAAGCAGGGCCAGACCACTGCCCCCGAGCATCGGGCCGATCTCGCGGAACAGGCGGATCCCCCAACCTCGACGTGAGGCCCAGTCGATCGCCTCCTGCAAGGCCGGGCAACGCCCCAGCTTGCCGAGTCCCAGCACCAACATCGTGCCATTCGTCACGTCCGTCGACGCCCGTTCCAGCCGTTGGCAGGCCATTTCCGCGTCGAACCCGTTCAAATCGACCAGCGAGACCGATTCGGCCATCGATGGCTCGGTCATCGGGACCCGGGTCCGGGTCGCGGACGATGACGCGTCGGCGGTGACCGTTGCGACCGACGCCCCCGAGGAATCGAGGACCCGGAGCCTCGGCGATTGGATCCGCAACGCGGCCGACGATTCCTGATCGCCGAGCCAGGTCTCGAGGCTCGCCATCCATCCTGGGACGGCTTCGGGCTCGGAGCCGACTGAATCGGGCCATCGGATCGTCGCCACCTCCGCACGCAACGCACAGAGCAAGGTCGAGACCCCCAAGGTGGTCCCG
>CAZSSM010000108.1:0-19834 GCA_964609385.1 uncultured Planctomycetia bacterium
CACACCTATGACCATCAACGGATCGGGTTCGCCGGAGACTGTGTACTGGCCACCCAGCAGCATTTCCTGGATGCCCTTCGCACGGGACAGGAGTTCGAGACCGACGGACAGAGCTATCTTAAAATCATGATGCTCATGGAAGCTGCATATCGATCCGATCAGCTCGGTCAACCGGTCCGAGTCGGCGAGGTCTCCGGCTTGGGAGGATTGTCCGGCCGCGTCTCCGCAGCTCAGTCGTTGTTACCCCAGCACGAGATCATCGACTTGAGCTTGCCGATCGACAATATGATGCCCGGTGTCGAGATTACCCCGGCGCGGATTCGCTCGCGAGACGGCTGGAACGCTACAACGCTTTCGCTTTACTCGCACAGCGGGACGCACATGGATGCCCCTCGGCATTTCTTGGATGACCGCGAGACGATCGATAAGCAGGCCTTGGAGATCTGTCTCGGTCCCGCTCAGGTGATCGACCTGACCCCGGTCCAACCCAGCGAACTGATCGGGGTCGGGCGGCTGGGGACGTGGGCCGACCGGGTTCAGCCGGGCGATCGCCTGCTGTTGCGGACCGACTGGTCCGAACGTCGAGGCACACCGGCCTATCGCGATCAACTCACCGTGATCTCCACCGAATTGGCCGACTGGTTGGTCCGGCGCCAGGTCGCCCTGATCGGGGTGGAACCTCCTTCGGTCGCCGACGTCAACAACCTTGGAGAACTGACCGAGGTGCATCGGATCCTCCTCGATGCCGGGGTCGTGATCGTCGAAGGACTGAACGGGCTGGACCGGATCCCCGGTGGGTGTTGCCAACTGATCGTGCTCCCGTTGCGGATCGTTGACGGCGACGGGTCGCCGGTCCGTGCGTTGGCCTTGGTCCCGCAGGATGATCGGGAGTCGGGTCGATGATCCTGGGCTGCATCGCGGACGACTTCACCGGCGCGACCGATCTGGCCAACACTCTTGTGCAGGGCGGAATGCGGACCCTCCTTATCTTCGGCGTGCCCGAACCGACCGACGACTGGCCCCGAGCCGATGCCCTGGTCGTGGCCTTGAAATCGCGGTCGATCCCCCCGGACGAGGCGGTCGCGCTGAGCGTGAGATCGTGGGAGCGGCTGGAGGCTCTCGGAGTCCGCAAGCTTTTCTTCAAGTATTGCTCCACCTTCGACTCGACGGATCGGGGCAACATTGGCCCGGTCGCCGAAGCGCTCTTGGAGGCGATCGGCGGTTCCCGAACCCTCTTCTGCCCCGCGTTCCCGGCGAACGGCCGGACCGTCTACCAGGGGCACTTGTTCGTTGGCGACCGACCGCTGGACGAGTCGGGCATGGAGCATCACCCGCTCAATCCGATGACCGATGCCGACCTCGTCCGGGTCCTCGCCCGACAGTCGTGTCGACCGGTGGGGTTACTGCCGTATCGGATTGTCGATCGAGGCGCCGAGGTGATCAAGGCCCATCTCGAGACGCTGGAAGCCCAGGGACGACCGCTGATTGTCGCCGATGCGCTGACCGAGCGGCACCTTCACGACCTGGCTCTGGGAAGCGTCGAGGACCGTTTGATCACCGGCGGCTCTGGGATTGCCCTGGGACTGCCCCGGCTCCTCTCCGAGCGATTCAGCGTCCCGCTCCAGGACGAACCGCCTGGGTTCCCCCAGTTGACTGGCCCGTCGGTGGTCTTGTCGGGGAGCTGCTCGTCGAAGACGCGCCAGCAAGTCGCGGCGTTTCGACAAGCTCATCCATGCTTGGAGCTTGAGATCGAGGCGATCCTGAGCGGGGATCCCGTGGTCGAATCGGCGCTCCGATGGGCGGGAGAGCGGGTGAATTCCGGACCGGTTCTTATCAGTACGACCGCTGACCCTGAACGGGTCCGGTCGATCCAGGAACGCCACGGTCGTGAGGCGTCGGCCGAGGCGATCGAGGGGGCTTTGGCCCGGATCGCTCGTGGCCTGGTCGGGATCGGCGTGCGTCGCTTGGTTGTCGCCGGGGGCGAGACATCCGGGGCGATCGTCAACGCTTTGGGGATCCGGGCAATCCGGATCGGCCCGCAGATCGCGCCGGGGGTCCCATGGACTTGGTCGCTGGGCGAGCCGACGATCGCCCTGGCCTTGAAGTCGGGCAACTTCGGCGGCGAGACGTTCTTCGTTGAGGCCTTGGAGATGTGGCCATGAGCGAGCGAGAGCTCCGCGAACAAATCGTTGAGCACGGGCGCTCGCTCTACGAGCGTGGGTACGGCTGTGGGACCTCGGGTAACATCAGCGTCCGCTTGCCCGACGGGATCCTGATTACGCCGACCAACACGGCCATGGGACGGCTCGACCCCGATCGGATCGCCAAGGTGACCTGGGATGGGAACCACCAGAGCGGTGACAAGCCATCCAAAGAAGCGTTTCTGCACCTGACGATGTATCGCGAGCGTCCGGAAGAGTCGTCGGTGGTGCATCTCCACTCGACCTATTCGGTAGCGGTCTCGTGCCTGGCCGATGTCGACCCCGACGACGTGTTGCCCCCAATCACCGCCTACTACATCATGCGGGTCGGTCGTCTGCCGCTGATCCCCTACTATCCGCCGGGAGATTTCGACTTGGCCGAAGCTGTCGGCGCGGAGGCACGAACGAGCCGCTCGGTTTTACTAGCGAATCACGGGCCGGTCGTCGCGGGTAAGTCGCTCGGCGCAGCCGTCTCAGCGATCGAAGAACTCGAGGAGACCGCTAAGCTCTACCTGCTGCTCCGTGGCGCACCGACGAGATGGCTGACCCCTGAGCAGTGCCAAACGCTCCAGGAACGCTTCCCATCGTGATCTGATTTAGTTTCACGAATTTTGCCTGCGCTTGAGCGGAAACGACAATCATGTACCTCATCACCGTCGAGTTCGTGATCCGGCCGGAGCATGCCGATGCCTTTCGCCGAGCCGTCGCCAACCAGGCACGCAACTCGGTCGACCGAGAACCGGGCTGTCGTCAGTTCGACGTCGGTGTCGATCCCGAGAACTCCCGGCGGTTCTTCCTCTTCGAGGTCTATGACGACCGCGAGGCGTTCGATGCGCACCGAAAGACACCGCATTTCGCCGAGTTCAGTGGACTGGTGACCGACTGGATCGAGTCCAAGACGTTGCATGGCTGGGACCGCTTGGACCCGGGCGTTCAGGGAACAACCCCGTAAGGTCGCCAATCCTTTGAGGTGCGATGATGTCAACGTATCGGATCGCTGTCTTACCGGGAGATGGGATCGGCCCGGAGATCACGCGGGTAACCCTCGATTTGATTGATCAGTTGGTCGCGAAGACACCAGGGCTCAACTTGGAGTTGACGTCGTACGACGCGGGTGCTGCACATTACGCCCAGCATGGTGTCGCGTTACCCGAGGACGTACTGGAGGCGTGCCTTCAAGCCGACTCGGTGTTACTGGCGGCGATCGGGTTGCCCGATGTCCGCAAGCCCGACGGGACCGAAGTCCAACCCGAGATGATGGTCGGACTCCGACGAGCTCTGGAACTATATGCCGCTGAGCGACCGGTCAAACTGTACCCCGGGGTTCCCTGCCCGTTGACGACGGCTAGATTTGGGATCGACCTGGTGATCATCCGCGAGAACCTCGAAGGGTTGTTCGCCTCATTCGGGGGTGGCGCGACCGTCGGCGACGAGGTGGCGACCGACACGCTGGTCGTCACCCGGGAGGGGACCCGACGTGTCGTCGAGCACGCCTTCACGCTGGCCGAACGCCGATCTGGTCGACCGAGCGACGGGCAGAAGACGGTCACCTGTGTCGACAAGGCGAATGTCTTCCGGAGCTTCGCCTTCTTCCGCAAGGTCTTCTTCGAGGTGGCCGACCAGCACCCCGAGATCGCCGCCGAGGCGGCCTACGTCGACGCAATGAGCCTTTACCTCGTCCAAGATCCGTCATGTTATGATGTGTTAGTTATGGAGAACCAGTTCGGCGATATCCTCTCCGACCTTGGAGCGGCGATCGTCGGTGGGCTTGGTCTGGGTCCCTCGGCCGAAATCGGTGAGCGGCACGCTTTGTTCCAGCCTTCGCATGGGACTGCACCTCAACTGGCCGGTAAGGACGTGGCCAACCCGCTCGCTCTGATCCTCTCGGCGTCGATGATGCTTGACTGGCTGGGCCACCGCAACGCCGATCCGGTCGCCCTCAAGGCCGGTCGTCAACTTGAGGAGGCCGTCACCAGCGTCCTGGCCGCTGGTCAGGTACGGACCGCGGACATCGGTGGCACGTCGTCGACAACCCAGATGGGCCATGCTGTCCGAGAGGCCCTCTGAGCTGATCGCGGCCTGGGGGGTCCTAGCCCGTCTGATCACGCATCGCTCCGAGCATTCGAAGCGGGCAGATCGATCATGTGATCGCTTACTGTTGGATCCGACGAAAAAGGGCTTTCCCGATTCGCTGCGATCTCGCAAGATCGAACTTGGGAGACTGGGGCGAGGGCCGGAGGGATCCACGGCGATGCGAAGCGTGCTGGACTTCGGGGATGAGTATGCGCTGTGTGACGAGTCGGATCCGTTCCAGCAGGAGCGCCGGCTCCGTCGATGGTCAGCGATTCGTTCGATCCTGGTGCTGACGCTCTGGCCGTTGGCGATCGTGATCACCCTCCGAGTTTATCTATTCGGCGACCTTGGGTTGATTGGGCGATTTGCCGAGCACTGGCCTTTGTCGGTTCCATTGATTTTTGTTGGTTTGATCATCGGAGGTCAGTTCGGCCATGGCTATGGGCTACCTTTGCTCTTTCGCGATAGCCCCGACTCGCCCTGGTGGGACGCTCAACGCTCATTATTGAGCGGCCTAGGTGTGGTCTTGCTCGTGCTGACGGTCACGACAGTGGTTTACTTTGCCGAATACACCAACCACTTCGACCGGATCGTTACTGATTGGGAGGCTTGGCCCCGGCATCTAGCGCACCAGTTCGGAGGAAGAATCGATTCGATCCCCGACTTGATCCGCCTTTTCGACGACCCTGCGCGTCGATTCTTGGCCGAGAGTCGTTCCGAACTGATTCTGGGCGCACGACCGACCGATCGGCTTGTCTTCTTCGGAGCGCTGGCGTTGCCGGTCAACGTGGTGGCCTTTGCGGTCTTCCAGTTCTGGGCGGCCTCTCCGTTGCTGCTCCTCTTGGCGATCTGTGTCCTGCTCCCCACGCCCGGCTTGGCCATTCGCGCCCGGCCCAAACGCCTCGAGGCCCGACGGCGTTGGCTCATCGAGAAATTTGGATATCTCCTCGGTGCGGGGATCGGCCTGGCCATCGCCCTGGCCTGTGTGAATCTCTATTCGCTGTTCGTGATCAACTACGAAGAGTCGATCATGGACTGGTTCCACGGCCGTGGCGTGATGATGGCTCAGCGAACGGAGGGATTGGTCGGTCTTGATCTGCTGAGTCCGATGAAGATTGTCCAGGAGGCGGGCGAGACCAGCGCCGGCCAGCCAGTCGATGCGACGCGGATCGCCGTGGCCAACCACGCCGTCTGGAGCGTCGGCGGGTTCCTTATGATCTACTTCGCGATGTATCTGTTCGTCCTGCTGGCCTTCGGGCGGACACTCTCGCCGAGCTTGGGTATCTGCATGTTGTTGAACTTGGGGGTGATTGCATACCTGGTCCCGCTGATGCTGGCCCCGTCCTGGCAATTCGGGGTGATCTCAGCGTTCGCATTGGCGGTCCTGCTGGGCAATTCGCGGCGATTCGTCCGCCGGTTCGCGGGAATGGATCGGTACTACGGAGGTCGTCGTGGACCGGAGTCGGGGCCGAAGGACCTCGATGTCGAGGAGCGTCGGCTGGAGTCGGGACAAATTCCGGATGTCGGCGCGACGATCCTATTGAGCGATCGGCGCACTTTAGAGGCCTGGGCGTCGCGATATACCCGCGTGGGTCGCAAGCCGAAACTGGTGCTGGTCACTACGACCGGCGGGGCATATCGCGCCGCGTTCTGGACGACGACGGTCCTGGAGTCGTTGGCCGAGGCATGCCCCGGAGCCCTCAACCACATCCGCGTGATCACAGGGGCCTCGGGCGGGATGGTCGGCGCCGCCTATGTCGTCGCGATGCTCAACGAGCCGGCGCCGGGACAGTCCTACTCGCCCCCGTTCGCTGAGGGTTCATCCAAAGGCGGGCCAACTAGTCCGACGGAGCGTTTAGAGTGGGAGACTCGACGCGACAGCCTGACTCCAATCGTTCGCAAGCTCGTAACCAGTGACATCATCAGTACGGTTTTGCCGTGGCCGGTGCGACGTGATCGCGGTGACGTGCTCGACGAGCAGTGGCCGACCCTGGACCGCTCCTTCGCGACGCTCCGCGAGGGCGAACGCGAAGGCTGGAGGCCCTCGCTGATCCTCGCTCCGATGGTCGCCGAGACCGGCCGACGCTTGCTGATCAGCAACCTCGACCTGTTCGGCTTGACTGAAGCGCGCGGCCTGAACCGACCCGACATCTCGTTCGTTCCTGAGCACGACACGCCGCGACTCCGTCGAGATCAGCGCGACCTTGAGCAGGGCCGAGTCACCGGGTTGGAGCGGCTCTACTCGAGGTCGGCTATCGAGTTCTTCCGCGCCTTTCCAGCTTGCTACGGGCCGCACCACCCAGTTGTCCAACTGCAACACCACGAAGGGGCTTGTTCAGGAAACGGCAACGGACATCTCAACGGATCCGCAGCGCGACCTTGGACGTCGGGTCAGACAATGCTCCGGGGCGGCCGATCGCGATCGACCGAAACGTTTCGGATCGCCACGGCGGTCCGCATGAACGCCTCCTTTCCCTTCATCTCGCCGGCCGCTAGCCTGCCTGTCACCCCGACCCGTCGTGTCGTCGATGCAGGTTATTACGACAACTACGGGGTCGATCTGGCCGCCAACTGGGCCCTTCAGAACCGCGATTGGATCTGCCAGCATACGTCCGGCATCGCCCTGATCCAGATCCGGGCCTCACGGAGCGAGGCACAACGCAAGCGGATCTGGATCGGTTCGGCTACCGAGGCCGATGGAGCGACCGGGTTCGTCCGACAGATACTCCGACGCGTCGCGCGTGGAATCATCGGGTTGACGACTCCACCCACCGCCGCCATCGCTGCGCTCAGCCGCGGGATGGCCTATCGCAACGATCTGCTTGTCGCAGAACTCGATCGGACCTTCAATCAGATACCCGACAGTATTGCAAACAGTGAAGGGCCAAACGAGTCGGCCCGCTCGCACTCGTTCTTCGAGACCTTCGTCTTCGAGAACCCGATCACGATCGGGACGAATTGGTACATCACGCGTGATGAAATCTGCAAGATGAGTAATTCGATGGCCGGATCGCGGAGGTTTGGTCCCCTCCAAGGACAAGCCAGTCATAACTGTGGACAGCGACGCGCCTTTCAAGACTGGTTCGGCGACGGGCTCGAGGAAGTTCGCTCGATGCACACAAATGACCCGTTGACGGCCAGCCATGTCCAGGACGTCGGGATCTCGTCGAGATCCATCTGAATACGAGCCCCGGAGGTGAATGGGGCTCGCATTTCAGATGATCGATCAGGTACCTATCCGGGGACTGATCCGCCTGGGATCACTCGGAATTCGTGTCGTCGATGGCGTCCAAACCTACTATCCGTCGGAGGTCTTCTAGGGGAATGCCTTCGCGGACACTGGGCCGATCGTAGCGGTCCATGCCGACGTGTCGGATCTTAGCGTAGTACGTGTCGAAGTCGAAGTGTGGGGAGTTATCCTGATCGTGACACATGATGCAGAGCCCACCCTGATTGGCTCGTTGCTCGGTCAAGGCGATCGCGGCTAGGTAGTCGGGATTGGTTGGCTCGCTAACGTGGAGCGATCCGGGCCCGTGGCAGTTCTCGCACTGCTGGTTGAGTAGATGGGAGGTTCGCTCCTTGGAGCGGTATCCGGTTTCGCGGCCGAAGCCGGTCGTGTGGCAGGTAATGCACTCGGCGTCGAACTGGCGGCCCTTGGCAAAGACCGGCCGGGCGGCCTTAGCATGCCTCGACGAGTCCCATTTGGCGAACGTCGACGGGTGGCACGATTTGCAATTCTCAGCGCCCACATAGAATGCCTCGTACCGACCGCCGCTGAGAGCCCGGACAGCCGGGTAGTTCTCGACCACGCCCATCGCTTCGAGTTCGTCCTGGTAATCGACCTCGATCAACGATTTGATCGGTTCCTCGTTGTCGAACTGGAGGCCGAGCCCGACTCTTCGGAACCGGAGCGGATCGTCCGTCTCCTCATTGAATAGACCGACCAGGCCAGCATACATGCCCTTGGTACCGACCTGCACCAGCATCGTCCGGCCATCGTTAAGCCAGGTCGGGTCGCTCGACGGCGTGTCGTATTCCGAACGCGTGACGATGAGGTCGACTTCGGGGTATGTTTTGGCCACCCGTTCGGCCATCGCCTCATCGCCCTGGACCAGTACGATCTGGAGGTCGGTCTTGGTAACCAACGCTCCAAGGACTTCACCGAGCGCCGCGATCGGGTCGCGAAGGGTCAGGAAGACCTCGGTGTCGGGATCGCTAAGCGCCTCAATCTGTGATGGGTCGGTCACGGCCGTCACGCCGATCTGACGCGAACCCAGAGAGATCTGCTGGCTGGGGACGGTCGCCTGATCGAACCCCAAGCCCTCTGTCGTCTCGACGTTGGCCGACACGAACGCCGGAACATCTTCTCCCACCAAGTTGCCCAACTGCCCCAGCGTCTCGGCCACCCCCAAAGTCAGGTCGTCCGCTGAGATGGCCACAGCGTCGTAACCGATCTCCCGGAAGGCTTGCAGGGCGATCCCGAACTTGATTTGAGTCTGGTCGTAGCCTCCGCGCTCGCCGACCGGATCCTTGATCAAGCTACCCAGGTCGAGCACGGCCACAGGTCGCTCGCCGTCAGGGCCGTCGCGGAGTTCGCGGACCAGGCTAAGACGTCGTCCGAGCCCTCCACGCTGACCTTGCGTGCAACCGCAAGGCTCGAGATAGCCGTTCATCTGACCGGTCAGCAACAGGATTGCGTCCGGCTCGGGCCAATCGCCCAGCGGTCCGCGTGATTCGGCTGAGGCAATCGTAGTTTCCTCAACGCCCGGCTCGGGACCGGGTTGCGATGTGTCGGGAGAGCATCCCGTCATCGCGATCGCCAAAGCACCGATCAGTCCGCAACAAACCGCCAGCCGGGTCATGATCGCAAGGAACATGGCGAGACGCACCTCAGGCTCTCCGTAGTTGGGGTGGTGGGCGGTCCGATCCGCGTTTGCTCGAAGGGAACATCGACTCGTCTTGGATGGACGAATGGGTCGGACCGTCCCGGTCCAACCCGATTCACAATCGGTCGGATCAGCGATCGAGGATCAGCACATCGACCGGGATCTTGATCTGTGAGACGTTGGGCAGGTCGGTCCTCAAAACGATGGTTCCTTTGAGGACCTGAGAGTCGAGCCCGGCTGGAACCTCCACGATCATCGTGTAGCGGCTCATTGCTAACTCCGGGTTTCTTGGCTTCCAGTCGGACCGTTCGATCCGGATCTGCAGCGGCTCGGGAGCTTCGAGGACCTCGAAGCGGACCGGATCGACGGTCTTGGCCTGGAGTGTGAGGGTTTTCGAACCGCCCTCGTCACCATCGATCCCGCGGATTCGGAGCGTCTCCCGCTCACGATCACCGCCGGTATAAAGTACCTGAATTGGGCCATGGACCCGACCGACGACGCGGAACTCCACGATTGGTTTGACCGGGTGATCGGTCTCGACCACGATCAATTCGCGGAAGTTGCCCAGTGGCATGCCTGCGGCGATCGTCAGTTGAATTTGATACCCGCCGCTGGTGATCCCAGCCTGCTCGAGCATCTGCTCGGTCATCGGGCCGATCTCAACGTTGAAGAAGTCCGGCTGCGAGACCCTTGCATCGAGGATCTGCATGTCTGGCTGATCCGTCGAGTAGAGGCCAAGAGTTGTTTCAAGGGGCTCCTCGCTGGACATGGAGGGAACCTCGACGATGCCGGTCCCCGGTAGCAGGGTGATTGCCGGTACGACATTGCCACGGACGCTGAAGCGGACCTTGGGATTCTCCGGGTCGTTGGTCAGAATCTCAGCGGCCTGCGAGAAGGGTCCGATGTCCTTGGGAGTCCAATCGAGCTTGATCGGGATCGACTCGCCCGGGGCGACCATGGCGGTCTCTTCTTCACCCAGGTCGGCGATCGTGCACGAGCAGGTCGATTCCCCTTTGCGGAGCTGGAGGTCGCCTTCGCCGGTATTGGTCAGTGTCCAGACGTGGCTGTTGCTGGAGCCCATGGCCATGACGTCGAACTCGAAGATCGGCTCGCCACCGTCGGTCACCTCGGCCACTGGCATCGGCCCATCCTGAGCCGGTTCCAGGCCCAGCGGCAAGCTGCCCGAGGTGCCCGTGCCCGTCAGTTCACCGTAGTAATTCAACGCGAACGTCGAGACTGCCGTGATCACAACGACCAGGACCGTCAAAATTATCCAGCGCACCATCGGTTTGGATCCCGCTTTCAAACGCCACGTCTGTCTGGTTTCTCGGCATCGATGCCCATCGTGTCGATGCCCCAAAGCCCGAAACGGACCGACCCAGACCGCCCGCCCACAGGTTTGTATCGGGGTGAGTCAACTTATCCCGAGCCGAGGGGCCCACGCCGACGGGCGTTGGGGGACTACGCAGGCCTACCCTGCGCAATACGTGGTTGGCTCATCGAGGGTTCAGCCGGGGGGGCGGTCTCGGCCGAGGGCCTGGGCGAGCCGGTTCCGGATCGGGGCCAGGCCGAAATCCGAGACGCGTGTTGAGGGATCGTCGCAGTCTCGGCAACCCAAGGGACAAACCGCGTGACCAGGCCCAAGGTCGGCCGCGCCCTGGAGGTTGTGTTGTCCGATGGAGCCTAGGACCGCATGAGCGCGCCGATCGACTGGAACGATCAGCTCCGGACCCACGAGCGTCGGCTCCGCGCGATCGTTGGGGCGCGGCTGGGCGAGCCCCAGGCCGTCGAAGAGGTTATGCAAGAGGTTAGTCTCGCGGCCGTTGGCCAAGCTCCTGGCGCCGTCGACCCGCGCAAGGTCGAGGCATGGCTCTGCAGACTGGCCGACCGCCAGAGCCGACTCTATCGGCGTCGCGCCGGGCGTCAACGCAAGTTGCTGGGACGCTACGCAGACCGACAGCCACCCACCTCCAACGGAGCTTCGAGACCACAAGAGGTCATGAACTTGGCCAGCCCGCAACTCGACGGCCTTCTCCGCGAGGAGCGCCATCGCCTACTCCGGCAGGCCGTCGACGCTTTGCCAACCGAGGATGCCCGACTGCTCCGGCTCAAGTACCTCGAAGGTTGGTCCTATCGCCGGCTCGCCGACCACTTCCAATGTACTGAGAAGGCCATCGAGTCCCGATTGCACCGGCTTCGAATTCGCCTCCGCGCCCGACTAGCCGATCCTTGACAATTGCCTAGCGAACTCAACCCGAGCCACCTAGACGAACTCCCGATCAACCCCAAGGGCCTGGAGAATTGAGATGACATCTGATCCATCTGAAGAGCAATCTGATCCGCACGGCGACCAAGACTGCTCCGTCAAGGCCATCGAGCTGACCGATCCATTGGGCCCTCCGCTGGATGCCCCGATCCCCCCCGGGGGGCGACCGGAACCGATCTGGTTCGAGCGCCTGGCCGACGATGCCCTCTCTGAAGACCAGCGCCGCGATCTGATCGGCCGACTGGACGTCCTGCCCGACGGTTGGAAGGCCTGCGCCCTCGCCCTGCTCGAAGCACAAGCCTTCCGGACTGCCCTCCAGGACGAGAGCATTGCGATCCCGCTTGAGACCGAGATCCTCGACCGGGATGCGGTCGCCGCGAGCACGCCCCGATCGATGTCCTTCGCTCCGCAGCGATCCCGCCTCGAGACCACACTGCGCACAGCGGCCTTGTTGCTGATCGGCCTGGGTCTGGGCTGGTGGCTGGGTGGCCTCGGAGCCGACCCAGCAGCGCCGATGCGTTCCGATCCTACGGGGGGGAGCGGACCGGTTATCGCCGATCGCTCCGACGACCATTCGGAGGTTCTTCCCGCTCCCGACGCGACGCGTTCCAAGGAACCTCCAACCCTCTTCCTCATGATCCGAGACTCGTTCATGGCAGCTTCGGAGAGCCCCGACTGGTTGGCCTCGACCGACCGTCGACGACCCGACCCGACCCGAGGCCCGCGTGCGGCCTCGTGGAGTCCGTTCCTCAGGCATGACCAAACCCAGGACTTTTGAGATGATCCGAAATGGACTGGTGATCCTCGCCGGGATGGCTCTCGTCGCCGCCGGCATGAATGGGACCTCGCTTGACCCACCAACCGATTTCGAGCCGACGCGGGAGACCGACTCCCCCGAAGCCGACGATTTAGTGGCGGTTGCCAAGAACGCTGATGATCGGAATCTCTTGATGTTCCAGAGTTGCAATCAGTGCCACAGGAACATTGAGAATGAGGTCGATGTGCACCAGGTGGTGGAGGTGACGAAAGGTATCGACGTAGCCGATCCGGAATCAGCCGATGCATCGTGGATAACTGACGTCGTTCGCGCGACGGACACTGCTATGGTCTACGTGACTCGAAACGATCCGCACGTTTCGATCCATGATAACGCCAGAATTTGGCTTTCAGCTGTGACCCGAGCTGCTGACCAGTCCTCGTGCGCCCAATGTCATGCCCAATCAGTCGTTTGGACAGTCCACGACGGCCAGCAGAACCTCGATGTCGATGGTCAGCTAGACCTTGAAGTCGCCCCCTCGTCCGAAGCCGAACCGCATGAAGATCACCCAGCCGACAGGTACAGGTCCTCTAGGAGCTCCCAGAGGACAGACTGGACTCAGACCTTCCTGCATTCCAGTGCCCTGCAATATCTGGCCCACGCGCAACACGATGACTCGGCCGTCACCGCGTTTGATGTCTATCTTCGCCATGAGCAATTGGAGGACGAGGCGGCCGAGACCTTCCGCGTGGTCGAGGCGGATCCGGCAATCCGGAGTCAGCTCGGACTCGAGGAGAGGGTGGGGCTGGTGCTCGATCCGGTTGGGCCCGAAAGCCCGGCGGCCCAGGCGGGACTGGAGCGGTTCGACGTGGTCACGGCTATCGACATGCATCCGGCCATTGACGGTATGGCGGATCGGCTCGTCGCACTGATCGCTGAACCACGTCCCAATGATGTGTCGCTCGAACTGATCCGCTCTGGCGATCGGCAACGCCTGGTTCTTGAGGCGAACGTCCCTCTCTCAGAGGTCTCCTACTGGATTGGGGTCCGGATCAACGAAGTGCCCGAGACGCTCCGCGCACAACTTGATGGGCTCGATGATCGCGGCGCCATGGTCGGCGAGGTGCTGTCCGATACGCCCGCCGAACGGGCTGGGCTCCAGGTGCACGACATCATCCTGACGATGTCCGGCCAACCGATTACGTCACCGGAGAGCCTCATCGCGCAGGTCGCTGCCACACTCGGCGAGCCGACCGAGTTGCAAATAATTCGCGACGGCCGCTCGAGGACCCTGGCGATCGATCCTGAGCCCCGACCCGAGCCCGAGGAACAGACCGCCTCGGAGCCGACGTCTGGAACGTCGTACGATCTGATGACCTATATCCTCCAGGATGGATCTACCTTCCGGGCCCTTACAGAGGTCGAGGCAACCGCCGATCAAACCTTGCTCTGCCCGGCAGTCCGAGGAAGCAACTGCCCGGCTCTCATCCGTATCGAAGAAACTGGAGCGATCAATTTCTTCGCCAGTCCCGGTCATCCTGCGGCGACAAAGATCGACTCCGACGAGGATGTTGACCAGGGTATTGAGGAGTCCGGAGTCATGAACAACCCAAGTGCCCCGGAGTCGTCGAGCACGACCGAGTCCCGGATCCGTGGCCTCCGCGACCGTCTCGAGCAGATCCATCGCGAGCTCGACCAGATCCTCGAGGAAGGTGAACGCCCCTGAATGGTTCGGTTTCCCCTTATGAATTCAACGAAGGCCCATGCGGAGCTGATTGCTCCACGTGGGTTTTCGAAGGTATCGTCTGAGAAGTGATTCTCGACGGAAGATATTCCCGTTGGCTGTCGACTTCTAGGCGAAGAACAAACTCAATTATGAAACGCGTTCTTATCGTTTGCACGGGAAATTCCTCGCGGTCCCAAATGGCTGAGGCGCTTTGGCGTCAACAAGGCGGGCGGGATTGGGAGGTCGTATCAGCGGGAGTAAAGCCTGCAGGATTTGTCAACCCGATGGCCATCGAGGTGATGGCCGAGTTGGGAATCTCCCTCAAGGGGCATCAGAGCAAGGCGATCACTAACCATGCCGATCATCGGTTCGACCTGCTGGTAACCGTTTGCGATCGCGCCTGTAAACGCCTCGGCGCCCTTACTGATCGTCCTGTGGTAGTCCATCACGTCCATTGGTCGATTCCCGACCCGTTCCGGGTCGAGGGCTCGCCCGAGGTGCGTCGTGAGGCCTATCGGCTCTGCCGCATCGACCTCCAGCGCCGGATTCGAGGGTTCTTCGCTGCTGAGGGGGCAGCTCACTTGGACGAGTGATTTTGCTATGCCGATCGTCAAGTGGCGATTTATGAAAATTCCATGAGGGTTACGGTGGGCCTTTGACCCGGCCCGGAAGGCCAGTCAGGATGAGTCGAGGGTCGAAACGTCGGCCCTTCCCTCCCCCTTTACGGATACGGACATCATGGATCGAAGCATGCGCCGCGGATTCACGCTGATCGAACTGTTGGTGGTGATCGCGATCATCGCGGTCTTGATCTCGCTGCTGCTACCAGCCGTCCAGCAGGCTCGTGAGGCGGCCCGCCGGACCCAGTGCCTGAACAACCTCAAGCAGATTGGCCTGGCGATGCACAACTACCACTCGGCCTACCAGGCCCTGCCGCCCTCGTGCGTGCTGACCGGGTCGGGCAACGAGGTCGATCTCTGGATCGGTTGGAGTCCGCACTCCCGGTTTCTCCCTTTGATGGAGCAAGTGGCCCTCTTCGACGCGATCAACTTCCAGTTCTCTGGCGAGAGCGAGCCGAACGTGACGGTGGCCAGCACCGGGATCTCGGTTTTCATCTGCCCCAGCGAGGTCAATCAGGACCCGCCTCCGAGCAAGGTGGGTTTAGCGCATATCACCAATTATGGGTTCTCGATGGGCGATTGGTTCGTCTGGGGTGGGTTCTCCGGCCCGTTCACACGGTGCTCCTTCGGACCGAACCGGAGCCTGACCTTCGCCTCGTTCCGTGACGGCTTGAGCAACACGATCGTGGCCGCCGAGGTCAAGGCGAGCCAGCCCCTCCTCCGTGACTGCGGAGGCCTGGCCAACGTACACGACCACATGAACATCCCAGAGCCGAATGCGGATCATCGGGATCTCTTGCCCGAACTGGCCGGCACCAGCTGTGAGTTCAAGCTTGGCCACGTCGAGTGGACCGACGGCGCCGCCCACCATGCCGGCTTCACCACCGCCTTCCCACCCAACCGGATGATCGACGGCTACACAGCAGACATGACCCTGGACATGGACATCACCGGTCAGCGAGAGAAGAAAGGCGGGCCGACCTTTGCGGCGATCACCTCGAGAAGCTACCACCCTGGTGGCGTCAACACCTTGCTGGGCGACGGCAGCGTCCGGTTCGTCGCCGATACCATCGACGGCCATGTCTGGCGCGGCCTGGCCACCATCCGTGGCCGCGAGGTGATCAGCGCTGAGAAGTATTGATCTGAACCGCCCCAGTATTTCCGTAAGAAAGTGATATTACGTTACCCTGAATCCCTCGCAGATAGTGAAATTCCGATCATGAGGCCGACGGCGCGACGATGGCGTCGGCCTCGATCTCGATGAGCATGTCGGGCGCGACCAGGGCGGAGATCCCGACCATCGTGGTGGTGGGATGATGCCCTTGGAAGGCGTCGGCATGTGCCCGACCGTATTCGCCCTGACGGTTGATGTCGGTGACGTACAATCGGGTCCGGACTACGCAGGTCAGGTCGGCGCCAAGGTCGTTGAGGGCGCGCTCGATGATCGCCAGGCAGCGTCGGGTCTGGGCGTAGGCGTCGTCGGGCGCGTGGGTGGTGCCGTCCTCGTTTAGAGGTGCCGTGCCGGTCACGAAGATCAGGTTGTCGGCACGAAGCGCCCGGCAGTAGCCGACCTGGGTCTCCAAGGGTGCCCCGCTGTAGACGCGTTGAAAAGTCATCGCACGGTCCTCTCTACGATCGTTCCGAACGATAGTCGAGGCGGTCGTTCAGGGTTTGTCTTTGGTGTACACCTGCAGGAGCGGATATCCGTTCCCGCCGAGCGTGAATTCCTCGGGGCGTGAGCCGTCGCGGGTGCGGTTGCAGACGATCAGGCGGTCGCCGAGGAAGCGGTAGATGCCCCGATTGTCCGGCAACTCCTCGCCGTCGGGACCTCGATAATCGACCAGGTCGAGCTGCTTGGGCTCGGTCGTCTCGTCGATGACGACCGTTCCTCGGTAGGTGACCTCTTCGCCGGAGGGCAAAACAACGTCGAAGGCGGCGTCGCGACCATGCACCTGTAGTTTCAAGGGAATGATATCCAGGATTACGGTTGACCAGTCGCCCTGGATCCGAGCCAAGTCGCCGGTCGTCGTGTCGTCGTTGGTCGACTCGAGCGGGTTTCCCAGCAGGGTTGCGGCGATCACGATCGGCCCAGCCAGAATCGTTGCATCAAACGGCATGAAATCCTCGTCAGCGTCAGTTAAGTCTTAAAGGTTATTAATGAGTTGGTGAAAGTGTCGGACGGCCTGATGTCGGACCCCCCTCGTTAAGAGGTTGCGGGGGTCCGACGAGGATCACGGTCGGGTCAGTCGTTGGCGCCCTCGTCTAGGACGACCTTGGCGGCCGAGGGACGATAAACGATCGCGCGTCGAACGGCCGGGGGCAGCGGGGCGTCGGGTCCTTTGATGGCACCCCAGAGGATTTCGTTGAGTTCGAAGTCGTTGATCTGGTCGTACTCGTCGAAATTCATCTGAAGCGAGCGCTGAGCGCCGTAGCTGGCCAAGGTGTTCTTGGCGTTGAGGTCGATCCGAGCCGGCACGTGATCGTAGGGGGTCAGATCGGCTTCAGCCTCGAAGCAGTCGAACATCGGGGTGGCCGCCGCGTCGTACTGGCTCATCGGCGGAAGGCCGAGGATCAGCTCGATCGTGCGGAGCATGCTCGAGGTCGTGTACTGGGTGCTGACGACGGCCTGGCGTTTGGTGTACGGGCTGATGACCAGTCCAACAGTCCGATGGGCATCGACGTGGTCTGGGCCGTTCTGGGCATCATCCTGGATCACGAAGATGGCGGTCTTGGGCCAGTAGGAACTATGCGAAACCACGTCGATGATCCGACCCAGAGCCAGGTCGTTGCTTCCGACGCAGGCCTGCGGGGTATACCGGCCGGGTCGAGTCCCGTCGGTGTGGTCCTCGCCGAGGCTCATGATCATGAACCGGGGCAGGTTGCCGTCGCGTTCGAACTGGCGAAACTCCTCGATGAAGATGTCGGCGTTATCGGTGTCTCGGGCACGGGTGCCTGGCACCTTGGGGACCCGGAAGGTCGGATGAACGTGACCGACTAGACCGGGCACACGCGCAACCGACTTGACGGTTCCGTCGGGTTGAGTCTGGCGGTCGGTGTACTCGCCGTAGCTCCGATAGGTCAGGCCATGCCGTGCGCAGAGGTCCCAGATGAAGCCCGAGGGGGGCGTCGAGAGGTCCTGCTCGTCATCGTCATCGACGCCTCCGCGGCCCGAGTAGGTTAGCAGCCAGTCTCGGGCGATGTAATCGGTGTTGTAGGCCATCGTCGACCAGGGGTGACCGTCGCGCGAGACCTGGCCGTTGCAGTAAAGGTTGTCCAGCAGGACGAACTCACGAGCCAGCTTGTGGTGGTTAGGAGTCACTTCCTCGCCGAACATCACCAGGGACGGGTCGCCGTTGCCTTCAGGCATGTCGCCGAAGACCTGATCGTAGGTCCGGTTCTCCTTGATGATGTAGAGGACGTGCTCGATCGGCCCGGTCTGGCCGACATTGGTCGGGATCACTGTTTCGCGCTCTGAGGGGGCCATACCCAGTAGCTCGTCGGAGTAAGGGCAGTTTTCGTAGACGGTCTCGGTGTACTCCTGGAGTCGTTCGTTGTTGGGGATTGGGACGATTGAGAGGGCGCCCGAGAGGGTCGTGCCGATATATGGGTAGGGCAATCCGGGCCGACCGCCCTCACGGTCGTCCTCCTCGTCGTAGAAGGGATTCGCCTTGGTCTGGTTGCCCTTACCGACACCGACCAGCAACGAGCGGCCATCGGGAGTGACGGCGAGGGCCGTCGGGTACCAACCGGTCGGGATGAAACCGCGGACCAGGCTCTGGCTGGGCGCGGTGATGTCTACGACAGCCACACAGTTATTGTCAGCGTTGGCCACAAATAGGGTTGATCCATCGGAGCTGACTGCGACAGCGTCAGGCGTGCTACCCTCGGGGGCGTTGGGGAACAGCGCGGTGACGATCGTCTCGGTGACGATCCCGCGAGACGTGTCGATCACTGAGACGCTGTTGCTACTGGAGCAGGCCACGAAAAGACGGTTATCGCTGGGATGAACGGCGATCTGATTGGGATGCTCACCCACAGCGATCCGTCGAATGACGCGGAGCGAGTCGGGGTCGACTACCAGGACGCAGCGATCGGCCCAATCGCTGATATAGATCCGGGCGCCGTTGCGTGAGAGGACCACGTCATAGGGACGCTGACCGACCTCGGCGACGCGCTCGCCGCCGCTGGCCAGATCGATCGCCGTGATCGTGCCGGCGTCGATGTCGAGCGAGTAGAGCGTGCTCTTGTCGGGGCTGAGCAGGAGCCCGCTGCGGAACCGATTGTCGGCGCGACGGGCTTCGACGGTCTCAGTCGCCTCGCCCGGCTCGATCGGTTCCCCCTTGATCAGGGTCGATCCCTCTCGAGTGAATTGATGGATCAGGCCGGCTCCGCCGCCCGACCACCAGATCCGACTTGTTTCGTCGTCAACTGCGAGCCCGAACCAACTCTGGAACACGTCGGCCTGTCCAACGACCTCGGCCGCCTCCAGGTCGATTAGGCTTAGTTCATGCTTGTTATAGCCGCTCGAGGCGACCAGTGCGTACCGACTGGACGGGTCGGTGTGGATGTCCAGGATCAGGTCGTTGAGCACGACATGACGGCCGGCCGGCCGGATCGTCCAGCCGTTGGGGAGCAGGAATCCGCCCTCGATCGGCCCGGCGTATCGCGGTTTCGACGGTTCGATCGATGACTCGGTGTCCTGCGCTTGACATATGGTGGGGGTCATGAGCCCCACGATCATGGTCGATAGGACGATGGGTCTCAGCAAGTCTCTCATGACAGCGATCCTTTGGCGGAGCGGCGACGGGGGAGTCGTTCGCGACGACCCGGAGGGGAGGAGACGCTCTCGAGGACGGGAGATGCGGATCGAAACCCGCGACCCGTTAGGCAAGTCGCCCCCGAGACCAGCGCTGATTGTTACCGGTGCGATTGGACCGATCCAGGAAGCGGCCGACAATTCCTCTGACAAAAATTTTGATTGTTCCAAATTTTTTCTGTGAGGCATTGAAAAACCGTCGGCGGGACCCCATACTCGGATCGAGTGACGGTCCAAATCGGACAGGGTCCGATCCGCATGAGCCGGTTGATGGGCCGCGCAGTCATGTTCTGGGAGGTGATCGTGGGTGTTGATCGGAAGACATGGTCGGTTAGGCGTGGGGGGCTCGGCATTCGTTCGTTGGGATCAGACGCCGGTCTCTCTGTGGGCTGCATCGCGCAGTTGACGCTGGCCGTGGGATTGGGCGTGCTCTTCGCGTTCGGGTGCGAAGGGCCGACGGCGACGGGTTCGGGATCGGAGGCGATCCGG
>CAZSSM010000109.1:0-19746 GCA_964609385.1 uncultured Planctomycetia bacterium
GCCCAGGGACACCCGATCGGCAACAGTCGTTGTGAGGACGACAAGCTCGATGAGGCCAAGCGACTGCTCGAACTCGGCGCGGGCAAAATCCACCTGCCAGTCGACCACCTGATCGCCACCTCACCCGAGGCCGACTCGACCACTCAGGTCGTGGCTGGCTCGGAAATCCCCGAGGGCTGGTTCGGCATGGACATCGGGCCGGCCACCATCGAGGCCTATGCCAAGGTTCTCAGCACGGCCGGCACGGCGGTCTGGAACGGGCCGATGGGCAAGTTCGAGGACGAGCCGTTCCGGAACGGGACCCAGGGCCTCGCCCAAGCGATGGCTACCAGCCCAGCCGTCACCGCCATCGGCGGTGGTGAGACGGCCGAAGCCGTTCAGCAGTTCGGTGTGGCCGAGAAGATGGATCATGTCTCCACCGGCGGTGGCGCGTTCCTGGAATCGCTCGAGGGCAAGGTCTTCAACGCCCTACGCGTGATCCCCGAGCGTTAAACTTCGGTGAGTTTTGCCCTCATCCGCGTCAGACCCCGTTCCGGGATCCCATTTCATCCCGCATAATAAAATGGTTGTCCCGGAATCCTGATCGTTCGTCGGATGGCGGCGATCGGGGCCCGAATCGATCGCCTCTCGACTTCGAAGACGCGTCATGACTCGGCAACTGCGGCTTGAAGCCTGGGATCGCCTCGAGAATCCCCAGCTCACCCCTTCGCTCCTGGCCTGCGACTTTGGAGCGATGCAGGACGAGTTCAGTGCCCTCAGCCGGGCGGGTGTTCAGGCCGTCCATCTCGACGTGATGGACGGTCAGTTTGTGCCCAACCTCACTTACGGACCGCCGGTTATCGCCCGTTGGCGCACTAAGACCGACTTGCCCTTCGATGCCCACCTGATGATTCGCGATCCCGGCGCGTCTTTAGACGCTTATATCGAAGCCGGATGCGATCTGATCACGATTCATATTGAGGCGGTCCCCGAACCCACCGCGCTTCTGGAACGGATCCGAGCCGCCGGTCTTCGGGCCTGTTTAGCCCTAAACCCGCCCACGCCCGTGACTGAGGTCGAGCCGTGGCTCGATCGGGTCGATGGGATCTTGGTGATGAGCGTTAACCCGGGCTTCGGCGGCCAGAGTTTTCAAGAAGCGGTCCTGACCAAAGTCCGACGCATCCGCGAACTCCGGCCCAACTTGCCTCTCAACATCGACGGCGGGATCAATCCCCAGACTGCTGGTGCAGCCGTTCAGGCAGGGGCAACCCAGTTGGTGGCCGGTTCGGCGATCTTCCGTGAGGATGGCAATTATGCATTGGCGATGGCCGCGATCCGAGCCAGCTATGCGTCGTGAGCGATCTCGTAACGCCCTGGCGATCTCCTCGACCAGCCCGGCGTTGCCGTCAATCACCGCCGTCCCGGAGGCGACCGTCCCCGAGCTGATTCCTCGGAGCGGCGGCCTCTTTGGTCGAAGTCGCGCTCGGTCCCCTCAAACCTCCGTCGTCCTCATCCGACCCGGCGCCACCGTCTATGACGAGGAACACCGGATCTGCGGCTGCCTCGATCTGCCCCTCAGCGATCGGGGACTCCAGGAGGTCGGTCAACTGGCCGACCAACTCCGACGCCATGTCCTGGCCGACCTGTACAGCGGTCCCAGCCGCTGCGCTCTCCAGACCGCTGAGGGACTGGCACGGGTGCTTGGTCTCAAAGTCCGCGCCATGGCTGAGTTGCGCAACCTCGATCATGGGCTCTGGCAAGGTCTCCAGGTCTCCGAGATTCAACGCCGCTGCCAAAAGCTTTTCAAACGCTGGCAGGAGACGCCACGCTCGGTTTGTCCGCCCCAAGGCGAGTCGGTCGATGAGGCGATCCAACGGATCCGTCAGACCCTCCAGGCCGTCGTCAAACGACATCGGGGACAGACCATCGGCTTAGTCGTCGCCGAGCCGCTGGCCCAGATGATCGCCTGGATCCTCTCGCCCGATCATGATTTGGTCTTCAACGAAACCCGGCCATCGGGCACCTTCGAGGTCATCACTGTCGCGGACACGCTCGGCGACTGACGCGGACCGCCCGGACCGGGCTCATCCCCTCAATTCTCAGACTTGGTGGGGTTGAAGCCGTCCTGCGACCGTCCGACACCCGAGCCCCGGTCCGATCATTCACTCGATCTAGTCTCAGGAGCCGACCCCGCTATGTCGTCGCGGAGCAATTCCCGAGGCAGCCTCTGGCACGAACACTTCGAACCGAAGCGCGTCCCCGTCGGCGTCTGGACGCAGTGCGACCACTGCAACACCCGGCTCTTCGGTAAGGATGTTGAGCGCAATCTCAAAGTCTGCACCGCCTGTGGCCACCACTTCACCATCAACGCCCGCGAACGGATCGCCCAACTGATCGACGCCGACACGTTCGAGGAGTGGGCCACCGAACTGAGGTCGCTTAATCCGCTCAACTTCCGCGACCGCAAGGCGTACGATGAGCGGCTCCACGACGAACAGAAGCGGACCGGCCTCGACGAGGCGGCCATCGTCGGCCAGGGCTTCATCAAAGGGATCCGTGTCGCCCTCGGGGTCACCGATAGCAACTTCATCATGGGCAGCATGGGCTCAGTCGTCGGTGAGAAGCTGACCCGAATGATCGAACGGGCCACCACGTCACGACTGCCAGTGGTGATCGTCTCCGGATCGGGAGGCGGAGCCCGCATGCACGAGGGGATCCTCTCACTCATGCAGATGGCCAAGGTCTCGGCCGCCTTGGCCCGCCATCGGGAACGCGGCGCCCTCTACATCAGCGTGTTGACCA
The DNA here is from genome assembly GCA_964609385.1 of uncultured Planctomycetia bacterium. Taxonomy (GTDB): domain Bacteria; phylum Planctomycetota; class Planctomycetia; order Isosphaerales; family Isosphaeraceae; genus CAZSSM01. The sequence goes on from CAZSSM010000109.1 coordinate 2,782, forward strand.
ACCCAACCATGGGGGGCGTCGCGGCCAGCTTTGCCATGCTCGGCGACATCAATCTGGCCGAGCCTCGTGCCCTGATCGGATTCGCCGGACCCCGCGTCATCGCCCAGACTGTCCGGGTCCAACTGCCACAAGGCTTCCAAACCAGTGAATTCCTCAAGGAGCACGGGTTTATCGATCGGATCGTTGAGAGGCGCGATCTTCGGAGCGAGTTAGCCCAGTTGATCGATTATCTAACTCCAGCCGCCTCAACTGCCTGACGACCCGGCATCAATCCAGACCCACTCCTTATCGTCAAGGTGCTCACCCGGCCGGATCCGAGTCCGAAGCGGGCATTTTTCCAAAAAAATGCCCAAAATGTCCTCGCGTGCGCTAGACAACCTGTGTACAGTAGATCAAAGAGTCAGGTGGTGGTCGCCTGTATGGGAGTCGTTGTTCACTTCCATTCCGATCCATCGTGATCCGTGCGTCCTCGTTCCGCACTGGCTTCATCGACCCATGCTGCATCATCAACTGTCAGATCGGGTCGACGGGACCACGACGCATTCGCCGCATCGAGGAACCGATCCCATGACCGTCGACCTCGCGTCGTTGACCCCGCGCCAGCGTGAGATCTATCAGTTTATTCGAAGCAAAATCCAGGATCGTGGTTACGGGCCGACCGTCCGCGAGATCGGTAATGCTTTCGAGATCAAAAGCCCCAATGGAGTCATGTGCCACCTCAAGGCACTCCAAAAGAAGGGCTTGATCCACCGCGAGCCGAACATGTCGCGCGCAATTCAGTTGCTCCGCGAACCGGCCATGCCCCATTACGAATCACGCGACCAGAATGGTGGGCTGAAACTCTTCGGGCGCATCGCCGCGGGTCAACCCATCGAGGCGATCGAGGACTACGATGTTCTCGACTTCGACGATTGGCAGGCCGATGATCGTAAGTTCGCCCTCCAAGTCACCGGCGACTCGATGATCGAGGCCCACATCGACGATGGCGACTACGTGATCATCCGCCGTCAAGAGGAGGCCCGTGACGGACAGATCGTCGCGGTCCAGGACGATGAGGGTGAAGCAACCCTCAAAACTTACTTCCGCGAGAAGAACCGGGTTCGTCTGGAACCGGCCAACCATCGGCTCAAACCGATCTATCGCGACAACGTGCAAATCCTCGGGGTGCTTGTCGGCGTCGTCCGCAAGTACGATTGACCAATCGGGTCGAGGACATCACGCTCGGATCTCTCGCCGATTGGGACCCGGCCCTCGTTTCGGATAACGGAGGTCGGGTCGTTTTGTTCATTCAGCCGCGAGACATCCCCGAGGGGCTCGATTGTGGTTGGCCCTTCATGATGCGTCGGCATCGCCACCAAGGAGAAAGCGTGGTGTCTGAACCGACCGATCACGTTGAACTGTTCACTGACGGTGCCTGCAGCGGAAACCCGGGGCCCGGCGGTTGGGCTTTCATTCTCAAGCATGAGGCCAGCGGACAGACCAAAAAACTCTCTGGCTCCGATCCCGAAACCACCAATAACCGCATGGAGTTGATGGGCGTCATCCAAGGACTGGCCATTCTCAAACGTCAATGTAGCGTTGATCTCTATACGGACAGTCAATATGTAGCCAAAGGGATCACCGAGTATATGAAGGGCTGGAAGAGTCGAGGCTGGCAGCGTAAGGAAGGCCAGAAGCTCAAACCCGTTAAGAACGTCGAACTCTGGCAACGCCTCGACGAACTGCTCCAAAACCACGAGATCCGCGTCCACTATGTCCGGGGGCACTCCGGTCACACTGAGAACGAAGAATGTGATCGCATGGCCGTTGCCGCCTATCGGGTCCTCACCTCATCGTGATCGGAGCGAATCGGGACGGCCTCGACTCCTAAAACCGGCTCAACGTTCCGATCGCCATCGATTGCGGGAACGACCGACTCGTTCGGTTCCTGAGAGCGTTCCGCTTGATCTGTCATCCGGGCGCGCATCGAGGACGTGCTCGACAGGTAGATCCCCGTGCCGACGAGGCCTCCGCCGATGATCAGTTCCCAGGTCAGCTCCTCACCAAGCACAAGCTTGCCCAGGCCCACGCCGAACAGCGGGGTCAAGAACGCCAATGGGGCCAACTGACTGGCAGGATGCCGTCGGAGCAGCAAGAACCACAACGTAAAGCAGAGAAACGAGACCACCACACCCATATATAATAATCCACCGATCGCCGAATGGCTCAACTGAGCACTCGACCAATCTTCGCTCACCAGGCTGACCATTAGACAGATCGGGACCGCCAGCATCGATTGGTTGAACAACAGCGTCGTCGGTGGAATGTAGGGGAACGTCATCTTCTGCGCAACGGTCTGGATGGCGAACACGATCCCAGCCAGGATCACGACAAGGTCGCCCACCCAACCACCTCCCGTGCGGAGAGGTTCGATCAGCAAGACGGCGATACCAAAGGAGGCTGAGCCTAGTCCGACCCATCCACGAATCCCCATCCGCTCATGGAGGACGATCCAAGCCAATGGCGCAGCGATTAACGGATGGATGTTGATGAAGACCGAGGACCGGCCAGCCAGACTGTGCGCCGTCCCCCAGTTGAAGGTCATGATCTGACAGGCAGCCAGGAGGGCATGGATCCCGAGCAGTCCCCAATAGGGGCGCGCCACCCAGAGCGGACTGCGGGCCCGAAGACAAACCAAGCCGATGAACGGGGCGGCTAACAGGAACCGAGCCATCGCGCAGGCCAGCGGGGGCACGTCGGGATCGACGAACTTGACCGCAACGGTGTTCCCTCCCCAGAGCGCGCAGCAGAAGACGGCCACAGCGAATCCCGGCAAGTCCAGGGGATGTGACGCGTTGGCTTGGAGATGAGACATGGCTCTCGAATCCTTGATAGTCGGGCTGGAGGGACCGTCCGCGATGGAACCAGTGTCGGCTGTGGCCTGCCGACGGTCGACCCGGACGGGGCTTCGTTGTTATAGAGGATCGCCGACTTGATTCGCGATGCTCGAGCACGGATCACACCCAATATCTGCGACGCTCTGCTCTCCTCGTCGGTTCGACGACTCAGACCGTCTCGCTGACAACGGATTGTCGGTACGAGAAGGGACGATTTGGGAGTTCGTTATCTCACCCAATCAGAATGTCCCCATGCGCTCGTGTGCCCTTTGAGCACAAGACGTTACGTTCAGAGACTGAAGGACGACCCAGCGCTTGGTTCCCCTGGATGAGCCGAATGACGATGCAGGCGTACGTGGTAACCCCTTGCGAGTCCGACATTCGTCGGCTATAACGTCGCCACCCCAAGACAATTGTCACAGTAGTCATCGCTGGGGTCATCAGGAACGGCGGATCAGCATCACGACATCGCCTAAACACTCATACGGTCCGTTGAGGGAGCCCAAGCGATGAATGTGGAGGCGCAGGGGATTGCGGGTCAATCGGGCATCGGCGAGGGTGACGGTGCTATCGATTCAACCGTAGCCCAATTCGTCACCGATGTTCGGCAACGTGTCGGCACGGTCGTCGTCGGGCAAGACGTCGTCGTTGAGCGCCTCCTGATCGCCCTGTTCACGGGCGGACACCTGCTCCTGCAAGGCGTGCCCGGTCTGGCCAAGACCCTGTTAGTCTCGACCTTGGCCAAGTCGATCGATCTGAACTTCAGCCGGATCCAGTTCACCGTCGACCTCCTGCCCTCGGACATCCTTGGTTCGGAGATCCTCGACCAGCGGACCAACGAGTTCCGAGTTGTGAAAGGTCCGATCTTCACCAACCTCCTGCTGGCCGACGAGATTAATCGCGCCGCCCCGAAAGTCCAGTCTGCCCTGCTGGAAGCGATGCAGGAGCGCCGGGTGACTATCGGTGGCGATACCTTTTCCCTGCCAGCCCCGTTCTTAGTCATCGCGACCCAGAACCCGGTTGAGCAGAGCGGAACCTTCGAACTGCCCGAGGCCCAGCTCGATCGGTTCATGCTCTGCCACCGCCTGATTTATCCCACCCCAGAGGAAGAGAAGGAAGTCCTCCGCCGTAACGCTCGACTGGGGATCCGTCGCGAAGACCGAGGCGCGGTGGCCCGAACCGAATTCGATGTGCTGGAGCGTGAGCCGGTGGCTGACGTTGAGGCGCTGGTTCGCGCAATGGAAGCAGTCCACCACGTCTACGTCAGCGAGACTTTCCTCGACCACGTCGTCTCGGTCGTCGACCGCACGCGGAACGACCCGAGGTTGGAACTCGGGTGCAGCCCGCGCGCCGGGATCGCGCTGATCAAGTCGGCGCGGGCGCGGGCGTTGGTCCAAGGTCGCGGACACGTCATTCCCGAAGACCTCTTCGCCCTGGCCGAGGACGTCATCCTGCACCGGGTCCGCCTGACCTATGAAGCCCTCGCTAAAGGAGAGACCGGCCCATCGGTCCTCCGCGACATCTTGACCCGGTTTGGGGCACCGGGTCCGATCGCGGGTCGAAACGGTCACACGCCCGCTCGGGTCTGATCGCTCGGTCCGAGATTCGCTCATGAGCCAGGCTAGCTTTCGATCATTCACCGAGTGCGTGTACACCACAAACAAGCCTCTCGCCGACGAGGTCGACCGCGATGCAGGGTACCCTCGACTCGACCGAGATTCTGGATTCGCGACGCTTTCGCGTCGCTGTCAAGCGCCTGGCCGACACGCTCAGCTATGGGACCGACCGTTCACCGTTCCTAGGATCGGGCATCGAGTACGTGCAGTCGCGTCCCTATCAATTCGGCGACCCGATCCGCTCGATCGATTGGCGGGTCACAGCCCGGACCCAACGCGTCCACGTCAAGGAGTACGAAGCGCCCAAGCGGCTTCCGGCTTATCTGCTGGTCGACACCTCGGCGTCAATGACGATCGGCTCAAGACCGGTCACTAAGTATGCCACGGCCGTCTTCCTGGCCGGGGGGCTTGCCCTCGCCTGCCTGGACCGAGTCAGCCCGGTCGGTCTGCTGGCCGTCGGCGAGCGTGGGCTCCATGTGCGCCCGAGCCTCTCACGTGATACGGTCATGCAGTGGCTTCACGGCCTCCGAACGTTCCGCTACGACGAGGCGACCACCCTGGGCGGCCGGCTCGCTGAACTGACTCCCCAGTTAGCTCAGCGGGCTTTGGTGATCGTCCTCAGCGACCTGCACGATCCCGGCGGGATCCCAGCCCTGAAGCGGCTCCGACAGCAGCACGACTGTTGCGTGCTCCAACTCCGCGACCCGGCCGAGGAACGGCTCCGAGGGGTCGGGTTCCTCCGCGCCCGGGAGGCCGAGACCGGCCGTCGATTCGTCACCCGAGGCGGTGGCGACTGGCTCAATCAACCCGCTCTCGAGGCCGACCTGAGACGCTCGGGAATCGATCACCTCCGGATCGACATCGATCGGCCCTACGTCTCACGAGTCCGCCAATACTTCGCTACCCGCGACCTGCTCGGCCGTGGAGCCCGCTAATGCGTCACGTGTTCATGATTATTGGATGGCTCGCCGCGTCAATCCTCCCTGGGATCGCGATCGCTCAGGAGGGCCCTGTTGCGGAGAGTCCCGACTCCGATCGCCCGACCCCGACCGTCGGAATGCCCGCGAGGCTGGAGGCGGTCGTCTTGCCAGGTCCCGAACTACAAGCCAAACCCTTAGAAAATCGGGCCGACCCGATCGTACTCCGCGTGTTGGAAACCTATCCCCACGGGACCGCGCATCGCTATGACCTCGAATTCTACGGCCTGGAACCGGGGACCTTCGACCTGACCAACTACCTGAAACCGGTCGATCCCAAGGCAGAATCATTGACGTTACCCCCATTGCTCGTAGAGATCCTGCCGATCCTGCCGCCCGAGGCGTTCCGTCCTAACCCGCTGAAGGCGTCGGGTACTCCCTGGCTGGGCGGCTATCGCCTCGCCTTGATCGGGATCGGGACCGCCTGGGTCTTGGGATTGGTCGCGATCCTGACGCTTGGACGCCGACGGGTGGGACAGGCTTCCGGAGTGAGCGAGTCCAATGCGCCCGCTACGGTCGCCGATCGATTGCGTCCGCTCGTGGAAGCGGCCATGGCCGGCACCCTCGACGCCGATCGACGCGCTGAGCTGGAGCGGACCTTGATCACGTATTGGCGCGAACGGCTCGATCTCGAAGACCTCGATGCCATCGAGGCGCTGGCCGTGCTCCGCTCTCATGAGGAGGCCGGCCCCCTCTTGCAACGCTTGGAGGACTGGCTCCATCGTCCACCGGGCACAGTCGAATCGGTCGACCTCAGCGCCCTGCTGGAGCCCTACCGAGACCAGACCGCCTCATCGCTCGAACGTGGAGGGGCTGGGCTCGACCCAGCGCACGCCTAATGCCCGTCGCCACCGTCCTCAATTCGCCACTGGAAGGGATCCCCATCCCGTCGACCAGCTTCGCCTACCCCTGGGTTCTGATGCTCTGGGTCATTCCGATCTGGTTGCTCAGCCGGGTCTGGTGGCGTCGCATCGAGTCCGGCGTGGCACTGCCGTTCGACCACGGTCAGCAGGCAACCGGGTACGGTTGGCGGTTCGCCCTCTGTCTGACCGAGTCGCTCCCCCCATTGATCCTGGCCGTTGTCATCGCGATCCTCGCTGGACCCCGCCAACTGAGCGAGCCGAGGACTCGTCGAGCCCTGACCAACATCGAGTTCTGCGTCGACATCTCCGGGAGTATGACGGCCTCCTTCGGCGATGGGTCCCGATACGACGCCTCGATGCAGGCGATCAACGAGTTCCTCGACTTTCGTCAGGGCGACGCGTTTGGTCTGACGTTCTTCGGCAACTCGGTCCTGCACTGGGTCCCGTTGACCAGCGACGTCTCGGCCTTCCGTTGCGCCCCGCCGTTCATGCGGCCCGAGGTTGCCCCGCCCTGGTTCGGCGGAACCGAGATCGGCAAGGCCCTCATGGCCTGTCGTTCGATCCTCGTCGAACGCGAGCAGGGCGACCGAATGATCGTGCTCGTCTCCGACGGTTACAGCTCAGACCTGTTCGGCGGAAATGACCTGAAACTGGCCCAAACCTTCAATGACGATGAGATCGTTGTCTACGCCGTCCACATCGGAGGTGGCGAACCCCCCGATCCGATCGTCAACATCACGGGCCTGACTGGCGGCGAAGTTTTTAATCCCGGTGACGTCGATGGTCTCCGAGGGGTCTTTCGACGGATCGATGATATGCAGCAGGCCGAATTGGAGAAGACCGTCGCCGAGTCGCTCGACGACTACGCCGGCTGGAGCGTCCTCGGGCTGTCGCTTGGAGCGCTATACCTCGCATCGCTGTTCGGACTGAGGTATACGCCATGGTGAGCCCCGTCCCCCCCGAGACCTGGATCCCCCTGCCCGAACTGGTCGCTGCCGGTGCGGCACTGCTGGCCACCGTAGCGGAGGTCCTGCACGCGCGACGTGTGGCCCAGCTAAAGCGGCTCGCCTTCGGACCCGATGAGGGGGCCGCCCTCTGGGCCAAGTTGACGCCTGCGTTCCGCGCCTTGGCCGTGGCCGCTCTGGCCTGGGGCTTGACGACCCTGCTGATGCTCTCACCGAAGATCCACCGAGCCGATGCGTCGATCGAAGAGGGTCCGCCGAAACGGCTCCTGCTCGTGCTCGACGTCTCACCCAGCATGCGCCTGGAGGACGCGGGCCCCTCGGGAGAACAGCCGAGGATGGGTCGAGCCTCCGATGTCCTGGAGTCGTTTTTCAAGCGGGTCGCCATCTCGACCTACCGGATCAGCGTGGTGGCGGTCTACAACGGGGCCAAGCCGGTCGTCGTCGATACGCGTGACCTCGAAGTCGTACGCAACATCCTCAACGATTTGCCGATGCACTACGCCTTCAATGCGGGTCGAACGGACCTGTTTGCCGGGCTCGACGAGGCGGCCGAGATCGCTGCGCCCTGGGAGCCCGATAGCACTGTGCTGATGCTCGTTACCGACGGTGACACGGTCCCCTCGACCGGCCTGCCTGCCATGCCGGCCTCGATCTCCGACGTGCTCGTCATCGGAGTCGGTGATCCGCGTCAAGGGTCTTTCATCGATGGCCAGCAATCGCGTCAGGACGTCGCCACGCTCCGCCAACTGGCCGTTCGGTTGAAGGGAACCTACCACGACGCCAATGAGAAACACATCCCCTCGGCCTTGATCGCGTCGCTCGGCCGCGATTCGAGTTCGGGGGATCTCGTCCGCCTCACGCGTCGCGAGTACGCGTTGATCGCGATCGGCCTCAGCGCCCTGGTGCTGGCGGCCCTCCCGCCATTACTCCAACACTTCGGGACGGCCTGGCGCCCCGGCGTCCGTTTTCCTCGATGACCCACCCGAACTTGCCCGCAGTTACCAGTCGTCGTTGGGACCGGAGAGGCCCATCTCTGTCCGCGTCCCGCAGACCTCCTGTCCGTTGGTCGAGCAAATGAGAAAGGGACCCCGATGCGAATGATTGCCCTGATGGGCTGGCTGATGATCCCGGTGCTTCTGGGAGCGTATCACTACGGCCCCGGCCAAGACGGTCTCCGAATGGACCAGATCGCCGATGCCCTCGACGTGGCCGACACGGCGGCAACCGAAGGTCGTTGGGCCGATGCGGCCGAAGGCTACGACCAGGCCCTTGCCGAACTGCCCAAGGACCAAGCCGACGAGGCTGCGCGGATCCGCCTCGAGCGTGACAAGGCCTGGATGATGGCCGCCAAACTGCCTGAGGCCCGCGTCGACCTGGAGGCCCTCGTCGAAGAACTGGAGGCCGACGAGAATGCCGATCCGGCCCTCCTGGACGAGTCCCGTGAGGCTCTGGCCCAGTCGCTCTTCTATCTCACCTGGCTGATGCGGCTGGAGGGCGAGGGCCGCGAAGCCTGGGAACCCGAGATCGAGTCGGCGCGTCAGACCTATCGTCTGCTCGCCGAGCGTGCCGAGGCTGAGGCCGATGATCAGGCCGCCACGCGTCACAAGGAAGACCTGGAAGGCGCCATCCGCTTAGCGAGGATGGATCTTTCCGAGCTTCAAGGATTGGCGATCCCTTCTCAGTGCCAAGGCTGCTGCAGTGGTCAGTGTAACAGCAAGGGGAAGAAGCCCAGTCAAAATCGCTCGCAAAGTCCCAAGGACGCCCGCGGTGCAAGCTCCGGCCCGCCGCCCGACGGTGTGGGCTCCTGACCTCGGATCGACCGATCGCGGGCAAACGGGTCACGGACCGAAGATTGGTCTGGGACCCATATCCCGGCCCTCCTGAGAACGCACCGACGAACTTCCTCTCCATCGACCAATCAACGGATCCGTTGTCGAGGGCGAAACGACGTGCTTCGTCCGTCCTTTATCTCAACATTTCTTAACCTTTGCACCCATTCCACCATGGACGTTACCCCTCGAAGCGCCCACAACCGGCCCTGCGTTATCCTGATCCTCGCCGGCATGGCGATCGGGATGGGTCTTGGATCCGCAGTCGAACCGTCGATGGCCCAAGCCACCGCAACTCTCAGAGTTGAGCTCCCGTCAAACGCACCTGAAGAGAACGACCGGGAGGTCCTCGAGCTACCCAAAGACGTCTTCGCCCCCGCCGAGGGTTCGACCGAGAATGAAGCACAGGAGCAGGCCATCAAGGCCCAGCGCCTTCAGGTAATTAATCAGGTCACCATCGATCGCCGACCCTCGACCATCCTGAAGACCAAGGCGGCTCCCGAGGAAGTCGAGGGCGAGGGTGATGAGAAAGCCGATCCCAAGGACGATCAGCCCACCGTATCGGCCCCAGCCCCTGCCCCTGCTGCGACTGCGGCCCAACCTCGATCCGTGCCGGTCTCCTCGACGATCAGGGCCTCGACGATCGTCGTCTCGTCCCGAGCCGCAACTCTAAGCACGGGAATGGCCCGACCGTCCGGCACGACGGCGATCCGCCTCTCTCCCTCCGGAACGGTGGTCTCGGGCGCGTCGGCCGAGGCTTTGGCCGCAGCCCAAGCCGCAGCCATGACTGCTCAAGCGACCCAGACCGCAGCAGATCCGAACGCGGTCGATACCGCCGCCGTCAACGAGGCCGTCGAGGCGTTCCGACAAGAACTCAAAAGCTTCGAACGCTCGGTGACGCTCGGCGATTGGAAGGCGGTCGGGAACGATCTGGAAGGGTTGGAGGAGGATGAGGCCAAGGCGCTCTATTCGCGAATCCTCCAAGGTCTGCCGAGCATTCCGCGATCGGCGATGATGGGCGTTCGGCCTGAGATGCAGCCGTACCAGGAGAAGAACGAGGTCTCGTGCGCCGATGTGATCGATCTTGCCCGGATCGCACCAATCGACCTGGACGATGCGACTCTCGGGCTCCTTGGGCGACTGCTCGCTTATGCCCTAGGCAACGGGCAGGACATCGAGGATGCGCTGACGAGGATCCGGGCCGAGGTGGCATCGGCCGAGGACGAGGATGAGTCGACCGAATCGGCCGTCGATCGGCTCCAGGGGGCTCGCCTGTTGCTGAACGCGGGACGGGCCGTCGAAGCCGGCGAGTTCCTGCCATCACTCGACGAGGCGATCGCCAAGGATGAACGCAAGACCCTGAACATGGTCGCCCGCCACCTCCTGGCCATCCATCGACGCGATGGGAAACCGGCTCAACTCGAGGAAGCTTGGCGCGCGACGCAAGCGGTCTTGGCCACCGGGGCCGTCGAGGAAACCGAGAAGACCGAGGCGCTAACCCGTGCAGTCGAACTGGCCTCGCGCGTCCGCGAAGAATTGGGTCAACGCTGGCTGGTCGACAGCTTCCGCGAACGGCCCGAACTGGGCCTGGAGATCATTGCGGCCATCGGCACAGCCGCCTCGCAGGGGCTGGCCGCCCGACCGAACGACACCGACGGGCGCCTCCGCGACCTGAGCTTGCTCCGAGAGGCCGTCGAGGCCCTCATCGACCTCAAGCCCGGCGAGGCCGCCGAGACCTGGAGCGAGAGTCTCACCCTCCTGGCCGTTACTTGGCTCCGAGAAGCGCGTCACTCCCTCACCTATGACCGTTCGACGGCTCGTGGACCGATCCTCCAACGGGATATCTATGGAAACATCTTTTATTCGTCAACCGTGGATAACCAGGCGATGATGATGTCGCGCATGAACAACAACCGAATTCCGTCGGCGATCCCGATGGGCAAGCTGCTCCCAATCCGGCCGCACGCCCCCTGGCGAAAGGCCGTCGAGCCGGGACTCCAGCCCGAGTTGGAAGCCGTCGTCGCCAGGCTCCACCTCAAGGTAGGTGAGGAGGACGAGGCCTTCCCGCACATCGAGAGCCTGGCTGAGGATCACCCCGACCTGGCTCACGAACTGGCCGAGGAGTTCCTCCGCGTCTGGACCAGGAATCACGACCCCAACGCGGCCCGGAGCCTCACCAACTCGTACATCTTCATGTATGGCTTCGAACAAAAAGCCGAGGGGATCCCCCTGACGCGGTCCAAACAGCAGCGTAACCTCAAAGACCTCGCCAGTTGGATCGGTCGGCTGCGCGACTTGCCGATTCCCCCGCTCGACGAGAAGCTGCTCACGCGGGCCTTCACCACCTGCCACAGCGCCGCCGAGGTCTACCGGCTGGAAGCGATCGAATCGGTCTTCGGCTCACTCGATGCGTTGGAGCCGGACGTGCTCGCATCGCTCATCCAGCAGATGCGGCTGAACCTGTCCGGGCTCTGGCGGCTGCCGGCGACCCAACAGAACGCCAAGACCAACCGGCGTAAGAAGGATATTGAGGCCGAGGTCCGTCGTGGCTATCAGGTCGCCCGACGCGTCATCGAAGGGGCCATGGAGACCTACCCCGATCACCACGCGCTGGTCCGTGCCCTGGCCGCGATCCGCCACGACGAGAACGATTACCTCAACGATCTTCAACCGTCCTCCGAGTTCACCGCCCGACGCCTCGAAGCGCTCGACCTCTTCGCCCGCGCCGCCGACCTCTACGCCGAGCGGGTCCCCGAACTCGAGGAGGACGAGTTCGACATCGAGCCATACTACCAATGGTTCTCCGCCGCATTGGGCGCCTGTGACCTCAACCAGATCGAGGAGGGCGATCAGGCTGTCTCGTCCGAGGCGTCGCGGATCCGTGAGGCGATCGCGGCGCTGCCAGGGGACTCCGCCGACGAACATCTCGGTCGTATGGCCAACGGACTCTTCACCCGGATGAGCGCACTCAATCCGGCCGTGAAGTTCCGCTACCTGCGACTCGGCTTTGAGATTGTCGGCGACGACGAGCGTGCCGTTGAGGCGCGCAAGGTCTACGACTACTACCAAGACCTGGTCACCGAGATCGATCTGGTGACCCGCCTCGATGGATCGGCCGAGGTCGGCCACACGCAACCGTTCGGGCTCTTCGTCGAACTTCGGCATACCAAAGAGATCGAGCGCGAGTCGGGCGGCTTCGGTCGCTACCTCCAGAACCAGAACGCCGGCTCGATCTACTACTACAACTACGGTCGACCGCTGGAGAACTACCGCGACAAGTTCGAGGAGGCTATCCGAGGCGCTTTGGAGGAAGGATTTGACGTCCTCTCGGTCACCTTCCAGAGCGACAAGGTGACCTCCAAGGCGACCGCTGAATACGGTTGGCGGGTCACGCCCTACGCGTATCTGCTCCTCCAGGCGCGGGGACCGGAGGTCGACACGATCCCGCCGCTCCGACTCGACCTCGACTTCCTGGACACCTCGGGTTATGCGGTCATCCCGGTCGAATCGGCGACGATCCCGATCGACTCCCGCCCCGAGCGCGGTGAGCCTCGGCCGGTCGAGGCGCTTCAGGTCACCCAGACGCTCGACGAGCGCCAGGCCGACGACGGCGTGCTCGTCCTGGAAGTCCGGGCCGTCGCCCGCGGCCTTGTTCCCGACCTCGACGGCCTGATCGAATTGCCCGAGCAGGGCTTCCGCGTCGACGAGGTCGAGGACGACGGCGGCGCCGTCTCCAAGTTCGACGAGGAGTCGGAGCAGACCGCCATCCTCTCGGAGCGCAACTGGCAGATCCGGATGGTGGCCGATGCGGACGCCGAGTCTTCCCGAGAGGACGGGGCAACGCCCACCCGCCCCGACGAGTTCCAGTTCGCCTCCGCGGTCATCGAGCCAGTCGATCTGACCTATCAGCGTTACGTCGACAGCGATCTGGAGTCCGTCGATCCGATCGTGTCTCTAGAACGGCGCTACGGCTCAACGAGCTACGGCTGGGTTCGATGGCTGATCCTCGGGCTGGTGGCATTGGCGATCGTCGCAATGTCGGTCCCCCTGCTCCGACCGAAGCGCGTGGAATCGACTGGCTCTCGATTCCAGGTCCCGGACCCGATCACGCCGTTCACCGTCCTCGGCCTGCTCCGCGACATCCGGCTGGCCAACGATCTGAACCCGGCAGATCGAACCGAGTTGGATCGCGACATCGAACGGATCGAGACGTACTATTTCATCCGCTCTGAGGGTGATGAGCCCAAGCTTCGGATCATCGCCGAGCGCTGGACTGGTCAGTCGGAAGGACGCTGAGGCCGAACAGGTTTCGTTCGAACGCGACTCTAAGGGCCGAGCGGAATCTCGATCCGCTCGGCTCGGAAGCTCCCTCGGATTCCGCATATGCAACTTGCCTGGCCGTCGGTAACGGTTCGTCACCACCGGACAATGTGCTTCAGGCAAGCCACGGTTCAACGACGGTGCCGGCGACATCGGTGAGGCGGAACGGGCGACCTTGGAAGGTATAGGTCAGCGCCTCGTGGTCGATGCCGAGCAGGTGGAGGATGGTCGCTTGGAGGTCATGGATGCCGACGGGATCCTCGTCGACGCGATAGCCGAAGGGATCGGTGGCGCCGTGGTCGTGGCCCGCCTTGATCCCGCCGCCGGCCAGCCAGAGGGTAAAGGCGTGCGGATGGTGGTCGCGGCCCAGGTAGGTCGAGCCGTTCCGGGCCTCGTTCATCGGGGTCCGGCCGAATTCGCCCCCCCAGACGACCAAGGTCTCCTCGAGCAGGCCACGGCGGTGCAGGTCGGTCAAGAGCGCTGCGATCGGACGGTCGATGTCACGGCACTTGCGGGGCAAGCCTACCAGAAGGTCGTTGTTCCGGTTGGTCCCGTGCATGTCCCAGCCCCAGTCGAAGAGCTGGACGAACCGGACCCCGCGCTCGACCAGCCGACGGGCCAGCAGGCAGTTGTTGGCGAAGCTGGCCCGGCCCGGAGCGGTCCCGTAGAGGTCATGGATCGCCTCAGGCTCGTCGGCGATCTCCATCACTTCAGGCACTGACATCTGCATCTTGTAGGCCATCTCGTACTGAGCGATCCGGGTCTGGACCTCCTGATCGCCAGTGGCCTCGTGGGTCCGCTGGTTGAGCGCATTGATCGCGTCGAGGCTCCGTCGACGCATCGCGCGGTCCATGCCGCGCGGGTTGGACAGGTAAAGCACCGGGTCGCCGACGGACCGGCACTGGACCCCTTGATAGACCGAGGGGAGGAAGCCGGATCCCCAGACGCTCTTGCCCGCGCTGGGGAACGAGCCGCCCGAGAGAAGAACGACGAAACCGGGCAGGTCGTGCGCTTCCGAGCCCAGGCCGTAGGTGACCCACGAGCCCATACTGGGCCGCCCCAGTCGCGGCGCGCCGGTATAGAGGAACAGTTGCGCGGGGGCGTGGTTGAACTGGTCGGTCGTCATCGAGCGGACGATCGTCAGATGGTCCAAACATCCCGATTCAGCCATCCTCGGCAGGAGGTCGGAGACCCAAGTACCGGCCCGCCCCCGGCGTGCAAACCGATGCGGCGTGCCGAGCAGCTTGGGAACCCCCTTGATGAAGGCGAACCGCTCGCCGGCGCGAAGCTCCTCGGGGCAGTCTTGCATGTGGCGCGCGTTCAACTCAGGCTTGTAGTCGAACAGGTCGAGGTGCGGCGGCGAGCCGGCCATGTGCAGATAGATGACCGACTTGGCCTTGGCTGCTCGATGCGGGGCGCGAAGGGCCATCGGATCGGACGCATCAGACCGATCGTTGGCGGCCCGCCCTTCGACCGGTTGCCCCACTCCGAGCCAGGACGATACGGCCAGGGCACCCAGGCCCAGCGAGCCCCGGCCCAGGAAGTGGCGACGCGTCTGATCGCGGAGGGCGTCCAGGTACGGATTCATGGCGTTCCAAGGCTCCGGCCGTGGCGTTTGGAGGAATCCGAGAAGTGTTCAGGATCTCGGTCTGTTTGGAGTGAATCGGCGAGGCGGGATGCGGTGCGGCGCAGGAACAGGAAGACGGGTCAAGGGCGCGTGAGACCCTCGTTGAGGTTGAGCAGGACGTTGGCCAGGACCGTCCAAGCGGCCAGCTCACCATGATCAACGTCGATCCGATCAGGGATCGGCCCCAAAGGATCGGTGGCCAAGGCTTCGGCGGCCTTGGGGTCATTGTGATACCGGACCCGAGCGTCATCGAGCAACCCAAGCAGAAGGGCCAGCTCGTCGGAATCCGGCTCGCGGGCCAGCGCGATCCGGACGGCTTCGACGATCCGGCGCTCATCGGTGGAACGGTCAATATCACGGTTGGGTCGAGTGGGTGTCTCAAGGACGATCCGCCGCGCGAAGGCCTGAGCCGCTTCGACGTAGACCGGATCGTTGAGCGTCACCAGGGCCTGCAACGGCGTGTTGGTCCGGAGCCGTCGGACGACGCAAACCTCTCGGCTGGGCGCATCGAAGGTCATCAAGGTCGGATGTGGGCTGGTCCGCCGCCAGATCGTATAGAGCCCGCGCCGGTATCGGTCGGAGCCGAGGCTGGGGTCGTACTTGGTGTGTCGACCGTCGAAGGCCGCCTTCCAGAGGCCAGGGGGTTGCGGGGGCTTGACGCTGGGGCCGTGGAGCGTCCGGACCAACAGCCCCGAGACGGCCAAGGCCTGATCACGGAGCATCTCGGCCGAGAGCCGGTGACGAGGCCCGCGCCCCAGGAGTCGGTTCCGCGCATCGACATCGCGATGTTCGGACCGGATCTGACTCGACTGCCGGTAGGTGGCGCTGGTGACAAGCAACCGATGCAGTGCCTTGAGGTCCCAACGCCCGTCGCGGAACTCGCAAGCGAGCCAGTCGAGCAGTTCGGGATGGCTGGGCGGCTCGCCCTGAGTCCCGAAGTCCTCGCTGGTCTCGACCAGGCCGAGCCCGAAGATCTGCTCCCAGGCGCGGTTGACGACCACGCGAGCCGTCAGGGGGTTGTCTTCCGAGAGGATCCAGACGGCCAGTCCTCGACGGTCCGTCGGCCAGTCGTCCCGCCAAGGCGCGAGTGCTTCCGGCACGCCCGGAGCGACCTCCGGACCCCGGTCCAGGAAGCTGCCGCGGATCAGCATGTGAGTCGTTCGCGCCTCATCGGACGACTGTTCCTTCAGGATCGGCGTCTGAGGGACCGACGCCCGGAGCGCCTCCAGCTCGGCCTGGAGCACCTCGCGAGGCGACATCGGCGTTTCGGAGCCGGAATCAGCATCGTTGTCGGATTCGACGCAGGTCGCCGATGCCTCAGGGATGGCTTGGATCCGCGCTTCGAGTTGCGTGATCCGATGAGCCTGCCAAGGGGTGGGCGTGGAGATCGTGGGCCGTTCGTCGGGCTTGTCGCTATCGGCGGTCGTGTTGAAGACGGCGAAGAGCCGGTAATAGTCGGTCTGTGTGATCGGATCGTACTTGTGGGTATGGCACTGGGCGCAGCCAACGGTGGTGCCAAGCCAGACTTGGCCGGTCGTGTTGACCCGGTCGACGACGGCGGCGACGCGGAACTCCTCGTCGTCGGTGCCGCCTTCGCTATTGGTCATCGTGTTGCGGTGGAAGGCGGTGGCCAGGAGCTGATCAGTCGTCGGTTCGTCAAGCAGGTCGCCGGCCAGTTGTTCGACGGTGAATCGATCGAAGGGCATGTTGGCATTGAGCGCGCCGATGACCCAGTCGCGGTAGCGCCAGATGGTCAGGAACTGGTCCTGAGCATAGCATTGAGAGTCGGCATAGCGGGCCAGATCAAGCCAGGGCCGTGCCCAGCGCTCGCCGTAGGCTGGGTCATCGAGCAGGCGGTCGCCGAGCCGTCCGTAGCGGGCGGGCGTGGGGGG
>CAZSSM010000110.1:0-19594 GCA_964609385.1 uncultured Planctomycetia bacterium
GAGGGCAAGCGGTTCGCCTTCATCAAAGGCGTCCCCAAGATGCTCGGCCCGCTCTTCGATGTCGAGCGTCGCGGTCAGAGCGGCCAGTGGGTCAGCGAACTGCTCCCCGAGTTCGCCCGCGTCGTCGACGAGGTCTGCCTGATCCGCTCGATGCATACCGATCAGTTCAACCACGCCCCAGCGCAGTTGTTCGTCCACACCGGCCAACCGCGACTCGGCTATCCGGCGATGGGCTCCTGGGCGACGTACGGTCTCGGCTCGGAGAATCAGGACTTGCCCGGATTCGTCGTGCTCAACTCCGGCGGCAAGGTCCCCAGCGCGGGCAAGTCGCTCTGGGGATCCGGGTTCCTCCCCTCGGTCTATCAGGGCGTCCAGTGCCGGACCACCGGCGACCCGGTCCTCTACCTCTCCGATCCCGAAGGTGTCGACCGCGACTTGAGGCGCAAGACCCTCGACGTCCTCAAGGACCTCAACGCCGAGCAATATCAGCATGTCGGTGACGCCGAGACCTTGACCCGGATCGAGCAATACGAGCTGGCCTTCCGGATGCAGGTCTCGGTCCCCGAGGTGATGGACATCGGCCGTGAATCGCAATCGGTGCTCGACCTTTACAGCGCCCAGCCGGGATACGTCTCGGAGGCCGAGTCGGCCGATGACCCGCGCGTCCTCTATCGCGGCGACGACCCGACCTTCGCCAACAACTGCCTGCTGGCCCGCCGTCTGGTCGAGCAGGGCGTCCGGTTCGTCCAGCTCTACGACTGGGGCTGGGACCACCACGGCTCCTCGCCCGGGGAATCCGTTGACGAGACCCTGCCGATCAAGTGTCGACAGATCGATCGCGCCGTCGCCGGGCTCCTGATCGACCTCAAACAACGCGGGTTGCTCGACCAAACCCTCGTCGTCTGGGGCGGCGAGTTCGGCCGGACCCCGATGATGCAGAACAACGTCCGCGATGAGTTGAAGCCCGGCTTCATCGGCCGCGACCACCACCCCGACGCCTTCACTATCTGGATGGCCGGCGGCGGCATCAAGGCCGGCCTCGCGCACGGCGCCACCGACGAGATCGGCTACCACATCGCCGAAGATCCCGTCTCCGTCCGCGATCTCCAGGCCACGATCCTCCACCTGCTCGGCCTCGACCCCTACCGCTTCAGCTACCCCTATCAAGGGCTCGACAACCGGCTCATCGGGCCCACCGACGAAGGACGGATCGTCCGAGAGATCCTGGCCTGATTTCGAGACTTCGACGACCTCCGATGACCCTGCAAGGACCAACCATGCCGATCGCCCCGACACTTCTGCTCGCGTTCGTGTTTTGGACCTCAATGGATTCGCCAAAGGTCGATGTTCCGGATCGTCCCGCTGGCGTCGACAACGCGTTGGCGGAGGTCGAGCCGGACCGGGTCAAAGGGGTCGTCGAGACGTTCGTCGGGTTCGGCACGCGGCACACGCTCTCGGATCGGACGTCGGAGACGCGGGGCATCGCCGCGGCGCAGGCCTGGGCGATGGGCGAGCTGGAGGCGATCCGCGAGCGGTCTGGGCGCGCTGACATGATCGTCGAGCTGATGCGGCACGTCCAACCGAAGACGCGTCGGGTCCCGGAAGAGACCGATCTGTTCAACGTCGTGGCGATCTTGCCCGGGACGATGCCCGAGGCGAAGGATCGCTACCACGTCGTGCTGGGGCATCTGGACAGCATCAACGGGAGCATGATGGATGCGGAGGCCGATGCTCCGGGGGCCAACGACGACGCTTCGGGTTGCGCAGCGGTCTTGGAACTGGCCCGTGTGCTGAGCACCAAGGGTTCGGAGGTCAGCCTCGTCTTCCTGATGACCTCCGGTGAGGAGCAGGGCTTGCTAGGCGCCGGCTTCTTCGCCGACCACGCGGTGAAGCAAGGTTGGCGGGTCGATGCTGTCCTCAACAACGATATGATCGGCGACCCCAGTGGACGCGACGGGGCCGATCTGAGCGGTCAGGTCCGCGTCTTCAGCCCCAGCCTGCCCACCGAACTCGACGAGCCGACCGTGCGTCGACTTCGTCGGTTGGCCTCGGTTAACGATTCGCCCTCGAGACAGTTGGCGCGGTTCATCGCCGACGTCGCTCGACGGCATGAGACAGCGGTGCAACCGCTGCTCATTAATCGAGCCGACCGATTCCTGCGCGGCGGCGACCACACGCCGTTCTATCAGTCGGGCTTCGCGGCGGTCCGGTTCACCGAGGTCTTCGAGAAGTACGATCGCCAGCACGTCTACGTGGAGGAGCGCGACGGCGAGCCCTACGGCGATGTCCCCACCTACGTCGACGCCGACTATCTCGCCGACGTCACTCGGTTGAACCTCGCGACGTTGATGACGCTCGCCAACGCGCCGTCAGCGCCCGCCAACGCCCGGATGATCGTGGCACGGTTGGAGAACGACACGACCCTCCGTTGGGACGCCTCGCCCGAGCCCGACACCGCTGGCTACGAGGTCCTCATCCGTCCGACGATCCGTCACGAATGGACCGAGGTCCTCGATGTCGGCCCCACGCTCGAGGCCACGTTGCCCGACTCCAAGGACGACTGCTTCTTCGGCGTCCGCGCATACGATCGGGACGGCCACCGCTCACTCGTCTCGTTTGCCGGCGTCGGCCGCGAGTGACCGACGGTTGACCCGCGATGTCCCTATGAGACTATGCTCTTCGAAACCACAGAGATCGGGGTCGACCATGAATGCTTCAAGAACGCAGGCTCCGAAGCCGGTTTGGCGGTTCCGGATCGCGTTGGTGATCTTGTCGATCGTCGTTCTCGGCGTTGGGTTCTGGACGATCTAACTGTGGGTTCAGCATGGGCCGGCGCGGGCCGTATCGATGCGGAAACGGGCCATCGACGGGCGCAGACCGAGGGACTCAAGTTCTTCGCGGTCTCGACCGACGGCGGGTCTGTCGCCACGATCAATTTCGATCTCTCTATCGCGATCCACAATATGCCCGAACCTGATCGTTAAATTGCCACTCTAACGATTGAGGACGGTCGCCCGCTCACAGGAGTTGGTCCGGAGGAACAGAAAGTCGGTCCACGATGTTGCGGGTCGTTATTCTCATTGAAATTGCTTGATCGTTCAGCGGAATCCCGCAGATCTCGCGACTGATCGGCCGGGGCGGGTCCATTCCATGACCACGACCAGCCCGCATCAGCGAGAGTCCTTCGAGCACACGAGGCACGATGATGGGTGAATTGCGAACTTGTCAGGCTTGTGGTCATACCATCGAAAATAACTTCGAATCAATAAGTATGTTATATTGATAATTTAAATGTTTATGTTTAATAAATTTAAACAAGATAAATAACTATGAAATAAAATTTAATGTTTTACAAAATATATAAATAACAAGAATAAATATACTTTAATGCGATACGGTCAGTTTTTCGCTAGGTTGTACGGTAGCGTTTATTTTCAGGAGGCCTTCATGAACCCTGAGGACACGGGTCGTTACGAGCGGCTGAACCTTTCACGCGACCCCAACTGGAAGCCCCTGCC
This sequence comes from uncultured Planctomycetia bacterium, assembly GCA_964609385.1. GTDB lineage: Bacteria > Planctomycetota > Planctomycetia > Isosphaerales > Isosphaeraceae > CAZSSM01. The sequence goes on from CAZSSM010000110.1 coordinate 3,519, forward strand.
ACCACCCTACATGGGGCGGCCAGTCAACGATCCCGACCTGCCGATTCGAGATCGTTTCTGCCCCTGTTGTGGCCATCGTACTATCGCCGCCGGCTTCGACATCTGTGCTGTCTGTGGCTGGGCCTACAGCCCGGATCAAGAGCGACCCTATAAGGGTTTCGGAACAAACGTGATGTCCCTCTTCGAAGCGCAGCAGAGTTACTTGGAGATCGGTGCGGTCAACGATGACATGGTCGCCTTCGTCCGGGCTCCACGCGCCGATGAGCCCCGTGATCCTGACTGGCAGCCCTTGCCTTCCAGCGATGAGGGCCCCGGGAAGTCGGATCTGCAAACGCCACAATCGGCACCCCCCGGAGTGCCCAGGGATGCAGCGAGGCATGACAATCGATCCGACCTCACCTGTCCGGTTTGCGGCTACAAAGCCATGATGTTTTCCTTCTTAAGTCCCTGGAGTTCAACGGTCTGCGAGATCTGTGGATGGTTCTACTACCTCGGCCATCTGGACCTCCAGGACTGGAGCCGTCCCAACCCGGTGACGCTCCGGGAGGTACAGGCAAACTTCAGTCGTCTCGGCGCATGGTGTGAGGACCCCGTCCTAAGGCATGGGCGGCGGACGCGTGCACCGACGTCGGAGGACGTCAGAGATCCGAAGTGGGAGCCACTCGACTAACGGGTAGTCCGGTCCAGCGACGTCGTGATGGTCTGCTGAGCGCGCCTTGGAATTCTGATCCGCCCCCCAACAACGAGGCTTGGATCCGGTTGGAAGGCATGCCCATGGTCGGACCAACAGGTATCTTCTGAAAGAAGCTCGGACGCGAACGGTCGGGTCGCGATTCGGCTTGCCGAAATCGTTCGATCGAGGTCTCTTGATCGCTGCGCGAGGGCGATCGGAGCGCCCGGTTTCGACACGGAGGAGGCAGCCGATGATGAGCATCGTCAGGGGATCGATCGTGGTGGTCTGGATGGTCTTGGCGGCGGTTGCGGGAGCGGCCATCTCCCCGGAGCCGGGACCCCAGCGCAGCGGGTTGCGAGCCGAGTGGATCGGCCAGGACGGTCACGACCTCGTCGGCAAATCGCGGACGGCCGGCGGCAACGGGGTCCAGGACGTTCACATCGTCGTGCACGGTCTGCCGGTCTACCTTCGGATCGAGGAAGTCCACGTCAAGGGGTATGGCAGCGGGCACTGGCAGTTCGGCGGTCGGCCCCAGCACTGGCGGGTCGAGGCCCTCAGGCGCCCGCGTTCACCGCGCCTGGACCTCTTCTTCGAGCCCGAGAAGGCCGAGGACGGTCGGCCCTACGAGGTGATCCTTCGGCTCTCCAACGGCGACACCAAAACGATTTGGGCCGAGGGTGGGCCGGTCGACCCCAACCGGCGGATGCCCCGTCAGCGCGTGCAGGCCACCTGGATCGGCCAAGACGGTCGCGATCTCGTCGGCTTGGGCGCTGCGGTCGGACCGGACGGCGCGGTCGACACCGGCATCCGGTTGACCCGATTGGCCGATCGGAACGGGATCGCGGCGGTCAAGGTGATCGGGCCGCTCGGCCTGCGTTGGGAGACCGGACCGAACCCCAGCGGCTACGCCCATGCCCGACTGATCGTTGACAAGGACGACGCATCCACGGCCGACCTCGTGTTCGGCTGTGAACGTAATATCAAGGGGCGTCGGCTGGCGATCCGGGTCGTCTACGAGGACGGCTCGACCGACATGGCCGAACTGACCGCGGGCGCCCTCGACCCACGACTCCGAGTCGAGCCGCCCGCGCCGATCGGTTGGATCGACGACCTCGGCCTGGAAGCGGGTTGGCTCGGCCAGGACGCCCGCGACGGCCGGGTCCGCGTCCGGATCTCGGGACGACCCCCGGGCCGGATCCGACGCGCGGTGCTGAGCAACGCCTTCGGCCAGACCTGGACCTTCGATCCCCGCCGCACCGACCGTCCCGAGCATGAGTCGCTTCAACGTGAGGAGCCTGGTGCCCGATCGGTCGTCTTTTCGTGGCTCCCGACGCGCGATGAGTCGGGCTCGCCGCTGCTCTTGCGATTCGACTTCACCGATGGACGGCTCGGCGTCGTCGAATTCGAGGGGCAACGCTCCGAGCCGGGCCTCGAGATCTCACGCGGATCGCGGGCGACCGTCGCGCGGCCGAGCGACGACCTGCAACGGATCGTCGAGCAATATGATCGGATCACCATGGCATCTGGGATCTATGAGTTGTCGAAACCACTGGAGCTTCGTCGGCCGATCGCGATCGAGGGGCAAGAGGGTGTCACGTTGCGGTTCGCGCAGGGATCGGGATCGGACCGTTGGACGTCGGCGATCAAGATCCATCACGGCCGGACATTGTTGTCGGGGTTCCGGGTCCGATTCGACGGCCCGGTGCGCTGGGATTGGGGCGTCTCGTACGGGCCATCGGTGATCGGGACGACCGACGACCGCGACGCGTATCGCGGTGACTCGAAGCACGGGATCGTCTTGGAGGACCTCGACATCGAGGCGCCCGAATCCTCGGAGGCGTGGGCGTTGGAGCCTAGACTGTTGCGCTTGGTGACGGCATCCAGCGGTCGGGTGGCGGGCAACGTGTTCCGAGGCGGCGTGATCGAGTTCGCCGGCGGTCCTTGGGAGATCGTCGAGAACACCCATCGCGGGACGCGCGGGGAGTCGTACGCCTACGACGCCTTCGCGGGTCATAACACTCGCGAGTTGACGTTCGCCGACAACGTCTTCGACCCGGCCGGCGATGCGGGCCTGACGTTCCGGCTACTGGTTCTGACCGGCTCGGGGGTCGGCGACGTCGTTTCGGGCAACCGGGCGCGGGGATTGGGCCGGACCCGATCGGTCCCGTTGGCGGACCTCAACGCGCCCGAGATGATTCTGACCGAGGCGTATCGGCTCGCGTTTGAGGGAGCGCCCACGGCCATCGAGGTGGACGGGCGGATCCTGCGGATCCCCGAGCCCCAGGGCGGACCGGCGTCGGCCGGGTCGGTCGTCGCGATCGTCCAGGGTCCGCACGCGGGGACGTATGCCCGGGTCGCTCAGGCCATCGATCCACAGACGTATCTGTTGGCCGAGCCGTTGCCGACTTCGAGCGTCGAGGCGGTCTCGATTCTCCGGGGGTTCGTGGGCGAGCGGTTCGTCGACAACGTGATCGACGCGCGTCGGGCACGCGGATACTCCGCGCCCTTGGTGCTGGCCGGCGGACACTTCGGGACGGTCGTCGAGGGCAATCGGATCCACGGCGGCGTCGAGGCGTTCCGGATCCAGGCTCCGGCCAGCGAGCGACCGGTGCGTTGGGGATGGTCGCACGTGCCGATGTTCGACCTGACGATCGCCGAGAACCGCTGGTATAACTCGGGGCAGGGGGGCGTGATCCGGGTCGACCAAGGCCCGCAGATCCAGCCCAGTCGCGACCGGGTCTACTTGACCGGCCTCTTGCGTGGCAACCAGGCGCTCTGGTCGCGGGCCAAGCTCGATCAGCTCGACGGTGACGACCCGACGGCCCTCCGGATCGGCGATCCGCGCTCGCTCGACCCGCGCGAACTCCGGCTGGACCTCCGCGAGAATCGAGGCCTGGTCCCCGACTCAAGCCGACACCAGATCGAGGTCCACATCGACGCGGCCCTGCTGTCGGGGCTCGCCAAGCGCAACGCCCGCGCCACCTGGCCTCGACCCGCTCAAGCCACCCGCGACCGATCGACCACCACCCGGATCCGCTGAGCGAGCAGAGGCCCATACCTGATCAAGGTTGACCAACGTCAACAAAGAGCCAACGTCGACCCGAGAGTTGACAACTCGCAGAATCTGCAATTGTTTGATGTGATCGAACGCTCGAACCAAGCAAAAGCGAAGCGTGCCTAGATTCGATCAATGAACTTTGTTTTTGCTGCGGTCGTCCGCCGTCATGAGTGGCTAAGGACTGCGATGCGCAACGAACTTTGTTTTCGTTGCGGTCATCCGTTGTCATGGGTGGCTAGGAACTGCAAAACGCTGCGCAATGATCTTTGTTTTCGTTGCGGTCGTCCATCGCCCTGGGTGGCTGGGGACTGCGAAGCGCAGCGAGCAGACCCCGGTGCCAATCGTGGTGAGCGGGCTGACCGTTGCGGAGCGGGTTTGGCCGCTTGGTTTGAGTGGTCCGACCGTTGTGGAGGAGGGTTGGCCGAGTCGAGACCTCATGCCCGGGGTCTGCTCCGCTTCGCGTCGCAGTCCCCAGCCACCCGGTCGGTTGGCCAAGGGGGAATTAAGAGAGGCGGATGTCATATTCAATCGGTCGTATTGGTTTCGGTCGTCAGACGTCATGGGTGGCTGGGGACTGGCCCGCTTTGGGGCCAGACCCCGGTGCCGGTCTGGGTGAGTGGGATGACCATTTTGGCGGGGGGCCCTCTCAAAACATCGGCCCTGGGGTCTGCTCCGCGCTGCGCGTCGCAGTCTCCAGTCATCCCAGAACGGCGTTGAGCAGGGTTCCATCAGGGTCAACGCAGGGTGGCCACAAACGCGAGGACGATCTTTGTGTCATGCGCAAGGAGGTTCGCGACGTATGGAGTGGATCTTCATGCGTATGTTCGAGCATTGCCGAAGGTTATTCGATAACGAACTCCGGTAACGAGAGTGGAGCCCGGTTGTTCGGGGCGTCTCGGCCCCGCATCATGGCATCTGACCCAGACCGAACCGCGCGACCGATCCCGAACGGCTTGGATCTCGGGGTTCACCCCTCGATACGACGTACTTGGAGGACTCTCTCATGATCACAAGACACACCATCGTCGACTCATCTTGCACAGGCCATCGAGTCGACCCGCGCCGCGGATGCCGACGGATCGCCGCCCCGCTCGTCGGCCTGATCCTGATCGCGGCCTCAGGGTGGCTTTGCGGCTCGGCCGTTGCGCAGCAACCTCGAGTGACCGCCGGCCCGCAAGAGCCCGATTGGGTGGTGATTCTCCGCTCGATGTACGGCCTGGACCTTCGAGACGACCTGGCCAACCCGGTCACCGATGGTGTCGACGATGTGCCCGGCCGGTTCCGTCGCGTCGGCGAGGGGCCCGTCATCTATCGGCCGGTGATTGCGTTGGGCTTGGAAACCCGGACGCGCGGTGGGTTCTATCAGCGCGACGAGGACGGAGCGGTCACCGCCCGCGAGCCGCTCTGGTCATACGTCTTCAAGAACGCCGGTCGCGACCTGGAGCGTAACGAGAACCTACCGCCTCCGTTGGAGGACGGCTCGCAGGTGCAGTTCGACCCGGGTGATAAGCCGTTCGGTCTCTGGGTCTCTAACGATGGGCTGGATGAGGGTGAGGGAGCCTACTCGGAACCGGCCGTCGTCCGCGAACGCAACGAGCGGTTGTCCAAACAGCCCTACAAAGTGATGATCTATCCGCTCCGCGATCGAGAGACCGGCCAGACGGTCCCCAACGCCTACCTGCTAGGCTGGGAGTACTCGACCAACGACGACTTCCAAGATGTCGTCTGCATCATCGAGAACGTTGAACTGGTCCCCTGAAACCGAGGGCTCGTCTCAGATCGATCTCTAGTCGATGCTCGGCGAAAGCAGTTGCTCGTCACCGAGAATCAACTTCAAAATGTATGTTTTGTTACGACCGCCGAGTAAAAGCATCCCGGCGGTCGCATCGACGATTGTCAACCGTTCCCGTCGCCAGGGTCGTTCGAGGTCTCGGTCTCGGGATCAGACTCTGGCGTCGACGCTTCGGCCGGAGTCTCGTCGGTCGATTCCGCTTCGGCTTGTCCGTCCTTTCCATCACCACCCTGGCCGATTCGCTGGAGTTCCTCGATGGTGGGGAAGGTGGGCAACTCCGAGTCGTCTTGTTCGGCTGGAGCTTCGGTCTCGGCCGGCGGCAGGGTCGAGACGTCGCGTCCGAGCTTGATCAGGTAGTGGAGGATCAAAGGTCGGACGGGAACCAAGGGTTCGAGTTCAAGGGACGAGGTGAGACTCTCCGCGGCCAATTCAGGCTGACCTAGCTCGAGCCGGATCAGGCCGAGCTGGAACCGCCAGGCGGACTCTTGACGGAGCATTGAGGGCAACTGCAACTGGCTCCGGATCGAGGCATCGGGGAATCCGTTGATCAGGCTCATCGTCGAGCTGATCGCCTCTTGGGTCCGAGCCATGCGGAGTGTCGGGACGGCGTTCTCACTGACGAGAGCCGACGCGCTGCCGTAGTTGCCCAACAGCAGACCGGCGACGCCTTGCCGATAGCTGGGCGTTCCGGGACCTGTGAACAGGTTTCGGTCATTGGTTTGCATCTGACGCCCTTGCTTGGCGGCCAGGTCGACGGTCCGGGCCGGGAGGCCGACCTGGCAGTACAGGTCATAGAGGCGCGGCCAGACCTGGATCGGCGGCGTTCCGAGGTCATCAGCCTCCTCAAGGCGGGCGATCGCCTCACCCATCAATCCGAGTTGGAGGGCCACCTGTGCCGCCTGGACGGGGGTGGAGCTGATGGAGGCCTCATCGAGTTGCGCGTAAGCCTGGTCGATCGATTGGTTGAGCTGATCGATCTGCTGCCGAGTGGCCTCGAGCGCCTCCTTGGTGAGGAGGTCCGCTTCCATCGCCTCGGACTGGGCGAGCACCTCAGCCAACGAATCACGTGCTAGATCGTAGAAGTTTTGAGCCGAGTAGACTTGATAGAGCTGAGAGTGGAGGTCGCGACGGACCAGGCGCTGTTGATCGCTGAAGATCGGTGGGGCGGTCTGCAGGGCGAACCGCGTGCTGGCCAACCACTGTTGCGCCCGGAGACTGAGCAGGTCGAGAACCGGCAGGCTCTGGGCGAGCACCTGGGGATCGTTGGGATCCTCACCCGGCTCGACCAACCCGCGAAGCAAGGCCGATTCTTGGAGCAGGATGATCCGGTACGCGTCAGAGAGGATCAGGAACGCCTCGTGGTCGTCGGGGCGCTTCGAGAGGGCGATGCGGGCCTGACGGATCGCCAGGAAGCAACGGGCCAGGCTCGGGTTGCCCGTCTCACCACTGTCTTCCTCGGCCAAGTTGGGACGAAGCCAACGGCTGCCGGCCAGGCTATGCGGCTGGCCGAGCCGGATCGACTGGGTCGGGAAGGCGTAGGCGTAGAACTCGTCGAAGAAGCCGGGTTCGGAGGGGGGACGTTCGGCCTCGGGAAGCGTGGTCGACTCTTTAAAGACCAGCCGCTCAGGGTCCAGCGAATTGGCTTCGAAGTAAGCGCGATCCTCCTCCGAAGCGCCCTTCCAGCCGAACATGACGGTGTTGCCGTCATCGTAGAAGAGGACCCAGTCGTCGCTCAGGTTCAGGCGCTGATAGGTCCGCCGGGCCTGGCGTTCCTCGGGTGGTCCCATGTAGAGCAAGACGACCGAGATGTCGTTCTCGCGGAAGAAGGGCTCCCAAGCCTCTCGATCGCCGTCACGGAGCGCAGCGCGGATCGCCAAAGCGCGTTCGAAGACCTCGCGGCCGTAGAAGTGGTTGCGGCCGTCGTAATAGACCTGGCGGTTGGGCGCCCTCCAGATCAGCATATCGCCTTGCGGCTTAGTCGTGTTGAAGATCTTACCTTGGATCTCAGCGGTCCGGAGGTAGTCGGCCGCTTCGATCGGCAGCCCATCCTCGCTGGCCGTCAGCCCGCATGATTCTTGAGGTAGACCCAAAACCCGGCTGAAGGCGGTCAGCTCGTTCATGGTCAGGAGCATCAAGAGGAGGATCGTCAGGCCACGACCGCCGATCGACCAGACATCCCAGAGTCCACCAAAGCGGTAATGGGTGCCGAACCGTTCGTGATACCACTCTTGTCCGTTGAGCAGGACCGTAACCGCCAGGACGAGGAGGAAGACCGGGGCGATGTTGAAGATCGACATCGCCCAGAGCAACGCGACGGTCGCGAAGATCAGGAGTCGGCTCCATCGGAGCTGCTTGGCGTTGAGCAGGAACGAAGCGATTCCGATCCCCACAAAAACGAGGTAGTTCAGGATCACTTGCTGCCGCAACTGATCGAAGGTCGTATCGTCGTCCCCGCCCAGCGAGAAGATGTTGAACAACGAGATCTGGTTGTACTCAATGCTCCGGTCGTCGCTGACGCCAACGAACGGCTCGAACAGTGACGAGATCGGAACTTGATACACGTTCCAGAGGTTGGGATTGACCAGACAGATCAAGGCCGAGACGGCCAGGACGATTCCTGTCAGCTTCGGACCGGCTGGTGCAGCCTCATGGTTGTTTTCGACCTCAGAGGCCGGTCCATTTCCATCCGGGTTGTTGTCTCGCGTGCCTTGAGACGCGGCCTTAGGCCGTTCCAACGCCGAGCCTACGGTGTATCCCAATAACGCGATGAGCCCGATCAGGAACGACTTGTCGACATTTGCCCAGATCAAGAAGAGCGGAACGAGTCCATACAGGGCCTTCGGTCGACCACGGTTGGCGGCCAGATGGATCAACAACAGTTCGAGCGACAGGAGGGTCAGCCCCCAGATCGTGAAGTCGACTGAGGAGATCCGGAAGACGGGGCTGAGTTCGAACAGGGCGAAGGTGACCGAGACGACCAGACAGGCCCACCAGAGGCCAGGCCCTGGCCGGCGGATCAAGAGCAGGGAGCAGGCCGTCAGGAGTCGGGCGAGCATCCCGAGAGCGACCAAGCTTCCCGACGCGAATTGCTTGGCCCGCGCCTCAGCTTCGGCACGCTCCACTCCGAAGTCGTTTTCGGATGGACCCAATCCCGTGATGAACGCGTCGTAGGCCCCCGAATAAACGACTTGTGTGATCCAGGGCACGTTGACCCAACGCGTTTGGTCTTCCGCGACCGAGTAGGCGAACGGATCGGACGAGATCGGGCCGGATTCACGGATCAGTTGACCGAATCGGAGCTGGGGCCAGATCGTCGTCGACGAGATGATGTTGGCGGCGCTGACCAACCCGAACAGCAGGACGCCGACGACAATGAACCGGTCGTAGTAGGCATACCAGGAGGCGACCGTCTCGGCGGTACGCTTCGCTTTGACCTTCTTGACCGGGGCTTCGGCGGCCGACTCCATCGTCTCGAGATCGCCTGTCGATTGCGAGGGGCTCTCGGGGCTGTTCTCGACGGTTGAAGGCTCCGTCGAGGCGGACGCGCCGGCCTGTTGCTGATCCGGATCGCTCATGATCAACCTGTCGCTGAGTGGGTGGGCCGAGTGATTCGATGCCGACACCGGGAGTCGCGGACATGGGGACGAATATGTCTAGCTACGTTGCGTCGCGGCATCGGGGTTCGCCCGCCCTCGTCGCGTCATAGGAAAAGCCGAAGGGTGCCGCGAAATCGCTCGAAATCAAGGGCGCTGGACTTCCCGTTTCGGTATGGCCGCTATAATTTCCTGATACCTGACTTGACAAGGGTCAGTCTCAACGCATTTCTCCACGCTGGGATCAACATGGCAACGACGTTTGGAGCGGGAACTTCGACCGAGCTCCTCCAAAGGCAAACGCGGGCTGCTCGACGTGCCCTGGCCAGCCCTCGACCCTGCTGGCCCCTGCAGAAGGACACCGGTTCGGTCGTCTACAGCACCGGCACGGAAGCCGATCACGAGTCGGTTTATCAGACGTTGCTTCAGGTCTTCAACGGCCCACCACGAGACCAATTCGCTGGCTCGCTGAGCGACCCTGCCTACCGACCAGAGCACCGGATCCTGGCTAAGATCGGCGGTCGCGTCGTCAGCCAAGTGCACCACACGACGCGTCGGATTCGGTTCGGCACGGTCGATCTCCCAATGCAGGGCATGATGTGGGTCGGAACCCTGCCCGAGTTCCGAGGCGTTGGTCTGGCCTCGAACTTGATTCGTCTCGGGCTGCAACGGGCCGCCTCGACCCAAGTGTCCCTGGTGACTGCCGACACGACCGTCCCCCAGGTTTTTGAAGAGCTCGGCTTCGCCAATTGCGGGCCGATCGCCATCGGTCAGGTCGAAGGCCGGAGTTTGCCCACCCTGCCCGAAGAGGCTTCGGAGTCGAATGGGGGCACCTGGACGGTCCGTCCCTGGCGACAGGTCGAATTGGGCGACTTGATGCGGCTCTACGATCTCCAGTATGGGCAGACCGCCGGCAGCATCGTTCGGACGGAGGATCATTGGCGTTGGTTGATCGGCCGCCGTCAAGCTCATGTCATCTGGGTTGCCTGTCGAGGGGCCGAGGTGATGGGCTACGCTTTCGTTAAGGACCATCGGATCCTCGAACTGGCCGCCGATCCGGCCGACCCGAACGCCATGCGAGCCCTCTTGGGCCGGATCCGCGCGGAAGCTCTCGAACGTGCCTATCCTCGGGTTGCCTTCTACATGCCTCCCGATCATCCGGCCATGGAGATCATCCGCGACCGTCCTGCGGGAGTTGGACCGGTCACGACGGCCGATCCTCGTGTCTCGGTCTATGGGATCCCTGACCTGGCTCACTTCCTCCGCGCGGTCTTGCCAGTCTTGACCGCTCGTGCCGCGGAGGTCGGGATGCTCCCGCTGGAACTCGGGTTGACCATCGCCGCACACGACCCCGAGAGCAGTCCAGCCGACAACGGATCGGCTACCATTAAGCTTTTGATCAAGCTCGACTCGCAGTATAGCACGATCGAGCGTGATCGGACCGGCCGCAGCCATCTCAGCCTGAGCCGCCGCGAGTTCACCCAGTTGATCCTGGGTCACCTCGACGCAACGACCCTCTTGGAGATGCCTGGTGTGGCCGTCTCGTCGAACATCGCCGAGAAAGCGATCCCCGTTCTCTTCCCGAAGATGCCTTTCTGGCGAAGCCCGCTGGATCAACTCACCGACTGACCATATCGCAGATCGTCAGGATCTGGAGAGAGTCGGAACGTTTCGAAGAAGGTCGGGCGATTGACTCGGAACGAGAATCGACCGACCTTCGTTCAGATTATCGCGTGTTAAGGTTCAATAGCTTCCCGAGTATGTTCGCTTGAACGACGGCGAGGTAAGATAAGCCATCAGCCCGGCATATCCCAGCAGGGCGAAGATGCCCAGCCCGATCTGCTGAGAGTTGATCCGGTCGCGAACCGATTGGAACTCGACGGCGGGTTCATGACCAGGTAGACCGACCAACTCCGAATCATCCGACGGCATCAGTGCCTCCAGGAGCGGAACGATGATGAGCGTGACGGCAATGATGGCCGCGCCGAGGCTATAGGCCAGAATCGTCCAACGGGTTGATCGCAGCCGGAGCAACTCAATGCCGGCGAAGACCGCGAACAAGCCGACCGGAGCGATCATCAGGAACCCATTGCCACCGCTCCGGGAAAGGACCACCAAGCCGATCGTCGCGACCAGACCCAGGCCGATCGTCATCGCCCCCAACAACGCGACCACCAAAGGGACGCCGCGTTGACGTCGCGACGTCGGCAACTGATCGAGCCCCATCGCGTCGCCGAACAATTCGTCCTCCAGCGGGATCTCCTCGGCTGGACCACTGGATTCCGACCGGGGCTCGTGATCGTTCGGCTGGCGTCGACGCTGCCTCGGGGATACTTGGGTTTCGATGTCGTCTTCGGGAGCCAGCACGGCATCGTCGTCGTCAATCCAAGCGGCCCGTTCGTCCGATCCCCCATCCGCGTCCGTGACCTCACCCCAACGCTCGCGGAGCGAGAGGTTGTCCTCATCGTCCTGGAGGAACTGATGGGCATCGGCGATCGGCGAGTCCGAGGATTCCGGCATCGACGTCCGACCAACACTGGGCTCAGCGACTCGAGCCAGGGGCTCGGATGCCGAATGCGCTTGGAGATCGGATGTCCGCGCCTTCGGAGTGCCCAAGGTATCCTGTCCGGCCAACACCCTCGAGGCATCGGAGCCGGTCGCGGCTCGGACGGTCGAGGCGGACGTCGCGACACGCGCGCGTGCCGAGGACGTCGATCGCGGTCGCTGGGTCGGCCTTGGCTCCGATCCACGCGGTGCGTGATCCGGAGTCTCGTCCCCGAAGAGTTCGCGGAGGTCCCGAGGCTCGCGGGGATGGTTGGGGTGAGCCTCAGGTCGCTTGGGCGCGAGGGGTTGCTCGTCAAAGAGTTCGCGAAGGTCGCGATCGGCCCGATCGATCGAGGGGATGTTCGGTGCCGAATTGAGCGACGGAACCAGGGTGGTCTGGCCGTCATCGCCCTCATGGAGTGGTCCCGGATGATCGAGGCCGGAGTGGTCTGACGTCGAGGGTCCGGTCGTTCTGGTCGGCGACGATGATGCTGGGGGGCGCGAATCCAGATTGGGGGAGAACTCTCCGGTGATCGCGGCAATCTCTGCATCCGTCTGGGGCGGGGCCAAACGGATCTTCGGCAGGACGAAGCGGGCCTGACAACGGGGGCAGCGAACCCGGCGCCCTAAGGCCTCTTCGGGAACATTGAGCACAGCCGAACAACTGAGGCATTCGATCGAAAAGGCCATCGGGTGCCTCCTAAATCGGAGTCACTTGGAACTTTCACATCATCCACAAGAGAAAATGTCAAAAACCAGCGATTATCCCTCGTCCGTCGTCAGACGTTCGATGCGGTCGGTGTAGGTCATCCTCCGGAAAACGCACCCGCCGCGCCTGTATTACTTCGTTGCGATCCGTCAGTTCTTGGGCGTCCTCCCCTTAGTGGTCGCCGTTTTTCCAAGCGACCCGCCACAGTGGCAATTCGCATGTCACATCACTCGGCCATGTTCGTGGTTCGGCCTTCATCAACATGAGACACAACGCCGAAGACTTCGGCAAGTTGCGCGTGCCGATATTGGAACATCCGTTGAAGGCGTCTCGAAACCGACATCCCACCCAACAATCGTCCCAAGACGCCCATCGGAATCTCGTACTCGATCTCATCGCGCATGAGGGTCTGACCCGACCCGAAGTCGAGGAAGCGGTGCCGGTGGTACCATGAGGCGAATGGGCCCTGGAGCTGTCGGTCGGCGAAGAGGTGGGGTGGATCGTACTCGGTGTGCTCGGCAACCCATCGGAGAGGAACGGGTCCGAGCTTGGTCTGTAGGACGACGCGACTGCCGGGCTGAAGCGAACCGCCTCCTTCCAGGATCGCGACCCGTTCCCAAGGCGGTGTCAGCCGCAAGAGGGCGTCGGGTGATTCGTGCCAGGCGAAGACTTCGGCGGGAGGCGCATTGAGGCAGGTCTGGTAGTGAAACTGCATGGGTGGAGCGATCCTGGGCTTGTCTCTAAGGTAATGGAGTCCGCGGGGCCAAAAAAGTTCCGTCTCGATTCCGGAAGGGGTTCGGCCTCGAAGGCGTTCGGTCTGTGTCTCGGGTCAGATTCCCGTTGAACCCGAGGAGTGGCGGGGGCAGACTAGAGCGATCGACCGTTCTCCGAATGTTCATAGACCGGCTCTCGCTCGCTTCGGGTGTGGGGATCGGTCCAAGGCTGGGTCGTCCGTCCGACGGACCCGGCGATCCCGATTGCTCGGGGCATTGCCAGGACATTGCGGAGAGGGTCGACCCGCCTCCGCCCGGGGGATCGTCCGCATCGAGTCGTAAGCCTGTTCGACGCGTCGGCCAGGTGAATCAGGACGGCTCGGGCGGCTACACTTCGGGGATGCGTCTCCGTACCTATCGATCCGGATCAGCCAGAGAGGACATCTGTGATGAGCCAACCCCAAGGTTTGACCCGCCGAGGATTCCTGGGCACGACCGGAACGGCCGGCGCGGTCGCCGCGGCCGCCGGCGCTTTCCCCCACCCCGCCATCGGTGAAGTCCGTGGGGCCAACGAGAAGATCAACTTCGCCATCATCGGGCCTGGTGGCCGTGCTCAGGGGCACATTCGGCACCTGCTCGCCATGAAGGAAGACGGCCTCAACGTCGATGTCACCGCTGTCTGCGACGTCTGGGACGGCAACAAGGATGTCGGCCGCGGCCTCTATCCCTCGGCGGAGAAGTGCGGTCTCAACGTCGACGACAAGAAGGCGGTCACCAAGGATTACCGGACCCTCCTGGATCGCAAGGACATCCACGCTGTTCTGATCGCCACGCCGGACCACTGGCACGCCAAGCAGTCGATCGACTTCATGGAGAACGGCAAGGACGTCTACTGCGAAAAGCCGATGACCCACACGATTGAAGAGGCCCGCCTGCTCACCGAAGCGGTCGAGCGGACCGGCCAAGTCTTCACCGTGGGCGTCCAGTCGACGGCGCACCCGCAGTGGCGTGAGGCCCACAAGGTCGTCGCCTCCGGCCAGATCGGCAAGGTGATGCAGGGCCAGACGCAGTATTATCGTAACAGCTCGATGGGTCAGTGGCGGTACTACAAGCTCTCCAAGGACATGACGCCCAAGACCGTCGACTGGAAGATGTTCCTGGGCACCGAGTTCGGCCTGGCCCCCGACCAGCCCTTCAACCGGGCCAAGTATGCCCAGTGGCGCTGCTATTGGGACTTCGGCGGCGGCATGTACACCGACCTGTTCGTCCACCAGACGACCCACCTGATCCAGGCGATGGGCGTCCGGTTCCCGCGTCGGGTCGTCGGCGCCGGCGGCCTCTACATGGAATACGACGGCCGGGACGTGCCCGACGTCGCCACCGTCGTGGCCGACTACGATGAGGGCTGCCAGGTCCTCGTCACGGCCACCATGTGCAACGACACGCCGATCAAGGAACTGATCCGCGGCCACCGCGGGACCATCGAGTTCAACTACGACGGCTTCCAGATCAAGCCGCAGAACCCCAGCGGCGCCCCGGCCCCGCCGTCCCGTGAAGGCTCCAACGAAGACGGCGTCGTCAACGTCGAGACCGGCTTCAGCGCCCGCGGCGACTTCGACACCCGGACCCTCTGGGAACACTTCATCGGCTGCATCCGCTCGCGCAACCAGCAGACGCTCTGCCCGGCTGTCGACGGCTACGCGGCCATCACCACGGTCAACCTGGGTGTCCGCAGCTACCGCGAGGGCAAGGCCTTCTACTTCGACCCCGAGACCGGCCAGATCTCCGAGGCCGACAGCTCCTGGTCCAAGAATTGGGAGAAGATGAGCCAGGCCCGCGCCCTGCCCAGGCACATCCAAGGCTGGAACGCCGACCCGACCCAGGGCTCGCTGCTCTACCCGAAGGACTACCAGAAGCTCGAAGGCGATTGGGTCAACGGCGTCGATCCGGCCGTCTGAGTCGGATCGCGACCGGATTTCGTTTGAGCCATCGACGACGGGGCGGTCGGTCTGCTCACCCGAGCAGATCGGCCGATCCCGGCCTCGAACCATGATCGCAACCACCGAGACGACGCGTCCGGGCCCTCGAGCCGGGGCGGGTCGTCTTTGGCTTTGGTGGTCGCCGCCATCGACGTGGTAGGCTCGTTGCGGGGTCTCGGAACGGTCTCGAGACCCGCGTTGTTCCAGGAGGGTGGGCTTTGGCCAAGCATATCTTCGTGACCGGTGGGGTCGTCAGTTCGTTGGGGAAGGGCCTCACCTGTGCGTCGGTGGGCATGCTCCTGGAGCGCAGGGGCTTGAAGGTCAAGCTCCAGAAGTTCGACCCCTACCTGAACGTCGATCCGGGCACGATGAGCCCCTACCAGCACGGCGAGGTCTACGTGCTCGACGACGGCTCGGAGACCGACCTCGACCTGGGCCACTATCAGCGCTTTACCGATGCCGAGCTGACCCAGGAGTGCAACTCGACGACCGGGCGGATCTACCTCTCGGTGATCCAGAAGGAGCGTGAAGGGACCCACTACGACGGCCGGACCGTCCAGGTCATCCCGCATGTCACCGACGAGATCAAGGCGACCGTCGACCAACTGGCCACCGACGAGACCGATGTGGTCATCACCGAGATCGGCGGGACCGTCGGCGACATCGAGAGCCTGCCGTTCCTCGAGGCGATCCGCCAGTTCGCCCTGGACGTCGGCAAGGAGAATTGCCTCAACATCCACCTGACCCTCGTGCCGTACCTCAAGGCGGCCGACGAGGTGAAGACCAAGCCGACGCAGCACTCGGTCGGCGCGTTGCGGCAGATCGGCATCCAGCCCGACATCCTGATCTGCCGGACCGAGCGATCCCTCGATCAGAGCGACAAGGAGAAGATCGCGCTCTTTTGCAACGTCGAGAAGGGCGCCGTCATTGAGGAACGCGACAAGGACTTCAGCATTTACGAGGTCCCCATCAGCCTGATGGACCACGGGCTCAATCGGCAGATCATCCGCAAGCT
>CAZSSM010000111.1:0-18905 GCA_964609385.1 uncultured Planctomycetia bacterium
CGTCGCTCCAGGCCACCGCGATGCCGGCCCGCCGCAAGTCGGGGAGGATTTGTTCGTGGACCCGGTAGCACCAACGGACATCCTCGCGGACCGGGAAGAGCCGGATGTGATCGACGACCGTGGCCCCCCGACCGTTCAGATCCGCATCGCAGGCGCATCGGACCACGTAGGCGGTCTCGGCCCGTCGCAGACCACCAAGCAGCCGTTTCAGCTTGGGGCGTTCCTCCGGATCGAGGCGGTCGTCGGCGTCGAGCCAGAAGGCGTAGTCGCCGGTGGCGCGGGCCAACGCCGCATTACGAGCCGCGGCGAAGTCGCGGACCCAAACGAAGTCGAAGAGGCGCGCACCATGCTCGGCGGCGATCTCCCGAGTCCGGTCCGACGACCCGGTGTCCAGCACGATCACCTCGTCGAAGAGGCCCGCTGCCGACTCGAGGCACGCCGGGAGGTTCTTCTGCTCATCTTTAACGATCATCGTTAAGCTGGTCTTGAGCCGAGACGCGGCGATCGCCGGTGTCACGCGATCCGCGGACGGCCCTTCGAGGTGTCCGGGATCCGTCCCGAGGTCGGCCGTCATGCCCCGTGGTGCGGCGACGAAAAGGTCGTGGGCAATGGCCATCGGGATCCCTGAGGTCCGAAGGCGTTCTCCCAGCGCGCCGAAGGGATCCCCGGTCGGGTCGTCGAGTTCGGGCCAGCCCCCGACCTGCTCTAAAACCAGGCGATCGATCAAGGCGATCGGCCCGGAGAGGACCTCGGCATGCGACCAGAGGCCACGGTGCCGATCGCGGTGCTCTCGGGCGTAGCGATCGCGATCCTGGGGCTCGCTCCACGATCCCGTTTCGAGATGTCCCGGAGCCCCGGCGATGTCGGACACGGGGGCCGTCAGGCTCGGTTCAGCTTGGGCCTCCCGCAATGCCGCAAGCATGGCCAGCCA
Organism: uncultured Planctomycetia bacterium; assembly: GCA_964609385.1. GTDB lineage: Bacteria > Planctomycetota > Planctomycetia > Isosphaerales > Isosphaeraceae > CAZSSM01. Next base: position 932 of record CAZSSM010000111.1, read on the forward strand.
GTCAGGCGTCAGGGCGGTTCCAGGAATCACAAAGGCCAGATGGTCCCCCCGGGCGTGCTGATGCCCGAGCCGGAAGGCCTGCGTGAGGCTCACGGGCCGCTCAGTGCTGAGCAGGGTCGTAGGCAAGACCGAAGCGTCCCGGACGCCCTGGAGATAGTCGATGGTCGTGCAACGCTCACCGATGAGAATGAGTTCGCAAGGCTGTTCGTCTCGGCGTGAAGTATGGGTTAGGAGGCTGGAGATAGTGATCCGCAGGGGGTCGCGCGGCCCATCGGCAGGAAGGATGATCGTGATCGAGCCGGCCCTTGTCGACGATGACGGCACGGTGGGTCCCTGGCGAACCATCAGGACAACTCCCCGGAGCGATCCGGCTTGGGGAATCGGAGCGATGTTTCGATCAGGGTAAACGGCTTCAGATCGGGAAGCTATGGATTGGGGGCCGGATGTGTGGAATTGGATTTTACTGGGAATCAGTGAACACGTTGAAGTTGGCGGGGAAGCTGATGGGCATCGGCTCTCGCTCGTCCCATCGCCTCATCTAACGGGATGCCTCGGGGACCCAGCATTCGTCGCTTGAGTCATTATTCAGTGTCCGTCGCTTAAGCTATCGAGCGACTCGGTTCTTCCACTTATTTGCGGCGAACGGCCCGACATCCGGAGGGTCGGTCGACCCTACGTCATTGGGTCGGTCAGAACAGAGCTGTCGAGCGCCTCTACCACGTCCGACGCCGATCGCCCGGGGACAAGACCGAAGTATCGGTCCTCGGAGCGATCTCAACCGATCTCCCCTTTCGTTTATTGCGATTACACGCTGCTCGTGCTATGATAGGGGGAGATCTGAGTTGGAGAAACAACAACGATGACCCGACTCGCAAACGGGAACGAGATGGTGACGCCGAGTGCGGGCGATACGGCGCTTGTGAAGGAATCGAGCGGGCGGCTGGCGGCCCACCTCGAACGAGGGGGAGAGTTCCGTCTCGAAGTCCGCGCCGACTCGGGGACCGAGGAGCTGGTCCTGCCGCCTTCGGTCCTGCGAATCCTCGTGCGAATCCTCGACGAAATCGGCTCGGGGAACGCAGTCACCCTGACTCCGGTCACCGCAGAGCTGACGACCCAACAGGCGGCCGACCTCCTGAACGTCTCCCGCCCCCATCTGGTGAAGCTGCTCGACGAGGGAGCCATCCCGAGTTGGAAAGTCGGGACGCACCGCCGAGTGCGGCTCGAAGATGTGCTCGCGCACAAGCAGGAGCACCTCGACCGACGTCACACGGCGTTGGACGAGCTCCAAGCGTTGAGCCAAGAGTTGGATATGGGCTACTGATCCGTGACGCCGATCGTCCTCTACGACGCCTGCGTCCTCTATCCGGCCCCGCTGCGCGACCTACTCATGCGGCTCGCCCTTGCAGATCTGTTCCGGGCCCGTTGGACCGACGAGATCCACGATGAGTGGATACGGAACGTCCGGGCGAATCGGCCGGATATCTCACCGGGGAGCCTTGCCCGGTGTCGGGAACTCATGGATCGGCACGTCCCCGATTGCCTCGTGGCCGGCTATGAGGCGCTCATCCCGACCCTGACGCTCCCCGACCCCGATGATCGCCATGTCCTGGCGGCGGCGATCCACGGCGGGGCGCAGCTCATCGTCACGTTCAACCTGAGAGACTTCCCGCCACCGGCCCTCGAACGATACGGGATCCAGGCGATTCACCCCGATGAGTTCGTCGTCGGCCTCTTGGACGAGCAGCCCGCCTCGGTGCTCGAGGCGATGCGGCTCCAGCGGGCGGGCCTGAAGAATCCCCCGAAGTCCGTGGTCGAGTATCTGGCCACGCTCACGCAATGCGGGATCGCCGCGACGGCAACTCGGGTCGCACGGGACGAGGGCGAGATCTGATCTGAAAGGCTGCTCCTTTGAAAGAGTGGTTCATGATCCCAAGCTGGTGGACGGCGATCTCGGGTCGCGACCAGATTGCTGCAAAAATATCCTTTAAGAAGATCGGACATCTCGCAGGAGACTCGGAGGCAGGATGTCCCACCCTCTCCGGGACTTGCGGCCGAAGGAGGCGGCCACGAAAAGGTCATCCGACGAGTGTTTTCGCACATATGCACTGCGGAAGTCAGTGCCTTCCGTGGTCGGATATCGGCCAAATTGCGGCACGAAATCGGTCTTCGGTCTGTCGTGCCGGGCTTACGGGATCTTTTCGCAGCAATCCGGTCGCGATCCGGCCCACGGCCGCTTCCCCGGCGGGTCCGCCGAGATCCAGACTGCTGCTGCTGTAGCCCAAATGGCCCCTGGTGACACGACTCTTGGGTCTACCCCATGTTGTAGGAGACACCCTCTCGCCAGTCGAAACCGTGCTGGGCCGGTAGGAATTTATCGTGACGAAGTCCGTTCGGCAGGTGTCGTGGCGATCCCTGCGCGTGCTGTTCTCCCGCTGTTAGCATCCTGTTTGGTCAATCCTCCACCGAGGTACTTTTCGTACGTAGAAGGTCGAGGATTAGGAGTCGCGTTCGACCCGCCAGCGCGGCAGGGCCTGATCGAGCACGTCGGCGGCCGCCTCGCTCAACGAACACCCTTTCTGGTAGGCCAGCATCCGGAGCCGGAAGTGGATATGCTCCGGCAGGTAGAGTTTGCGGCCCTCGACCGTCTCGGTCTCGGCTTTTTTCGCGATCGCGTTGCGGGCGCGACGCTTCCGCACGGGACGATCGGTCGTGGAGGCATCGGCCTCGTGAGAGGTTTCGACGTCAGCCCCCCCCTGCCCCGAAATCACCGGTTCTGGAACCGGATCGGAACCGGACGACTCCGACTCCCGATCGGGATCGGCCACTTCAGGCGGCTTCGATTTCGGTTTCGTCGTCGGTCGAAACAATCCGCTCGCACCCGGACCCAGGCCGCTGGTCCGCTTGTTGGCCGTCGCGCTCATCGCCGATCAGCTCCCCTATGAACCGATGGAAGGCCCGTGATCCGGCGCTCCGCGGCGCGTACTCGGTCACGGGCTGGAACCGCGAATGGGCCTCTTCGATCTTCACCGAACGCGGGATCGTCGCCTCGAAAACGAGCGAACCATACCGCGAACGCAGTTCGCCCTCGACGTCGCGATGCACATTGGTCCGCTCCATCGGGCTCAGCAGCAGGCCGAGGATCCGCAACGACTGGTTATCGAGGTAGCGTTGAACCTCCTCGACAACCGCTTGGAGTTGAGCCAGGCCGACTAAGGAGAACAAACCCGGCGCCACCATCGCGATGATCTCGTCGATGGCGTTAAGCACGTTCACGTTGAGCACCGACCGGGCCGGGCCCGTATCGACGATCATCCAGTCGTAGGTCGGAACTGGGCCCATCGCCTCCAGCGCTAAGCGGAGCCTCCGTTCCCGACCCAGTTCGTTAGCCAGCCGGACGTTTGCCTCGGCCAAGCCCGGTTCGGCCGGTAACAGGTCCACCCCGCTCCAGCGCGTCGTGACGATGGCCTCATCGGCCGGCTCGGTCCCGTCCAGGACCTCGAGCAGCGTCGGGGTCTCCGCCGGCTCACCACCCAGCAGGACGAACGATGCGTTGGCCTGTGGGTCGGCATCGATGACCAACACGCGACGCCCCTGCTCGGCCAGGACGGCCGCCGCGTTCAGCGCCGTGGTCGTCTTCGACGTGCCGCCCTTCTCCGACATGAATGCGATCCGTCGCATGATTCGGGCCCTCCACCGAGGGGAGATCGGACCGGGAACCCCCGAATCTTGAGGCCCAAGGTTGCCGATCCCCTCGGCGATCCGGGGGCGTGTCCCTTCGGTTTCGGATACCCTCCGGGCCAATCACCTCTAGGTTCATCGCTCTGGAGCCCTTCGGTTTGGAAGGCTTGAAAAACCATGAGACCTGGCGACTTTGGGGATGCGGCACCGAGGTTTCGCGATTCCGAAGGTTTGGAGGATCGCGAGGCTATACGACTTGGGAACTATGGTGTCCCAGCGCTGGATCGCTTCGGGACCGTGGCATTGTAATGCCGAAGTGCTTCGGAGTTTGAGGACTAGCATACCGCAGTGTCGTTAGGCTTGGAGGGCCAGAGATCGACGCGACCCTGGAATTGTGACGCCGAAATGCTGAAGAGCTTCGGCATCGAAGGGCTGTGAGATTATTCCGCTCTAGGGACATTTCCCTATGGTGTCTGATCGCCCTAAGGGCTTTTTGCTGAGTGACTCCATAGCGCTTCGGTATTTCAGAACTTTGATTTTATAGATTTATGGTATTTGAGAACTAAAGCACTCAAGCCCTTGAGGTCTATTATGCTGTGGTGTTGTTAGGTTTAATGCACTGTGGATCCGTAGTGGTAGGGGTCTCTCGCCTTAGGAAACTCAAGCACTCTGGGGGTGAAAAACTTCAGGCCTACCTCGCTGAAGGTTTTCGGAATCATAAGCCTAATAGGACCGCAGAACTCGAGTGATCGAAGGACTGAAGTGCTTCAGGACGCAAGTCATTTTGGGTCTGCGGGGATCAAGGGGGCGAGAGCGAACGGGCTTCAGCACTCCGGGGACGTGGGTCTCGAGAACGAAGTCGCTTCAATAGGACATGAGGACGTCAACCGAAGACCGGCAACGATCGTTCTTCGGCCTTCGGATCGGCCGACTCGGGAAGGCAAACAAGGCAACAAAAACAGGGCCTTTCGCTCCCATCAACCGGATCAGTACGGTCTGGAGATCCAGGCCAACCATGGGGGATGCCATAAAGTCTTCCAATGGAGCCCCGGAAGCGGGTTCCTGATCGGCCCCAGAACCCGGACGCTCGGGGCAGACAGAGCAGGGGATCCGGGTTGATGGGGGGAGCTTGCCGAATCCCAAAACTTGGCAACGCAGGCTCGAGCCGTTCGAAAAGCGGGCTCAGGTCGAACTGGTTGGGTTGGCCCTGACGTACGATGCGGCTACTCAGCTGGGCGTAGAGTTGTTCACGAACATGTTGACGAGAAGCCAAGCTCGGTTGGATTCGCGGGTCCCTCGTCTCAACTCGCCCCCATCGCTAGGCCGAGGCGCGACGCCAGGCCGAGCAACGCAACGGAGAGCTTCGAGGGGCCCATTGTGATCGCCTGGGCGCGGTCGTCCCCATCGCTTGCCGCGATCGCTCGATCGAAGCGAGCGCGGTCCCAGCCGGGGGGCAGGCCGCCGCCGATCAGGATCCCCGCACGTCCAGGGGGTTGCGGTTGCCGGTCATCACCGGAGGACGATCGGCCTTCGGTGAGCAGTCGAAACACCGTGGACCAGAGCAGGGGCCCCCCCGTCGCGTCCTCCAAGGTTCGGCGGATCGAGAGGACCGCCCGGACATCCGACCCGATCTCGACCGGCGGGGTTGGGCAAATCGTCGTCTTGATCGACGGGGACCCTTCCTGTGGGCCCTGTGGGCATCGCCGAAGCGCTTCGCGACCGAGGTCCTCTTCGGCCTGGGTAATATGCGTCCAGAGGGCCCCTTCGACGACCCGACGGAAAAACCCGCAAGCATTGGAATCGGCGCGGCCCAGGGCCCGTTTGGCGGCCGCGAAGAACTGCAGGCGATCCGCCTCACAGCCCTGAACAAAGCCTCGAGATTGGGCCTGCCGGAACAGGGTCTCGAGCCGTCCGGGATCGCGAAGGTCCTGAGGGACCATCCGGTCCCAGGCCGGAGGTGATTGGTTGGGAGGGGGAGGGGTCATCTCCCAGTTGGTTGGTTGTTTCGAATCCTCCCTCCGGGAGGGTTGGTTGTTTTTTGGGGGTCCATTTTCGATCCGATTCCGGGCCAGGGGGGGTCCATTCTCGACTCGATCCGTGGCGACCGGGCCGACTGGATTGACAGGACTGAAGGTAGGCGCGCCCCCACAGACCAGGTCGACGTCGAACCATTGGACGAAGCGGTTGAGCACCCCTTGGGCGGTCTCGCGGGCGATCAACCAGCCGATCCGGATGAGCTCGGCCCGGTACTTCCGGACGCTGGCCAGGGAGACCCCGAAGATCTCGACGACCCATCGGGCCTTCACGGCGCCCCGGCCGCGAACCCCGCCCGGGCGTTTGAAGAGGCATCGGAAGGCGTGGCCCAAGACGACCGCGATCCGGGCCATCTCTGCGGAGCGGGCTAGGAGTCGGAGGATCGGCCTCGGAATCGGAACGATCCGGCCCGGCATCGGGAACGACTCCAGCAGATCGCCGATCTGGCGGGCGACCTCCCCTTCGAGGACGAGGTCCGAGGTCTCCTCAGCGAAGCTGATGGTCGCCCCGAACTGCCGGAGCAGGCCGAGGCGGGTCAGCCTCCGCAGGCCGGCCCGGACCGGCCCGACGGCGAACCCGAAGCGTCGGCAAAGCTCTTCGGGCCGAAACCGGATCGGCTCGGTTGGTTCGGCCCGCCCGAACCTCGGGTCGGGTCGGGTCTCGCGGAGTTCGGCGAGTGCCAGCAGGAGGCGGACGTCGAACGGTCGCAGCAGGCCCCGCCGGTAGAGGGCCCACGCGGTCATCGCTTGAAAGATCGTGATCGTGGCGTAGCCGCCGCGCGGCTTGGCCCGGAATTCCCCCCACCCTTGGCGGTTGGTACGCCGGTCACGCCGGTCCGGTTTCGGTTTGGTCGTCCCCGTCATGCCCGTCCCGTCGCTCGAAGTCGAAGTCGGGGCCCAGGCCGTGGTGATCGCCGTCGCGCTCGAGAAACGATCGAAAAAAGCGCGCAAACTCCCCGCCATCGCGGATCGGAGCCTTGACAAGGGGGACGTGCGGACCACAAGATGAAGGGGCTTGTTGGCCTTCATCGCGGGAGCTTTGGTAGAGCTCCAGCGGTCGTCAGTCCTCCCAATCGCGACGCTTCGGTCCCCGAAGTCTTGGGCCATCCTTGCAGGGATGGCCCTCGTCGTTTCTGGGTCGGTCGGTTTCGCTCTTCGCTAGGCGTCGGCCCCCTCGCCCCTCGATCCCAATGCCGCCGCCATCTCCACCCATGTGGAGGGCCCGGCCTGCTGGTGTGGACCAGAGTCGCCACCAGCAATCAATGAGTATGGCCTCGGCGAGCTCGGGATCGCAATAGGTTGAATTTCCCCAAGTTACGTGAGGAAACTGCCAATAATACGACTCTAAGTTAATACAAAATGGAATAGGATCCCGGTAATGTCTTGTTCCGTTCACTTCACTGAAAGACGTTCCACGGGATCGTTATGGTTGGCTCAAGAGATGATCGAAGATGATCGAACCGGATCGCTCCATGACGATTTCGCCGCCTGGCTCGCTGGCTTCGAGGCGGATGTCCGCAACCAAATCATCGCCTATGCCAATCTGCTGGGGGAGCATGGGCCTTAAGCTCGGCCGACCCTATGTGGATACGCTGGAGGATTCCGCCTTCCCGAACATGAAGGAGTTGCGGGTTCCATTCCGGGGCGATCCCTGGATCAAGCTGTCGACGCCCGCAATTACGGTATTAGTCGCGAGATCGTCTACCAGTATCTGCGGGAGTCATAGGGTGCGAGGCTGGCCTGACAGCATCACTACAGGATGCCGGCCTGCTGGGAGGCCCACAGGCGATGGTTGTCGAGAGTGAAGATCTCGATGGAGTTCCCTCAAGGATGACTTCCCGAGTGGTTGGAAACCCTGGATTCACGATAATGATCCAGCAATGCCGGCTGGCCCCGACCACCGGCGCTGCCGGCGACAGCCCCGCGGCCTTGCCCCACTGAGCGCCACCCGTGACACCCAACCCACCCCTCGACGGTCTCGCGGATGCCGAGGCCCTCGGCTCTACCGATCGCGACAAGAAGCCTCCGCCAAACGGCATGTCGCAACGGACGAAGCTGGCTCGCTCAGGACTGGCAACCATCGGCGGCCAGCTCGCGAACTTTGGGATCGCGACCGGGGCGACCATGGTCTTGGCAAGGCTGCTCGACCCGGCCGATTTCGGCCGATACGCCATGGTCTATACCCTGATCGTCTTCGTCTGCAGCTTCCGCGACTTCGGGCTGCCGATGGCCGCGCTGCAGTCGCGTGACCTGGATCACCTCAGATCCAGCGCCCTGTTCTGGTTCAACCTGCGGATCACAGCGTGCTTGGTCCCGTCGGTGATCGCGATGGGGCCCGCCCTGGCCTGGTTCTATGGCGAACCGCGGCTCGTCCCGCTGACCGCTGCCATGAGCATTGGGGTGCTGGCGCCGGCCCTGGTCAATCAGCATGAGGCGGTGCTGACACGAGGGCTGAGGTTCGGCACGCTGGTGGCCTGGGAGTCGGTCTCCTTCCTGACCGCCTCGATCGCCGCGGTCGGGCTCGCCATCGGCGGCGCCGGCCACTGGGCCCTAGCGCTGCAGTTCGTGTTCTGGCAGGTCGGCCGAGCGGTGGGGATCTGGGTCGCCTCCGGTTGGATCCCAGCGGCCCCTCGCATGTTGGGCGAGGCAAGGCAGCAGATCGGGCAACTCGTCTCCTTCGGCGCGTACCTGACAGGATACCGGGTCCTGTCACATGCCGCGCGCGACTTCGACCGGGTCCTGGTCGGGTACATCGGCGGGGCACCTTCGCTCGGGCTGTACGACTCGGCATTCAAGTGGGCGAAGATGCCGTTCCAGCAGATCTACACGCCATTGCTGGGGGTTGCGGTCGCGGCCCTGAGCCACGTGCGGGACGACGAGACGGCTTTCCAGCGCAATGCGAGGGCCATCCTCATGCCGGTGCTGGGCCTCACGGTCCCTGCCCTCGCCTTCGGCGTTGTGGCCGGTGAGCCGCTCATCCTCGTCCTGCTCGGCCCGAAGTGGACGGGGGCAATCCCGATCTTCCGCTGGCTCTGCCTCGGCACCATCGCCTTTGCCGCCTTGAAGACGACGAAGTGGCTCTACGTCGCGACCGGGACCACGAAGCGGCAGTTCCGGTGGGGCCTGGCCTCTTCTCCGCTGTTCGCCTCCGCCCTCGGCCTGGGGGCGTTCTTCGACGCCGAGGGTGTGGCGGTCGGCTTCGCGGCCGCCAATTGGCTGCTGCTCGTTCCGGGGATGGCCTATTGCCTGAAGGGGACGCCGCTCGGCCTTGGGAGCTATTTCTCCCTGTTCGCCCGGCCGGTCCTGTCCTCGACGGCAGCGGCGGTCGCGGCCTGGGCTGCGGTCCGGCAGCTCGCGGCCGGGGGCTCGATTGCCGAGATCTTGGCGATGGCCCCGACGTTCGGCGTCGTATACGCCTCGGCCTGGCTCCTGCTGCCCGGCGGAATCGCCGCCGCCCGAGACCTCTGGGAAGTCGCCGGGAGCGTCCGCCACCGCGGGGCCCGTCTCCGTCCTCGGGCGTCGGTGGTCGGCGAGGATCCGGAGGGGCGGGCTTCCGGCCGCGAGCTGTCAGCCTGCGCCGAGGCCGATCCCGTGGCGAGCCCCGGCGTAAGCCCGATCCGAGGAGCGAGATAATTGATGCACAGGGCAATCGATCCCACCCCCGTCGGCATCTCGAGGGTCAGGCGGATGCTGGTCAATCTCGGACTCATTGGGCTGCTCGCCGGCTCGGGCTTCGACATCGCCACCCGGGGCGAACACTGGCCGTTCTCGAGCTACCCGATGTTCAGCAGGACACGCCAGGAGGCCCGGCTCGATCACGTCTCGCTGATCGCGATCCCCCGCGACGGTTCGGAGGGATTCCCGCTCTACGAGACGGGGCAGATCCACCCATTCTACTGGACCCGCCACCGGGAGGCGTTCCAACGGATGCTCGACCGGCCCGGCGGGGAGGCCGACGCCCGAGAGGCGATGGAGGACTGCCTCGAGCGTTACGAGCGCGGACGGCGGGCCGGCCGCCGCTCCGGGCGCTGCGGCTCTACCGGACGGACTGGACGCTCGACCCCGACGCCCCGGACCTGATCGCTCGGGAGAAGCGGACGTTCATCGCCGAGATCGTCGTGCCGGAGGGGGGGCCGGTCGATGTTCGCTGAGCTCGCCCGGCGATGGGACCGGTTCTTCTTTGCGCCGGACTCGGCGGAGAACCTGGCCATCTGCCGGATCGTCTTCTACGGCGGCCTGCTGGCCCTGGTCTGGGACGCCGACTACGCCGCCTGGGGGCGTGTGGCGAACGTCTTCTGGATGCCGGAGCTGTGCTGGCCGTTCGGGCGCCTCGGCCTGCCCCGGCTCGGTCCTGAGGCGCTCGGCCCGATGTCGATCGCTTGGAAGATATCCCTGGGCCTGGCCTGCTTAGGTCTGCTGACCCGCCCGGCCGCGTTGGCATCGTTCGCACTCGGGTTCTACCTGCTCGGAATGCCGCATTGCCTGGGGGCACGCTCGCATACGGATGCGGCTCTGGTGCTGATCCTCGGCGTCATGGCCTTCGCCCGGACCGGAGACGCACTGTCGATCGACCGACGGCTTCGGGGCGGTCGGGTGACGCCGAGCGGAGAGTATCGCTGGCCGGTGCGGGCGGCCTGGCTGATCCTCTCCGCGGTCTTCTTCGCCGCCGGCTACGCCAAGGCGACTTACGGCGGCTGGGAGTGGGTGTTCTCCGACAACATGGCCTATATCCTCGTCGAGCACCAGTTCCCGACCGAACACCCTGAGGCGCTCGTCTCCTGGGGCACCTGGATCGCCCGGAGGCCCTGGCTGGCCCGCGGCCTCGCCGCATCCGCATTGATCCTGGAACTCGGCTACCCCTTAGCGATGTTCAGCCGGACGGCCCGGATCGTCTTCGTGCCTGGGATGCTGGCGGCCGTCGTCGGCTTCCGGGTTTTGTTGGGCCCGTCATTCATCCCGCTCATGCTCTGCCACGTCTTCTGGGTCAGGTGGCGAGCCGAGCTTGCCGGAACCACATCTCGGGCCGTCGGAAAGGGGAAGGGGACCCCCGGGGATCATGGAGCCCGTCGGCTCTGACCAATCGCCACGGCGGGTGGACCACCGTGATCGAGGGCGGCCCGCCTCACGGAGCTTACCTCTCTGGCTTAAGGCGGAAGATCGAGCGATGATCCCTCCGGCACCCTGAAAGATCAGCACGACGAGCCAGACCATCGCGGCCGGGGCGACGACGAGCCAAATCGTCCTCCAATCGAGCAGGCCCCCGACCCGCAGCACGGTCGGCAGCACAGGGCTGGAGATCCAGAAGGCCCCGAAGCCGATCGCGACAGCCAGGACGATCGCATCCGCCCGCACGGTCGGCCCACGGGTGAACCAGCGGCCCATTGCCCCCCGGAGGCGGGCGGTCTTGGACGAGTGGCCGGTCAGGCGTCCGGCCGCCGCCTGGAGGTCGATGAGGTCGATGTAGAGCAGATACACCACCAGGATCGGCGTGAACGTGACGAGCAGCAGCAGGGCGTTCAGACCGTGGAACACCAGGGTCGACGCGACGATGATCCGCCTGGTCGTCCCGCCGATCAGGGCGAGCGGGAACAGGGCCTCGAACGCGATCACGACATAGCGAGACGACTCATAGAGCCAGGGCCGCGAGGCGAACGCCACGAAGAGCGGGTTGACCGGAGGCAGATCGTAGATCACGGCCTTGATGTTTTTCGAGAGGGCGATCCTAGCCATCAGATACGGCTCGTCGGGCCAGACGCCGCAGATCTTGCTCAAGGCGGCCCCGAAGAAGAGGATCGAGAGCAGGACGAGGATGGCCCTGGCGGGGACAAAGTAGGCCCCGGAGTCGTCCGAGGGCGAGACCCGATTCCGTGGCCTCCTCGACGCATCGAGCGAATAGGTGGCCCCCCAGTCTCCGGACAGGCCCATAAACAGGGGGATGATGACCGTATAGAAGACCCGAGCCTTCTGCGGCTCGATCGCCTGATACTGGATCTCGATCAGCATTCCGAGGGCGAGGACGACCCAGGTCGCCACCCGCGTCCTCCAGCCTAGCAGCAGGACGACCAGCGCGGCGACCAGCCCCGCCTCCAGCCAATCGGCGGGCACATACGGCACGGCTCGTCGGATCGCCCCGAGCAGGTAGAGCTGCCCGCGCGCCGCCGCCGGGACCTCCTCCAGCAACGAGGCTGGATACCAGGCGACCTGCCAGAGGTAGAAGACCGCGTAGACGATCCGAAAGAGCCCCATCCGGCCGGCGGCATTTTGCTCCGGCGCCAGCAGCCAGGAATCGGGAGCCCGGCGGAGCCGACCGGCCCCGGCCTTCAGCCGATCAGCGAGGACCATCGGTGGTTTCTCTCCGGCCACGGCACGCCTCCCTCGATCGCGACGGTCGTCTCTTCCCCCCGGTCCTCATGCCTCACCAATCGTCGCGCCTGTAGTCGGCGTCCGGGTCGACCGGGATCCGGGCGAGCAGCTCGATTCGGGACGGTGTCTCGATATCGAGCGGGGGCAGGTCGAGCGGCCGGACCTCGAACTGCTTCTCCCAGATCTCAAGCTCGGTGATGTCTCTCCTCCCCCAGGCTCGCCCCACGAGGTTCACCGTCACCTGGACGTGCGGGCCCGGGACCTCGCCCCTTTGGGAGGATTCGATCGCCGCCCTGCCGAGCACGTACTCGCACGTCTGGCAGCCCTCGTAGGGGAAGAGCTGCGTGACGAGGAACGTGCTTTGATCTCCACCTCGAGCGGTGGCGACGACCTCGTATCGGCTGACGACCGGGGGCATCTCCGCCCGGGAGTGGGCGTACATGGACCATTTGGTCAGCGGCCAGAACTGGGGACGATCCCCGACGGCGACGAGCCCGGCCGCGAACATGACCAGCACAAGCTTGGTCGCCAACAGGCCGAAGCCCCTCGCGAAGTCCGGCGGAACGCCATCGGGTCGGGGATCATTCATGGTCCGGTTCTCGGGGTGGATTGATCATCTGACAGGTGACAGGCCGAAAATCTACACCACCCCGCCGGCCCCGGACAATCGGCCTTGCCCGCGGCGTTGATCGCGGGCAACGGCCCGATGCCCTCGGCAATGTACGCCCCGGCCGCCGGCACGTCATGCCGATCCGACGGCCTGGGAGGCCCCGACCAGGTGGTCGGCGATCCGTCGACCGAGGGCGAGGATCGTGAATGTAGGCGAGTAGACGGAGCCGGTCGGGAAGACCGACGAGCTGGCGATGTAGAGGTTCGGGATCCCGAAGACCCGGCACCGGGGGTCGACGACGCCCCGATCCGGCGATCTGGCCATCCGAGTTGTCCCCATCGGGTGGGCCGCATCCATCATCTGGTCGAGGGTCAGCGGGTCGTCGCCGAGGTCGAGGGCGCCGAGGCCGGCCCTCTCGAAGGCGGCCTTCAGCTCCCGGGCGGTCTCGGCGACGGAGCGATGGTCGAGCTCGGTGAACCGCCAATCGACGACGATTTCGGGCATCCCCAGCGCGTCTCGCCGTTCCCCCAGGAAAATGCGGCTCTCGATGTTGGGGACCTGCTCGGAGGCGAACGTCACCTTGTACTCGCGGACGAGGCCGAGTCCGTCCCGGCAGGCGACCCCGCCTCGGAAGGGCTGGAGCAGCCGGCCGAGCCGCCCGGCGTACTTCGGAGAGAGCGAAACCGTGTGGCGGAGCAGGCTGAACCGCTCTTGAACCTTCTTCCCCAGCGAGAAGACCAGGCAGGAGCGGGGCCGGGGCTGGGTCCGGACGAAATCGGCAAACTCGGCCATCCGAGGCCCGGGGGCGAGCCGGCCGCTCTGGACCTTCGAATGGTCCTGGTAATACTTCCCGACGAGCCCGTTCGCGTTGCCGATGCCGGCCGCGATCTGACGGTGGGAGGCGAGCAAAAGCCTCGGGACTTCCAGTCCGCCAGTTGCCAGGACGAAGTGGTCTGCCTTGGCCGTCAGGCGCCCCCCCTCGAGCGACTTGCATGTCGCCGAGACCACCCGTCCCCTGGACTCATCGTCGAGGTTCAGCTCAGTCACGGTTGCACCGAGGATGAGATCGACGTCGACCGAGCCTTCGAGCTCCTGCCCGAACCGCTCGGGGACGCGCATCGTCCGGGCTTCCCAGCTCTGGACTGCGGCCTGCAAGCCCGCTCGGCCCAGCTCCTCGCGCCGGGCCTCCGGCAAGAAGTTGCGGTCGGCCTGCTCGCCGGTCGGGATGCCGAGGTCCGACCCGACCGCCTCGTAGTACGGGGCGAGCTCCTGGGCGGTGATCGGCCAGTCGCTGTTCGGGATCCACGGCTTCCCGTCCAGATCGCCCTGGAGGAACGGCCGCCACTTGCCGGTCCAGATGAGGCTGGTCCCGCCGTACTGGCGGATCCGGTTCTGGCCCCGGTAGTGCCGGGGCAGGTACGTGTGGAAGTCGGCGCCCGGCGTGTACAGCCGGTGGGGCTTGCCGACGAATCGCACGTCGTTCAGCGACTGGATCGCTGGGTCGAACGAGCGGCGGCCGCTCTCCAGGAGGATCACCGAGAGCCCCTTGCGGGCCAACTGCAACGCGAGGTCGGTCCCCGCCATGCCGGAGCCCACCACGACGACGTCCCCTCGGATCTCGGCCTCGAAATCCAAATCCAAGATGTCCCTGATCATCCTCCCCCCCGATCGCGGATTGGTGGCTGAGTCGGGCCAAGCCCGGGGTTCATCGGATCACGACGGCGAACAGCGTCGCCGGCATGAAGCCCACATTCGGATCGGTCGGCTCCCGTTTGCTCATATTATCGTATTCGCGAATGATGCAGCAATCGAGCAGGCGGACGCCGAGGGCTAACGCCTCCACGATCGGCCGGATCGGCGGGATGACGTCGCACTGGAAGTTGATTCGTTGCAGCAGGACGGCGATCGTCTCGAAGGGGCGTGTCGTCCCCGACAACGTCTCGATCCGCGACCACTCGTGGAAGAGCATGCGATAGCCATGCGGCGTGAAGTGGAAATAGTTCTCAGGGGCCCCGTGGAACGAGAAGACGGCGCTGGCCGAGACGACGAGACGGCCTCCCGGGTGCAGGATCCGATGCAATTCCCCGATGAGGCGGGCCGGATCGGGGATATGTTCGAGCAACCCGGTGCAGACGATCGTACCATAACTCCCCGACTCGATCTGTCCGAGGTTTCGGTAATGCCGGTCAGCTTCGAGGTCGACCCGGGCTCCAGAAGGCCGGTCGACCACGAAAGAGTTCGGGAACATCGAACGATGGTCGATGTCTCTCGAATGGATGACGAGCGTCCGAGTGTCCGTCGCAAACTGCCGGCAGAGGGTATCAAGCCGTCTCCGAGTGAGGCGGCCTCGAGACAGGTTAAACCGGCAGAGCTTGAGCCACACACCACTCAACGACATACGGATTGAACTTCCTTGCATTCCTAGTCACAAAAATGATCACTGTTCCCATAGAATTTTGTAAGGACAGCCTTCTTAGTAGTGCTGACCGTCACGGATTTTGAGGGGCATGCTCGCCCAGTGACGTGACCTGACAAAACGGCCATGATCCGCTGTTCCCGCCGAGCTTCGCCCGGGGGTACGAGCTGAAGGACGACCGGACGTTGGCCAAACGAGGGCTTCCAATCCGACACGCATCCGCTTGCGGGATGGCACCGCCTGCAGCGGCCGGACCTCGTTCCTTATGTCCTAATGTCCTACCACAATCAATGGAGCAGGGGATTCGCCCGATCCACCGCTCCTGGCATCCAGGCCACAGGTCTACAGCGAGATCCGCTCGACGATATTGCGGCTGACCTGCTTGTCGGTTCGGTTGTAGAGGTCGGTGGTCCGGGCGTCGACGTGACCGAGCAAGTACTGGACCTGCTCCCGGGCCACATCCTGCCTGAGAAGGTTGGTGGCCGTTGTGGCTCGGAAGCTGTGACAGCTGAAGGTCGACACCGGCAACCCGGCCCTCCCAAGCCTTCGCTTGACGATCCGTAACAGGTCATTGCCGGTCAGACCTTTATTGGAGTACGAACGGATCTGGCCCCGTCCCCGGGCGGATCGAAATAGGGGCGTCTTGCTGGGCTCGCCGGCGAGGTTCGCCGTCTTCAGGTAGGTCTCCATCTGGAGCTGGAGGTCGTGCCGGGCGGGGACGAGGTGGACCTTGCCGCCTTTCTCGCCGAAGTGGAACCACCACTGAATTCCGTCGGAGTAATAGTCCTCGAGCCGAAGCTTGGCCACAGCTCCCGCACGGGCGGCGGTATAGGCTAAAACCATCAGGATGGTCTTATCGCGGAGGCCGATCAAGCTGGTCGTGTCGATCGAGGCGAAGAGTCGTTTGACCTGCTTCTCGTCGAAGGCGGGCGTCTTGCCTTCATGGGCGACGTGCTTGGGACCACGGACCGAGGAGGCCGGATTGAGCAGCACACCGTGGTAGAGTTGTTGGTTATCGAAGAAGTGGCGTAAGGCGGCGAGGTGCTGCTTCTTGCTGGGTGCCGACAGGGGCAGTCGATCCTTGTCGACGAGGTGATGTTCGAGATAGTCGCCGATCAGGAACGATGTGACCTGGTGGAGTTCGATCCGGCATTCTTGGCAATATCGGAGGAACCGATCCACTGCTCGTTTGTAGGCTTTTCTGGTATTGACGTTGGCAATCTTCGCTTTGAAGAAATCGGCATAGGCATACTCAGCGCCTGCACCGGCGCGACGGACGATCTCGGGGGGAGCGATCTCACGCTTCAGTCGGACCCAGTCATCCCGATTGACCAGGTCGCCCGAATCGCTCGAACGAGTTTGGGTGTCGGTCGTGGCGACATCGATTTCGATGATTTCGATATCGATTTCAGTTTCAGTTTTGGTCGAGCGGTCTTCCATGGCACCCCCCTGCCGTCGAAAATTCATGCCGAATAATGTCCTTTATTCGGCATGAACGCAAGCGAAATGAAGACCAAAACGAAAACAGAATTCCCCTCGTTTGCTTCCTCGAAGTCTGTCGTCGATCTGCCGATCCGTGACATCCCATGCCGTCGTTGTGTTCGGCAAGCCTCTCCCGATCATCTCCAAGACGACTGTCAGCCTTGATGTAGGTCGACAAGCCGCTCACGCCAATTTGCGGCGAAGTTAACGATCAACCATTCGGACCGTCATCCGCCATCGTCGTCGCCGCTAGAAAATGCTGTGAGTGGCAAATCATGTGGTGTCATGGGATGGTTTGGATCGAGTAGATTGTTTGCTACCGCCGTCAGGCGTGCCGGTGTTCAAGCCGTGGAAGCCTGCGGAGCCAGCCAAGCTCCAACCGTTCAAACCGGCACAGCCTGCGAAGATCGTGATGCAGAAGCCGAAGGCGAAAAGTTAAAAGCTCGCTCACCGACTTCGACGAACACGGATTGTGGCCCTTCTTCCACCAAGTCACCATGGCCAGTGGGATTGATTACGCATCGATCATCACAACGAGCATCGAGAACCCTTCGAATCTGACGCTAACAGATTCACTGCCTTCGCTACTTTTCACCATTAAAGCACGCCCCTTCTCAATGGCCTTCACGGTTTTCCCAGACGCTATTCGTGTATTGACTTCGTCAACACCGAAGAATTCGAGTTTTCCATTGGTTAAACGCAAGCCGACTTCAATCATTTTCTCATGTTCTGTCATGATGTTCTTGTTGTTCTAGTTTCGTTGGCAGCCCGACTTCGACTTGCTGACTCCAGTCACGAAAGCCGAGGACGATACCCTCAATAGCACTGCCGACTGATGGATACTCGTCTGGAGTCTTGTACCCGTCTCGCTCCATCTGTATGCGCTCAACAATCCCTTCTCGGCTTTCGTCAAGAGCAACGAAAAAACCGAATGGCACATGTCGAATCACTCGGCAATTCACCAGTTCCCCGGCCTTGATTCCTGCTCTCCAAGCGACTTGGTCATCGGCCATCTAACAGCCTCCGCTGAGCCTCATTTAACACGGGAAAATCCTCATGGGGAATTGGCAATTCGATCTCGGGGCCGCCTTGGTATGGAACCTCGTGTCTCCTGATGCGAGCGTCGTCCACGTCTTTCGGAATCTCGACTTCTAGTACGCCATCCCCATAGTGCCGAGCATATTCTTGCGCCAGTTCACGTTGTCTGGCGAAGTATGCTCGTTGATCCCCTTCGGCAAAGTCGGCTGGATCGAATCCCTCTGAAAGCTGTTTCTGTCCTTTGCCCGGCTGGGGAGCTTTGTAGATTTTCTCCGTTGCTCCTTTTGGGGCGTTTACAGTGTGTGTGTGTTCAAACCCTTCCCCTACGAGGATCTCATAAGATTGCAGCGGACA
>CAZSSM010000112.1:0-18621 GCA_964609385.1 uncultured Planctomycetia bacterium
ATCGACGAGTAAAAACGGCCGGAAAGTCGGGGACGGAAAGTCCTGGGATGTCGGTGGGAAGCGCGGTCACGGGGCGATCGGGTCCCACATCCGATCTTCATTGCCTGGGCTTCGAGCCATCAACCGACCTTCGACCTCGAACGGCACGCGTCTCGACCGGCTTCGTCTGGGCTTTGTTCGTCCGTCGCGTTGAATGGTCGGAATCCGACTTGAAGCTGAACATCCCCTAAGAATGATCGCATGCCGATGATTCCGCTCGGGACGATTCCATGGTGGGCTGTTTCTAGATATCTAACGTAAATTTTGTCCGCTACGTGACGTAGTCTCTAGTCGCCCATCCATCATGCCGAAAAAAATATTGCTCGTGACCATTTAATGATATGCTCAATTGACAAACCAATCACAAAACATAATTTTCATCTGTGGTTTCCACTAAGCCCATCAGTCGCCGTCGCTTCGCAGCCTAACCCGGTTCCGGAGCGTTGCGTCGAGCGATTGGGATTGCTAGGGTCGACGACGTTGTCCGGGGTCGTCTCGGCCCTGGTCGCGGGCGGTCTCCCCGGGCAACCTCCCAGGAATCGGCAATCCCCGAAGACCCGTTGAGGAGCCTCTCCAAATGATCCGGACCGGACTGTTCCTGCTGAGCCTCGCATTGATCGCTTCGACGACCCCTTCGGCGTGGGCCGAGGTCAAGGTGGGCGACAAAGCGCCCGAGTTCTCGCTGGTCGGCAGCGACGGCAAGACCTACACCCTCTCCGACTTCAAGGGCCAGCAACCCGTCGTGATCGCCTGGTTCCCCAAGGCCTTCACCCCCGGCTGCACCGCCGAGTGCAAGTCGTTCCGCGAAGACAGCGATGCCCTCAAAGGGACCGACGTGGCCTACTTCACCGCCAGCGTCGACGACGCCGAGACCAACAAGCGGTTCGCCGAGTCGCTCGACCTGGACTATCCGATCCTCAGCGACCCGACCAAGATGACCGCGCAAGCCTACGACGTTGTCGACTCGGCCCGGCCGTTCGCCCGCCGCTGGACCTTCTACATCGATGAAGAAGGGATCATCCGCGAGATCGATAAGCAGATCGACACCCGAAACGCCGGTCAGGAAGTGATCGCCAACCTCAAGAAGCTCGGCCTCATCGACGGCTGAGTCGAGATCCGACGAGCGATCCTATGAGTTCGCCCAGGCGCCTCGACCGCTAAGAAACGGGGCGCCTGTACGGCCAACTCCGGTCATCATCACGCAGGACCTCCCCTGCCCCAACGACTCGGGACGATCGCGATTCCACGACACATGCCCGTCGCTCCCCGGGTAAGCCTCAAACGCCGATCTGAGTCATCGCCACGATCCAGAGGACGAAGCCGAGGGCGGCGGCGGTCTCGAGGATCCCGACGATCTGGATCTTGAGGGCGCGGAACCAGGCGAGCCGCCAGGCAAAGAACGCGAACTTGATCGGGGCGAGCAGGAAGGCGACGGCCCAACCGGACGTCAAGGCCCCGAGCGGGATCAAGGCGATCAGGATGGCCGCGACGACGATGTGGTAGACCAGGCCGATCCGGAACGCGTCGGCCTTGGGCTTGCGGAGCTTGACCAAGAAGACGCTGCTGCCGAAGTAGGCCGCATCGAGCGCCCAGATCCCCAAGGACTCCGATGCGACCCGACCCGTCACCGAGGCGTAGGCGACGACCGACGCCGAGCAGACCGCGGCGAAGCCGATCAGCTCGTTGAGCGTCCCCTTGCGGTTCCGCTCGCCAATAGCCAACAGGTCGTAGCCCAATGCGGTCGCGCCGACCGCGTAGATCGCCAGCAGCGCCGGGACGCGCCAGGCCAGGATCAGCGCACACATCCCGGTGATCGCCCCATAGGTCACGCCCCAAAGCGCGTGTCGGACCCGATCCGTCTTACGACGGAGGAGCAGGCCGACGGCGTGTTCGGTCTGGATCGCGCCGAAAGCCACAACGAACGCCAAAGTCGTGGTTAGAGTCACCCCCTCAGCGATCGCGATCCCCGAGAGCAGCGCGGCGCCCGCCACGACATAGATGCCGTGCTCGGGCGAGACGGTCGGGCGGAGCAGGTGCGTCATCGCGTTGCCAGCCGACAAAGGAAAGGCCGCCAAGTCCCGATCGGACAAACGAACCGCTCAGGTCAGGATCTCGTCGACCACCCGCGCGGGCAGGACCCCGGTCAGCTTCTGGTCGAGTCCTTGATAGCGGAAGGTCAGGCGGTTGTGATCGATGCCGAGCTGGTTCAGGATCGTCGCGTTGAGGTCGCGGATGTGGACCGGGTCGGCCACGATGTTGTAGCTGTAGTCATCGGTCTTACCATATTCGTAGCCGCGTTTGAAGCCGCCGCCGGCCACCCAGGTCGTAAAGCAGCGCCCGTGGTGGTCGCGACCGTAGTTGCTGGCTGTCAACTTGCCCTGGCAGTAGATGGTCCGGCCGAACTCGCCGCCGCAGACCACGAGCGTTTCCTCGAGCAGCCCACGTCGTTTGAGGTCGCGGATCAGGGCCGCCGCCGGCTGGTCGATGTCACGGCACTGGTTTCGGAGGTTTTTGGGCAGATTGCCGTGCTGGTCCCAACCTCGATGGAAAAGCTGAATGAACCGGACCCCGCGCTCGGCCATCCGTCGCGCGATGATGCAGTTGCGGGCGAACGTGCCGGGCTTCCGCGCCTCCTCACCGTAGAGGTCGAGGGTCTCGCGCGACTCGTCGGAGAGGTCGAGCAGTTCGGGCACACTGGCCTGCATCCGATAGGCCATCTCGTACTGGGCGATCCGGGTCTGGGTCTCGGGGTCGCCGAAGTCGTCGAACTCGCGTTCGTTGATGGCTGCGAGGTGGTCGAGCATCCGTCGACGCTGGGCGCGGTCGATGCCGTCGGGGTCGCGGAGGTAGAGCACCGGCTCCTCACCGCCCCGGAGCTTGACCCCTTGATGCTTGGAGGGGAGGAACCCGCTCCCCCAGAGCCTCGAGTAGAGTGCCTGGCTCTGGCCGCTCCCCTTGGAGATCATCACGACGTAGGTCGGCAGGTCCTGGTTCAGGCTCCCGAGCCCGTAGCTGACCCACGCGCCCATGCACGGCTTGCCGGGCTGCTGGTTGCCGGTGCTAATGTAGGTGATCGCCGGGTCGTGGTTGATCGCCTCGCTGTGCATGCCCTTCACGATCGTGATGTCGTCGACGATCCCGCTGATGTGGGGGAGCAGCTCGCTGACATACGTGCCGTGCTGACCATGTCGCTGAAATCGGAACATTGGCGCGACGCAAGGGAACGACGACTGGCCGGAGGTCATCCCGGTGATCCGCTGGCCGTTGCGGATCGAGTCGGGCAGTTCGGTGCCGTGGATCTGGTGGAGGGCCGGCTTGTAGTCATACATATCGATGTGCGACGGGCCGCCGGAGAAGAACAGCCAGATAACCCGCTTGGCCTTCGGCGCGAAGTGAGGCACGCCCGGCAAGCCACCGACGGCCTGCGTCCCGATCCCGGCCGACCGAGCGGGCCGCCCGGAGCTGGAGTCGGAGGCGAACCCGTCACGGGTCAGCAGGCTCGCCAAGGCCGCCGCCCCGAGCGCTTTGTGGCTGTTGGCCAACAGTTGTCGGCGGGTCGTCCGCAGTTGAAACTCGTGCCAAGGGTTCATGTCCGAGACTCCGATCGGGAGTACCGCGTTGTGGGGCGATCCGACGACGGATGTGTCATGTGTGCTTCGAAGCCGACTCAACCTTTGGTCAATGCCGCATCGAGGTTGAGGATGATCGAGCAGACCAAGGTCAGGGCGGCGTGGTCGGCCGGGTCGAGCGACGTGTCTCGGGGGGATTCGCCGACGGCCAGCAGGGCCTCGGCCCGTTCGGGCTGGCCCTCAAAGACGGCGCGTTCGTGTTCGAAGGCGTCGACCAACCGTGCGACGACCGCCGGTTCGGGCCGGGATCCGGTGGCGAGCCGGTAGGCGCGGACGACCCGAGCCTCGGGATCATCGCCGACTTCCCGAGCGACGCGCTCGGCAAGGTGTCGCGCGGCCTCGAGGAACTGGGGATCGTTGAGCCCGACGAGGGCCTGGAGCGGCGTGTTGGTCCGACCTCGACGGATGACGCAACGCTCGCGGGTGGGGGCGTCGAAGATGGTCATCGTCGGGGCAGGCGCGGAGCGTTTCCAATAAGTGTACATCCCACGTCGGAACAGCTTAGCGCCCGCGTCGGCAACGAACCGGACGTTCCCGCTGAGCGAGACCTCGTTCCAGAGGCCCGGCGGTTGGTACGGCTTAACGCTCGGTCCGCCGATCGTGTCGACCATCAGGCCGCTGGCGGCGAGGGCGTTGTCGCGGACCATCTCGGCCTGGAGCCGGAATCGCGGCCCTCGCCAGAGCCATCGGTTCTCGGGGTCGACTGCCAAAGGGTCGGGCCGAACCGTCGACGCCTGTCGGTAGGTCGACGAGTTGACGATCTGGCGGAGGGTCCGCTTGATGTCCCAGCCACTGCGGACGAAGTCGACAGCGAGCCAGTCGAGCAGTTCGGGGTGGCTGGGTGGGGTTCCCTGGCTGCCGAAGTCCTCGGCGCTCCGGACCAGACCCGAGCCGAAGAACATCATCCAGTAGCGGTTGACCGCCACCCTCGCCGTCAAGGGATGCTCCGGATCGATCAGCCAATCGGCCAGGCCAAGCCGATTGGCTTGCGCTTCGGAGGACATCGGCGTAAGGACCTTCGGCACGCTGGGCTCAACGGGTCGATCCTCCATCGGGGCGTCGTATTGACCACGGTTGAGCACGTACGTCGGACGCGGAGTTTCGACATCCTGCATGACCATGACCGAACTGATCGGCGCGGTCAGGGAACGGATCCGGTCGGCCAACACGTCCCGACGGGCGATCAAGGCGCGGGCCGGCTCGTCGACGAACTCGAGGAAGTGGTCGCGGAGCCGTTCGCGTTGGTCTTCTGTCCGCTCCTCGGGATCGAGGGCCAGGATTTCGGCGAGCGGATCGCGATCGGCCAGGGCGGCGACCTCGATCGGACTCAACGTGCGGTCGAACAGGACGACCTCATCGACAGCACCCTTGTAAGGCGAGCCGGGCGTCCTGCGGCCGATGGTTAGGGGGACTTTGGTCCGGATCGTCTTGCGGAGCGAATCCTGCTCGACTCGGAGTTCGGCCGGCTTGCCATCGACATAGATCGTGATGCCCCGGGCGCGGCTGGAGCCATCGTAGGTGACCAGGACATGGTGCCAGGCATCGGGATCGAACTCTTCCTTGGTCGTGACCTTGATCGCGTCGTCAGGCCACCGGTGGACGATGTGGGCCGAGAACCTCGAGTCGCCGACGTAGAGGTCATAGCCGCGATTGGCGTCGAGGTCGTCCATCCGGGCGATCACGGCCCGCTGAGCCTGGCCCTCAGGCTTGATCCAGGCTCCGTAGCTGAATCCGTGATCACGTTCGAAGTCACCGAGATCGCTGAGGCTCAGGGCCGTGCGGCCGTCGAGCCAGAGCGCCTGGCCGACTGGCCCCTCGAACGGTTCGGGGTTGCCCTCGACCTGAGCAGGGCTGAGGTCGGCCGATTCGAAGTCGAGGGCGATCACGGCGTCCTCAGGCCGCGCCGGCGAGTCGATCGCCTCGGCATCGAGCCGGTCGACCCAAGCCTGGAAGGCGGGCTCGGACTCGGACCGACGCGTGGCGATCCGCTGTTCCAGGTCGGCCAACTGGGACCGGAGCGGCTCGGCCCGGCGCTCGCCGATCCGGTTGGGCACGTCGACGACCGGTCGCTGGTTCCCTTGGCGGGTCTGCATCCCAGGGTCGGCCGCCTGATTGAAGTAGGCGTAGAATCGATAATATTCGTCTTGGCTGATCGGATCATATTTGTGGTCGTGGCATTGAGCGCATTCCATGGTTAGGCCGAGCCAGACCATGGAGGTGGTCTTGACGCGGTCGACGGCATACTCGACGCGATACTCCTCAGCGATCGCGCCGCCCTCGTCGGTGGTGGCGTTGTTGCGGAGGAACCCGGTGGCGATGAGTTGGTCGACCTCGGGGTCATCGACCAAGTCGCCGGCGATCTGGTCGCGGGTGAACTGGTCGAAGGGGCGATTCCCGTTGTAGGAGCCGATCACCCAATCGCGCCAGGGCCACATGTCGCGGGGCCCGTCGGCGTGGAAGACACTGGTGTCGCCGTAGCGGGCCAGGTCGAGCCACATCAGAGCCATCCGCTCGCCGAAGCGGGGCGAGTCGAGGAGCCGATCGACTTGTCGCTGGTAGGCATCGGGCGCATCGTCGTTGAGGAACGCGTCGATCTGCTCCAGGGTCGGCGGCAGGCCGGTCAGATCGAGACAGAGTCGACGGAGGAGCCGTTCCCGGTCGGCCTCGGCATTGGGCTTCAGGCCATTGGCCTCCAAGCGAGCCAAGACGAAGGCATCGATCGGGTTGGTGACCCACTCGGGATGCTCGACGGCGGGCAATTCGGGCAGGCTCGGCGTGGCGAATGCCCAGTGCCCTTCAAAGTCGGCGCCTTGATCGATCCAGCGGCCGATCGCCTCAATTTGATCGCCGGTCAGTTCCTTGTGGCTCTCGGGCGGCGGCATGACCTCGTCGGCGAACTCGGAGGTGATCCGCCACCAGCCTTCGCTGGCCTCGCGGTCGCCGGGCTCGAAGGCACGTCGGAGGCCGTCCTCGCGATCGAGCCGGAGCCCCGCCTTGCGATGGGTCTGGTCCGGGCCGTGGCAGTGGAAGCAGGCGTCGGAGAGGATCGGCCGGATATCGACGTTGAAGTCGATCGGCTCCAAGGGTCGACCTGCCCCTCCGGGAACGGGTACGTCCCCCTCGAAGGCGGGCTCGGCGGCCGAGAGTTGTCGATCGGCTCCCATCCCCCCCGCCGAAAGCACGGCGATGGCGATGATGGAAACCAAGCGATGACGGATGGATTGTGTCAGGCGACCGATCACGACGCGATCTCCGCTCGACCAGGGATCGGAATAATCAGGGGCGGGCCGGATGTTAAACAACGATGATACAACCTCGGGTCGGACCGCACCACGCCAGTCTGATTGGCCGTCGATGCTCCACCTCGAGCGGAGAGCCTAAGCAGATGGCCACATTTGGAAGGCAGCCCCTCATCCGATCGACCAGATCGCGGCCGAACGAATGAGGGGAGCAGTATTCCGACAAGAATTGTCAAACCCGAGCAGGTTTATTCGTCTTCCGATCCGAGCGCAGTGATGGTCTCGGTCATCCGGCCGCGATCGAGTTCGATCTCGTCGATGATCCGAGGCGCGACCTCTTCCAGTTCGCGGAGCAGTCCGACGAACCCGTTGCGTTGAGTCCAAGCGGTCGTGGCGAAGTCGTAGCTCCGGTTCCGCATCCGGTCTTCGTTCAGGAACGAGTTGGCGTTGACGCTGTAGATTCGATAGAGGTTCGTATTATAACGGACCTTGAACTCATAACCGCGACGGGCGAAATACTCGGTGGCCTCGAAGAAGCGTTGCGATTCGTAAAGGCGGCTGCCTTCGATGAGCGTGTCGAAGACGAAGCGGCGGTAGACGGACCAGGTCTGGTCCTGGTCGGGCAGGTCGAGCTGCTCAGGAAAGAAGCCGTCGACGCCGTGGACGACACCGTTGCGCGCCAGGATGTCGGTCTCGACGATCGCGACACCTTGAGCCTCGCGGCGGTCCCCATCGCGGACGAAGTCGATCCGGCCACCGAGATCCGAGGTGAACCGACGGTAGGCGATGGCATTAGTCAGGAAGAACTGACCCTTCGTGATGTGACGCAGCAGCAGGCCACGGAGCCGTTCGCGGTTGGCGGGACGACGAATTTCAGCCAGCAGACTTTGGATCTCTGGCGCACCGAGCGCCTCGTCGGTCGGCGCGAAGACGGTCACCTTCTGGTTGAACTGGCCCAACAGGTCGCGGACGCCGGCCTCGCTGAGCAACGACAGGAAGATCTCGAAGCCGCCGCGTTCTTCTAGGACCGTCAGGATGCTGTCCCGCTTGGGCATCAACGGACGATCGATCACGTGCAAAATCCCGTTCCGCGCCACACGATCGGCCTCCAGGATCGTCCGACCATCGATCGTCGGCTGGCTCCCGTCGAGCCGATAGATCAACGTCTGCTCGTATTCATTGGTGATGTTGAGTCCGGGGGTGCCGAGCGGACGAAGACCCGGAATCTTGCTGATCGTGAAGACGTTGTCGGTGATATGGGTGCGGATGACGTCCGAAAGCAGGTCGAGCTTGGCCGGCGTCAGCAGGCTCTCGACGGTCCCGGCAGGCAGTGAGGCAAAGGCCGAGTCGGTCGGCGCGAAGATCGTGTAGTTGGTGTGCCGGTTCTGGAACAGCTTGGTCAGGCCGCTCCGCTTGATCAGACGGGTCAGGATCGTGAACCGACCGTCCTGCTCCAAGGTCTCGAAGAGGTCCAGTTCGACGGGGTCGAGAACCGTATCGATGAAGTGGACGACGCCGTTGGAGCACGCCAGGTCTCCTTCGAGGATCTGGGCCCCTTGGACGGTGGTCGTGCCGTCGCTGGACTGGTCGATGGTCAGGAACTGGCCGACGCCATTGGGAATCAGGCCAACGCGCGTAAGGATGTAGCGGTCGATCCGTTCGTCGTGAGTAGCATGATAGCTGAGCACGCGTTCGAGATAATGCTTGTTGGACGGATCGGTCAAGGCCGCCCGACGAGCCGGATCGAGCGCCTCGAAGGCCGCATTGGTGGGCACGAAGACGGTCGTCGTCGCTTCGATGTCGAAGAGCCGCTGCTTCGTCTTGTCGGTGTTCTTGAGCAGTTCGAGGAACGTCGAGGCCTGCGTGATCTCACCGAGCTTGCGCCCGATCGTGTTGGCTTCTTCGGGGTTCTCGGCCCGGAGCGAGCCGCCGTTGAAGCTCAACCCCACGAAGCACAGGAGCATCGTCGTGGCGAAGTGGCGTCGGAATTGGGACATCGGATCATCAACTCCCGGGGGAATGGCGGAGGAGGATTCATCGCGAAGACCCGGGAAGGGCGGGTCTGGAACAGGTGTTCGACGACAGTCACCCCAACAGATTCAGACTTACGAGCAAACCATCACGCCAACCATCCCTTGGGAGCAACGGTGGATCGGTTCAGCGTCCTCCAGTCACCTTCGGTACTCGAGGCGACCCCCGCGCATTTCTTGACCCGTCGCGATATCCTGGATCACCGTCGCCCCGATCGTCAGGAATCGGGCCTCGATCCTCTCGGATGCGGAGCAATCCCCAATGATCACAACCCTGACCAAATTCGTCGCCTTGACGCTAATCCCGGCCTCGCTAGGAGGTCCAAGCACTCCCGAGTCGGCACCGATATCCTCGGAGGGCCGACCGCGCGTCCTGATTCTGGGCGACTCGATCTCGATCGGGTACACCCCGATCGTCCGCGAACTCCTGGACGATGTCGCTGATGTCTACCGGCCAACCCGTCGCGACGGTAAGCCGGAGAATTGCCAGGGGACGACCTATGCGATGACCGACCTCGAGCGCTGGCTGTCGATCGACGGTGGTCGCTGGGACGTGATCCACTTCAACTTCGGACTCCACGATTTGAAGCGGATCGATCCTCAGACCCGAGGCAACTCCGACGACCCTGATGCCCCCCGCCAAGCCGAACTCGACGTCTACGAGCGTCAATTGGACGCGATCGCCGAAGTGCTTCAACGCACCGACGCGACCTTGATCTTCGCGACGACGACCCCCGTCCCGCTCGGCGACCTCAGGCCGCATCGTGATCCCGAGGACGCCCGACGCTACAACGACGTGGCGCGGAAGATCATGGAACGGCGTGGCATCGCGATCAACGACCTCCACCAGTTCGCCGAGGCCCGACTTGACGAAATCCAGCGCCCCGCCAACGTCCACTTCACCCCCGAAGGTTCCGCCCAACTCGCCGAACAGGTCGCCCAAGCGATCCGCCGAACCCTCAAACCCGCCGACGCAACCAAACCATGAATAGCCCAGCAGATCATCGATGGGCGTATCAAGCAAATTGGATCGATGTCACGAATTCACCGATTAATAACAATTTTTCCTTCTATGCATATAACCTAGACACAGAAGTTTTTTTAATGCGATTTGAAAATCATAATTGTCAACGCATCAACCGCTGAACACCGAACCTCTCGCCTCGGCCCCCGCGAGGCGGGAGTCGAGGATCGAGACGAATGATCGGCGGATCGAGGTCGTGTCGAGGGCCACATTGCCCCATACCAACCGCTCAGATCTCGTCGAGGACCTCGGAGTTCTTCTTGTCGGCCATCTCGTTGACGCGTCCCTCCAGGCGTTTGGTGAGGGACTGGATCTCCTCCTTGGCCTTCTCAAGATCGTCCTCGGTCAGGACCTTGTCGGCCATCTGCTGATCGGCCTGCTTGTTGGCGTCGCGCCGGATGCTCCGGAGCGAGACGCGGGCCTCCTCGGCAAGGTCCTTGACGCGGGAGACCAGCTTCTTGCGCTGTTCGACCGAGAGGGGCGGGACGTTGAGGCGGATGACCTTGTTGTCGGAGTTGGGGGTCATGCCCAGATCGCTGGCCTGGATCGCCTTCATGATGTCGCCGACGGCGGCCTGGTCGAACGGTCGGATCAGGATCTGCTGAGGCTCTGGCGTGCTCAGGTTGGCCAACTGCTTCAGGGGTGTGGGCGAGCCGTAGTAGTCGACGCGGATCGACTCGACCAATCCGGCGTTGGCGCGTCCGGTCCGGATACCGCGGAGCTGGTCGGCCAGCAGCGCGACGGTCTTCTCCATCCGCTCTTCGGCTTCCAGCGTGATCTCGTCGATGCTCATGGCCGCGATCCCCTCGAGTACCCTGACGCGAAACGGTGGGGCAGTACAGTACCCCGATCCAACCCGATCACTCCCCGAATTATGACGCGTCGGCCCCCGTCGTTCAACATTGGAGGACGCGCAAGGGCGAGCCCCGATCCCGACCGTCGCGGGCGAGGAACTCCAATCGACGTCGACGTGTGCACTCCGAGCCTTGTCAACTCCACAAACAGTGTAATCGCTTTGCAAGGAGACATCCTGTCAAACCCGCGCCCTCTTGATCTCGTCCCGGTGCCGCGGCATCGTGATCGCGGGGGAACCGCAATGGGGCCAAAGTGAAATGAGCGAGGGGTCGCCCGAATCTCAAATGACTTCCGGAGGATCCCAATGTCCAGAAGACATCTCTTTCCGCATTTTCCCACAATATCTGTATTGCTGAACGGGCATCGTCCAGGCATGAGCGATTCAATACCTTGATGTCAGGAACCGCTCTCTGCCAAAGCCCGAGCGAGACCCACGTACGACCATTCGCCGGCGCCAAGCGAGATGGCCTTTCGGAAATGCTTCATGGCACTTTCTAAATCATCGTAGTGAATATCGTAGAGGTAGCCAAGGGATCCATGCGCTTCCTCAAACGAATTGTCAATCTGTAACGCTTCTCTACGACAGATCGTTGATTTTTTTGTGTTTTGATACGTGAAGTCGCCTTTCATTAGGGTCAAGTCGCCTGCAATGACCAGCAATTGCGACACTTTCGGATAACGCCTCAAGGTTTCATCGGCCAATTGGATTGCTGCGGGCAGGCGAGATCCACAGGGCGGCCAGTTTTCCTGTAACAATAAAACGCAATAGATATCATGTATTTATTCGATCTCCAAGTCGATACTCCCGGACGACCGAGCTAACCAGCAATCTTCCCAAGTCCGAATCGAGTCATTAGATCCGACACAGCTCAGGTCCCTGCGGTTCCCCCGTCATCGGGGGACGTATCGCCTACCGACCTCGGAGGGGCCGGGGGCGATCGCTGACCCAGGTCCCGATCGGATCACCCATCACCGCCCGAGCAATGTTGCCCGACTCTTTGAAGTTGAAAACGAGGATCGCCATCTCGTTCTCGGAGGCCATGCCGATCGCGGCCAGGTCCATGACCTTGAGGTTATCGCTCAGGACTTTCTCATAGGTTAATTCATCGTACTTCGTGGCTTGGGGATCCTTTTCCGGATCTGCCGAATAAACTCCATCGACGCGGGTCGCTTTGAGCACGACATCACATTCGAGTTCGATGCCTCGGAGTGTGGCGGCGGTGTCGGTCGTCACGAACGGGCTGCCGGTACCGGCGCCGAGGATGACGACGCGGCCGAATTCGAGGTGCTCGTCAGCGCGTTGGCGACTGTAGTGTTCGGCGATCTCGTCGAGCCGGAAGGCTGTGAGGATCCGCGCGGGACATCCGACCGCCTCCAACGCGTCACGCAACGCCAGGCCGTTGATGACCGTGGCGGTCATGCCCATATGGTGGCCGGTCACCTCGCGGATGAGGTTCGAGTCTTTGGTGAAGGCGGCGCCACGGAGGATGTTCCCGCCCCCGACGACGATCGCCAGTTGGACTCCCGTACGGGCGGCCACTTCGGCGACCTCACGGGCGATGGCCTCGAGCACCTCGTGGTCGATCCCGCCCTCACCGGGTCGGCAGAGCCCTTCACCGGAGAGCTTCAGCAGGACGCGGCGGAAGACCGGCCGTGGTCGGCCCCCAGGACCATCGGGACCGACCTCAAGGTCGGAGACACTCATGGGCTCGGCCTCACGCTTTGGGGGCATATCGAACAGACAACGGGCGCTGACTTGATGAGAGATCAGGCGCCCGCGGTGACGTCGACAACAGTCCAAGGTTCGAGGGGTGTTCGATCGGATTAGCCTTGGGCCGGGGCATCGCCGGCGTCGCCGTCCCCGTTTTCGTCCGAGCCGTCTGGGGTCTCACCGACGACGAATCGGGCGAACCGGGCGATCCGGATGTTCTCGCCGGTCCGAGCGGTCAGCTCAGTGAGCATCTGAGCGATCGTCTTGGAGTCGTCTTTGACGTACTTTTGGTCCATCAGGACGACTTCGCCGTACCAGCTCTGAAGCTTGCCGTCGACGATCTTCTCTTGGATTTGGGGCGGCTTGTCTTGGACCTGCGTGGTGAAGATCCGGCGCTGTTCTTCGATCTCCTGAGGGTCGAGTTCTTCGCGGCGGACGCAGAGCGGCGACGCGGCCATGATGTGGACGGCGATGTCCTTGCAGGCCTGGATGAAGTCGTCGTTGCGGGCGACGAAGTCGGTCTCACAGTTGAGTTCGACCAGGACCGCCGAGCGGTTGTCGTGGTGCATGTAGATATCGAGTCGGCCGGCCTCGGTGGCCCGATCAGCGCGCTTCTCCGCCTTGACCAGAGCCCGTTCCTTGGCCAGCGTCAGGGCCTTCTGGATGTCCCCTTCGGTCTCCTGGAGCATCTTCTTGCACTCCATCAGACCCAGTCCGGTCATCTTTCGAAATTCGTTCACGGCCGCCGCGGTAATTCCGGCCATCGGATGTCGTCTCCTGCGGATCGTTGATCGAGAGGGACCTCGGACCCGGGACAAGTGGGCGGGTCCGAAGTGAAGGACAAGGGGAAGCGGGTCCAGGGTTCACACAATAAGCAGCGCTGTCGACACAAGGCGTGATCGGCAACCACTTGCATCGAGCGAGACATCAACCGGCCGCGGGAGGCTCGGGCCGCTCAGGCTTCGGGTCGTCGGTGTTCTCGTTGGCAGGGGTGACCGCTTCGGGCGCGGAGGCCTCAGCAGTCGGTACCGGTTTGGGCGCCGAAGACTCGGGAACGGGTACTGGTTCAGGCGTCGGAGCCGACTCAGGCGTCGGCGCAGAAGCTTCGGGCGTTGGAGCCGGCTCGGCACTTGGGGGCGTCGCGGCTTCGACAGGTGCTTCGGCTACGGGGGCCTCGGGGGTCGGAGCGGTCGGAGCTTCGGCAGCCGGAGCTTCGGGCGCGGCGGCCGGTGCAGGTGCCGGTTCGGCACCACGTCGAGGACCACGATCGCCTCCGCGACCACCACCACCGCCTTGGGGACCGCGATTGGCGCGGAGCCCGCCACCACCACCGCCCGCTTGTCCACGACCCATACCGGGGGCATCGGGCGCGAAGCCTTCGGACTTCTCGATCAGTTCGGGCGGGATGGCGGCCCGACCCTCGATGATCGCATCGGCCAGCTTGGAAATGACCAACTCGATCGACCGCATGCTGTCGTCGTTGCCCGGGATCGGCAGGTCGATCTGGTCAGGGTCGCCGTCGGTGTCCATCAGGGCGACGATCTTGATGCCGAGCTTACGCGCTTCGCTGACGGCGTTCTTCTCGCGGACCGGATCGACCACGAAGAGCGCTTCAGGCAACCGGTTCATGAAGCGGATGCCGAGCAGGTTGCGCTCGATCTTGCGGCGCTCGCGGGTCAACTGCGAGAGCATCTTCTTGGAGTGGCTAGCAGCCTGCTCGCCGTCGAGGATCGTCTCCAGCTCTTCCAAACGTCCCAGTCGGTTGCGGATCGTCCGGAAGTTGGTCAGGGTCCCGCCCAACCATCGTTCGGTCACATAAGGCATCTGACAGCGCTGACACTGCTCGAGGACCGTCTCGACGGACTGTCGCTTGGTCCCGACGAACAGGATGAGCCCGTTGTTGGCCGCCACCCGATAGAAGAACTTCTGAGCCCGGAGGATCCCACGGATGGTCTCCTTCAGGTCGATAATGTGTATCAGGTTGCGCTTGCCGTAGATGTACGGCTTCATCTTCGGGTTCCAGCGGCTGGCGCGGTGGCCGAAGTGGACGCCAGCGTCAATCAGATCCTTGACCACGATGGACATGAACGAACAAACCTCTTCGCAATGTGGAGATGATCCGGACCGCGACTCCCGACGACATAGATGTCTCGGGCGGCCCTTGCTGGAGTGGAGAGAGCGGGACTGTCTGACAGACGAAATCGACGTAAGTCGTCGTGCCGGTTCGGAATGATGATCTTACCGAGACGCCCATCTGCCGTCAAACGACGGCGAGCCGACCGATCGGGCCATCGGAAGAGACATGAGGCTCCTGGATTCCCCCCGCCAACCACAGACGGCTGATCGATTCCGGGCGCCTTGGACCGGGTCGCCCGAAACCCTCCTGGGTAGTCCGTACCCTTTCCCCATGACGTCATTGGAGCATCCGAACAGCTCGGGCCGATCTGGATGGATCCAAGCGTTTGGAACAGGATGATAAACTTCGATTCGCCGGTCGGCTCAGCTCGGCTCGACCCCTTGGAGTCGCTGAGCAACTCTCCACAGACGTCGCAAGAAAGCCTCGCTTTCGGGTCGGTCTGACCTGCCACCGATCCAAGTCCGAGATGGGAACGATGGTCGGAACCATCGCCTCACCAGTCGCCATCTCAGTCAGGACGGCGACCCGGCCAGCCGGGAGGAACCGGGGCCCGGCCGGCACGGATCAGGTGGATTAGACGAACGACTCGTTCTCGTTCTCGCGGGAGCGGTCGTTGTCGGCGAGGACGACGACGGCGGTGTCCACGGCGTCGTCATTGCCGCCGACCAGAAGATCCGAGAGGCCGTCGGCGAAGGTGTAGTTGGCATCGACGAACAGCGCCGAGACCGCCACCGTGAAGATGTCCAGATTGAAGATGCCCCCGATGAGGATGTCGTTGTCGTTATCCCCGCGGAGAGTATCCTGGCCGTCGCCGCCGATGAGGAAGTCCTGCCCGTCCTCGCCGATGAGGAGGTCGTCGCCCTCGGCACCGTCGATGAGGTCGTCGCCGGCGTCGCCTCGGAGGGTATCTCCGCCAGCGCCGCCCTGCAAGGAGTCGTCGCCGGTGCTACCGATGAGCAGGTCGGGGCCGGCCTGGCCGTCGAGCTGGTCGTCATCGGCGCTACCGACCAGGGTGTCCCTGCCGTCACCGCCCTCGAGGGTGTCGTCGTCGGCGCCGCCGACCAACGAATCGTTGCCGTCTCTGCCGACCAGCGAGTCATTGCCGTCACTGCCGGTCAGGGTGTCGGCACCGCCGTCGCCGATGAGGGTGTCATCGCCGGCCTGACCGACCAGGGAGTCGTTGCCGGTACCGCCGACCAACGAGTCATCGCCGGTGCTGCCGATGAGGGTGTCCGCGCCATCGTCGCCAACGAGGGTGTCGGCGCCGTCCTGACCATCCAACAAGTCGTTTCCGCTGAAGCCAACAAGCATGTCGGCCCCGGAACCACCAACGAGGGTGTCGGCACCCGCGTGGCCTTCGAGGGTGTCGGCCCCGGAGTCACCAACGAGGCGATCCTCACCTTCACCACCGTAGAGGTTGTCCGCACCGGCACCGCCGTCGAGGCTGTCGTTGCTGCTATCGCCTTCGAGGGTGTCGCGACCGTGACCTCCCGAGAGGCTGTCGGCGCCGGCATTCCCGACGAGGCGATCGTTGCCCGCATCGCCTTGGAGGGTATCGGCCCTATCGTCACCGTCAAGGATGTCGTTGCCGTGGCCGCCGACGAGGAGGTCGACCCCGGAGTCGAGGTCGTCATCGGTGCCGTCCACGAAGTCGCCGCCGTCGAGGCTGTCGTCGCCAGCGCCACCCAATAGCGTGTCGCTGTTGTTGAGCGTGTCGTCGCCGTCCTCGCTGCCGTCGCCCTCGATGGCGTCGTCATCGCCACCGCGGATGATGTCGTCGTCGGTCTCGCCGAGTTCGACGGTGATCGTCTCAGGACCGCCGACGATGGAATCGGAGCCAGCGTTCCCCTCCAGCGAGTCATCGCCCAGACCACCATCGAGGGTGTCGTTGTCTTCGTCGCCAGAGATGACGTCGTTGCCGGCTCCGCCAGTGAGAGAGTCCGCACCCGTACCGCCCTCGAGGGTGTCGTCACCCGAGCCACCGTCGATGGTGTCGTTGCCGGCGTCACCATCGAGCATGTCGCCGCCAAAACCACCCTTGATCAAGTCGAATCCGTCACCGCCGGAGACCGTGTCGGGGAAATCTCCCCCGTCGATGGTGTCGTCGCCAGCGTTGCCAGAAATGTCGTCGAAGTCGGAAAAGAAGGAGATGAAGACCAATGAGGGGCCACCCACGATCACATCGTCGCCGCTGCCGCCCCTAAGGGTGTCGTCGTCGGTGCCGCCATTGAGGGAGTCGTTACCGCTGCCGCCATTGAGGGAGTCGTCGCCGCTGCCGCCTACGAGGGTGTCATCACCGTTGCCACTATCGAGCATGTCAGGGCCGTTGCCGCCCCGGAGGACGTCGTCGCCGGCATGCCCGAGAAGCGAATCGATGCCGTTACCGCCTTGGAGAATGTCCGCGCCGGCACCAGCCTCGAGCGTGTCCGCACCGGCGTTGCCGATGAGCGAGTCGTCGCCGGCCTGACCGCGGATCTCATCGTCATTAGCGCCGCCCTCGATCGTGTCATCGCCATCACCACCGACCAACAAGGACGTCCCCATGAATGGGCTGGCCGCGTCGGTCAGCGGACTCAGGTCGACCGCGTCGTTTCCGGTCAGGCCGCGGAAGATGACCCGGTCGAGATCGGCGGGCGTGATGTCTGGAAAGGTCCGGCTGAACTCGACGATACCGCTGACCCCGTCCGTGACCTCCACAGTGATCGAGGGCGCATCAGGGCCGCCTTCGTCGACAGTGATCGCGAAGAGGTCGTCGCCGGAGTCCAACAGGTTGCTCCCCCTGTCGCCGATCAACTGCAACGTGACATTGCCGTTGACGCTGAGGAAGGCGGTGGAGAGGACGACGCGACGTTCGAGCGAGTCGAGGATCGGCGCGTACTGAGACGCGGTGAGGCGGCGGGACGTAGAGCGGGAAAACGCGCAAAGTGAAGGACGCATGGGAGGGGTTTCCTCGATATCACAAGATGTGTCGGAAAGTCGATCGATGGCGGGAAGGTCGATACGGCCGGCATGGATGAGGCAGGTTGGGGACGGATGCTGAATGGCAATCCCGTTTGCCGAACGATCCGCAAAGGCATGCCGGTGATCATGCGTAAGCAACCTGGGACGCTCCTCAAATTAAAGGACCGTCCAAAGGGTAGGGAGTTCTTCTATAGCGTTCGTTCCCAGAACGTGGCTGGTCATGCCAACCGGTTTGCCATTGGAAAACACGTGTATTTATGTCGACAAGTCTGGAAATACAATCTGGAATCGCTTAGGTTTCTCCCACTAACGTCGTGGAAAAGCCTTACTCCGATAATGAAGTGACCCGCCCCTTCGAACCGAGATGGGAGACGATGGCAGGACCATCGCTCATCAGCAGCTACGCGGAAGCGGGCCGGCGATGATGCGGGGCAGTTGGGAACAAGTGTCTCAACTGGCCCGCACCCATTCGAGGCCCCCCCCCACCAATTAGTTGATGAAGATCTGGGTGTCGTTCTGGTTCGAGATGTCGCCATCGGCAACGGAGACGAAGGCAGTGTCACCAGCGCTCGAGTTGTTGCCGCCGATGAGGCGATCCACAAAGCCGTCGGAGAACGTGAAGTTGGCCTGGTCGAACAGTTGGGCCATCATCGCGGTGAAGACATCCAGGTTGAAAGACCCTCCGACGAGGAAGTCGTCGTCGTTCAGGCCACGGAGGGTGTCCTCGCCGACGCCACCGATGAGGAAGTCGAACCCACTCCCGCCAACCAGCAGGTCGTTGCCGTCGGCGCCGTCCATGAGGTCGTCGCCGTTGTCGCCCCGAAGGGTGTCATCGCCGTCGCTGCCCTTGAGCGTGTCGCTGTCATTGCTGCCGCGGAGCAGGTCGTCGCCGGCCTCGCCGTCCAGCGTGTCGTCGCCGTTGCCGCCGTTCAGGGTATCGTAGTCGTCGCCCCCGCCGAGGCTGTCGTTGCCATTGGCGCCGATGAGGTTGTCGTC
>CAZSSM010000113.1:0-18106 GCA_964609385.1 uncultured Planctomycetia bacterium
TCGCCCAAGGCCCCCCCGAGACCATCGCGGAAATCCCGGAGCGCCGGACCGGCCGGTTCCTTCAACGGGTAGCCTGCACTCCTTCATCGTCTGGGCAAGGAGCGCGAGCTGCCAACTGACTTGACTCGTTCAGGGCCTTGCGGGTCGATGTGCCTCCAACACCGATCCATTCGAGGAAGGTCTGGATCGCGTTGTCGTGCTCACCGGAGATGACGACGATCCTCGATCCATGCTTGGAGATGCATCCTGTGATCGCTCCGAGCCGTCGTTCCCTCGCGTAGGGGCCACGAGCAATTTCGGAATCCGTGTCAGTCGGCAACGGGTCCGGTCGCTCAGGGGAGTAGGCCACTCTCAACGTCTCCGGGGAGGGCGGCAGCGCACGATCGGTTCGAAGCCTGGGCCTCGACGTCCTGGCGACGCGCTCCCCGTCCGCGCGTCGCCGAGACGCTTTAGTCTCGGCTGGTCGATCGCGGCTGGCACTTCCCGAACATCGACAAAGGCCGGTTCCGCAGAATCCTCGATGCGACCTCCTCGACCTTCTCTCGATCACGAGGCTCTGGACATGCGATTCCGCTTCCGCTCGATCTCCCTCTGTCTCGCCCTGCTCGGCCCGATGGCCACCGCGACGGCCGGTATCCTCTTCGACAACGGCGCTCCCGACCTCGCCGAAGGCCGAACCAGCGACTTCCATGCGGGCGACCAGATCGCCGACGACTTCATCCTCGCGACTGACTCGGACCCGCTCTTCGGCGTCCGTTGGTTCGGCACCTATTTCTTCAACGGCACGCCGACCGAACCCGACGACTTCGTACTCCGCATCTTCGACGACGACGGCGGCTCGCCGAGCGCCGATCTGTTACTGGAGTGGGACCTCGGCGATGTGGGCCGGACGGCCACGGGCCAGCAACTCTTCGGGTTCGACGTCTTCGGGTATTCGGCCGCGATCGGCCCGGTCGACCTCGACCCCGAGACCCGCTATTGGCTCTCGCTGGTCAACGATACGTCGACGGATGCCGACGACGACTGGGCATGGCTGACAAGTGTGCCCGACGCCGGCAACGCGCACGAGCGGTCGGCCGATGGCACCCCATGGGCTTTGGACAACGCCGAACTCGCCTTCCAGCTTACGGCGATCCCCGAGCCGGGCAGCCTCGTCCTCATCACGATCGGCCTCGTGGCCTCGGTCACACAGATCAGGCGCCGCATAGCACGCTGCGGGAGGAGCCCGGTCGGTCGACGTAGATGAGCCGACAAACCAACGCCAAGCATTGATGTCTCCCTCTCGATGATGGCCGATGCTTGCCACGACGGATTCCCTTTCCTCTCCAGTAAAAAAGGTGACCATCCATGAGACTGCACCTGCTTCGACTGCTCGCCGGCTTGACGATGGCGGCGAGCATCACCACCGAGGCCCGCGCCGATCTGTTCGTCGCCAGCGCCTTCGGTGACGAGGTCATCCGATTCGACGTGGCCACCGGATTGCCTGTGGGCGACCCCTTGACCGCAGGTGGCCTCGATGGGCCGCTCGGCCTGACGTTCGGACCCGACGGCGACTTCTTCGTCGCCAGTGGCAACACCGACGAGGTGATCCGCTACGACGTGGCCACCGGCCTGACCGTTGGAACCCCGCTGACTGTCGGCGGCCTGGACGGCCCAGTCGGCCTCGCGTTCGGACCCGACGGCGATCTGTTCGTCGCCAGTAGCAACACCAATGAGGTTCTCCGCTATGATGTCGATACCGGTCTGACCGTCGGCGCTCCCTTGACCGTCGATGGTCTGGACGGGCCGACCGGCCTGGCGTTCGGTCCCGACGACGACCTCTTCGTCGCCAGCGGCGACGGTGACGCCGTGTTCCGATTCGACCTCGCCACCGGATTAATCGTAGGCGACCCCTTGATCGCGGGCGGCCTCGACGGCCCACTCGGCTTGGCGTTCGGCCCCGACGGCGACCTCTTCGTCGCCAGTTCCTTCAGTAACGTCGTGATCCGCTATGAAGTCGACACCGGCCTGACCGTCGGCAATCCCATTACCGGCGGTGGCCTGAACGGTCCGGTCGGCCTGACGTTCGGCCCCGGCGACGACCTCTTCGTGGTCAGCTCCTTCAGCAACGCCGTAATCCGCTACGACGTGGCCACCGGGTTGCCCGTCGGCTCACTCTCCAACGCTGGGCTGAACGGGCCCACGTTCGTCACCTTTATCCCCGAGCCGTCGACGTTGGTCCTCTTGAGTCTAGCGGCTCCGGCGATCAGCCTCGTCGTCCGACGATTCCGTCGGTGAGTCCGACTGAAGTCGCAACCTCGGATTGCCCGCTGGAGACGCGCCTTTTGAAGGCGATCGCCTGGCCCAGCGGGTTCTCAGGCAGCACCCTTAGAGACACGATTCGTTCCATCAGACGTCGCAAGTTTCCATCAACATTCCTTGTCTACTTTTATATCTTGTTCCCGAGTTAGTTGCGTCCTTCAAGCTTACGGAATCATGGGCTGATTGAGACATAGGTTCATGATGTTCGGCGGCAGCTTAAGCTCATTTTGTCGATTGACCATCGTGAGTTGGCTCAGTTCAATCATGCGAGCTTCTTCCTAGCGGAGGTGCCGTCGGATGAAGAGCGAACTTCATAGCCGAGTTGGATCAAACGTTGCCGATGAGCATCTGCTGCCGAAAAATCGCGATTACGTCGTGCCTCGTCGATCAACGCACACAAGCTGGCCGCAATATCGCTTTCGGGATCTTCTGTCGCGCTATCGCACGATGTAAGCTCCCACACACCTAGGACTTGGTCCAAAGCCAATAAGACCCCGTAGGCTTCAGCGGCATTCTCACCAGGCGACGAAATCCAAGCATGCACAACCGTCATCGCCTCACTGACGTTCAAGTCGTTCGCTAAAGCTTGCAGGAACGCTCTCACAACTGGGTGTTCGGCTCGATCGATCTCCTTGGGGACTCCGCCACATGCATCGCGCAGTCGTAGGCCGAGTTCGGTCAGTCGTCGAACGGTATTGGCAGAATCGGTGAGCCCCTTGGCTGTAAAGTTGCTGTGCGCGCGATAATGCGATTTGGTTAGTTCCATACGGAGTACAGCCGGATGCACCGGTTTACCAGTAGCTCTACCGCTCAAGATATCGCGGACGGTGAAGAAATTCCCTTTACGTTTGGACATCTTCTCGCCTTCGACCAGCAAGAAACGAGCATGCATCCAAAACCGCGAGAAGAGGTCGTTGCCGGTAACTCCGCAGGATTGAGCAATTTCGCACTCATGATGGGGAAAGATCAAATCTTCGCCGCCAGTATGGATATCTAAGACATCCGTGTCAAGAGCACGCATCGACATCGTCGAGCATTCGATATGCCAGCCTGGATAGCCTGCCCCCCAAGGCGAATCCCACCTCATAATGTGCTTGGGATCGGGTTTCCACAGCATGAAATCAGCCGGATGTCGCTTGCAACTTTGGTTATTGGTATCGATTCGGCCGCCGGCCCCAACGCGCAAGGCTTCGAGAGTATTGCCGCTGAGCTGGCCATACTTGGGAAAGGACTCGACGCTGTAATAAACGACACCGTCGCTACCCACATACGCATGTCCTCGCTGAACAAGCTTCCGAATCATTTGCTGCATTTCGGCAATGAACTGCGTCGCTTTCGGTACTCGCTGGGGGGACTCGCTGACGACCTTTAGTCCCAGCTTGCGGCCGTCCTCAAGGAAGGCTCGCGTGAAGTAGTCTGCCACTTCGTATGGATTGTCCGGATCGGCTACCGCCCCCTCCTCAACTTTGCCACTCTTCTTGTCTTCCTTTAGACGCCGCGCGGCCACCTGCATCTTGTCTTCGCCGGCACCATCAGCTGCCGCATCGTCAGTCATGTGCCCTACGTCTGTGATGTTCATGACATGCCAGACTTCGAAGCCGCTTGCCTCCAAAAACCTTCGCAACAAATCCGCGAATAGAAACGAACGAAAATTACCAACGTGAGCAAAATCATAGACAGTTGGGCCGCAACTGTACATTTTGACTCGCCCAGGGTTTAGCGGCTCAAATAATGCCACTTGGTTTGTGAGCGTATTGTAGAATCGAATATCCATTTTGCCTCTACTCCTCGTTTCTACTTTTTGATACCGATCAGGCCGCTGCGGAAGATTGTGCGATGCAACATAGCCAGTTCCTGTGCTCCCTCGCAACGTTAGCTGCAATCATGTCAGCATCGCTAGTGTTCAAAAAGCCCTCGGTAAAAGTTTCAGACGTTTGTCGCCTTGCAATTGGTGAACTCACGATCAGTGTGAAGTATGGCGAGTAGCTCTCTGTTACCAATGCTTGTTTTGAAAACTAACTCGTTGTTGCTAACCGAAATTATGCTGCAGCGAGAAATGCATGCGACTTGATTACCTTCTTCAAGCTCACGGAATCATGGGCTGATCGAGGCACAAGTTCTTGACGTCCGGCGGCAGTACGTCTTTCATGTCAATAAACTCGATCGCCACGTCCTCTAGTGTGTAGAGCGAGCTGATGCTGTTGTCCTTTTGCAGCCGGAGGATGCCCTCAACACTCACGAAGAGGGCCGAGCTTCTCGGATCGACTTTCGACGCGAGGAACGGAGCGTCAGGGCACTCGACCAGGACGCTGAACTCGAAACTTGGAATCGGCGTGAGCCCGCAACGCCACGCCACCGTTACCGGGCAGTAAAAGGAACTCCGTGACTTCTTCCTCGCCCTTCTCGTTCTCGCGCATACCCGACGACAGTAGGAAGCCGACGCCCGGCAGTTCTACTCGCTTGCCTTCGGCGGCGGCAACGGACTCGTCGAATGTGGGCTCGAAACTGCCATCGGGGGTCTCGTCCACGGACGTTCTCTTAATGTCCAGCCACAGTTTCGGCTCCGTCGTCTGCACCGTGTTGCCGTTGTTCTTCGACGGATCCTGACACGCGTTGTTCGTCGGCACGTTCGTGTTCTTCAAGTCCACAAAAAGCCAACTGTTCCACGTCGCGACCATCGCGATAGCCATGACTACGGTGACGATTGATTTTTTGCTCATGTTTTGGCCTCCTCGGGTAGCGATGTCGCGTCGGCAGCGTGGCCGTCTCCTCCGTCTTCGTTACGCTGCACTACGCGCTGGTACAGACCGACGCCAATAGTCACTAGCAGGACAACGATGAACGGGTAGTGCCATGTCGGCACATTGGCCGCGATCCGGCCGAGGTTGTTCCGCTCGATCCGGTCGCCGAAGATCATCGGCACGCAGCAGTCCTGCACTTCCAACTCATTCTCCGCGATCATCTTCGCCTTGTACTCGTACGATGCGAAGGCGACGTGGTTGGCGATCAGTCCGCCAGCCAGTGCAACCGTCAACAGGCTGACAGCGTAAAACGTCGCGGTACCGAACCCCATACTCCGCCGAATCGCGTTGAGTTCGCCCAGGTTTGTCGCCGGCCCGGCGATCATGTACGCCAGCATCGCGCCCGGCATCGCGCCGCGCATGAACAGCGCCCAGACGATCGGGATCGTCGGCACCGAGCATGTGTAAACAGGGATACCGATCAGGATGACGAGCAACAGCGTCCAGATGCTGCGCGTCCCCAGGTAAGCCTCGGTCAATTCGATCGGAAGGAAGGCGAGCACCAACGCCGCTACGGACAGGCCGATCGTCAGGTCGACACTGATCTCGGCGCCAAGATCCCAGAACGCCCAGCGCATGGCTCGGGCGAGCCGCGATCCACCCTCGGACGCGGGGACGTGGTGTTCGTCTTCTTCCTCCACCCGATCGACGATGGCGTCGAAGTTCGTGACTGGACATGTCTCGTCGCGCAGCAACCGGTTGCCGATCAGCCCGATCAGGAACGAGCCGAGTAGCGCGACGCCGACATAGGTCACCATGAACATCGGCCCAAGCATCATGCCCACCATCACGACGGACACGGGCGAGATTGCCGGCTAGCTAGTCATGAATGAAAGCGCCGTGCCCCGAGCGGCACCCGCCCGGTGAACGCCTACCCCCAACGGGATCACCCCGCACGAGCAAATCGGCAGTAACGCCCCAATGCCGACGGCATTTAGGATCGGCCGAACCCCCTTGTCGCCCAAGTGCATCGCCAGCGATTCTCGCGAGATGTACTCCTTGATCAATGCCGCCGCAATGTACCCCAGCACCAGATACGGCGCCGACATCGCCAGCGCCATGAAGAGCGAGTTGAAGAAGAGCGACAGGTGGTCCATACGGTTCTCTTCAGTCGGATGCGAGTCAGTTCCAGATGTCGTCCTGACCGTTATCGATTCGCATCTCTCGCACGCCATGCATTAGGTTGCTCATTGCGACCTGATGCCAGAGGCACTTTCGGCTGCGGCTCCGATAGACAGCTTCGCCCAGTTGGATTCGCTCCCTCTGAGTGAGTGATTGGGCGTCCTCATAGGCATACATGAGCACTTTGCCAGAGATGAAGTCCGTCGTGGTCACAGGGTCGGCCCGTACTCATCGAATTTGGGGAGCAGTTCGGCTCTTCCCTCAACATGCTCGATGCTCTGTCTTTCCGAGATCAGATCTAGGAGGCATAGCCTATCGCAGATGCAATTGAATTACAAGTAGTGCAGGTCGTGCATCCAGGAAAGTGGGGCTGAAGGAGCAACGTTGCTGGACAAGTGCCCGCCCGACTCGAAGCATTCGCCTGTAGCCGATTGAGTGGTTAGCAAGGCCGTACAATCCTTCTAAATTTTAAATAACTCGTTGAAATGCCCCACGACCATTCAGCAACGTGGCAATAGCAGCACCGATCACGTCAAGCACGCTCGTTTAAACACTCTTCTCGCTAGAGTTCCGTTGTAAAGGTACATCGCCTCCCCTTTTTCGATTGGAGCGGTGGTTGAGGGTGTTCCGACGACCTGCCAGGTGCCTCTCTCAAGTCACGACTGCCTTGTGCTCGCAATTGTACCGAATGGAGCTCTGCTCATGGTGAATCCCCTACCTACTTGGAATGGGAAGAAAGTGCGCGCAATCCTGCACGCGTTTCATCCCTTGCGACGAGTGGCCTGTCCTAATGACCCTTATGTTCTGGAAACCCAAGGAAATATGGCGGTCGTCGGTGTGGCGGTGGTCATCGGTCTATCGCCGCCCCGAGCGGGGCCAGCCAGAATCTTGTGGCGTCCCCCTACAGAGCAGGTCAGTAGAGTTCGTCCTCGAAACGAGATAGGCTGGAAAGTGGCCTGACCGGCTTAAACCCGCGCAAAAAAAGGCGCAAAGAATGGTCTGAAAATCAAAGAATTCCGGGCAAATCATCAGAGATCATGGAAACGACAGAACATCGCAAAACGTCTTTCGGCAAGGAGTTGCGACAATGGTGCGGATCGGCATCGCGGGGGTCGGGTTCATGGGTATGGTCCACTACCTGGCCTCGGAGGCTTTGGAAGGGGCGCGGGTGGGGGCGATCTGGAGCCGCGACCCGAAGAAGCGGGCTGGGGACTGGACCGGGATTCAGGGGAACTTCGGGCCACCGGGCACGCAGATGGATCTCTCCGGTGTCCACAGCTACGAGCGGTTCGAGGACCTGCTGGCCGATCCGTCGGTCGACCTGGTCGATCTCTGCGTGCCCAACGATCGCCACGCCGAAATGGCCGTGCAGGCTCTGCAGGCGGGCAAACACGTGCTGGTCGAGAAGCCGATCGCGATCACGCTGGCAGAGGCCGACCAGATGCTGGCGGCGGCCGAAGCGTCGACCGGCCAGTTGATGGTCGCGCACGTCCTGCCCTTCTTCCCCGAATTCGCCTATGCCCACGAGGCG
The DNA here is from genome assembly GCA_964609385.1 of uncultured Planctomycetia bacterium. GTDB lineage: Bacteria > Planctomycetota > Planctomycetia > Isosphaerales > Isosphaeraceae > CAZSSM01. Next base: position 7,756 of record CAZSSM010000113.1, read on the forward strand.
ATTCGCTCGGGACGATTCGGGCCGATCCGGGCGATACACCTGAAGCGGGTCATCTCGATGGCCGATGCGTCGACCGAACCGTCGGCGATCGCCAAGAGCGGGGGGCCGGCCATCGACCTGCACATCCACGACACACACTACGTCGTAGTGACTTGCGGATCACCCCGAGCGGTGCGGTCGGTCGGTCGGGTTGGGGACGACGGATCGGTCCTCCACCTCGACTCGCAGTACCTTTTCGAGTCCGGCGATCCGGCGACCCCCGCGGTCTCAGCGCACTGCGGAGCGCTCAGCGGCCCGGGTCGGCCCTTCCTTCACGGCTTCGAGATCTACCTGGAGCGGGCCACGATCGCCTTCGAGTTCGTCAATCAGACCGACGAGCCACGTGTGGCCTTACCGTTGACGGTCTACCACGCCGACGGGACCATCGAACGTCCCGCCTTGGGCGATGGGGATCCGGTGAACGCCTTCGCCCTCGAACTTGGCGAAGCCGTCCGCGCCATCGAGTCGGGCCAACCATCCCCCCTGCTCGATGGTCGCCTGGCCCGCCAAGCCCTGGCAATCTGCCTGGCCGAGACCGAGAGCGTCCGGAGCGGAGAACCCATCGAGGTCGCTTGAGGAGACTGCGAATCTCGATGACTAGATGGTCCGCTCGCCATCGGCATCTCGCTGGAGGTCTGAAGATTGCGGCCGGCCGATCTCGTAGGGGTTGCCGCCCTGTCGGATGATGGTCTCGATTCGGCGGAATTCCTCTTCGTCGAGTTCGCCTTCGTCGCGGGCGGCCTCGAACTCGGCCATCAGCTCCTCCGGGGTGGCCGGCTTTTGGCCCGGTCCGAGCTGTTCGCGGAAGTAGACCATCAGCTTCCAAAGCACGCCCAAGGCCAGGGCGAGCAGTCCATAGAAGACGATGGCCCGGATGATCCGGGTTGTTTCTTCGTTGATCAAGGCATCCATCGCGCTATCCTTCAGAACGGGGCTCGCGTCGACCGCGACGACATCGGGAACGCGCCGGAATAATCGGAGGGAGCCGTCACCGCACGGGCGCGTCGGTGTTCAGTCTAGAGTCGAGGCGGACCGTACTAGTAGACTAGGCACTTGCTCGTGGTTCCTGTGACGTCGCGTGCGTGAGAAGACGCCCCGGGAATCACCCGTCCGACAAGGAGTCTGGCCGATGCCGCGTCGCATCCTGATCCTGGCGCTGATCACGATGGGTCTGCTACTGGCCGTGGGGCCGCAGACGGCCCGCGCCCAGATTTTCGATCCCTTCAGCGATCCGTTCGAACTCTATTACGGCTTCTTCATTCCTCGACAGGCCGCCGAGGCGGCGCGGATCCGTCCATCGGACGCCATCAACCAACGGAACGTCAATCGCTCGCAACAGATCCTGGCCGAGCGCGACCTGCTCTACAATCCGGTCTCGCCGTTCATCCCGACAGCGCCCTTCACTCCCGAGATGGAGTCGCGGACTCCGGTGGCGGTCCCACGTGTGCCGGGCTTGACCAGCGACAACACCAATGGCTTGGGCCCGCCGGGCTACTTCAGTCGGGTCACCAGCCGGGAATCGTCTTTCCCATACTTCCCCGACTACCCAAGCTCCAGCCGGGCCGCCGGGGCCGCCCCGCGACAGGGGGGAACGACGGCGGCGGGGTTCGGTACCGGTGGCTTAGGACGGGCCGCCCAACAGGGCGCGAACCAGGCCATCCAGGGCCTGATCCCCAACTTCGGAGCCCCCCGCTGATTTGGGGATAGTCCCCCCCAAATAAAGCCCCCTCGACCGACGCCCGGACCATCGGTCGGGACGGGCCGTGCTCGATCCTCGGTCTGGAGCGTTGGATCGTCATGACGACCGGATATCGACGGCTCACCGAGCGGGAACGGTCCAACCTGGTCGCCTACCTCGATCACGAGCTGGACGATGACCAAACCCGCTCGATCGAACAAACACTGATCCATAGCGCCACGGCCCGTCGCGAGGTCGAGGACCTCCGCAAGACCTGGGATCTCCTCGATCATCTGCCCCGGCCGGCCCTCGACGCTGACTGGACCGAGCAGACCGTCACCAAGTCGCTGGCGCATGATCAGCAGGCCGATCTAGTCTATCAGACTACTGGGACGGCCCTGAAGCGGATCGTTCAGCTCGTGATCTGGGTCGCCTCAGCGATCGGAGCTGGGGTGCTCGGTTACGTCCTGACCCACTCGGTCTGGCCGGATCGCTCGGCACGCTTGATCCGCGACATCCGGATCGTCGAAGAGCTCGAAGCCTACCGGAGCGTCGGGTCGCCCGAGTTCCTCAACGAACTCGATCGCAGTCGGGCCCAGCTCCGGCCGGCTTTCCGCGATCCCGATCCTGACCTCGAGGAATCCCCGCGTTGACGACCCGTCCACATCGCACCGCTGGGACCAGCGTGCTGGGCGTTACCACCCGGTTTTCCCCCGTCGTTCGGGGCGTGGATGTGCCATGAGATCGATATGCGATCGAAGTCCCTTCGGAGGCCCGCTCACCACCTCGCTCACGTTCCTGGTCACGTTGAGCCTGGCCTTCCTGCTAGGCGCCGATCTCGGTCAACCCGAGACGGAGACCTCGAGCGAGGATTTGGTCCGGATCTCCGCGATGCCGATGGGCTATCGCGAACACCTCCTCAAGAACCTCGAGACCTTGGAGAGCCTGCCTCGAGATGAGCAGGCGCAAATTCGCGACCTGGATCGCGCGATCCGTGAATCGGGCGCATCGCGAACGCGGCTCGAAGCGATGCTGGTCGACTATCACGCCTGGTTCTCGAGGCTCGAGCCGTCCGATCAGCGTCAGATCCTCGAGCAAACCGATCCCCAGGTCCGACTCCAAATCGTCCGCCAACGAGTCCGATCCCAGTCGAGCCAACCGAAACTCCGCGCGATCCTCCCCGAATCGCCTCTAGAGGAGGCCGGTCGTCGGCCCAACGCGATCCGACGCTTGAGCCAGGTCGCGGATCAAATCAAATCCTCCATGGGACCGCTCTCCCCGATCCAACTGGCGCGATTCCTCGTGGTCTGGGCGAACCTCGAAGCGGAACGCCAGACCGAAATGTCAGGGACGGCCGATCCTCGCACGCTGATTGAACGGGTTCGGTTCCTCGATCGCCGAGGGGTCGCTCTCCAACTCTTGACCCCCTACCCGGCTGACCCGGAGGCGATCTTCCGGAACATGATCGCCAGCGACCCGAAGGAACGGATGCCCGAACTGCTTCGAGGACTCGGGGGCCTCATCCAGGATGACGTTCCCAACGAGCGCGGTGCCTCGTCGCCCCTTGCACCGTTGATCGGCCGTGTTCCCCAGAACAATGGGAAGATCCCTACAGAACGATTGTTCGGTTGGCGGTTCCTTCAGTCTCGGGTTCGCTTGGTCAATGACGTGGTCATCCTGGTCGACATTGAGGCCGACCTGAACCGCCGCATCGCACCGGTCGCGAACGAAGACCTGGCTCGGTTCGACCAGCAGCTCCCCGACTGGTACCGTGATGCGATCGATCACCTCACGCCAGCCCAACTCCGACTCCTGCTGAGCTGGACGTATCGGCTGCTCTATCCCGAGGGGCAAATGCCTGCCGAGGGTCTCGAGGGCGTGCTCTTTCCGGATCCCCATCCGCTGCTCGTCGGCTATTCAGGGATCTCAACAAGCCGTTCCGAAGAATTACGACCCCAGCGCGAGATGCGCCGCCGGCCCTCTTCGCGAGCGGGTTCGAATCGGCCCCCACGACCGTGATCTGAACCGGGCCACCCCGAGACGGAGAGGCGATGGAGTCCGAGTCCCGATCCCCCGGCCCCGATCGGGTCTGGATGCAACGCGCCCTCGCTGAAGCCGAACGCGGTCGCGGATCGGTTGAGCCCAACCCGATGGTCGGTGCTGTGCTGGTCCGCGACCAACGGCTGCTCGCCGTCGGACACCATGGGCGGTTCAGTGGTCCCCACGCCGAGGTCGTCGCCTTGGAGGCGGCTGGCGACGAGGCGCGGGGTGCCCGGCTGTTCGTTACGCTCGAACCGTGCTGCCACCACGGCAAGACTCCGCCCTGTACCGAGGCGATCCTCCGGGCGGGCGTGATCGAAGTGATCACCGCCCTCCGCGATCCGTTCCCGCGCGTCGCGGGGGGAGGCCTGAAACAGCTCCGAGACGCCGGTTTGACCGTCCAAGTCGGCCTGATGGCCGAGGAAGCGATCCGACAGAACGAGGCCTATCTGAAACGCCTGCTGACCGGGCGCCCCTATGTGACGGCCAAATGGGCGATGACCCTCGACGGCAAAACAGCCACCGGGAGCGGGGCCAGCGCTTGGATCTCAGGGCTCGCCTCGAGGGCACGGGTCCATGAGGAGCGCGGACGCAACGACGCGATCGTGATCGGGATCGGGACGGCCCTCCAAGACGATCCCCAACTCACCGCGAGGCCGCCGGGACCACGGACGCCGATCCGAATCGTAGTCGATCGTTGGGCGCGGCTCCCAGTCGACTCCCGATTGGTTCGATCGATCGGCCAGGCCCCGGTCTGGGTGGCAACGACGTCGAAGGCCGATCGTCAACGCTGCCAGGAACTGACAACGCGAGGTGTCGAAATCCTCGAAGTGGCCGAGGGTGAGGACATCCCCCCGGGCCGATTGCTTGATATGCTCGGAGAGCGGGGCCTGACCCGGATCGTCCTGGAGGGCGGGGGCACGCTGGCCGGCCGTTTCCTCGACGATGGCCAAGTCGACGCCGTTGACGTCTTCGTCGCCCCTTTGCTGGAAGGCGGGGACCACGCGCGGACGGCGTTCCGCGGTCACGGGGTCGAGGCGATGGATCAGGCCCTCCGACTGGTCGAACCTCCCACAATCACCCAGATCGACGCCGACGTGCGGATCCAGGGACGACTCCCCCAGCCTTGGCGTGAACGGGCCGCCCGCGCTGTCCAGGATGACTCACGCTGATCACGCTCCGCGAAAGGGTGGCCGATGAAAGCCCTTGATGGCCCCGAGCAACGTCGACAACCACCGATGATTTGCCCGCGGGGGGCGTCGACTCGGTGGACACCGTTCGTATCGGTCGTCCTGATCGTCGGACTATTCGTTGGTCCCGATCTTCTCGGTCAGTCACAAGCCGAACGCCGAACGCGGGGCGAGCCGACGGCCCATGCCCCCACTTGGTTCAACACCGCCGGTCCGCTCCGGCTGGACGGGCTCCGCGGCAAGATCGTGCTGGTCCACTGGTGGTCGGCCGACGTGCCGGCAACCCGCGAGCAGGCTGCGGTCCTCGAAACGATTCGCCGCCAGTATCCGACGGTCGTCATCGTTGGAGTGCACCGCCCACGTCATCCGGCCGAGGCCGACGACGGGTTCGTCGAGGAGGCGATCCGTCGGACGCCGATCGGCTACCCGGTCGTCAACGATGCGCGGAACACGATCGCGCAGTCCTTCCCCTCAGCCGATCCCGGCACCGTCGTCCTGATCGGGACGGATGGTCAGATCGAGGAGATCATTCCCCAAGCCGACATCAAAGGAAGCGTGCTCGTCCTGGTTCAACGCCTGGTCCAAATGGCCAAACGGAACCGCCAACTCCGACCCGATCGGCTCGATCCGTTGCCGATCTGGGAGACCGAACAGGCCGATCCACTGGCTAAGTCGTCTCCACTCCGGTTTCCCGCCGATGTGCTGGTCCGACCGAGCATCGATCGGATCTATATTGCCGACAGCGGGCATCACCGGATCGTTGTGACCGATCTGAACGGTCGGATGGTCGAGGTTCTCGGCGACGGCGTCTATGGCCGGCGTGACGGACTGTTCGCCCAGGCACGTTGGCACGCCCCGACCGCTCTGACCGGGGTGGGATCATTGCTTGTCGTCGCTGAGGCGGGATCGCATCAGATCCGGATCATCGATTTCAAACGCAAGCGCGTCCGGCTCTGGGTTCAGGACAACCCACCCAGCCAAGGGACTCCCGAACCGGTTCGGATGCGTCGCCCCTCGGCGATCGCCTTCGACCCTAATGCCGATCGGATCCTACTCACGACACCCGAGGCCAGACAGATCCTCACGTTCTCTCGAAGCGACACAGCGATCCGGACCCTAATCGACGCGATGGAAACGAACCCTCCGGAGATGCCTGTTTCGGACACGACGCCCGCACTCAACGACCAGACTTCGAATCCCAGTCTCGCGATCGAGTCACCGAGCCCGGGTCATAGCCCGATCCGTTTCGCCGGTTTGATCGTCCACGAATCCCGGATCTATGCCACGGCTCCGCGTTTGGGAGCCCTTCTCGAATACAACGTGGAGTCCGAATCAAAGCTCACCACGCTCTTCCCACCGACCGAATCGAAGAGTGATTCCGAAGGCGGAGATGACGGCGAAACCAGTCCGGATGCTGACGCCGAGGTCAATGTCTCGGAACCGGCCGAATCGGAGGAAACGCCCACGGAACCCGAAATCAACGGGCCTCCTGAAACGAAGCCGATCGAACCAGATGAATCGCCGAACCCAGCAACCGTCGAGGCTCCCGGTTTGATCCATCCGACCGGAATCGCCAAGCGGGGCTCGATTCTCTACATCGCCGACACATATGGCCACGCGATCAAACAATATGATCTGGAAACCAAGACCTTCTCAACATTGGTCGGTGGCCCTGATCCGGGCGTGAGCGATCAACCGCCGCGGTTCCGACGGCCTCGTGGGCTCTGGGTGGCCAAGAACCAGCTCTATGTGGCCGACTCAGGTAACCACGCCATCCGCGTAATCAACCTGAAGAGTAAGGCGGTCTCGACTCTGGTCCTCGAAGGGCTCGAGCCTCCACGCAAACCGGTCCAGACACGTTCGGGATTCGCCAAAGTCGGCCCGTTCCTCGTCCCCGTGACGCCGCTTTCCCTGGAAGGGCCAATCGAGCTGGAACTCCGGTTGGGTTTGCCACCCCGATTCGCCCTGAGCGAACGGGCGCCGGTGCTCCTCAACATCCGTCAGCCCGAAGGCGATCCGGTCCTGCGTTCGATGGCCTTGACCAGACCGGTCGGTGCGCGGCTCGCGGTCGAGGGGAACCTCGGTCGGGTCACGATCCCGTTCCGTGCCAAGGCCTTCCACGAAGGGAACGCGACGATGCTGGTGGTTCAGCTCTCGGCCTTTGTGGTCTCGGAAGCCGACCCGTCCTGGACCTCATTGCATCAGGTAACCTGGCGCGTACCGATCCTCTTCCGGAAGCGTGGCCAATCACGGGTCGTGCTCGGCGTGGCCAACCTGTTGTCGAAGCGGGGTCGTTGACAACCCGCCCCATCGAAATCGATCAGGCCGAAGGTTTGGGCCGTCGCTTCCGCGTGGTGGTGCGGGGCTTCGGCTCTTCGGGCCCATCCCCGCGCGCTCGTCCCTTGACGCGCCCTTTGGCCTTGGCCTTCTCGCGCGCCTTCTGGGCCTGGGGGGTGGCCGCCTTGCGGACCGGCCCACCGGCCTGGCGGTCACGGAGTTCGTGGATCTTGTCGCGGAGTGCGGCGGCCCGCTCGAACTCGAGGTTCTCGGCGGCCTCGAGCATCTCCTTCTCCAGGGCGTTGAGATACTCCTCGGTGGCGTCTGTGACCTCATCGCGACCGATGGCCTGACGTGCCTGGGCCTTGGCCTGAATCTCCTCTTCGATCCCTTTGCGGATCGCCTTGACGACCGATTCGGGCTTGATGCCGTGCTCGTCGTTGTAGGCCAATTGCCGTTCGCGTCGGCGTTGGGTCTCGTCCAGAGCCCGCTGCATCGACGGCGTCACCTTGTCGGCATAAAGGACAACCTCGGCGTTGACGTGACGGGCAGCGCGACCGATGGTCTGGATCAACGAGGTCTCGCTCCGGAGGAAGCCTTCCTTGTCCGCGTCGAGAATACAGACCATCGAGACCTCAGGCAGGTCCAAGCCTTCGCGGAGCAGGTTGACTCCGACCAGCGCATCGAAGGCCCCTTCGCGGAGTTCGCGGAGGATCTGGACCCGCTCGATCGCGTCCAACTCCGAGTGCAGCCACTTGCAGCGCAGACCTTCTTCGCGGAGATAGCTCGTTAGGTCCTCGGCGAGCCGCTTCGTCAGGGTGGTGATCAGGACACGCTCGTGACGTTCGGCCCGTATCTTGACCTCCTCCAGCAGGGCCGGCACCTGGCCACGGGCCGGTTCGACGCGGACGATCGGGTCGACCAAGCCGGTGGGGCGGATGACCTGCTCGACAACCTCGCCACCGCACATCGTCAGTTCGTAGTCACCGGGCGTGGCCGAAACGTAGACGCGCGGTCCGAGCTTCTTCTCCCACTCGTCGAAGCGGAGCGGTCGGTTATCCAAGGCGCTTGGCAGTCGGAACCCGTGCTCGACCAGGGTCGTCTTGCGACTGAAGTCGCCGGCGAACATGCCGCGAACCTGTGGGACGGTCACGTGTGACTCGTCGATCAACAACAGGCTGCCTGAAGGGAAGAAGTCGAGCAGCGTTGAGGGTGTTTCGCCCGGCTTGCGGCCCGAGAGGTGTCGGCTGTAATTCTCGATGCCCGAGCAGTATCCGACCTCCAGGAGCATCTCGATGTCGTAGCGGGTCCGCGCTGCCAGCCGCTGGGCCTCCAGGAGCTTGCCGGTCTCCTTGAGCTGGCGGAGCCGATCCTCAAGCTCGGCCTTGATCGATTCGACGGCGCCTTGGATCCGTTCCTCGGGCAGGACGAAATGCTTCGCCGGATAGACATACATTTCTTTCTTCTTCTGAAGGACCTGACCGGTCAGGGCATCGATCTCAGCCAGGGCCTCGACCTCGTCGCCGAACAGCTCGATCCGGTAGCCAATCTCCTCATAAGCGGGCCAGAGTTCGATCACGTCGCCGCGGACCCGGAACTTGCCGCGTTCGAAGGTCACGTCGTTGCGGTCGTACTGGATGTCGACGAATTTCATCAGCAGCTCGTCGCGGTCGACGATGTCGCCCAGTTGGAGTCGAACCATCATCTTGCGGTAGTCTTCCGGCGATCCCAAGCCGTAGATGCTCGAGACACTGGCCACGACGATCACGTCCTGTCGACTGACCAGCGCGCTGGTGGAAGCCAACCGGAGCCGCTCAATCTCATCGTTAATCGACGCGTCTTTCTCAATGTAAATGTCGCGCTGGGGTATATACGCTTCAGGTTGATAATAATCGTAATAGCTGACGAAATATTGGACCGCATTGTGCGGGAAGAATTCGCGAAATTCGCCGTAGAGCTGGGCCGCCAGGGTCTTATTGTGCGAGATCACCAGGGCCGGCCGCTCATACTGGGCGATCACGTTCGCCATCGTGTAGGTCTTGCCCGAACCGGTCACACCGAGCAGGGTCTGATGGGCGCGGCCGTCGCGGAGCCCGTCGACGAGGCTGGCGATCGCCTGGGGCTGGTCCCCGGCCGGCGGGAAGGGTGAATCTAATTGATAGACCGACATCCGTTCGAGGCCTCCATCCTCCGGGATCTCAACCGCCGATGACGATCACCAAGAAGGCGTCCGACGCCTATCCACCGCACCCGTCTGGGCATGTTGGATCGGGATCGCTCACTCATTTTCTTCGGAAGACGGCACGGTTGCAAAGTCGAAGTGTGGTCGGAGCCGCTCGCGAGTGACCGGACCAATCCCTCGGACACGCTCTTGAAGGTCGATCAGGTCCTCGAAGGGCGCTTCGCGACGGGCCACCTCCAGCCGATCAGCCAGGGTCGGGCCGAGCCCCGGCAATGCCTCGAAGACCGCCGGGTCGACCGTGTTCGGGTCGACGACTAATCCGACCTCCGAAGCCACCGTCAGGTCGTGACGAACCTGCGAGGATGAGAACACAGTCCGGCCGACCAAGGTCAACCAAACCAGGCCCGCTACCAGAATGAGCAGGTCGCGAGCTCGGTTGGTCAAGGGCCAGAGGGGCGGTCGGTCGTCGGAATCATCTCGGGTGGAAAACATCAAGGTTGCCCACGATGGAGGTTGATTCGGCCTTGAGACCGGATGGGCAGTCGACCTTACTCGGATCAACTTCGTGGCTGTAGACCCAATGCGAGTCGGCCATCAACGTAATCGAGGCCAACGGGTAGGGGCATCGCGTCCAAATCGGTTAGGCGTCCGGGACGGAGGGTTCATCGCTTGGGCCATTCAGGGCCTCGACGATCTGCCCCCAACGATCGGCCGTCACAGCGACATCGATGGCCGCCTCGAGGCGATCCAAATCCTCGCAGGCGGTGATCCGCTGTTGCGTCGCCTCGTCCGGTTCTCCGAGCCGCTTCGTGCCGATCCGGAGCAATTGTCGGCGACCTGTGCTCAACGACCCTTCGCGGGCGCCCTCTTGGCGGCCCTGCTCGAGGCCCTCCTTGAGTCCCTTGGCGAGGCCTTGTTCCTTCCAGATCTGGACGGTCAGCGATT
>CAZSSM010000114.1:0-17955 GCA_964609385.1 uncultured Planctomycetia bacterium
GGACTCGTCCCGTAGGTGAGAAGGCTCCGAACGGTTGGGGCCTTTACGACATGCTTGGCAACGTTTGGGAATGGTGCCAGGACCCGTGGCGCAGTAGCTACGCGGAGCCCGTTCTTTCGGGCACCCAGGCCTCGGGCCGGGTGCTCCGGGGCGGTGGCTGGAACGCCGCGCCCCCCGGATCTGCCGCGCGGCGTATCGGGACGGCAACACGCCCGAGGACCGGCTCCACTTCCTCGGGTTTCGTCCCGTCGCAGTTCCCGGGAGCTAGCATGTGCGGAGCCTGGGCACGGAGGTCGCTGGGGCAGCGAGGCGGAGCCGCTGCACCGGGCGACCGGAGTTCTCAGGCGGAGCTTCGCGGCAAAATATTCCGATTAGTGTACAAATGAACAAAATCGGAGCGGGTGTATGCGGCTGCTTGCGAGTTGGTTTGGCGTGATCCCCAACCAACCACCCCATCAGGACGGACGACCACAACGATCACGGGAACTCAGCTCGCTTGTTTTGGTTTCCTTTCGTTCAATGCACGGGTGTCTAGGGATTGCGACGCGTCGCGAGCAGACCCTGGAATGTGGTCTCGAAGCTGGCCAACCCCACGCCAGGATGGTGGCCGACTCATCCGGATGGTTCCCGGGGTCTACTCCGCGTTGCTTCGCAGTCCCCAGCCACCCGTGCACAGCGCCCAAGAGGATTGGGGCCTAGACCCATGCCAAGTCGGCCTCAGGAGCCTTGATGATTTCGGGTTCGCAATGTGCCTCGTGATCCCGGCGATTTGATGTCGCGTCGAACCGTGGGCCGTAACAGGCCGAAGAAACCCGGCCTGCGATGGGCCGGTCGCGCCTACAATTTTGAGACTGACCCTCTCGACGGCTGTTTCGACGTCATCCTTCATTCGATCGCTCGCGACGTGAGCCCGCCATGACTGAACGCACCAATCCGCCCCGCGATCCGGAAACCGACCGCCAGATCGCCGACGTCACGTCGTTCTTCGACGACCTGGAGACCCCGGCATCGACGACGAACGGCTCGGCCCGGGCGTTGTCCTCGGACCCGACCCGCGATCGGGACGAGGCGACCTACGACCTGGACGGTGAGGCCCCCGAGGCTCCACGCTCCACGCCGGCCTACGATGTCCTCGCCGACGACTCGCTTGAGAAGAGGTCCTCGGATTCGACAGGCTCAGACGAGATCGCGGCCGTCGCGACGCCGACCCGCCGTCGTCGACGCGATGCCTCCGAGTGGCCGACCGGCGCGCGTCCCGAGCCGGAGGTCGAGGAGGAGGCCGATCCCGACAGGCCACGTTCGAAGGAGGGCCGATCGTTCCCCCGCGAGACGCCGACGGTCAGCCAGACCTGGACCCGAGGCGCCGAGTGGGGACCGCAGATCATCCGGATCGCCTCGGTGCTCGCCCTCGGCGGACTCGTGGCGATGGTCTGCTCCCAACTGGGACTCTGGTTGCTCTGGGCGCTGGTCACCTCGAGCAGCATCGTCCTGGCCGTCCTGCTGAGCTACCCGCTGATGATCACCCTGGAGCGGCCGATCCGGATCACGCCCGAGCAGGCCGTGCGCATCTTCTTCGAATCGGCGGAGCACCGCCTGCCCCACTTCCGGCGGATGTGGCTGCTGCTCAGCGATCGGGGCCGGGTCTCGGAGCACTTCTCCGACTTCGCCAGCTTCCAGACCTACTGGAAGGATCGGATCACGAGGCTCCGGGCCGGCAGGCTCGACGGACGGATCCCGCTGGTCCTCAAGGTCCGCGACTACACGTCCAAGCGGTCCGACGATAAGGAACAGGCCGAGGCCCAGTTTACGCTGGTCGTCTCCGGGCGCGGATGGGACAAGGGAGCCGAACCCCTGGCGGTCATCCCGATGACCCTCCACCTCGTCCGAGGCCCCGATCGTTCCTTCTATCTCGAAGACGGCACGGTGCCCGAAACCCATGAGCCGTCCCGCGAACTCAGCGACACCTGGGACTGAACCATGGCGAGACGGGTTCGGACGACTCGAACCTTCGCCTTCGGAAGAGGGGTCAACATCATGCTTGCGAGTCCGCATGCGCTAATCGGCATGCGGACCGCTTGACCTCGTCTCATCGACCGGGTGTCCGGTTCGGTCGGAGGGGTGGGAGCGATTGGTTCGGGGGCCGGAAACACCCGCCCAATAGGACGAGGGCGATCGTCAGCGAACGGATGAGAGGGCCGATTGCGTGGTCGGCGCGGATTGTGTCGGCGCGAGACCGGGATCGAGCAGTGCAAACGGCCAGAAAGTCGGTGGTGGGCTCGACGCCGATCGGAGGCCGCGATCCTCAGGGCTGTCGAGGCGGCTGGGTCGATCGCCGATCGCGGAGGGATCGCGACGGTTTGATCAGTCGATCAGGATCGACCTCGCCGAATCCGAGACGGTCGAGGGCCGACCATGAACGATCGGGCGGAATTCCCCGATGTTATCCCGATGGCCCGGCCCCGTTCTCTCATCGCGGCTCGCGCTAGGCGCCGCTGCCGGCACGCCACCAGCCGGTCCGGAAGGCGAGGTAGGTGATCGAGTTCAGCAGCAGGCAGAAGGGCGGGTAGAAGATCAGGAACCCGAGCCAGACCGGGATCTGGATTGTGTCGGTGATCTGGGCTTGGTCCCACCAGATGACGCTGGTCCCGATCAATGCGTTGTCGCTCTGGACATAAGGCAGGCTGAGTGCGGCGGCGTATGGGCTGGTGATCAGCAGGCTGGCCAGGCGGTCCGGGGTGATGTCGGTGAAGTTGAGCAGGTAGCCCGAGACGGCCAGCGGGCCCGCGAACAGGACGAGCAGCCCGAGATAGGTCATGATAATCGCCACCGGCGTCCGACGAGTCAATGCCGAGCAGAGCAATCCAATCGATGTGGTTGCCAAGCACGTGATAACAATGATGCTCATGCACGCAAGGAACGTCCACCACTGTCGGCGGAGATCGTCGACGAAGAAGTAGGCCAGGATGATCTGCTCGGTCAGCAGGAGCGTCAACACGGTGGAGACGCGGAGCGAGGCGAGCAGCTTGGCCAGGACAATCTGACCGGGCTTGAGCAGGGTCGTCAGCAGCAGGCTGAGCGTCTTCCGCTCGCGCTCCTGGGTGATGCTGCCGGCCGAGAAGACCGGGCCGACCAACAGGTTGAAGGTGAGCACATAGGCGACATAGTAGCCGGCCAGCCACGGGGCCCAGAACAACAGGCCGGCCATCAGGAGAATAGATAAGAACATGCTGATCATGATTACAACGCGGAGCGTCAGCGTCCCTTGACTGAAGATCTCGCTGCGGAGTTCCTTGTCGAGGACCGGGTTGGTTCCTTCGGGCATCAGCGAGGTCCGCTTGGGCGGGGCGAAGAGCTTGTCGGGGAACATGTTGCGGTCGATCACGACGAGGGCGTTGCGCTGATCCTCCTCCTCATCGACGACCTCCTTGCCCTCGCTGCCCACGTCGGGCGGGTGGAGCAAGCGCTGATTGATCACCAAGGCCACGCCGATCCAGGTGCCCAGGCAGAGTGGTGGCAGCACAGCGATCGAGGTGAAGTCGGCCAGCGACGCCTCAACGGACTGGTTGGTCAGGGCCATCCCGCAGAGGGCGATCGGCAAGATCACTAGGTAGCTGACCACCAGCGCTGAGCTGGTCCGTCGGAAGTAGCTGGAGCAGGCCACGCTGAGCAGGCCGAAGGTGCACGCCGCCAGGATCAAAACCACATAAGCCCGAGCGATTTCCGGGAGCAGGATCCCCCCTAACAGGTAACATAAGATCACTAAAGGCATGCTCGATGTGATTAACAAAAGCAGAAACGTCAAGGAGCTGATCAGTTTGCCGAAGAGGATCGTGATCGGTTGCAAGGGGCTGGCCAGGAGCATTTCGTAGGTCTTCCGCTCCTTCTCGCCGGTGATACTGCCGGCGGCGAAGCTGGGGGCGACCAAAGCGACCAGGAAGAACTGCCCTTGGAAGAACAGCTCGAAGAGCTGTCGCGCCTGGCCGGCGCTGACGGCCTGGCCGGTCCCCACGTCGGTCGACGGCCAGGGGAAGAGCACGACCAGACCAAGGAAGATCACATAGATCAGCTGGATCAAGAAGGCGCGGGGGCTTCGCAGGTTGACCAGCAGTTCGCGGCTGAGCACCGGATTGTCGCGGAGGATCATGCCGTCGCGGTCCTCGAGGGGTGGCGTGGCGTCGTTGGGGCGTCGCGGGTGGTTTGGGACTCGGTCTGTGCGGTCCGGAACCTCGGACTCAGTTGACGATTCCCTTGGTGATCATCATGAAGACTTCTTCCAGGGACAGCTCGCTCTCACCGAAGGAGGCCACCGGCAGCCCGGCGGCGACCAGCTTGCCGAGCAGTCGGGACATGTCGCGATCGTCCCCCTCGATCTCGGCGGTGATCGCCTGTTCCAGGGCCTCGGCGGCCTGGACACAGGGGTCCTCGCGGAGGATTCGGACGGCGCCTTCGACTTGGCCCGACGTCGGCGAGTCCAGATGGACATGCACCTCGCGGTGGGCGCGGAGCTGCTTGGTGATCTCATCGATCGCGCCGGCGGCCAGCAGCTTGCCACGCTCGATGACCCCGATCATCGTGCAGAAGTCGGCCAACTCCGAGAGGATATGGCTGGAGACCAGGATCGTTTTGCCCATGCCGCGCAGCTCGCTCAAGAGCGCTTTCATCTCCAAGCGTGCGCGGGGGTCGAGGCCGCTGGCCGGCTCGTCGAGGATCAGGACCGGCGGGTCGTGGACCAGTGTCTTGGCCAGGCAGAGCCGCTGCTTCATCCCCTTACTGAGCCCGTTGACGTAGTCATCCCGCTTGTAGGTCAGATCGAGCAAATCGAGGACCTGCGCGATGATCCGTTTCCGCGCCGGGCGGGGGATCGCATAGGCCACGGCGAAGAAGTCGAGGAATTCCCAGACCTTCATCCCGTCATAGACGCCGAAGTCGTCGGGCATGAACCCGATCAGCCGGCGCACGGCCATCGGGTCGTCGACAACGGAGTGGCCGGCGATGTAGCCCTGGCCCGAGGTCGGCTTCAGCAGCGTGGCCAGGAACCGGATCGTCGTGCTCTTGCCGGCGCCGTTGGGCCCAATGAAGCCGAAGATCTGGCCCTCGTCGATCTCGAAGCTCAGGTCGTCCACGGCCACGAAGTCGCCGTAGTGCTTGGTGAAGTGGGATACGCGGATCATGGGCGTCGGCGTCTCCGGCCGGATCGATCGGGAGCGGGAACACGGTGGATTTTATTGAGGCGTCGCGTGGACGATCGCCAACAGGGGCGCCCGATTTCCTCGGGCGGGTCGGGGATCAGTCTTCTCGACCCGATCAACGGCCGATCCGCGACTGGTCGAAGTCCTCGCCGTCGGGGTTGGGCGGCGGGCCGAACCGGAGGTGGACCACGACTAGGCTCAGGCCGCGGATCCGGTCCGGCGCCGGCTCGATGACCTGACCGGGCTGCACCTGATCGGTCCAGGCGACCAGCCGCAACTCGCCGTTGGCCGTCGGGTCGTGGAGCCGACCAGCGCGGAGCCGACCCAGGAAGACGCGCGGGTCGAGCACCGCCAGCAGTTCTGGGTCGACCCCGTTGCGGTCAAGCGGCTCGCGGGCGATGTTCGGGTCGATCGGCCGGCTGTTGCCGCTCCTCGACACCGCGCCGTCATCTTCAGCATCCCCATCGTTTGCATCTGCGTCCGAAGGAACGATCAGGTCGCGCGGATCGGGCAGCGGGATCCAATCCGCATCGTCGTCGATGACTCCTTCGGCATCGATCGATGGGACGGCCACGACCGCGCCCGGCACGAGCGTCCCCAGCGCGATCATCCGGCGGCCATCGACGTCGACCAGCGTGGCGTCGCGCAAGATCAGGTTGGTCCGGTTGGCCAGCGACGTGGTGCTCGGACCCGAGTCCCCATCACCGTTGGCCGGGGCGGTCAGACCGATCGAGCCGCCGACGGAGATCATCTGCTCGGCGCGGAAGTAGTCGATGCTGCGCGGCTGGACCTCGAAGTCGGTCAGGGCCGGGAAGGGTTGCGATTGGAACTGGGTGAAGGAGCGGCTCTCGTTGCGGAGGCTGGTCCCGGTGGTCATCGGCAAGACCAGCGCTGAGGGGTCCTGCGGATAGCTGATGGTGAACCGGAACCGACCGGTCGAGAGGATCGAGCCGAACCGGCTCAGGTGCGCCTGGCCGTAGTCGCCCTGCAGTTCGATCAGGTCGATCTCGTCGACGGCCACGTCGTAGCCGAGGTCCAGCGCTGCTAGCCGCTCCACGCCGACGGCGAAGCCCAGGGCCAGCAGGGGCGCCAGCAGCCAGGCCAACTCGCGGCGACGGAACAGATATTGGCAGATCAGGAAATTGAGCGGGACCAAAGCCACGCAATAGCCTAAAACGACCAAGATGACGAACCGACGCTCTGGGATCGTCAGCCCCGAGGCGTTGCGGAGCAGGTTGCGGCTGGTCTTCGGCATCCCGGCGTCATCGACCCAGGCGGCGACCGCCTGGCGCGGTCGGCCCCGCGTTTCGCCATTACGGCTGATCTGTTCGTCGCGATCATATTGCTCATCGTAGATCGGCGCATCGAGGTCGCGGCTCATGTAGCGGAGCGTGCTCAGTTGCGGGCCATCGAGGCTGGCCGTCAACGACCAGTCGCTCGCCGACTCTTCGACCCGACGCAGGACCACGCGTCGAACGAGGGTGTCCAGGCCCTCCCACGACTCGAGGGTCGGATCGCCTGGATCCAGGGCCAGCATCGTGATCCGGCCCCGGCCCACGCGGCGCTCGACGGCCAGGATCCGCTCGGTGCCCTGGATCCGGATCACCTGCGTGCCCGGCTTCGGCTCAAGCAGGGCCAACTCGACAGGCTGGTCGGGGTTGCTGCGGATCGAGGGTGGATTGAAGTAGGGGACCACCGGCTGGCCGGGCCGGAACATCGGGGTCAGGCGTCGAAGTGGGTCGTCGTAGTCGACCGACTGGTACCTGCCGTACGCCATCCAGTCGGCAAGGAACTGCGGCGGCATCGGCGGCGGATAGGCCCTTGAGAGGGCTCGCAGGTCGGTCTCCTCGAGCCGGACGACCCGACCGGTCATCGAGGCCGGCAGCAGGTCATCGGCGGGTGTCTCACCCACGAACGGCGAGGATCGGTCGGCCAACAGATCGGCGTTGGGGCCGTTGGCCACCAGGACGATCTGGCCGCCAAACCGGAGCCAGGTGAGCAGCCCTTGGCGTTGGTCCAGGTTCAGCTCGTTGAAATCGAGACCATCCCAGAGGACGTGGCTGATCGTGCTCCAGGTCAGCGGGTGCTCGGGCAGCAGGGGGCGGATCGTCTCGGGGTCGCTGACGGTGACCATCCGATAGTAGCGATAGCGGTCCAGCATCCCGCTGTCGAGGTCGCGGACCCGGGGGATCATAGCACGGAAGCGGCGCCAGGTGGTGTAGGTCTCTGGCTCATCGCTGAGCACCGCGACCAGCATCTGGGCGGCGCGGAGCCGCTGGATCGTCGTGACGAACGGCGGCGAGGCGGGTCGGATCGACTCAGGACGGGCCAGCTCGATCGACAAAGTTGTGGTCCGTTCCAGTTGGCCGAACCGGATCGGCATGCCCAGCCGACCCAGTTGTTCCTGAGTCAGCGCCGCCTCACGGCGATAGGTCACGGCTCGCGGCATCGACGGCAGCGGGATCGCCTCGGTCTGGAGGATCCCATTGAAGTCCTCCAGGTTGCTGGACATCTCCGAGACCATCCAGCTCCAGTGATAGGACTTGATCAGCGGCAGGACCTCGAACGGCGCGACCTGGGTCCGATACAGCTCGAAGGGGGGCTTGGTGGACGCATCGGACCCTTCGGAGTCGTCGTCCTCGTCGCCCGAGCCGTCCTTGGGTTTCTGGAACATCCGGAACGAACCAGCACGCTCCTCCAGCTTCTCCAAGGGCGATTCGAGGCCCGGATCGTCCACCAATTCAGCGGTGTCGGGAGCGGCTGCTTGGGCGGAGGCCTTCGGTCCGACCTCACCGAATCCTCCGAGCCCCCCCATGAGCAATGGGACCAGCATGAACAGGACAGACCGGATGCCTCTGGCAGACCGGGGTCGGATCCGAATGATCATGGATGGGCAACCTTGCTGCGACGCCATCCGGACCGCGGTCCGAGGACCACCGGGGGCCCGAGGCGCGGGTCTTTGAGGGTCGAGTGATCCGGGCTTGAGGGGACACCTCAATGATTCGGCCGCGCAGCGCAACGGCCTGTCTGCTCAGTCTAATCGGGTCTCGGGCAGGCGGGAAGGGTCGGCTCCGACCGAAGTCAGAGGAAGGCCGGCATGTCGAGGCGCGGACCGATCCCATCAAGGGGTCCCGGATGGCTACCGGTCCTCGTCCAAAAGATCTTATAGCGCTATACGCGAGTATTCGGCAAAACAAAGATAAGCCCAAAAGTTAATTGGATGCTTTGTTTTTTAATATGGTTGTTGAATCTTTTAGGTGGTTGAGCTTGTTTTCAAGGAATTCGGTCGATTCGCCATGCCCTTGTCTTTTGAAGGCGGCGGTTCAGAACAGGGCTGCCGAGAGTCGCTGACGGTAGGTGGTACTCAGGGGCGAGTCGGCGGGCAGGAGGCTGAAGATCCGGAGCATCAATTGGCGGGACGGCTCCTTGTAGTCGGGATCGAACTCCTCGACGAGGGCCAGAGCCAGGCCGAGGGCTTCCTCGTACTGACTGGCCGAGGCGAGGGCTTCGGCCAGTTCGAAACGCGCCTTGCCGTCGCGGGGGTCATCCCCGACACGTTGGCGGAGCGCATCGAGGTCATCCAACCCTTCGGCCTGGGTGGTCAGATCGAGTTTGGCTCGGAGAGCTTCCGCCTCGGTGTCGAGCGGCCCGCGCGTCTCGCGTCGCTTGAGATGGTCTCGGGCGGTCTCGGGGTCGCCGGCGTCCAGGGCGAGCCGACCCAGGGCGACCAAGGCGTCGGGATGATCGGGCTCCAGGTCGAGCGCAGTCCGATAGCGGACCGTGGCGGCCTGGGGGTTCTCCGATTCCAGAGTGCGGGCCTCCTCGACGATCAGGTCGGCCGAACTGGGCGTGTGCCGATCCAGCCAGGCGCGGAGCTGTGGTTCATTGAGTAAGCCGGTGATCTGATCGACCACGCCCCCTCGACGGATCACGACCAAATGCGGGATCCCCTGGATACGAAAGTGGCTGGCCAGAGCCTGCTCGCGATCGATGTCGATCTTGCCCAGCCGGATCCGACCGGCCGCCTCGGTGACGACCGCCTCCAGGATCGGCGCCAGCATCAGGCAGGGCTGGCACCAAGGGGCCCAGAAATCCAGGACGACCGTCACGCGCTGCGAGGCGTCCATCACCTCGGCCTCGAAGTTGGTCGAGGTCACCGTCACGATCGTCTGGAACGAGTCCATCGTGTTCGGGGTGCCCGACGAGTCGGGGTTCGATCCAGTCGTATCCTGTGTCATATCGATTTCACCCTGCGGATCTCTGGTCGCTCACGTCTCATGTCGAGAGGCTTTGGCTTCCCAAAGCGCGGATGGAGGTGCCACGTCGCGGCCATTATCAAACAGGAGGGATCGGCTGGCAAATCGTCCGCGCTGGTCATGATCGTCCGGGGCCACCGAAGAGCAGGCTGAGCAGACCCGGCTCGTGACCGCCGGGGACGTGGATCCGATCGCCGGGCAGGACCTGATAGTTGGTCGTCGGGTCGCCGCGATCGACGATGCCCCGCCAGTCGATGGCGTAGACCCGATCGGGTCCGCCGTGTCCTTGGGGCCGGACGAGATAGGCCCGCTCGGGCTGGCTGGACGAGCGTAGGCCAGCCTCCAGGATCGCATCGAGGACCGTTTCATTCCCTTGGCAGAGGAACCGTCCCTCGCTCCCGACAGCGCCCAGGACATAGTAGACCCGGCTCCGCGCGCCGTCGGCAGCCAGCCGCGCGGAGACCTCCAGTGGCTCGATCAGGTCCACGCCGCGCATCGCGGCATATTCGTTGAGCCGGTGGGCGATCCTCGCCTCGACCTCGGCCAGCGGGACCCCCTGGACGAAGACGTCGCCGGCGAAGCCTAGGTCAATCGTCCCGTCGGCCTGGACGACCAGGACCGAGACGGGCGGCGCGTGATCGGGTGGCCGCACATTGATCTCCAACTCGTCGGTTGGCGCGACCAAGTGTGGCGGCAGGGCGATCATCCGCGTTTCGCTTGGCAAGCTCGGATCGATGACTCCGACCTGGTGGATCCCGCCCGGACCGGCGTGGCATCCGGCAAGCCCGGCCATCGCCCAAGTCAGCCAGATCCCGACGAGCCGCCGCGCAGCCAGTTGCGGAGACTTCGACAGATCCGGTTGATTCCAAGGATGACGTGATGCGTCCGACGACGACCTCGTGGGCCCCATCCTGTTCTCCCAACGATCGGTCTCGGACCCGTCTCCGACGAGCCTCTCGGTCATCCTATCGACGCTTTGTGGGTGGGCGATCCAACATCCTCGAGACCGGGACGCAACGATCCCAAAGGCCGACCACGCCGATTCAATGGTCGTTGACCGATCCGGTTCGGAATTTGATGTCGCGGGCCCAACGATTGGGGTATGGTCTGGGGCAGCGTCGGCTCCTCTCCGACGCGTGCGGGGATGCCAGGGGCGTCAGTCTGGAGCAAACGTCGACCTGATCGCATTCCCAATCTCAAGAACTCCCCCCTTTGAACCCGCTCTCCCCGAGACATGGACGCCTCCGGAGACCCGGAGAACTGCCCCCCAATGTCGAACTCTTCCATGGGCTTGCGGGCCCTTGTCCTGAGCACAATCGCCCTGACGGCGCTGATGGGTCTGGCCGATTCGGCGCTGGCCCAAGACGTTCCGGCCACCACCCAAACCGCCACCGGCGTGGTCTACCACGATCAGAACGGCAACGGTCGTCGCGACAACGGCGAGCCGGGCCTGCCCGAGGTCCGCGTCAGCAACGGCGTCCAGATCACCATGACCAACGAGGACGGCGCCTACGAATTGCCTATCGACGACGACACGATCCTGTTCGTCATCAAGCCGCGCGACTACATGACGCCGGTCGACACGAACAATCTGCCCCGCTTCTACTACATTCACAAGCCCAACGGCTCGCCCGAACTGGAGTTCCCCGGCGTCGCCCCGACCGGTCCGCTGCCCGAGTCGGTCGACTTCCCGCTGTTGGCCCAGAAGGAGCCGGATACGTTCAAGGCGCTCTTCTTCGGCGACACCCAGCCGACCTATCAGTCGGACGTCGACCACATGGCCCACGACGTCATCGAGCAGATCCTCCGCGAAGGGACCGACGCCTCCTTCGGCGTCACTCTGGGCGACATCGTCAACAACGACCTCAGCCTCTTCCCCAGCATGAATCGGACCGTCGGTCTGATCGGGATCCCCTGGTATAATGTTATCGGCAACCACGACATCAACTTCGATGCGGCCGACGACGCTCACAGCGACGAGACCTTCGAGGCCACCTATGGCCCGGCCTATTACAGCTTCGACCACGGCAGCGTCCACTTCATGGTGCTCGACGACATCGCCTGGTCCGGCAGCACGCCGGAGCAACGGGGACGCTACACTGGCGGTCTGGGCGCTGACCAGATGGCCTTTATCCGCAACGACCTGGCCCTGATCCCCGACGATCAGCTCATTGTGCTCATGATGCACATCCCGCTGACCGGCGTCGGTGACCGCCAGGAACTCTATCGCCTCATCGAAGAACGCCCCTACGCCTTCTCGATCTCGGCACACACCCACTATCTGGAGCACAAGTTTATCGACAGCGAGGACGGCTGGCGCGGTCCCAAGCCGCACCACCACATGATCAACGTGACCGTCTGCGGCAGTTGGTGGCGCGGACCGCTCGACGACACGGGGATCCCGATGACCACCATGCGCGACGGCGCGCCCAACGGCTATTCGATCTTGACCTTCGACGGCCATGACTACGACATCACCTTCCGCGCCGCCCGACGCCCGGCCGACTACCAGATGTCGATCTACACTCCCGAGGAAATCCCCGCCTCGGACGCCGACGAGACCGTCGTCACCGTCAACGTCTTCAACGGCTCGGAGCGATCCACCGTCGAAATGCGTGTCGGTTCCGACTCCGAGTGGACCACGATGCAGAAGGTCGTCAAGCCCGACCCCTACTACGCCCGCTGCAAGCTCGAGGAGCAGATGCTCGCTCGGAAGCTCGCCGAAGGTCAGGAACTGTCCTACCGCGACCTGCCCGATGCCCAGCTTTCGACGCACCTCTGGGAAGCCACCTTGCCCGACGGGTTGACCCCCGGCCTGCACGTCGTCGACGTCCGGACCACCGACATGCACGGCAAGACCTACCAGGATCGTCGGATCATTCGGATCGTCGAGTCGGGGATCGCTGCCGACGAGTGATCGCCTGGACGGTGGCCGGGGGTTTCAAGCGGCTCCCGGCGCTCATCGAGCCGGCGCCAGATCGGCTCGGCCCATGAGGTCCCGTTCGATCAGACCTCATAGGCCGAGATATCCAAATCCATCGAGATTCCCCGAGGATTGCCTACCATGAGCCAGTCGTCTCTCCCAAGCTTGATCCGCCTCGGGCTCGCGACGATCGTCCTGGTCGCGATCGCTCTGGCGGTCCCCAATACCTTCGCGATCGAACCGGGCGCTGCGATGACCGAGACCTTTGAGCCATCGCTCCGCGTGATGAGTTTCAACATCCGTTACGGAACCGCCAATGACGGTGAGAATCGCTGGGAGAACCGGCGCGATCTCGTCGCCGAGGTGATCAAGTCCAGCGACGCCGGCCTGATCGGGCTTCAGGAAGCGTTGAAGTTTCAGATCGATCAGATCCTTGAGGATGTGCCCGGCTATCAACTCGTCGGGGTCGGCCGCGACGACGGTCGCGAGGCCGGCGAGTACGCCGCGATCCTCGTCCGGACCGATCGGTTCGAGGTGCTCGACCAAGAGACGTTCTGGTTCTCCGACACGCCGTCGACGCCCGGTTCGACCTCGTGGGGCAACTCGATCCCCCGGATCTGCACCCGGGCCCGGGTCCGCCATAAGGCCACCGATCGGCTGGTGGATATCTACAACGTCCACTTCGACCACCGGAGCGCTGAGTCTCGGTACCGGTCCGCCGCCTTGCTGGCCGAGCGGATCGGTCGCTCCGAGTCGGACGGCGTCCCGGTGGTCGTCACCGGCGACTTCAACGCCGGCGAAGACTCCGATCCGATCCAGTTCCTCAAAGGGTCTGGTCCGGGACCCGACGGCGGGTCGCCGCTGAGCCCCGGCCTGGTCGACACGTTCCGGCAGGTCCAACCCGAGGCCGAGACGGTCGGCACCTACAACGGGTTCGTCGGCCGCGACGGGGGCGCCAAGATCGACTATGTCTTCGTCCGGGCCGGCCAGTTCGAGGTGAGCGACGCGGCCATCGATCGCACCAACCGTGACGGCCAATATCCTTCGGACCATAACCCCGTCACCGCCACGCTCGTGCTGGTGGACCGCAATGAAGCGGTTTGATCGCAGGTGAGTGATCGGGAGTACCCCGCGGCGGTTCGGCTTGCGGGGCTCACGGCTCATTCGGGTTGCAGCTCCAGGACCGCGAAGATCGGCCGGTGGTCGGAGGCGATCGGCTCGTCGAGGACGCGGACCTCAACGACGCGCCAGCGATCGGCCGGTCGGACCAGGATGTAATCGATCTGCCGGGTCGGCCGATCGACCGGCGAGGTCGACAGGGGCTCCGCGTTGACGCGCTTCCAGTGCGTTTGGAACTGCTGGAGCGTAGGGCTGTCGGGCAGAGCGTTGAGGTCGCCCAACAGGATCGCCGGTTGGTCCGGATCCTCCAGGGGCAGCCGGTTGATCATGTCGGCTGAGGCGAGCCGCTCGGCGTCATCGGACCGATAGTCCAGGTGGGTGGCGAAGATCCGGAGGATCGGTCCGTCAGGGCCGCCGGCGCGAACCTCGAGATCGAGAACCCCCCGCTGCTCGCCGTCGTACATCGAGGGCAGGGCGCGGTTGGTCTGGGACACGATCGGCAGTCGCGACAACACGGCGTTGCCGTAGTCGCCCCCTTGGTAGCGGATGTTCGGTTCGAAAACGACGCGCAGACCGGTCGAGTCGGCCAGCAACGCCGGCTCGTCGATCCGTTCCGTCCGCGCCACCCCGCGGTCGACCTCTTGGAGCGCGACCACGTCGGGCGTAACCGACCCGATCACCCGCGCGGTTCGATCCAGATCAATCCGGCCGTCGGCCCCGGCGCCATGATGGATGTTATAGCTCAGCACGCGGATCCGGATCGGCTCGGACGTAACGATCCCCGGCTCGGGTAATGGGGTTGGATCGGATGCTCCACCCCCCACGACGATCGAGACAATGCTGCACAGGAACACGACCGACATGGCTCGATTCTCCCTGATGATTTTTAATTGTGATGATTTGTCTTGGATCGGACCCATCTTGCCCCCGATGCGTCGCCGGCTCGGCCTGGTCGTGCTCATCGGGGGCGCGCTGTTGGTGCTGGCCGGCTGTCGGAACGACGACTTCATCCAGATCGAGCCGGAGGAGATCGCCTTCTGTCCGGTCCACACCGAGCAGCTTCGGTCCGTGCCGGTCACACGAGATCCCGAGGTCCCGCGCCGCCCGATTTCCAACGAAGTCGCCGAAGCCCGCGCCGGATTGTTCCCTGAGTATACCGACCCGAGTTGGCTCCTGCCCGGCCAGTCGCTTGACGATCCGGCGCCGACCATCGTCCGGCAATGTGATCAATGCCACGATGTCTACATGCGGTGGAACACAACCTATCAGCAAAGGCTTGATCCCGCCCAACGCCAATGTGAACTCCACGATGTCCCCCTAGTCATGGAGGAGGTCGATATCCTCTATGGAATTCATCTTTATCCGGATTATTACTATGAAACGATCGAGGCGTTGTCACCCAATTACGTCGGTGTTGTGCTGGGTCCCGAGGAGTTCGAACTCGACAGCGACCCGTTGACGGCCTGGGTCTGGCAGTGCGCGAAGTGTCGGGAAGACCAACTGGACTGGATCGAGCGAAATGACCCCCGGCTCCGTCGCGATATCGCCGAGGCCCGCGCCAAATTGGGGGGGAATTAAGCGTGAACGCGTGTAGGGATAGAACAAACGATTTGTTGGTGGCGTACCGGCTTCAACGGTGTCGAAGCCGGTACGCCACCAGAAAATGAAACCCCAAACTAAACTTCCGTTTAGAAGTTTTCGAGGGTCCACTTCGAAGCAACAGCCGGGTCGACATCATCGTCGTCGTTCCCGTCTCCCCCATCGAGAGTACCGCCGATGGCGACATTGGATGCTACCGAGACGGTGTCGTTGCCACCCAAAGCAAGCAACAGAATCATGTCAAACGAATCATGAGTCAACACGTCAATTCTAGCAGTTTGGGATCCGCTTGTATGAGTATAATCGATTTTGTTTGAGGCCGATCCACGCGCGAACGCATGTGTGCCCGCGTTATTGTCACCCTCGATGCTGAAGAGATCCGTACCCGACCCACCGTTGACTTGGTTCGTCCCGAGACCTCCATCGAGCGTATCAGCTCCGTTATGACCGAAGATCGAATCGTTTCCGGAGTCGCCGAAAATCGCATCGGAACCATCGCTGCCCTTGAGTGTGTCGGCACCATTGCCACCATAGATAACATCGTTCCCGCTACCAGATTGAACCGAGTCGTTTCCAGCGTCTCCAAAAATCACGTCATCGTTGCCCATGCCGTTGATGACGTCGTTCCCGTTGTCACCGTTGATTGTGTCAGCACCGGAAGCCCCTTCAAGGAGATCGCCACCGGCTCCCCCGGAGATGACATCGGCGCCGGCTCCTCCGGAGATAGTATCATTGTTGTCGCCACCGAAGATTAAGTCGTTTCCGTTCTCACCCCTAAGGCTGTCGGTACCGGCTCCCCCGTCGATCGTATCGTCCTGAGAAGTACCACGGACGGTGTCGTTGCCGTCCCCGGCCTGCAAGCTCACGGGGAAGGAGGTTACTCCCGAAAGATTGATATTGTCATTTCCCTCAAGCGAGGAGAGCAGGATCTCGGTTCCCCCTGCGTCAGTCGGTACAGTGAACGTTTCTGTGTAGGTCCCGTTCCGCGAGACTGTGAGATTGCGTTCGTCAGCCGTCGGACCAGCAGATTCTGTAATAGTGATGGAGTCATTGCCAGACGTTCCTGCCACGACAATTACTGTAGGAGCAGGAGGGATTTCACCATTTGGAGGAAAGTTTTCATCGGGGTGATTTATCTCGGGCGGATCTATCCTAGTCTCCCGGGCCGACGATTACAGTTTCTTTAATGTCTTGTCTGAAATTAAATGCAAATTCTGTAGGATTTGGTATTGAGACAAGTGCAAAACCGACATCTGTTCCATTGTACTCTTCTAATATATTGATCGGTGTTCCTGCAATAGCGACAGTCAAAGCAAATGTTTCTTGGTACGGACTATTTGCAAAAACACCGTTGGTTGCAACTAAATTTAAAGTTGCATAATCACTAATATGCTGGTGTGTCATGTTGTATGTAGCATTGCCATCTCCTGCTAAAGACTTGCTGGCAATCCAATAGAATAAGTAATTCAGAGGTTCATTGGTCCCTACGCCCGTAACATCATACGACCAATCACCATCTGCTTCAGTATCGTTTATGAGCTCAGTATCATTGAATTGAGTAGATTGAACAAGAAATACTTGGTATAGATGGTTGAAATTAGTAACATCCTCTAAAAATAATTCGTGGACATGAGTATTCGACGTTAGTATATGAATCGATTCAGGAGAATTAAAGTTCGAAGTATTAGCAGAAATGACAGCCGTCAAAGAAGTGTCCTGTACAGAAGGAAGGTTTGGCGCAGGGGGGGCGGTGTTATTAATCGTTCATGTGTTTTGTTATTTAAGTTATGTTAGTGGTGTTGGCCCAGGATATGATTGTTAATTATTTGAGTCAACACAGACATTTCATAAGCATTATCAAGAAATAAGAAACTCAAAATAAACTCTGTTTTCTAGGGATTCAATTGTAGGTGAAACACTTTTGGTTCTCAGTGCAATTGACATCGGTTGGTCTCCTCGTTGTTTCTAGGTGTTCTGGTTTCACCAAGATGCAGTACTTGGTGAGCTGAATGGTACAAACCGTTTCGTCATCCTCTCTCTTCGTCTGGTCAAATCCCAAGGTCGCTTCCGTGCGTAGAGCAACCTTGACCGAGCAACCTGTTTGGATTAGTTGCGATCGACAGAACCAGACGAGAGGTGATGGCACAAGCGCGAAACATCATCGCGTCGGCTTCGGCTTCGGCTTCGTCAAGCGTGACGATCCAGGCCGACTTTCCCTAAGCACGCAGTGGTTCGTTGAGAGACTGCTGCTGAGCCGAAAACGCGACCTATCCCAACGGGGATGGAGTCATGCCGAAACGCTGGGAGACGGCCTGACGAAGGTGTAAGAGAGTCTAGTCGTCGTGAACTTGACGCAGCCCATTGTGATGGAACTGATCTCTGTCAAATCCAGTCCATCGACTCCGTCTGTTCAGACGGCGAACCGAAGCTGCGATGGCATGGAAGTGTTTGAGCAATCTGCTAGCACTCTCACACAACGACGAAGTTGCGTGACGCAGAGACCTCATCAGGAAATGAGGCCTCAAAACAATCAGCGACGCTATCGTAATGGAAGAGGGATTCACTCAGCATCGTGTCACCTCGTATCGGAGAGGAAAACCTCATCTGGGAAGACCTGAATCGTAGTCTTCCGAGGTCGATCCTACGGTGCCATTGCCGGCCTCCAGCGGCCCTGCGTAGGCAAGATCGACATCTCGACGTATCTGGTCTTCGGAGACATTCAACACAGGAGGGTAAGTTTGGATTTGCCATAACTGGCGATTTCGATCCTATCTCGCCATAGCAGCCATTTCAAGGAATTTCCGAAATTTTCTAAGAGCGTGTTGAGAAAGCGTGACCTAGCCTTCCGGTATGGACACACGCCCACCGT
>CAZSSM010000115.1:0-17851 GCA_964609385.1 uncultured Planctomycetia bacterium
CTGGTGGGATCAACGCGGTTCTTTGCGACGGTTCGGTGCGGTTCATCAACTTCACGGTTGATCCGAACACCTTCCGTTTACTTTCGGTCATCGACGACCGCGAAATCCTCAGCGCTGAAAACTTCTGATCCGGTGATTGGGAATGATTCCTGGATCTCTCACCCCTTGTTCTCTTCACCTCTCTCTGGAGATTACCCCTCGTGAAGTACATCACCATCGCCATTCTCTTTGGTCTGTTAGGTCTCGGCTTGAGCGGTTGCGGCGGACCTGAAGCCGTGACTAACCCCGAGGACATCACGACCGATAGCATCGATGACTTGTCCGATGAGCAAAAGCAGAAGCTTGACGAGGGTTCCGCGCAGATCGACGCGGAAGAGCAAGGCCGGTGATCGCATCGATCTTTGTTCACCACGAACTCTCCCGAGGATGAGTCAGTAGGTGAATGGTGGTGAGATAACACACATTGCGTTCCCTGCTCAATAAGGGCTGGTGCGACCTTCGGGTGCCTCAGCCCTTTTTGTGATTGTATGAAAGTTGTTGTTTTATGTGATTACTCAAAGATTTGTGTAGATACTGCAAGGTTGAGATGTGGGACGCGATCGCGATTCTTCCGTGATTTCGGTCGATCTTCGAGTCCATTGGGTCCTCGAGACCTTAAGGCAATCTGCGCCTACCCTATCAATCAAGATCTCCGGTTGATCCTTCCACCCCATCGATCTGGTTGTCCGAGCCTGACCGATGCATTCCGATCGTCGAGGCTGGTCGCCATCACATGAATCGCTCCGCGACTCCGGTCGTCTGCTCCGGAGGGCGGCCGTGCTGGCGCGCTATGGGATTTGGGTGGCGGGGGCCTACTGGGTTCTCGATCGGGTCCAGCCGCTGATCAACGACGCCTTCCTGACCCGCGCCGAGCAGTTCATCACTGGCTTGGTGGTCGCTTTGGCGACGATCGGCACGATCCTGTTGGCTTGGATTGTCGAGCGGGTCTTAACGACGATCGCCGAGATGATCGCGATCCTGGGCGATCAGGCCGCTGCGCTTCAGCAGACCGCCGAACTGATCGAGACGCGTCTGGTCCCCGCACTCGATCGAATTGTCGCCCGCCTCGACCAGCCCGAGTT
Organism: uncultured Planctomycetia bacterium; assembly: GCA_964609385.1. Taxonomy (GTDB): domain Bacteria; phylum Planctomycetota; class Planctomycetia; order Isosphaerales; family Isosphaeraceae; genus CAZSSM01. Next base: position 1,122 of record CAZSSM010000115.1, read on the forward strand.
GGGCCAAAGCAAGTCGAGCCCACCAGCTCCGCCGCCATTGCGGTTCGACCCCGATGCCGCGATGGCTCGGGTCCCAGTGGGCGACGGTCGTTCGCTCAGCTTGGCGGTGATCCGACGCGCCCTGGATTCGGAGAAGCTGGGCGAGGCCGAGCGGCTGATTGGCCAGTTCCGTCGAGACTTTCCCGACGCGCCGGAACTCGATGAGTTGGACGAAGCGGCCGACCGGGTCCGACGTGCGATCGTCGCGCGGCTCCGTGATCAGCTTACCCAGGCCCGCGCTGACGACGATGCCGAGCAAGTCATCGCAGTCCGCGACGAACTGACGATGTATCTGCGTGGGCCGACCCTCCACAAGCTCGATCGACGCCTCGTTACTTGGCTCACCGATGCCCTTCAACGTCGATTGGCCGATGCCGACCGGCTCGCTGAGGCCACCACGCTCATCCAGCGAATCGGCGATAGCTTCGGGGACGCCCCTGAAGCCGAACACCTGCTTCGGATGCTCCCCGAGCTTAAACGACGTACCAATTAAGTCGAGATAATCAGAATGCGTCTTCAATGAAAGGGTGGACATGCACATCGTGCCTGCTTTCCTGATGTTCGGCCTGATCGTCCCGTCCACGTGTTGTGTCGCGGACGAGTCGACGGCGGCGGATCGACCCAACTTCGTCGTGATCTTCTGTGACGATCTGGGCTACGGCGACCTGGGCTGCTTCGGCTCGGAGTCGATCGCCACGCCCCACCTGGATCGTTTGGCCGATCAGGGGATGCGGTTGACGAGTTTTTACGTGCCGGTCCCGTTGTGCACGCCCTCACGCGCCGCGCTTCTGACCGGGTGCTATCCAGTCCGCGTCGGCTTGGGGCGCGGCGTGCTCCGACCCGATGCGCGGCGGGGGCTCAATCCCGACGAGATCACACTGGCGGAGGTCCTGAATCCTCAAGGCTATGCCACCGCCTGCATCGGCAAGTGGCATCTCGGGTTCCGCCCCCCGTTCCGTCCCAACCGCCAGGGGTTCGATCACTATTACGGGATCTATCACAACCTCGACGAATACGAGGCCCCGTTCTTCGACGAGGTCGGCGGCATGCCGATCCTTCGCAACGAGGAGGTGGCCGAGCGTCCGGCCACCCCCGAGATCTTGACCGAGCGCTACACCGCCGAGGCGGTCCGGTTTATCAAGGACCACGCCAACGAACCGTTCTTTCTCTACCTGGCCCACACGATGCCGCATGTCCCGTTGGGGGCCACGGCACGGTTCCGGGACCGGTCGCGCGGTGGGCTTTACGGTGATGTCGTCGAGTGCCTCGACTGGAGTACTGGCCAAATCATTGAGGCATTGGACCGACTCGAACTGGCCGATCGAACATTGGTCCTCTTCACCAGTGATAACGGCCCTTCGCCTCGGGCGACCGGTTCGGCCGGACCGTTGCGTGGACGCAAGCATCAGACCTACGAGGGGGGAGTTCGCGTCCCCACGATCGCCCGATGGCCGGGCAGGATCCCCGCTGGCTCGACGCAGGACGCCATTGTTACGACGATGGACCTCCTCCCCACCTTCGCTCGACTCGCCGGGGCCAAGATCCCCGACGATCGTCCGATCGATGGTCTCGATGTTTCCGATGCCTTCTTACAAATCGATGCCGATCCGCGCGATCGTTTCTTCTACTACGATGGTCGTGGACGTGTCCGAGGCGTCCGTCACGGAGACTGGAAGCTGCTCCGACTGGGCCAAGGACCGGAACTCTACGACCTCTCCTCGGATCTCGGCGAGACCCGGAACAGAGCCCTTGACCATCCCGAGATCGTCGAGCAACTCGATCACCTCATCGCTGACCACACCCGGGAGATCCAGGCCAACCTTCGACCAGTCGGGTCGGTTGACTCGGATTCAAGTAAGTGATGGTGCGTCAAATGTAAGTGGTTTCTCATGGGGTGTCGCCTCGCATCGAGGTCCCCAGAGCCCGAACCGCGTCTGGCATCCCGCTTGCAACATCGAGTCGACTACAATGATGTCAATCTTTGAGACCGATCGGGGTCGGGCGAGTCGTGACACGAAGACGTGAATTGCAAGCGGTTCGGCTCGGCCCTTGGGCTCCGGGCAGAGGACACACCCATGGCCGTTCGGATGCGTTGTACGGAGTGTCGGGCCACGTTCCTGGTGGCCGACAATCGACTGGGCGAGATGGTCGCCTGCCCGAAGTGCGAAGCGCTGATTGAGGTGCCCGAGACCGCCTTGCTCGAGAGCGAATCGGCCGCCGAGACCGAGGCGACCTGGGTCCTGAGCGGAGCCACGACGGAGGACATGGTCGATGCGTCCTCGGCCGAGTCTTCTACGCGTCGACGTCGACGACTCCTGATGGCGTTGGCCCTGCTCCTGCTGGTCGTGCCGGGCATCACGGCCCTAGTCATGACCCGCCCTTGGGAGTGGATCGACGAGCGTATCGCCGCGAAGCCGTTCGATCCGAACGATCCCGCCAGTGTGGCTCAGCGGTTCGTCGACCTGCTCGACCGAGGCGACTTCGAGGCCGCCACCGAGTGGACAACTCTCGAGGCCGATCAATTGCCCGCGGCCCGGGATCCGCGGATGCTCCGGCCCGAACCGCCCGGTCCACCCCACAACGCGATCCAGATCTCGGGAGACTTCAGCCCCTTGACCGACCTCCATCGGCAGATCGATCGGGAATACGAATATGACCCGGCGATCGGTCGGTTCCAGCCGAGGAACCCACTCGGATTGGCTGCCGATACCCTCCAAGGACTCGAGGCGGCCAAGGAGCAGGTAGAGCAGGGCGGTCTCTATGATAAGATCGCTAGCGGCGACCCTGACGACCTCTTCGACGCCGCCGAGAGCCTGGCCCGGATGTACACGGATCTCGGCGGCAGCCTGACCAACGAGGCGCTCTCCTCGAAGCGGCTGGTCCCAACCTATAAACAGCTCGTCGACGGCGCCGACCCCAAACTCACCGGCGCCCCGGAGATGTTGGCTGATCACTACGTCGAGAACTCCGAGACATGGGACGATTTGCTTAATCGGCCGTTCTTCGAACTGGACTCCGAAACCCCCTTCGCCCTCGAAGAGGTCCGCTATCGGGTCACGACCAACCTGGGCAACGCCTCGCCTACCGATCCGCCGACGATCCTCCGGCTGACGCTGACCCGCTTCAATCTGGGAGGACGCGACACCGGTTGGAAAGTCACACGGATCGAAACAGTTGATCGGTCTGAGGAGGCCCCGCCGTCCGGTTCGACCTCCGAGTCGATCGGCTTCGGTTCCGACTCCGGAGCAAACGGCTCGTCAGACCGTTGACGTCGACGGGCACGGAGCTCATCGCGAGGACGCTTCGTCCCGGCTCAGCCAGCCCAAGCCGATTATGGCCCCCAAGACCAGCCAGGTCGCCCAGGGGCGGACGAGGATCCGGATCGGTCCCTCCGACCACGGTCCGAGCGAACGTTGAAGCGTCTCGGCGATCTCGCCCAGGCCGGACGGCGCGTTCATCGCCAAGAGCAAGACGACGCTCAGGATGGCCCAACCGGTCCGGCGTCGCCCGACCGGATCGTTTCGCATCGCATGGACGATGGAGCACGTCAAGGGAATGGCTAACAAGACCAGATCATAGGTCCGATGATAAATCGTGATCGACGAGGCCAAGCAGGCCAAGCTTACCAGCGTCGATCGGCTCCGGAGCCCCCGACGGTCGGCCCAGAACAGCCCGATCGCAGCCATGGCGAAGCAAGCTAGGTCGATCCGCTCGATCAGGCTGCGATCCTCGAGTCCCAGACAGCTCAGCGTGTAGCGGATTCCGACCAAAGTATCGCTGTTGACGCTCTGCAGTGTGTAGTCGTTCATCCGGCCAGGCCCGGCGTGATCGCGGAGGACCTCGGCTAGCCGAAGCGCCGACGGCACCAGGTCCGTCGGAGGCAGATAGACCAGGCTGACCCCCACGAACGCCAGGCCCATAGCGAGGACGAGTCGGAGGTCCTTGCGCCTTAGGACGAGCGGGAGCATCAGGGCCATCATCTGGACCTTGATCGTTGCTAAGGCGAGCAGGAATCCGGCCAGGCCCGGCCGACCCCGCTCGCGGAGCACTAAGGCCGCGACGATCGCTGAGGCCACCAGGGCGCTCCATTGACCGGCCTGCACCGTCAGGCATGACGATGCGCTCAGGGTCACCGCCACCGCCAGCGGACCGAGCCAGGACCGTTCATCGGATCCCGATTCCAGCTCGGGATTATCCTTGGAGGGCGGCATCAGCCCCCAGGCCGTCAACGGGACCAGACTCAGCAACAGGCCGGCGTTAACGATCGCCCAGACGGTCGTTGCAACGGCCTCGGAGACCGAAGCCAGGGCCACATAAAAGGGGAGGGCCGGTGGCGGATTGAACGCGCCGAGGTCTTCGAAGAACTCCGTGCTGTAAGGGCGGACGCCGGCCAGGATCTCGCGGCCGGCCTCGTGGTAGATCCGCAGATCCCACTGGGCTGCGTCGTCCAGGCCCGACCACGCGGCCCAACTCACCGCGACGACCGTTCCGGCGACGGTGATCCCCCGCGCCCAGGTGACCGACACTCGACCGCGCCAGAGCCAGAGCCAAACTTGCCATTGGGCCAGACCCATCGCCAAGGCGAGGGCAAGCGGCAATCGGATCTCGTGCTCGGTCAGCATCGCGGAGGTCCCTTGCGTTCGCTCGCGCTTCGATTCCCGAAGCACATCCCGTCCCGACCGCTTCCGGATAGGCCGCCTTCCGGCCCGCGCTGTACTCTAGGACGAACCATGGCCCGCGTCCCGATTCCCGTCCGATCCCGTGTTGGGGCCTTTGGGTTGGGAACGGGTCGAGTTGCTATCGCCCCCTGGAACCGGAGCAACCCGATGAGTTCGACCGATCCCGGAACGTCCGCCTCAAGCGTGCGTGTGGCGGCCGTGCAGATGGACATCGCGTTCCGCAACCTGGCCGAGAATCGTCGACGGGTCGTGGAACGGATTGCCGAGGCCGCCGCGATGGGGACGCGACTGGTTGTTTTCCCCGAATGCACGTTGACCGGCTACGGCTTCGAGACTCGCGAGGATGCGATGGACCTGGCCCGGCCGGTCGACCCGTCCTTGAACGGCGATCTGAGCGCGATCGCGCGGGCCTGCGGCGACCACGACTGTGCGGCGGTGGTCGGGCTCCTCGAGCGAGACGGCGACCGGCTCTTCAACGCCTGCGTCTTCCTGGACGGCTCAGGGTTGATCGGCGTCCATCGGAAGGTGCATATGCCGTACATCGGGGCCGATCGGTTCGCCGATCCAGGCGATCGGCCGTTCGCGGTCCATGAGGCGGTCGGGCTTCGGATTGGGATGCTGATCTGTTACGACGGGGGATTTCCCGAAGCGACCCGCGTGTTGGCCTTGGCCGGGGCGGACCTGCTGGCCCTGCCGACCAACTGGCCGCCGGGCGCCGAGACTGCCGCTGAACACCAAATGCCCTGTCGAGCCTTAGAGAACAACATCTATACCGTCGCGGCCAACCGGATCGGAACCGAGAGCGGCTTCACATTCATCGGCCGCAGCTCGATTTGCGCGACCAACGGCAACATACTAGCGAGGGCCGAGGCCGATTCCGAGGCGATCCTGATTGCCGACGTCTTGCCCGGCGTGGCGCGTCGGAAGCGGCTGGTACGCCGGCCGGGGCTCCACGAGATCGATCGCTTCGCCGACCGGCGACCTGATTTCTATGGCCCGATCGTCGAGCCGGTCCGTGACGCTTGAGCGGGCTTGGTCCGTCCCGTCCCGATCAGATCCCGTTGGCCGGAATATGCGATGGCTCGCGGTCGTCGGCCTTGACGCTCTGGTGGCGGGTGCAACCCGGGACGGCTATCGGGAAACCTCAACGGTTGCGGATCAATGCGTTGAGTTCGAGGGGATAATCGGTCAGGATGGCGTCGATGCCGGCGTCGAGGGCGCGTTGCCAGTTGGTCGGCTCGCGACCCGCGACGGTCGGGCCGACGATGATGGCCCGCTTACCAGCTCGATGGACCCGCACGATCTGCTCGGCCGTTGGCACGAAGCGGAGGTAAGTCCAGTCCGCATCGGGCGCGTCGATCGCCGCGTCGAGGTCCTCGGCCGTCTGGGCTAGGGTGGCGACGTGAGAGCCGGGATCGGCTACGCGGAGCCGTCGACGGACTTCGGGATGCTCGATGGCGCGACCGATGAAGACGAGCCGGTCGAGGACGCCCCGCTCGACGGCCAAGGCGACGCAGTCGGCCTCGATCCGCGAATCGTCCCCCTTCATGTCGACCGCCACGAGGACCCGCGATCCGGGATGTGCGGCCAGCAGAGTGAGGACCTCGTCATACGTCGGGATCGTCGACCCTCGATAGGACGGGCCGAACCACGAACCCGCGTCGAGCCGCTTCAGTTCGGCCAGGCTCAAGGTCTCGACTACTCCCTGACCGTCGGTTGTCCGGTCGACCGTCTGATCGTGGACGCAGACCAGGACGCCGTCCCGACTTCGCCGCACGTCGATCTCGAAGCCGGTCTGAAGCAGCAGACACGCCTCGAAGTTCGCGGAGGTGTTTTCGGGAGCGTGTCGCAACAGCCCCCGGTGCGCGATGACCTCGGGTGATGCATCCGGATCCGAGAGCGTGCCCCCGGGAGTTCCAGTCAACAGCGAGACGAGCATGATCGGCATCAGCACAGGCACGGAAACCTCCGCCCATCGGAATAGGGTGATCGGTTGAGATGTCGGCCTCAACGGGAACCGAACGCTGAGTTGGGTTCCATGGTACCATCGCGGTGCACGTTGGCGGTTCTTCGGCCGGACGACGTTTGGAACACCGATCTCAGGAACGCTGATTGGTCGCCATTCCTCAAGTTCTTTGAAGGTCGATGGCCTGTGGACTCCGATTCGACGACAACAGGACGTGAACAAATCTTCCCGCGATCGAGGCTCAGGGAGTTTCCCTTGGGGAGGTCGATCGAGGGGCATGACGATGATGATCGACGGCAGGGCCGTCGAAAAACGACCGCATCCAACCCTGGACCGAGCCCGCCATGGACCTCATCCTGAGCGAATGCGACGCCAACCTCGGCTTCCCGCCGCGCCTCTTCTCAGCCTGGGATCGGCTGACCTATCTGAAGCTGCCCCGGCCGTCATGGATCCGTGATGCACCCCCGGACACCGAGCCGCTCCAGCTCCTCTTCGATGGATACTTAGAGCTGCTCGAATCCGGATCGGTGACTTGGGGCTATGTCGTTCAAACGAATGACCTGTTGTATCGACCCGGTGGCGACAACTACCCGGCGACGCTCATCTACTTCCGCGATCCGGACCGCTGGCCGGGCCCCGAACCGCTTGCTGAAATCGCGCACCAGGTCCTCGAGTTGAAGGGGACCCAGCCCGAGGATCCCGAGGAGATTGAGGTCGTCGATCATCTGAATGACCCGACCGACCGCGCCTTCGGCTTGCCCGTGCCCCGTTCCTTAAACCTCCCGGCCGACTGTCTGATCGCGACGACCTACATCGCGCGCAAGCACCTGCCGGTGCCGATCCTCCTCAACCCTCTGTTGCCCACTGTGGTCGGTGACGGGACGCCGACGTTGGTTGCTCCTCTCCCGTCGCGGTTCTGGTCGGCCGAGTTCGTGAGCACCTGGATGGCCGGGGACGATCCGGAACCTGACGCGGATTTACCGATGTGATGAGGCGATCGCTCGCGATCTCTTCCAGGGCGGCGTATCCTTCGGGGTCGATGCATCATCTCGGCTTGACCAGCGCTTTTCGGGCGTCGATACTCCCCCCGCACTGGCTCGGTGACGCCAAGAAGGATGGCGACCGGCTCAGGATAGGGGGCTCGCCGGTCGTGATCGATCGCCGATCGCCTCGAACCACGAACAGCCGAGACCGTACGGATGCCCCATTATCTTCCCGACACGGTCGCGCGGTCAGCCCGGATCGTCGCAGCGCTCGGGTTTCTGATTTTGACCGGGCTCTCGGCACCGACCGGACAGTCATCGGTCGCTCGGGCCCTCGTTGTATCGACAGCAGTCGATAAGACGCCCTTGGCCAAGGCTGGCGCGTTGCTCGAGCAATCTCAAGCCGACGCGGCCATCGACGTCCTGATCCTCGCCCTGGCCACCAACCGGCTCGATGGGGACCAACGCCGACAGGCTCACGATCTGTTGGTCCGGGCCTACACCGAGGCGATCGCCGAGGCCGAGCGCCGAGATGATCCGGTCCAGGCTCGGATCCACCGCGGCAACCTCGCTATGCTCCAGCGTCGAGACGTTCGGCCCCAGCCCGTCGAGGTCGTTCCGGAAGCTGTTGAATCGAACGTTTCGACCGAGGACGGCCCAAAGACCGAACCCCAACCGCCGGTTCGTCCCGAGTCCTCCAGTGATCGTCCCGCGCTCCCTACCGACGACGACCCAGCGGTCGAGGCCTCATCCAATGGTACGGACTCACCGTTCGCGATCGACACCAGCGACCTGCCCGGATCACTGGCCGAGAAGATCCTCGGCGGAATCGCGATCGAGGAACCTCGACGCCTCCCCGATTCGCAACCTCAGGCGATCGTTGACGGGATCGGGTCCGAGCCGGATCTCGACACTGCCGAGTCCGATCTGGAGGACGTCGAGGGTGGGAAAGCGGTCCTCGATCGGGGGGTGGTCAGGATCTCCGAGGATGCTCCCGCCATCGATGAAGAAACAAATCAAGATCAAGAGATCGCAGATATCTTCGATCAGAGCGACTTTCCGGATGTGATAAATGTTCCCGGTTTCGAGACAGCTCCTCGGCCCATTCCTGCTGACGATCCAGTGGCTCCCACTCCGATCCCGATCGAGAAGACCGACCCGGAGCCGGCCTACTCCGACTCGAACCCGCCGACACCAAGGCCTTTGACCAACAGCTCGCCGATCCCCATCCCGATCGGACGAGACAGCTCGGCGACGACTGCTCCCAGCGCGGCGACTCCGGACCGCGGACGATCGCCGATCCGTGACAAGTCAACAGACGCGACACCTGAAGTCGAGCCCCCGACACGTTCCGGGTCGTCGACCATGTCCGAGATCGGTCGTGAGGTCCGCGAGGCCGACGAGGCCTTCCGTGCCCGTCGCTACCACGAGGCGGGTCGGATCTACGGCGACTTGGCCCGCGATGGCGTCCTCCCGGGGTCGCGTCGGCAATATTGGTGGTACTGCCGTTGCGTGACGGTCCGAAGCCGGATCGAAGAGGCGACCCAACAGCGAGGGGATTGGCGGCCGATCCTGGCGGAGATCCAGGACCTCCAACAGCTTCACCCCGAGCATTGGTTCAATGAGTACTTGTTGAGTATGGCGCTGGATCGTTCGGGGATCGATCGCCGTTCGATTCCACCGGCGGTCAGGCGATCGGGGAGCCGATCGGTCGTGGTCCGGGCCAACAATCCCGGCCCCGAGGACCGTTCGGACGAGCCGGGCCGCCGCCCGAGCCGGGATCGCTCCGCGCCCGAGTCGACGATGCGCTCCGACGGGGTTCCGATCGGTCGCGCTGGCCAGCCGGTTGGCCCTTGGCAGACCTGGGAGACGCCCAACTTCCGGATCTACTATCGGGGCACGCCGCGACTGGTCCAGGTGGTGGCCGCAACCACCGAGCGCGCCCGCGCCGAGCAGTTCGACCGTTGGGCCGGGCACCTGCCCGACGCGTTGCGGCGACCCTGGTCACCCAAGTGTGAGGTCTTTCTGCATGCCCAGGCCGACTCATTCAGGGATGCTACTGGCCAGCGGTCCAGCGCCGAGGGGATCACCACGATCCGCACAAGGATGGGTCAGGTCGTTGCGCGTCGGATCGACCTCCGTGACGACGGGGCCGGCCTCATGCATTCGGTGATTCCACATGAAGTGACGCATGTGGTCTTGGCCGACCTGTTCCCCGACCAACCATTGGATCGTTGGGCCGATGAGGGGATCGCCGCGATGGCCGAGCCGGACTCTTACCAGCAACGCTATCTCGACCAATTCGTCGAGGCGACGCGTCGAGGGGGCACGCCCAACCTCCGCGAGTTCCTCGGCGGGGCATCGCCCGCAACGGTCACGGATGCGGGCGGCATCGCCGAGGCCGCCCGCGATTGGGAACTCCACGACAGCCAAGGCGTGGCGTTAGTCGGCTATCTGGTGCGTCGAGGTTCCCCGGCCCATCTGATCGCCTTCCTGCAATTCGCCCAGCGCGAGGGCTACGAGCCGGCCCTCCAGCGGATCTACGGCATCGACTCCCTGGAGCAGCTCGAGGACGACTGGCTCGGGGCATCTCAGTCGTGAAGATATGCTTTATTGGACCAGAGAGAAGTGCAACCTCACTCGCCTCGCGGGGCCTAACTCTGACAGTGGCTCCCACAGCCGGACCCTGTTACTCTTATGAATAGGAGGTCATCGGTTCGGGATCACTGGATGCCGGATCGGGAATCCGCTGACGCAGCGTCGCAATCACCTTCGATAAGGAACGCATTATGGTACGGACTATCGGGATGGTGGTGGCTCTCGCGGTCGTCGTGGCCGCGGTGCTCGGATTCGTCATGGTCCAGGTTGTAGGGACGGTCATGGCCGTTGCGGTTGTGGCCGTCGCGTCGACCGCAGCCATCGCCTTCCAGCAGACCGGGTTTGTCCCCCTGTTCAATGGGGAGGACTTCACCGGCTGGACGCAGATCAATGGGACGGCGACCTACTGGGTCGAGGACGGGGTCATTGTGGGTCGCACCGCCGAGGGCAGCCCCAACTCGTTCCTTTGCACCGAGAAGATGTACGGCGACTTCGAGTTGTACTTCGAGGTAAAGGTCGATCCGCGACTCAATTCGGGCGTGCAGATCCGGAGCGAGAGCAAGCCGGACTACCGCAACGGCCGCGTTCACGGCTATCAGGTCGAGATCTCGACCAACGGCAACGCCGGGTTCATCTACGACGAGGCGCGTCGGGGTTGGCTAAGCACCGACGAGGACCGCGATAATCCCGAGGCCAACGCCGCCTTCGACCCCGAAGGCTGGAACCGTTATCGAGTCATCTGTCAAGGGGAATCGATTAAGACATTCGTCAACGATGTGCCGTGTGCGGTCCTCACCGACACGATGACTCCGAGTGGGTTCATTGGTCTTCAGGTCCACAGCTTCCGAGGCGATCCGCCCGCCGAGGTCCGTTGGCGCAACATCTGGATCAACGAACTCGATGAGGGTGAGGAGCCCTGGCTCGATTCGGAGGCCGATCCGTTCGGTGAGGAGGCCGATCGGCCGTGAACGCCGATCCCATCACGGCCAGCGCTCCCGAACCGGGCCGATCTCTTCAAGGGGTCGGCCCAACCCGTTGGATCATGCCGGTCCTCCGTTTTGCGGCGATGCTTGGGTTGGCCGTCTGGTATGGCGGGTTCGTCTTCTATAGCGCGGTGGTCCTGCCAGTGCTCCATGAGACTTGGGACTCGCTGGAGGTCGGGCTGACGATCACGCCAACGGTCACCGATCGTCTCAACGCGATCGGTGTCGGGGTCCTCGCGCTCTGGGCGTTGTTGGCGATCATCGAAGCTAATCGCGTTCGCCGCGATCGTCGCCGGGTGGCCTGGCTTCGCGACGCCTTGATCGTGGCCTCAACGGTCCTCTTGGCCACATTGATGGGGCTGCATCGCGTCATGGACGCGTGGTTGGAGGCCGGCTCGTTGAACGGCTTCTATCCTTGGCACCGCGCCTATTTGGTGCTCAGCACGGTCCATTTCGCCGTCCACACCGTCCTCCTCGCGGCGAGCCTCATGCTCTGGTCGTCCGGGGATCGCGGATCATGACCGAGATCGTTCTCCCGTGCTCCTCCGCGTCGGAGTGGTGGGGTTTTGTCAGCTCCGTTCCGGGGGTCGGGCTTCGAAGATCGTCGCCGGATGGGGCAGGATCATCCGATCGCCGACGGGCCGGGCGAGTTGTCGGAAGTAGGTCCGGACAGTCTCGGCCAGTCGAGGGTCACTGTGGCCCAGATCAGCTTGGACGAGGAAGTCGAAGAGGCGATCGCGGTCGCGCCAATGGTCGTCCTCGTCGAAACAAGCGGTCGCGTCGAGTTGCGCATCGAGCGGGTGGGCGACGACTTCCAGGCCGATCCGGTCGAGTTCCTCGGCGACGCGTTCGCTAAACCAGGCTGGACGGTCCAGCAGACGTCGCCAGAACAGGTCGCAGGGCGGGTTCAACGGCCGCAACGGCGCGTGGACGATCACGAGGGAGCCGCCCGGTGCCAGTTGGGTGACGGCCTGTTCCAAGGCCGAGGCGGGGTCGGGCATGTAGTAGAGGGCGTGGGCGATCAGGACGAGGTCGAACCGCTCGGTGGTCCGGAACCGCTCGATCGGCTCGGGCACGGCGCGGGCGTTGACTCCGGGCAGGTCGGCTTCGGTGAAGGTCTGGTCAAACATCAGGCATTCGGGCCGATTCGGATCGACCCCGACGTAGCGGATCTGCTCGGCCTGGTCGCGGAGGATCCGGGCCAGGGGCAGGTCGAGGATCCCGCTGCCGCAGCCGATGCTGAGCGCTGAGAGGGTCCGACGCGGCCCGAGCCGCGGCCCGAAGTCGGTGTCGAACCAGTCGAGGATCCGCGACTGCTGGTCGCTGGACGCCTCGAAGCAGCGATGCGTCTCCAGGAATCGGTGGTCGTCCAGGGGCTCGACTGGGCCGTGGCTGACCCGACGCGCGATTCGATGGAGCAAGTCCGAGGGGTGATTGGTGTTTAAGCTCAGTAGAGTCAAGGCAGACGCTCCTTGGCGTCGGAGTGGGGGCGGATCGCGAGTCGAGCCGGGATCAGATCCTGTCTCGGGTGAGGGGGTCTCGAACGACGAGAGGGTCTCGGGCTCTCGATCCGGGAGGAGGCTGTTCGGAGGGCGCGGACGGTCGCCGACGCGGGGCAACGACTGCGAAAGTCAACACGCGGTGGTTCGGTTCGCGGCTCCGGCGAACGGGTCGGTTGATTGAGGCGAGCGGCGTCGGAGGGTCACGGGTCAGATGGTCCGCTTGAGCCGGAGCCCGCGCGGCACGACTAGCCGTTCGATCCCCTCGAAGAGACCCTGGGCCAGCACCGCCATCAGCGCCGCCGGCACGGCGCCCTCGAGGATCAGGCCGAGTTTGTCGAGCCGGATCCCGGTCAGGATCGACTGGCCGTAGCCGCCCGCGCCGATCAACGCGCCCAGGGTGGCGAAGCCGATGCAGAGGATCGTCGAGGTCTTCACACCGTCCAGGATCGAGCGCGAGGCCAGCGGCAAGCTGATCCGCCAGAGTCGCGCCGGCGGCGACAGGCCCAACGCCTCGGCCGACTCCTGCAACGGCAACGGGATCGCCTGTAGGCCGGTGATCGTGTTGCGGACCATCGGCAGCAGGCAGTACAGGAACAGGGCCGCGATGGCCGGTTTGGCCCCGGTGCCCAACAGCGGCATCATGAAGACCAACAGCGCCAAGGACGGTATCGTCTGGAGGATCCCGGTGCCGGCCAGCAGGGCCTGCCCCAGCACCGGGCGATACGCCGCGACGATTCCGAGGGGGATCGCGATCACGGTGGCTAGACTCATCGCCGCCAAGACCAGGACCAGATGCTCAACGGTCCGTCGGGTGATCCGATCGGTGGCAGTGCCGACTTCCACGTCCACCGCGATCCCATAGCGCTCTTGGAGGTACTCCGAGACGACCACTTGTTCGGGCCGACCATCGATCTTGACTTCGGCGTTGAGCCGCTGGATCGTCGCCTCGTCGATCGAGCCGGCCAGCCGGTTCAGCGTCTCGATGGCCTCGGGATGGGTCCGCTCCAGCTCGAGCCGGTAGAGCCAAATGCACTCGTAACGGGGGAAGAACTGCCGGTCGTCCTTCAGCGCGATCAGCCCGTAGTAGGCGATCTCGGCGTCGGTCGTGTAGAGGTCGATCACGTCGAGGTTGCCGTCGGCCACCGCGCGATAGGCCAGGTCGTGATCGATCCCTTGGACGTTGCGGTGCGGCAAGCCGTAGGCGCGTTTCAACGCTGGCCAGCCGTCGCCACGGTTCATGAACTCGGTGGAGAGGCCGAACTGCAAGTCGGTATGGGCGGTCAGGTCGGAGATGGTGGCCAGGTCGAGTTGCTTAGCCGTTTCGGGCCGGACGCCCAAGGCGAAGGAGTTGTCGAAACCCAAAGGCTTGGAGATGCCGAGGCCACGCTCTCGAAGGGCGCTGGCCAGCTCGTCGTTCGAGACGATCGCTTCGCTCTGCAGGATCTCTTGGGTCAACGTACCGGTGTATTCGGCGTAGATGTCGACTTCACCGTTGGCTAAGGCATTGAAGGTGACACGGGTCCCGCCCAGCTCTCGGCGATGGACGGCCGGTACGCCCTCCGCGATCAGGCTCAGCCTCGCGATCTCGCCCAGCACGACCCCTTCGGTGAACCGCTTGGAAGTAACCACCAGCGGTTCGACCTCGTCGTCACCTTCATTGTTGTTGGTCTGGGCATGGGATGGGTTGAAGACCCCGCAGAGGGCCAGGATCAGGACGATCGTCCGCGTGCCGAGGTGTCGTGATGGAGCGTGGCTTCCCCGATCGCTCATTGGGAGACCTCCAAGCTCTGTCCGCGTTGAGCGGTCACGAACTGGGTGACGAACGGATCGGCCGGGCGATCGAGCAGGTCGGCCAGCGGCCCGGACTGGACGATCCGTCCCCCACGCATCAGGACGATCCGGTCAGCGAAGTGGGCCGCCTCGGCCAGGTCGTGCGTGACCAGGACCACGGTCGTGTCCAACTGCTCGAAGATCGCCTGAAGGTCGGTCTGGAGATCGAACCGGATCATCGGGTCGAGCGCCCCCAAGGGTTCGTCGAGCAGGAGCAGGTCGGGCTTGAGCATCAATGCTCGCATCAATGCGACGCGCTGGCGCTGGCCGCCGGAGAGTTCCACGGGGTAGCGGTCGAGGCCTTCGCTGGGGAAGCGGGTCAGGTCAACCAGTTCGACGACCCGGTCGTCGATCTGTCGAGCGTCCCAGTCACGCTGACGGGCCATCAAGGTGATGTTGGCCCGGGCGGTCATGTGGGGGAACAGCCCACCATCTTGGATCACATAGCCGGTCCGTGTGCGGAGGCTCGGGATCTGGCGATCGGTGAGCGCGTTGCCGTCGAGGACGACCTCACCGGAATCGGGCTGGACCAAGCCGAGCATGATCCGCAGCAGGCTCGATTTGCCACAGCCGCTGGGTCCGATCAGAACGGTCGTCCGGCCCGTCTCGATCCGCAGGCTCACGTGATCGACGGCGACTCGGGTTTGACCCGCGTAGACTTTCGTGACGTTCCGCAGTTCGATCAGGTCCACGCAGGCGATGGTTCTCGCCCCCCGGAGAAGCTAGGCGACGCGCGTCGCGTCTCAACGGAATGCAACGGATGGATCCATCGAGGATGTTCCGTTGCGCACGGCTGCTCATGCCGTGGTTTTCCCTTTGATAAGCGCCGGGACGGCCGAAATCAAGCGTGTCGCACGAGTTGGACCACGAACAGCGAGCGCAACGGCACGAATCTGTCGGCCGAGCCCCGCCCGATTCCTCGGTACGGAGACCTTTGGATGACGATGCGAACCACCAGCTATTTCACCTGGATGGCGAGCCCGATCGGGTCGCTCCTATTGGTCTCCGATGGCCATTCGGTCACCGAACTCCGATTGCCGGGCCGGGGCGTGGTGGACCCGACTTGGTGTGAGGATCGCGGGCCGTTCGTCGAGGTCTCTCGGCAGTTGGAGGCCTACTTCGACGGCCAATCGGTCCGCTTCGATGTCCCGCTGGCCCCGTCCGGAACCGAATTCCAACGGCTGGTCTGGGATGAACTGCAGCGGATCGGCTTCGGTGAGCGACTCAGCTACAGCGCTTTGGCGACGCGGATTGGGCGTCCCTCGTCGGCGCGCGCGGTCGGCATGGCCAACGCACGCAACCCGATCGCCATCCTCATTCCGTGCCACCGTGTCGTCGGTGCCAACGGCGCCTTAACCGGCTTCGCCGGCGGGCTGGACCGCAAGCATTGGCTCCTCCGGCACGAAGCTCAAGCCGTACCGGCCGATGGGCCCCGTCCAGGGTGAATTGCCTTTGGGGCTGGGATGATCCCCGCGCCTCCTGAGCGATCGGACCGGTCGTGACGTCCGAAACTGATGTCGACAAGGTCCCGTCGCTGACTCATCTTACCGACGCCCCGGCTCTCGGACCCGTTCGTTGAGCGACCTCGGATCAGCACCGTGCGGGGCCAGAACGCGATCATCGGGATCGTTGACCATGCATGAGGCGGTCCGCGATCCGAGCCCGAACGGTCCACGCGATCCGTCCGGATGATCCGCCGAAGCCCGACCTCCGTCATGGATGACTAAGGACGTGCGATGAGCCGTTTGCAAGCCGGGTCGACCCCGCGCCCGTCGTCGACGCTCCGACCAATCGCTCCCGAGCCGACGGACCGGGTCGAGCCGACTGCCAAGGCTTCCTCAAAGCGGGTGGACCCACCGGCTTGGCGACCGCGCGAGATCTTCGGCTTGGCCGTCTTGGCCGGTTGGATCGCGGGCTTCTTGGAATTGGCCGCTGCCTTAGGGCCGACCTCCTGGGCCTTGCGGGTCTCGATGACGACTCTGGCGCGGAGCCGGCATGCGTTCTGGATGATCCCGCTGGCCGACCTCCTGATGCTGACGACCTTGGGCGCGGTCCTCGCGTTGGTTGTTCGGATCCGCCCCCTGGCCTCCTCCGGGCAGATTGCGGTCGTGTTGATCGTGTTGACCGCGTTGGGCGGACCGCTGCTGGCT
>CAZSSM010000116.1:0-17787 GCA_964609385.1 uncultured Planctomycetia bacterium
ACCGAGATCATCACCGACGAGGCCCTGACCTGGCTCCAAGAACGACGAACGGACGACAAGCCGTTCTTCTTGATGTACCACCACAAGGCGCCGCACCGAAATTGGCAGCCCGGCCCCGATTACCTGGACCACTACGACGACGTGACGATCCCCGAGCCGGAGCCGCTCTTCGACGACTACAGCGGTCGCCAGTCCCCAGCGCGGACCCAAGAGATGACCGTCGCCGAGCACCTCAACCCCAACGACCTCAAGCTCACCGAACCGTCGAGGCTGACCCCTGAGCAACGCTCGGCCTGGAACGAGGCCTATGGACCGAAGAACGACGCTTTCCGCCGCGCTAACCTGACCGGCGAAGCGTTGGTCAAGTGGAAATACCAGCGATACGTCAAGGACTATCTCCGCTGTGTCGATGCGGTCGACGACAATGTCGGTCGGGTCCTGGACTACCTGGAAGAGTCGGGCCTGGCCGAGAACACGGTGGTCATCTACACCTCGGACCAGGGCTGGTACCTCGGCGAACACGGTTGGTACGACAAGCGCTGGATGTATGAGGAGTCGTTCCGAACGCCATTATTGGTCCGTTGGCCAGGGCAGACCGAGCCGGGCACGCGGACCGAAACGCTCGCCATGAACCTCGACTTCGCGCCCACTTTCTTAGAGATCGCCGGGGCGCCGATCCCCGAGGACATGCAAGGGCAAAGCCTCGTCCCCCTGCTCAAGGGCGAGACGCCTGAGGATTGGCGCGACGCAGTCTACTACCACTACTACGAATATCCGGGAGTGCATGCGGTCCGTCGTCATCGCGGGGTCCGGACCGAGCGCTACAAGCTGATCCACTTCTACGAGCCCGACGTCGACGCCTGGGAACTGTTCGACCTCCGCAAGGATCCTCACGAGTTGCAGAGCGTCTACGACGATCCGGCCTACGCTGAGATCGTCGAGCAACTCAAGCAACGGCTCGAAGAGCTGATGCAGAGATATCGGGACGACGGGGAAACCGTGGCCCGGTTCAGGAATCGGCGATGAGTGAACCGAGCGTTCCCACGCGATGACCGCGTCGGTCAACGTTCGTCACGAGCCTCGAGGACAAAACGCATGACCAGACGCGGTTCCTTCGTCATCAAACGCTCGTACATCAAGCCGAGGTAGACCCCAGGAGCGACCTCGCGAATCTCATCGCGATAGCGGCGATAGACCAGCGAGGTCTCCCTATAATTCAGGATGATGGCCGGGCCTCCATCGAACCAACTGGTCCCGTGAAAGACCTGGGCCCGGACCATCGGCAGGCCGAAGAACCGATTGACGGCGATCCCATCGTGGTCGAACCGCTTCCCCTGCCAGACCGGGCGAGACGCACGACTCAGAAACCGACCCAGCCGCGTTCCGGGGCGCAGAATCACGCGTCCAGAGACACGGCCGAACGGGATTCGCTCCGACGAACCGGCCGCAAACAATGCATCGAGTTGACTCGACTCTAAGTCGTGCCAGCTCACCCCGGACGGTACCATAGGTCCGGGTCGTTGAGGAGACGGGTAGACGTCCCCCGGGATCAGACTCAATACCGGAACGAGCACCCAGGACGTCAGCACGTCTCCGCCTCCTGTCTGTCGCTTCAGACAATTGGGATCGAATCGTTCGCGCAGCGATTCGAATCGTCTCGGCAAACCCGGCGACAAATCGCCAGCGCGTGCCCACCCCCTGACACCGCGACGCACAACCAATCGGAGGGGACCGACGATGATCGTTAACCAAGTTCCCATCGGTGGTGACAAGACCCTGCGATCCCGCGACCGTCCAGCGCGTCCGCACCTGCATCCGGCGACACCCCGACTCCCAATCTATCGGAGGGGACCGACGATGATCTTTGAGCAAGTTCCCATCGGTGGCGATAAGAACCTGGGATATCTTGTGGGGGACGCCACCACGCGCCAGGTCGCCGCGGTCGATCCGGGGATGAACCCGCATGCCCTGAGCCGCCGGGCCGAGGAGATCGGCGCCACCATCACCTTGATCCTGGCCACCCATTCGCACAGCGACCATGTCGCGGGGGTGCCCGAGCTGAAGCGGATCACCCAGAACCCGCCCTTCGCGGCTCATCCCGACGTTCGCGGCATCGACCGCGCCCTCAACGATGGCGAAATCCTTAAGGTTGGCGATCTGTCCATCCGGGTTCTCCACTGTCCAGGCCACTGCGCCGACTCGATCGTCTACCTGATCGACGAGTACAAGGCGCTCGTCGGCGACGAACTCTTCGTCGGCGGCGTCGGTAAGTCGTGGAACGAGGACCAGGCGCGCGTCCACTTCCTGAACCTACATGGGGTCCTGCTCGGGCTCGATGACGACGTCGAGGTGTTCCCCGGCCACGACTACGGGATCCGTCCCTTCTCGACCATCGGCGAACAACGGACCTCCAACCCGTTCCTGGTCCAGCCCGACTTCGAGTCGTTCTGGCATCTCCGTCAGAACTGGAAGCAATACGTCAAGGCACACGATATCCCTTGGGGTGGATGAATCCTCGATCACGGCTCTTCGATCCACCCACACCCGGAGCACGACGAGGAACGTCGGACCATCAAGGAACCCATGATGCGCACTGTGATGTTTCTGGATCGGAGGCCGATTCTCACGCTCGCTTGGCTCGGCCTATGGTGCTTCATTGGGTTCACAGAGGACGCCACGGGACAACCTCAAGGGGATCCGTTCGCCGCCCAGATCCGACCGACCGACCCGCTCTCCCCCGATCAAGAGCGGGCGTTATTCGAGCTGCCGCCCGGCTTCGAAGTTCAGCTCTTCGCCGCTGAGCCGATGATTCAGAAACCAATGAACCTCTCCTTCGATGATCGGGGCCGACTCTGGGTTACCGGAAGCGTCGACTATCCTTTCCCCGAGACCGACGATTTCAATGGCAACGATCAGGTGGTCATCCTCGAAGATACCGATGGAGATGGTCGCGCCGACGTGCGGACTGTCTTCGCTGACGGATTGACGATCCCGATCGGGATCGATCCCCATTCTCAAGGTGCGATCGTCTTCGGGATCCCGAACATCTACGATCTCCGCGACCATGACGGGGATGACCGCGTCGACGAGCGCCTCGTGCTCTATGGCCCGTTCGGCTATGAGCGCGATACGCACGGGCTAAACAACGCGTTCCAGCGCGGGCTCGACGGCTGGATCTACGCCTGCCATGGGTTCAACAACGTGACATCCGTCGCCGGGCGCGACGGTCACCGGCTCGCCATGCAGAGCGGGAATACCTACCGGTTTCGCATGGACGGGAGCCGTATCGAGGCGTTCACGCGCGGTCAGGTCAACCCATTTGGCATGTGCCAGACCCCACTCGGCGACTGGCTGAACGCCGACTGCCACTCCAAGCCGATCACCCTCCTGCTCCGTGGCGGCTCCTACGAGAGCTTCGGCAAACCCCACGACGGGCTCGGCTTCGTGCCTCCAGTGATGGAGGCCCACCAGCGATCCACGGCCATCGCTGGCTGCTGCTTCCTCGACGACGATCGCCTCCCCGCGCCCTATCAAGGCGCGGTTCTGACCGGCGACGTCATGACCAGCCGCGTCCACGCCGATGCCCTCGACGTGCAGGGCTCCAGTCTGAAAACTCGTGAGCTGCCCGACCTCCTCGTCAGCCGCGATCCCTGGTTCCGGCCCGTCGACATCCAGCTCGGGCCCGACGGCGCGATCTATGTGGCCGATTTCTACAACCGCATCATCGGCCATTACGAGGTCCCGCTCGACCACCCCGGTCGCGATCGCGTGCGGGGTCGGATCTGGCGGATCACCTACCGAGGAGTGGGGGCCGTGGACGATGACCGTCTGGACCCACCTCCGACCCTGGCCGACGTCCCTGATCTCGCCGCCGCGTTGATCGATGAGACGATCGCGCTGCTGGGTCACCCCAATCAGACCCTCCGCCTGCAAGCGACCGATGCGCTGAGCGATCGTCACGGGTCGAACGCGATCGCCCCCCTGCTCCGAGTTGTCGACGCGCGTCGCGATGCGAATACGACGATCCATGCGCTCTGGGTTCTTCAGCGACTCGACGCCTTGCCCGAACCGCCCCTGCTCGCAGCCCTCGAAGATCCCGAACCCGCGATCCGGACCCACGCGCAGCGGATCCTCGCGACTCGAACCGATTGGTCCGATACGCTGGCCGATCGGGCACGGTCGGGCCTCTGGGATGCCAATGCGTTCGTCCGACGCGCGGCGGCCGAAACCCTCGCCGTCCAGACCGAACCAGAACACGTCATCCCCATCTCCGAGGCGGCCGAGCAGGTTGAGGCACACGACGTCCATCTGCAACACATGCTCAAGATCGCGCTCCGCAACCAGTTCTTGGATGATCGGACCTTCGATCGGATCGACCTCTCGGAAACAACTGCACCGCAAAAGTCACTCTTGGCCGATGCGCTTCTGGGCGTCCCTTCGGAAGGAGCCGGCAACCTGCTGTTGGACCTCGTCAGGTCGGATTCGTTTGAGCCGTCGCGATTGGGAGGCTATCTCCCGCATATGGCCCGTCATGTCTCGGAAACGCGGATCGACGAACTGGTCGGTCTGATCACCGAACGGGTCTCGAAGGACATCGCGCTCCAATTGTCGCTCTGGACAGCGATCCGGGACGGGCTCGATCGTCGAGGCCGCGCGCCCACGTCGGCAATGCGCAATTGGACCGCCGAGTTGATCGTCGAGGTGCTCGAGGGCGATGCCGACGCCGCATCGGACTGGGTCTATGTCCCGTTCGGACCTACGAAGACGCTCAAGGATTTCTGGATCCTTCAGTCGCGTGACACCTTCGATGGCCAGCGCGGTCTGACCGTCTTGAGCAGCCTGCCGCCCGGCGGCGAATCGTTGACGGGGACGCTCCGCTCGCGACCGTTCGAGATACCATCACGGCTCCGGTTCGTCATCGCGGGTCACCTCGGGTTTCCGAGTGATCCACCAACACCTGCCAACTCGGTTCGGCTCGTGCTGAGCGATTCGGGTGAGGAGATCGCGCGGGCGTTGGCCCCACGCAACGACGTCGCGCAACCGGTCGACTGGGACCTCTCGGATTGGCAGGGTCGTCGGGCGTCGTTGGAGATCGTCGATGGACTGGACCTGTCGGCTTTCGCCTGGGTGGCGGTGGGGCGGTTCGATCCGCCAGTCGTCCGAGTCCCTGAGGAGGCACCATCGGCTCGACGCGCGCGGCTCCGACAGGTCACCGCGATGGCGCGTTGGGCCGGTCTGCTCGATTCGCTCCGTGGTCGGTTCCGTTCCCGGCTCGCTGAACTGAGCGCCGACCCGGCCACCGCCGGCGCCTTGGCCGAAGGCATCCTCGACGATCGCTCCGACGACCTCCTGCGGGGGCTCGCCGAACTGATCGCGCGGCCGGAGGTTTCCGAATCGCTCCGACGACAGATGATCGGACGTCTGATCGGAGACGACTCGACGATGATCCCCGAGCTGGTCGCGTCGGCCTTCCGCTCGGCGGCCAGTCGCGATCAGGAGCAACTCGCCTCAACGCTCGTCGCCACGGAGGGCGGATCCGACCTCCTGCTCGAGCTGATCGAGGCCGGTTCCGCATCCCCGCAACTCCTCACTCGAGACAACCTGGTCCAGACGATGCGGGCGCACGGTGATCCCGAACTCGATCGACGAACCGAGCGGCTCCAAGCCTTGGCCCCTGACCGGAGCAAGGCGATCGATCGTCTGATCACCGCGCGACGCGAGGTCTATCGACAAGAGATTGGAGCATGGTCAGTAGCACGGGGTGCGAAAGTCTTCCGAGAACGCTGCGCCAACTGTCATCGGATCGGTAACTTCGGCGCAGTGATCGGTCCTCAACTCGACGGCGTCGGTGGCCGCGGTCTCGATCGGCTCTTGGAAGATCTGCACGACCCGAACCGCAACGTCGATCAGGCCTTCGCCACCACAGTCATCGCGCTCGATGACGGCCGGGTCCTTAGCGGTCTCGTTCGTCGTCGCGAGGGGCAAACCCTTGTGCTCGCCGATACCGAGGGCCGCGAGACCGTCGTCCAGGTCGAATCGATCGAGGAGCGCCGGTCGACCCGGCTCTCTCTAATGCCCGAGAACCTCGCCGCCTCGATCCCCGACGAGCAGTTCGGTCACCTCATGCGCTATCTGCTCGATCAACGCTGATCGAGCAGATCATGAGGCAAAGAAGTATCGACGATGGTTTGAATGGCTCACCATGGGATCCATTCCCGATGAGCCGATCGCTAAGATATCCCTATCTCCGATCAGATCACCCCGAGAACTCTCCGACCGAGTCGCGCGTCTCGGCGAACCGCTCGACGGGCACGTTCATCGCCTGGAGCGTGGTCAGGTGGAGCCTCGACATCGACGTCTCGCGGCGGAACTGGACCATTCGTCCGGTCCGGAACGCGCCACCGGCTCGACCCGCCATGATCAGCGGGAGGTTGTCCGAGGCGTGCGCGTGACCGTCGGCCAAGCTGGAGCCGTAGAGGATCGCCGAACGGTCCAGGAGGCTCTGGCCCTCCTCGTCGATCGCCTTGAGCCGACCGAGGAAGTAGGCCACCTGCTCGTGATGCCAGGCGACGACGCGATTGTACATCGCCTGCTTCTCGGCACGTGAACTCCAGGAGGTCATGCCGTCGTCGTCTTCGGTTCGTCCCGACGTATCGCGCCAGTGCGAGAGGGCGTGCCAGGTGCCGCGCACCCCGTCGATGAAGTTGAAGTAGCGGTTGCTCTGGCCGTGGTCGAGCATGAAGCTGGTCACGCGAGTCGCGTCAGCCCAGAAGCCCAGAACGATCATGTCGAAGAGCAGGCGAACGTAGTCTCCGTGGTCATCGGGGATCCCGGTGTTGGGACGTTGGAGCCGGTCGCGGAGCGCGGGGTCGCGTCGGGCCCGCTCGGCCTGACGGTCGGCGAACTCGAGCCGACGCTCAACGCTCCGGATCGAATCGAGGTACTCGTCGACCTTTCGGGTGTCGTCGTGGCTGACCTGGCCTCGGAGGCTGCGGGCATCGTCGAGGATCCGGTCGAGCACCGAGCGCCGCATGACGCCTGTGCGGCTGGTCCGGAACATCCGGTCGAAGATCACACGCGGTTCGACCAAGCGCGGCAGCGGCTTGTCGCGATCGGACCACGAAAGGCTGTTCCGGACCAGATTGTTCGAGAACGCACCCTGACCGGCCGTCGAGAGTTCCAAGGACGGTAGCAACGTCGACTGCCCGACGTGGCGGGCGGCGATCTGGTCGACGGACATCCCACCAGCGTCGATTCGTTGTGCGTCGAAACCACCACCGGTTAGCCAGGTCGCCGTGCCCGCGGCATGACCGTTGCCACGCGGCGTCGACATCCGACGGATCACTAAGAGGTCATCGCGGAACCCTTCCAGGGGGGCCATCCAGCGGTTGAGTTGCTCGAGTCGGCCGTCGCGACCGACCCGCACCGGATCCCAAGCACCTTCGTTGACCCCGTTGGGAAAATAGAGGTAGGCGGCGCGAACCGGCGGAGGCGTCGACGAGGCGCCAGCCCGAACGATCGCCGGCCGCATCGACTCCAGGAGCGGTAAGGCCACCGCCACGCCCGCACCCTGGAGTAAGCGGCGTCGCGACAAGATCGGGGATGAGTGCATCAGTCGGTCTCCTGGATCTGCGAAGGACGGGATTCGGGTTGCGGGCGATGGACGAATCGGAAGGGTTCGCTTAGGACGATCGCATCGATCAGCGGGCTGAAGCGGTCGTCATGACTTCGGACGTGGGCCACGATCTCGCGGACGGTCGCTTCGTCACGGTAGTCGAGTTGGCGTCCGAGAGCAAAGGTGAGCATCTTCTGGGTCACTTGTCGGATCAGGTCGTCGCTCCGCTGCGCGATGAGAACGGCCTTGAGCCCCTGCGGGCCGCGGAACCGGGTTCCGTTGGGCAATTGGCCCCGGTCGTCGACGCGTCCGTCTTCCCGGCGTGGCCGGTAGCGGCCGAACCAGTCGAAGCCTTCGAGGCTGAACCCTAAAGGGTCCATCTGGCTGTGGCAGGCCGAGCAGTTGGGATTCTTGCGGTGAACCTCCAGCTTCTGACGGAACGAGAGCCGATCGTTCTCTTCGACCTCCTCGTTGAGCTGGCTGACGTTCGGTGGTGGAGGCGGGGGCGGCGTTCCCAGCAGAGTATCGAGGATCCAGTGGCCCCGAACGACCGGACTGGTTCGGCCCTGGAATGACGTCAAAGCCAAGATGCTCGCCTGGCCAAGCAGGCCACCTCGGACTTCGTCGGTGATCGGGACCCGGCGCATCTCAGGACCCTGGATTCCACGCACTCGATAGAATCGGGAGATTTCTTCGTTCATATAGGTGTAGTCGGCGTCCACTAACTTTGTGATCGGTTGATCGTCACGGATCAGCGATTCGACGAAGAGCGCTGACTCCTGCTGGAGCGATTCGATCAGGGTATCGGTGGCCCACGCGTTGTCGATGGGGTCGGGCCGGTTCCGGATGCCGAGACGGTCGAACCCGAGCCACTGGCCCGCAAAGACCGCCCCCAATGCGTCGGCCTTCGGGTCGTCCACCATCCGACGAACTTCAGCTCGGAGCTGATCTGGATCGGTCAGCAAGCCCTGGTCGGCTAACTCGAAGAGCCGATCGTCGGGCATCGACGCCCAGAGGAAGTACGAGAGTCGATTGGCCAGCGTGTGGTTGTCGACGATCGTGACCTCGCCAGTCGACGGGACCGGCTCGCGATGCAACAGGAACCGGGGCGAGGCGAGGACCGCCGGCAAGACCTCGACGATCGCCGACCGGAAGTCCTTCGTGTGCGGGCGGACCTCCCGAAACAGTTCGAGCACCCACGACGCGTCTTCGGGACGGGTCGGTTGTCGCCAGGCGCGGCGGAGAAATCGATCGAGCACGATCCGAGCCGCCTCAGCCTCGTCGAGCGATGGCCCCGGTTCGGCGACGAAGAGCCGATCGCGGGCCGCTTGTTGGGACGGGTTGCGCGGCTCCGTCCCCAAGGCTTGTGTGACGACGTCTTCGGCGGCAGCCAGGTAGCTCTCCATCAGCAACGGCTGGAGGAACAACGTCTCGGCGCTATTGGTGAAGCCCGAAGGGCCGCTGAGGTCGTCGGGAAATCGCTTCGAGGGTTGCAGGCCATCGACCCCGAAGAGGTCGCGGACGGTCCGGTCGTATTCGACGTGGCTCAGCCGACGCGCGGGCACATAACCCGGATCGCGGACCGACTCATAGTCGAACTCGACGATCTCGTGGTTCAAATGGGCCAGCAGGACCTTGCGCTCGGATTCCTCGGGCTCGATCGCCCAGTTCGGGGGCATCGCGCGGTTGCGGACCTGCTCCATCACGTTCCGCCAGCGTTCGCGATTGCGGACCAACGGTCGAGGCGCTTCAAGCAGCGCCTCGATGTCCAGGTTCCCCTCGTTCAGACCGTTGCCGTGACAATCGATGCAGTAGGTCATGAGGATCGGCCGAGCGTGCTGGTCGAACGTCTTGGATTGGGCCAATGCGAGGTCCTCTGGGGTCAGCACGACCGGCAAGGCCGCCTGAACACCCGGATCGTCAGCGTTCGCTCCACCTTCCTCATCCTCATCAGGCTCGGGCTCTTCCTCCAGCTCGCCGGCCTCAATCCGCAGCTCGCGGATGATCTCTTCAAGAAACTCGACCCGCTCTGTGTCCCCGCGTTCTCGTGCCTCGCGGAGGTCGGCCTCGCGCTCGGCAAGCTCACGAATCAACGAGAGCTGGCCTTGAAGCTCATCCATCTCCTCATCCAGATAGTCCCGCTCCAATGGATCGGGAAGCTCCTCAGCGACGAGACGCTCCATCAAGCCGATCAACTTCGTGAGCAGGGAGGCGATCTGCTCTCGTCGGTCACCCGACGCGTCCTCTTGCTCGGCCTCGTCCCCTTCTTCCTGGTCGGATTCGAGGTTCAGAACAGCGAGATCGAGCTGTAACTCGGCGAGGAAGTCCTCGCGTCCGGTCGTATCGGAAAGCAATTCGAACTTGGCGATGGCCTGGTCGACCTGGTCGGAATCCCCGTCGCGCTCAGCGCGTTCGATGGTATCGAAGGCCTCGACGACGGCGCGTCGGCGAGCGATCGCCTGTTCGAGAAACTCCTCACGCAACCGAATCTCACCCAACTGACGCTCGAGGTTGCGCCGATCGATGCCAAGTCGTTCGCGCTCGGCCCGCATCTCTTCGAGATAATCTCGGGGCGATTCGAATTCCTCTTCGTCGTCCTCCTCTTCGAATTCGTCCTCGTCGTCTTCGAACTGATCGCCCTCGTCGTCAATGTCTTCGAGGATCTCGACGAGTCGTTCCTCGAGGATCGACCGGCGATTGCGTTCGCGATGCTCGATCTCGCGCTCGAACCGAATGAGTTCGCGCCGCAAGCCCTCCATCTGCACGCGATCGATCCGGAGCCGGCGTTCAAACAGTTCGTCGAGAACATCGACGAGTTGCTTTCGAATGGCTTCGCGCTCCTCGAGATCATCCGATTCGAGGAAGCGCTCGACTGACGCATCGAGTTTGAACTCGAGCTGTTGGATGATCAGGAAACTCTCGGCCAGATCGTCGTCGAATTCCTCAGCGAGGAACCGATACTCTTCATAAATCTCGAGGATGCGTTCACGGAGTTCGTCGGCCATCTCGGGATCATCGTCTTCGAACTGCCTCAAGCGCGTGGTCAGCTCCGGCAGGCGTTTGTCGATGAACTCGAGGACCTCTTCCTCATCGATCTCCTCCTCGTCGAGGAACTCGCGGGGATCCTCGTCGAACAGGTCGTTCTCGCGCTCCTGTCCACGACTCGCGGCGAGCGAACCGAGGACGATCGCGATCAGCGCCAAAGCGCCTCCGAGCCGAAGCCAACGGCTCGGTCTCGAAAGGATCACCGTCTCTGTCATTGCCATGATCTCCGGGAGGCAAAGGTGGTGCGAAGGATGTCGATTCGGGACCGAGCCTGGCGGATCGCCTGACCAGTCGTCGTTGAGAGCGGCCGACTCGTCTGAGAATGGTACCTCAGCGGACGGACCGGTTCGGCGCTCGCCAGGTCGATCGCTGTCGGAGCGATGATCGTAGATTGATCGGTGATCGGCCCGATCGCTGGTGCGGGGTCGACACCTGGTTGGAACGCGTCGGCGACTCCGGTCGAGTCCGACGGTTCGAGCCCGGTCGGATCGTCGGTCGGAATCGGCTGGGGGCCTAGTCCGAGGATCGGTAGGCCGATCCCGATCAGCAGGCCAGCCACCATCAAGAGCCCGAGCGTACTCCAGGCCCGCAGCCGCAGTCGACGTCGACGCTGCCAACGCGCGATCACGACATCAACGGTCGAACGTGTCGAAGCGGATCGGGGAACGCTCCGGACCGTCGCGACGAACTGTTCGATCTCTTCGAGAGCGTCCGATGTGTACGAACTCGAGGGGTGGCGTGGCACGTCGCGACTCGAGTCGGCTTGCGATTCGGACCAGATTAGCCAGGCCTCGAGGTGCGGGTCGAGTTCGGACGACAGAGTCGGGGACGAGGAGAACCCGTCAAGGGGACCGGCTCGGCTCGAGCCAGCCTCGGAGTCGTTGTTTGGCGTTGTGCATCCGTCCCAGAACGGTGTTGAGGGGTGCTCCGGTGACATCGGCGATCTCGCGGAAACTGAGTTCGGATTGGAGCCGCATCCAGACGACCTCGCGCTCGACGTCGGGCAGGCGATCGATCGCGGCCCGGAGGGCGGCGGATTGCTCGTGACGGATCAACGGGTCGTCGTCAGAGCGTGGATCGACCAGGTCGTCGAGGTTCTCCGTGGTCGGGCCAGGCATGCGTCGTCGGCGTCGCCAGCGGTCGACCACCTCATGACGCGCGATCCGGAACAGCCAAGCGCGGAACCGATCCGGGCCTCGGTACTGGTCCAGACGTTCCAGGGCTCGCAGCAGGATCTCCTGAAGCGCATCGTCGACGTCAGCCGGGCATCGGAGCATCTGACTGAGGTAGCCGTAGACGGCCTCCTCGTGGGCGGAGAGCAACCGATCGGCCGCCTCGCGATCTCCGCGACGCGCCCGGGGCACCCAGTCCGACTCCTGCTCGACACGCTCCATGCCCGCGACCTCCTGATGCTGAAGGTCATGACGTCGGGCCTCGGAAGATTATTGTCGAGCAATTCCCCCGTTTCACGTTGGGCGGTCCCCGGGATCATCCCATCGAGGACCGTCTCCCAAAGATCATCGACTCGTTCCTGATGGAATCAACCAGCTCCGGTCATCGATCGTCGCCTTCGATCAACATGCTCATGCTTTGTCAGTCGAGGAACGACTCGTCGAGCGATCGAGGAGCGAACCCCTCATGCTCGACCGAAAAAGCCAAGCAAGCGCGGATGTCGGCCGCGCAGAGTTCGGGATAGCTCCGGAGGATCTCACGCCAGCTCTGGCCGTCGACCAGCATCGAGACGACCTGACGGGTCGTGACCCATGTCCCTTTGATCATGGGGGAGCCGTCACCGACCGACTCGTGGACCATCAGGCGGTCCCACCAACGATCGGAGCCCCAATCGTCGCCCGATACCGACTCCTCGTTGGTTTGCTCCGCCAGACCTTCGACGGCATCATCATACGCTTCCTCAGCCTCGCGGTCCCGATCGGACGGACCTTGTGACTCGGGGGCGTCCCACTCAGATTGACGGACCGGGATCGCGCTGAGCGAATCCGTGATCGTCGACGCGTCCTTTCGTTGTATCACCGAGGCCGAGGAACCACTGGGGGTCGGAGGCAATGGGCTGCGATCAAGGATATGGACCTTCTCCAAGGCACCCAGCGCGGCATTGAGGTCTTGGAGGGCGATCGACGTTTCGGCTAGATCGTCGGTGCTGGTTTCCAAAACGCCGGCCAAACGTTCGATGTGCGAACGGAGGATGCGTTCTAATTCGACTGCGGAATGTGTCGGCTGATGCGATTGGCTTTGATGGTGGTGAGGAATCCGGGAAATATTGATCGGTCCGAAATCGTTGGTGTGCAGGTGTGAGCGTCGGACCTGTCGGTGGGCGTTGTGAGTGGTGAGTGGCATGATCGAAGAGCCCTTCCCTGGGGTTGAGGAGCAAGGCCCGACGTCATTGCCGGGCCGAACCGCGACGGGACATCCTTACCACGTCGCGACGAGTTCCACGGTGAGCTCGTTCGCGTCAACTGCGTAGTCGACGCGGTGCTCGGTAGTAAGATCGCGGATTATCCGGCCAAATTACTCAGCAAAATCCGAGATTTCCTGAAGTCATCCGGCTCGGTTCACTCTCGCTATCGACCCGACCATTGCGCCATTCGATCGATGCCTCCTGTCGCGATCCGAACAGGAAATCCGGTCCAAACCCACCCTATGGAGCCGGCAATGGACGGAACAAGTCAAATAGTAGGCCGGAGCGGTTGTCCGGGCGTGGCTCCGGTCGGCTCACCATCGACGAGCGCGGGCACGCCGTTGACAATTGTGTGTCGGACTCCTTGCGCCAGGGTGCGGCCCGCTTCATATGTGGAGAGATCTTGGACCTGATCGGGATCAACGACGGCGATATCGGCAGCCATGCCGGGTCGGATCAAGCCGCGGTCGAAGAGGCGGTAGCGTCGAGACGCGTGGGCGGCGAGGTGCGTAACCGCCTCGGGCCAGTCGTAATCGCCCAGTTCGCGGGTATGTCGCGCCAGGTAGCGAGCAAAGGCGCCCCATCCGCGCGGATGCGGGAAACCACCGCAGTAGATCCCGTCCGAGCCGGCCATGTGCGCGGGATGTCGGAGGATGGCGCGGACGTCCTCCTCGGTCCGATCGCCGGGGAAGCCGAAGATCCCAACGGCCATCTCCGAGGCGACGCAGATCTCGCAGACGAAACGACCGACCGACATGCCGGCCCGCTCAGCCGCCTCGACAACCGTCATTCCCTCGGCCCAGCGATACGTCTCGCTCCGGACCAGGGTCAAGGTCGTCTTGTCGAGTGGATACGGCGTCCCGACGGCGAACCACTCGCGGTCGAGCCGATCCAGCACCGACGGATCGCGGAGCCGCTCCAGAGTCCGATCCACGCCGTCCTCCTGGACCCAAGGCGGCAGCGCGACCATCGCCAGAATTGTGCTTCCGGCCAAGTAGGGATAGGTATCATAGGTCAAGTCGAGTCCGTCGGCCCGGAACCGATCGACGATCGGCAGGAGAATATCAGATTTACCATTGAAGTGTGAGATATGGCCGTTCACTTCCGAGTCGATCATGATCTGACGCACCTCTTCCAAGGCCTTCGGGGCCTTCGGGCCATATCCGCGCATGTGGGTGACGTAGACGCCATCGAACTCGGCGACCACGTGACAAAGCGCGGCGATCTCGCGTGCATCGGCGTACATGCTCGGGATGTATTCGAGGCCGGTCGAGAGGCCGACACCACCCTGTTCCATCGCTTCTCGAAGCCGATCGGCCATCATCCCGATCTCATCGTCGGTAGCCGGTCGGGGGTCGTTGCCGATGACGTCGAGTCGGAGGTTGCCGTTGGGGATCAGATAGGCGACGTTGACGGCGGTCGTTCCTCGAAACATCTCGAGGTACTCCGCGACGCTCGACCAGCGGGTCGCGACCCCGTTCGGGTTCCCGTTGAAGCCGGCAGTGTAGCGTCGCATGAGGTCGATCGTCGCGGAGGTCCCAGGGGCGACCGAACTGCCGTCCTGGCCGATGATGTAGGTCGTCACACCCTGCCGGAGCGCAGGCAAGTGGACTGGATCATCCAGCAACATCAGGTCGCCATGGACATGGGCATCGATAAAGCCCGGGACGACGTAGGCCCCTTGAGCGTCGAGGATCCGTGCCGCGCGTCGGTCGACCTCGGGCCAGGTCCCCAATGCCGCGACCCGACCGGCCTCGACGGCCACGTCGGCACGGAAGGCCGGGCCGCCCGACCCGTCGATGACCCAACCCCCTCGAATCAACAAATCCCACATCAGCATGCATCCCGCTTCGACTCAACGAACCGACCCTTCGACGCTGGCCCCAGCATTCCGACCCGCCAGCGGTCGATCAAGACAATGCCGGTCCGAACCGGAAAATGGGTCGCCGAGCAGGTCTTCGCGTGGACGCCTCATCGTCGACGAATTCGATCAGGATCGTGACCTTTGTCGAATCCAGAGTTCACTCAGGTCGCGTCATGCGGTTTCGTCGGGCGTCCATTGCGGGCCTCAACGTCGCGCCAGAGGTACCAAATCGCAACGCTTCGGTGGGGTCTCCAGGGCTCGGCCAACTCCTGACAGGTGGCGGGATCGGGCACCTCGTCCAGTTGGAAGTGATCACGGATCCCGACCCGGACGCCGAGGTCACCCACCGGGAGCACATCGGGGCGGTTTAGCGCGAAGATGAGGAACATCTCGGCCGTCCAACGCCCGACCCCTTTAATCGTCGTCAAGGTCGCGATCACCTGCTCGTCATCGGCCTCCGTGATCCGGTCCAGCCCGATCGCCTTGTCGGAGGCCGCCTCGGCCACGTTGAGCACGTATCGGGCCTTGACTCCAGAGAGGCCCGCCTCGCGGAGACCGTTGAACCCTAGGCCCGTGATCGAAGCGGGCGTCAGGGTTGTCGCGGCGGCCCGCTCCAGCCGCGCGTAGATCGACGCGGCCGCCTTGGATGAGATCTGCTGGCCGACAATGGCCCGGATCAGGACCGCCAAGTGGTCGTCGCGACGGCGAATTCGGCACGGGCCATGCTCGGCGATCAGACGCTTCATCCGAGCGTCGATTCGACTCAGATGTCGCGTTGCCTCGTGCCAGGGATCATCATCGTCGGGGCGACCAGTCGGGGAAGATGCCAAGAATGAACTCCGAAGGGGTTTGGACGAGGTCGGCGAACCACGTCATCGAATTGTCCGATTGTACCCCTCCCGAGAGCGACTTAGGATGGGACGATGCGATCTTGTCGGTTTGCCAGTCTGGTGCGGGGGTGGAAATCCGTTGATTGGCGTGGGGAGCACACTGAACGACCGCTTCACCCTGGTGAAAGAGCTGGGGCGTGGTGGCATGGGCACGGTGTACCGCGCCGAGGACGGTCTGCTCCAGCGGACCGTGGCGATCAAGGTGCTCCACGAGATCGACTCGACCGATCTAGCCCGCCAAGTCCGACTTGAAGCTCAGATCTCGGCACGCCTGACTCATGAGCATATTGTTCGGCTCTACGATATCGGCGAACAAGCCGGAGCCCTCTTCCTCATCATGGAAGAGGTCGACGGGTCGAGCTTCTTCCGGAGACGACCGGCGCTCGACCTCGCCGAACGGTTGCGGATCCTGGCCGAGGTCTGTGAAGCGCTCGACTTCGCGCACCATCAGGGGGTCATCCATCGGGACCTCAAGCCGGGCAACATCCTCTTGACCGACCGCGATCGGGCCAAGCTCTCCGACTTCGGCCTCTCGATCCTCGCCGAGGATCCCGAGGCCCAACAGACCGGCGTGGTCCGCGGCACGCCGCACTACATGAGTCCCGAACAAGCCCGAGGCCGTCGACTCGATCACCGCAGCGACCTCTACTCGATCGGCATCCTGCTCTACGAGTGCGCCACCGACACCCTGCCGTTCCTCGGCGTGCCGATGGCGGTCATGTCGCAGCATGTCAACTCCGATCCCGAGCCGGCCGAGCAGCGCAACCCCGAACTCAGCCCGCCCCTGGCCGAGCTGATCGGACGCTTGTTGGCCAAACGGCCCACCGATCGGCCCCGAACCGGGCTTGAGGTCGCCGACCAACTCCGACGCTGTCGCGCGCCGCTGGTCGCCTCGGAGTCCGAGCACCCCGACGAAGCCCCGCAACCGACGCTCGCCCTGCCCCGCGCTCTGGCCGAACATCCAACACCGCTGGAGGGCGAATCGACCAAGGCCGGGCTCGAATCGACGCGGTTCCGACCCGACGCGACCGCCGTGCCCTCCACCTCGAAGACGACCAAGACGAAGACCTCCAAGGCCGAACGACGCGCCCGCACCATGATTGAACGGATCGAGACCGGTCCGATTCTGATGGCGCCTGACCAACGCTATCTGATCGGTCATTACCTGGCCTATCTGCTGGGCGGATGTCGACGCCATGGGTTCCTCCGTCGACGTCCATTGGACCCGCTCAACGCCGACCGCGCGCGACTCCTCACCGCCCTGACCTGGTTGACCCACACCGGAGGGACCGACGAGGACATCGCCGAGGCCGATGCGCTGCTCCGCGAACGTCTGGATATTCGCCCCCGCCTCAACCCGATCATCGTCTGCAAGTATCTGATCTACCGGCAATCTGAAGAACGTCGCGAGCGGCTCCGCGAACTCCGCGACCGGCTCCACGACGTCAGCGACTATGCCCAGACTCATCTGACTAACGCACGGGGGATCCTCAATCCCGGCTTGATCCCTCGAGCCATCCCGGATCTGCGCCGGGTCGCGCCGCGACGGACCGAGATCGATGACGATCTGGTGGCCCGATGGAACCGGGTCTCAGAGGTCTGGCGGAGTCGGCCCGACTTCCGACAAGCGGTGCTCCAATACGCAACCCGACGCGCCTGGACTGATCCGTCGCATGTCGAGCTTTGGCCCGAGGTGGTCTATCCGCTGATCGAGCGGGCCCGCTGGCAGAAGCGGTTGCGGACCCGCCCGGAGCAGCTCTGGGACGGCGTCTGCGAGACCCTCACGCTCCAGCAGCCGGCCGGTTGGCGACTCGATCGTGCCTTCCGTTCCGCCGTTCCGCAGCAGGTCGCTGAGCAACTGGATCGGGACGTTGCCGAGCAGGAGTTCGCGGAAGTCGAGCCGACCGTCAACGAATCGCATTCCATCCCTGCCGTCGAAGTGGACGAGCCGGCCGAC
>CAZSSM010000117.1:0-17435 GCA_964609385.1 uncultured Planctomycetia bacterium
GACCGACCGTCGACGTGATCACCGGCCTGATCAAGGGGAACCTGCCGGCGCGGATCGCCTTCCAGGTCGCCAGCAAGAACGACAGTCGGGTCGTCCTGGACGAGATGGGGGCCGACAAGCTGCTCGGCAACGGCGACATGCTGTTCCTGGTCCCGGGCACCTCGCATCTGGTCCGCGCTCAGGGCACCTACGTCTCGGACCGCGAGATCGAGGAGGTTTGCCGGTTCTTGGAGCGCTATCCGGTCGAGTTCGATCGCGACCTGGTCAAGCGACAGGCCGCCGGTGGTGCCGATGGGGACGACCCCTTGAGCCGGCTCAAGGAGCGCGATGACCTCTATCCGCAGGCTGTCGAAGTCGTCGTCCGCGAACAGCGAGGCTCGACCTCGC
This sequence comes from uncultured Planctomycetia bacterium, assembly GCA_964609385.1. Lineage (GTDB taxonomy): Bacteria > Planctomycetota > Planctomycetia > Isosphaerales > Isosphaeraceae > CAZSSM01. The sequence continues at coordinate 388 of CAZSSM010000117.1, forward strand.
TGCTCCAAAAGGCCCTGGGGATCGGCTACGGGCGCGCTTCGCGCATGATCGACTTCATGGCCGAGGACGGCATCGTCGGCGAATACAAGTCGGGCAAGCACCGCGAGGTCCTCTACACCTGGGAGGAATGGCTCGAGATGCAGGGTACGCCCGAACCCGACGGGGTCGACGACGACTCGGCGATGCTCGCCCTCGAAGCCGATTCCTGACGACCCATCGATCAACCCCCAGCGGACCCTCGGACGACGAGGGTTTCGCCGGTGGGCCTCGTTCTTGATTGACTCTATCAAAGCGTTTTTTTGTTATGTTTGAATATACAAAACACATCTTCGGAGCTATCGGCCGAACGGCGACTCACCGCGAAACGGCGGACTGAAGTCGGTCAAAATCGGGAATCGGCTGTAAGGAAACGCCGGTCGCTCCGTTGACTAGGGTAGGGGAAATCGAGTTAGCCCTCACCATGCGGGTTGGTGATCTTGTCGAGGTTCGCTTGCCGCCTTCCGAGAGTCGGGCCGACGCTGGTCGGTCGCAGCGAGAGGCATGGATCCTCTCCACGCTCCCTCGTGCGCTCGCCTACGCGGCTTCGCTGCTCCGCGACCGTTCGCTGGTCGAGGACGTGGTTCACGACTGCTACGTGCGTTTGCTTCGCAAGCAGGGAGTTTACGACCTGCCAAGGGACGGAACTCGTCTCCTCTACAAGGCCATCACCAACGCCTGTGTCGACCTCAATCATCGGGAGCGGACCTTCGTGAGCCTCGACCGGGACTTCGACACGGGGTCCTCCCACACGATCGCCGACGAGCGGACACCCGGCCCACTCCCTGCGGCGATCGGCGACGAACTGGAGGAGGCTCTCGCGTCGGGGTTGGCTCGGTTGCCCCAGTCCCAGCGATCGGCGTTGGAACTCAAGAGTCTGGGCCATTCCCATCGCGAGATCGCCGAGGCCCTCGGGACGAGCGAGAGCAACGCTGCGGTCCTCGTGCATCGGGCCCGCAAGGAGTTGACGATGTTCCTCGGGAGTTTCTCCGGATCGATGAACGATGACTGAATCCTCCACCCCTCCAGACCTCGAGATCGAAGCGCTCGTCCGCAGGCACTTGGAGCGCGAGGCCGAGCGGGTCGACCCGCGTCCGCTCTTCGAACGGATCGAGGCCAGCCTCGACGGCAGCTCAGTGACGCGTGGTCCCGTCTTGGGACGGAGGGGATTCGGGTGGGTCGCCTGTGCAGCGGCGGTCCTGATCGGCGTCGGATCTCTGCTCTGGCTCAACGGACGTCCGGTCTTGGCTCGGGCCGAGGCCCTGGTCCGGGATGCTCGGGTCACCCACCGGCTACCGATCGACCGGTGTTATCTGGTCGAGGCCCGTCGGGATTCGACCCTGTTCGACCAGTGCGCTCCGATGACCGACCAGGTCCGCCTGACACGGCTCTGGACGCGGGGAGACCGCTTCTGGGTCGAGTCGGTTCACCCTCGTGAGAGATGGGCTTGGGGTCGGGATGGGCGTGAGCGGTTCTGGATCGCCTTCGGACCGAAACGCGCCCTGCGGCTCGAGCCCGACGAGGTCCCCGGTTGGCTCGACCTCTGCTGCGACCTGTACGGACTCCGGGTCGATGAGGTGCTCGACTCGGTCCTGAGTAAGTGCGACTTGGAGTGGGTCGCGACGCCGGGGGACACGCCCCCGACGACATGGGTCGTTCGCGCGACGCCTAGGCGGGGCCACCACCGCAGGACTCGAGAACTGGTCTTGGAGATCGATCGGGAGACCCGGGTCGTGCGGCGGATGATCATCGAGCGGCTCCGCGATGGCCGGCCCTTCGCGACCGTCACATACACCCTCGTCGAGAGCGAGCCGCTTAAGGATGACCTCTACCGCCTTGAGGGACACCTGACCGAGCAGACCGAGGTGGCGAGCCTCGAGTCGAATCCCGGAGCGCGACGTTCGCTCCTGAAGCGCTGGTTCGGTCCGGAGGCCGCGTCGGCGTTCCGGCTCCGCGACGAGGATTGATGTGGCCAGTGGGGGCGCACGGCGGGACGCCTTCAGGGGGCCATCGGACTCGTGATTTTATCCCGCCGAGGAGGTCTCCATGATGGGAGGAGAGACGGGGCTCGATCGTCGCGAGTTCGTCAAAGCGGGCCTGGCCGCAGCGGTCGGGGCCGGGGCGTCAGCTCGGACCGTCGGGGCCGGAGCATTGGCGGGAGGAATCGCGACCCATCCGTTCGGCAAGACCGGTCTCGAGTTGCCGATCCTGGGCATGGGCAGCTCACCGATGGTCCGGGCCTGGTCCCGAGGCTACGGCTCCCGGCCCGGCTCGGTCGAGGAGCGGGCGCGGTTGGTCCGGCATGCGTACGACCGAGGCGTCCGCTACTTCGATACCGCGCGGACCTACGACGAGGCCGAGGAGGTCATCGGCCTCGGCTTGAAGGGCGTGACGCAAAACTGCTTCATCGCCACCAAGGTGACGGTCCTTGAGCCCGAACGCGTTCGGCCCAGCGTGGAGAGATCCCTCGAGGTGCTCGGGGTCGACCGGGTCGATACGGTGCAGATCCACAGCAGCGGGGCGATCGAGCGCGGCGGGTTCGAACCTTCGATGAAGATCCATGCCGAACTGGTCAAGCTCCGCGACGAGGGGCTCTTCCGGTACATCGGCTTGACCACGCATGTGGCTTTCGAGACCGTCTCTCAACTGATCGCCACCGGCGGTTTCGACCAAGCGCTGCTGACAATCTGCTACTTCAACAAGGGGATGAGCACGCTTCTCTCCGAGCAGAACCGAGCTTTCCGCGAACAGTGCTTGGACCAGGCCCACGACCTGGGCATGGCCGTGGTCGCGATGAAGGTGATGGGCGTGAGCATTTTCGGCCGGATGTCGAGGACGGTCGTGCCCGACTTCGACCCCAACCGGCGCTCCAAACTGCCGGCCGCGGCGATGCGTTGGGTCTTGAACGACCCGAGGGTCTTGCTCCTGGCCATCGGCATGGGATACCCCGAAGAGATCGACGCCAACGTCGACACGCTCGGCGCCGACGTCGACCTGAGCTTGACCGAGGAGGACCGTCGCCTCCTGGCCGACTACTCGGCCTTGGCCTACGAGTCACCGAGGATCAAGGCCATGGGCGTTGACGACCAGAAGCGAGATCCCGCCGAGATCGCGTCGACCTCGATCCGGCGCTACGATCGGGACGGCGACGGCGCGCTGTCCCGGAACGAGATCCCCTACGAACGCCGTCGTGAGTTCGCCACGGTGGATCGGGACGGGGACGGCACCGTTTCGGCCCAAGAGTTGACCGAAGCCATCAAGAGGAGGCGAGACCAGTGAGAACCTTCATCAGACTGTTCATCGGCTGTTGCCTGGCCGTGCTGACCACATGGGCCAGCTCGACTGAGGCGATCGCGCAGCAAGACTCGGCCGCCGCTCAGGTGTTCAAGCGGCTTGATCGGGACGGCGACGGACGGATCACTCCGACGGAACTCCGGAATCGACGCGCCTTCGAAGCGCTCGACACCGACGCCGACGGCGCGATCACGGCGGCCGAGGCGCGCGAGGTCTTGGCGAAGGCATCGGCACCCGACCGACGCAAGCTGGCCAACGTGATCCGGGCACAGACTGAGGAGAAGGACCCGATTCTGGCCCAGCCAACCGACCACCGGGCGACCTATTCCAAAGACCTCCGGGTCCACGTCGGTGTGCTCGGCGTTTCGGACGGCCAGCCGCTGACCGACGGCGACGACTTCAAGCCGGTCTGGTCCAAGACGGGCGACACGATCCTCTTCTTTCGGCGCGTCGTGAACCACCCGGTCACCGGCAACTGGAAGACGGCCATCTGCGTGATCAACGCTGACGGGACGGGCTTCCATCAGCTCAGCGACGGCACGCACACCGACTTCAACCAGACCTGGACCCGAGACGGGACCAATACGCCCATCTGGAACCGGAAGAAGCCGGGTGGCCGAGGCTACACCGTGATGGCGAGCAAGATCGGCGGCCAGCCCGGAGAGGAGTACCCGATCTCCGACCCGAGCTATCCCACCTGGGCGTATTCCAGCATCGAGGACGGGCGGATCCTCGTCAGCGCTCGTCACCCCGGCCTGGGGCGGGGCTACTACCTGATGACGCCCGCTCCTGGCGAGACTCCCAACTTCGAGCGGATCGACTGCGAGCTGGCACGGACCGGCATCCTCGACCGGATCAGCATCGCTCCGAGCGAGACCAAGGTCTGTTTCGAGTACCAGAAGGGGTTCGACTACGAGATGAGCGGCCGGACGCTCTACGTCGCCGACTTCGACGCGGAAGAGCTCACCATCTCGAACGCCAAACCCTTCGCGAACGAGGAGGGCAAGCCGGTCTGGTTCGCCTACCCCCGATGGACCCGGGACGAGTCGGCGATCGTCTATCACGCCGGCGGCAAGCTCTTCCTCTATAAGCTGGAGGATGGCTCGACCGTGAAGGTCTCCACCGATGACGGCGCCAGCTACATTTACCCTCATGGAGAGGCCACGCCGAAATAAACCAGGCCGAGCCGATCTCTCCCCAGCTCGGGCCCAACGTTCCAGATCTTGGAAGTAAGGCTGGGTCCCCGACCCCGACGGTGTTCAGCGTCGGGGACCCAGATAACTTGCTCATGTTAGATATATATTATTTAGGGTTGTGTTGAGGGTGATTTCTGGAAGCTTGGCCTTTCTGGATTCGTTGGTCGTTCGATCGAATTATTCAAGCATCAATCAACTGCTCCCAGTCGGTGACGCTCAAAGCCGCGTCGCGCCAGGTCTGTCCGTCCCAGCGAAGGTCGTGGGCGCCAAGGAACGGGATTTCCACGTCACGGAACTGGGCCATCGACAACCGTTCCAGCCAGCTCACCAGCACGACCCGAATCACCAGGCCGTGGCAGATGACCACCTGCGTCCCGCCGCGATCGTGCTGAGCGATCCCTTCGAGGATCGGCAGGACGCGGCCGCGGACCATCCGGAACGACTCGCCGCCCTCGTTGCTGGCATCGATCTCGCCGGCCATCCAAGCTTGGACGACCTCGAGATAGGCGCCTCGTGCCGATTCGTGCGGCTGCCCGCTTAGGACGCCCATCCGACGTTCGTGCAAGTCCGGCTCGATCCGGAGTGGAATTCCGATGGCTTCGGCGATCGGCTCGGCCGTCGACCGAGCGCGACGCATTCCGGAACTGGTCAGGCTGTTGACGTCCAGACGGGCCAGGATTTCCCCGACTCGATAGGCTTCGCCGAGACCCCGTTCGCTCAGGCCGATGTCTGATTCGAAGCCGTGAATCCGGCGCGGATCCGACGTCTCGGCGTGGCGAAAGAGCAGCAAGCGCGTTTCCAAGGTGTCCGACCCCTCTACAATAACCCAATCCGACGCGATCCGGGCACCCGCCCCGTTGTTACGATCGGACCTCTCTCCGACGCCTCGACCGCGTCATGCCTTGACCTTGCATTGTCCGACTCCGATCGTTCGGCCGCGAGCGACCCCGGCCATCGCGAGCGGAGTCTTTGCCAGTGAGAAGCCGCCATGGCCCAGACTCTCCAGGGAAAATATCGCGCGATCCTGCTCTTTGGGATGCCTGGGAGCGGCAAAGGGACCCAGGGAGGAGTTCTTGGGCAGTTGCCCGGTCTGATTCACATCTCCAGCGGCGAAGTCTTTCGCAAGTTGCCCCGCTACGGCGAATTGGGTCAAGAGATCATCCGCTACACTTCGCAGGGCCTCTTGGTTCCCGACGACGTCGTCGTCCGCGTCTTCGCCCGCCACATGAAGGCCCTGGAACTTCAGGACCTCCTGTTGGTCGATCATCACGTCGTTCTGCTCGACGGTCTGCCCCGCAGCTATGTCCAGGCCCAGCGGCTCGATGAGTTCCTCAAGGTCATCCAGATCTTCCACCTGGTCATCAACGATATCGGCGCGGCCACCGACCGGCTCCGGATCCGCGCGCTCCGCGAGAACCGGCTCGATGACATCAGCGAAGAGGTGATCAAGAAGCGATTCGACGTCTACTACAAAGAGACCTACCAGACGTTGAAGTACTACGACCCGAAATTGGTCACCGAGATCGAGGCCTCCACCACGCCGCTGCACGTGTTGCACCAGGTCGTCAACCGTCTGGTCGAGTTGGAGCAGGTCGAGGGCGATTTCTCCCTGTTCGACCCGAACGCGTCGGACCAATCCAAAGCGACCGCCGCAAGCAGTCCAACGACCGGCCAAGACGTGGTCTCGACGACCCAATGAAATGGGGACGGACGGCCACGATCGACGGCCCACGAATCCTGACCGAGCCTCCCGACCGCGCGATGCGTCCGATCGAGTCGCGTCGGCTGCGGGTGGTCTCGGACCTCTGCCCGTCGTTCCGACCCTGGCAGACATTCCCCTGACGCGACATTGAGGCATGGCGATGCGCTATCTGGTTACCGGCGGCGCCGGGTTCATCGGCAGCCACCTCTGCGAACGCCTGCTGGCCCTGGGCCATGAGGTGCTAGCCCTCGACGACCTGAGCACCGGCCGGTATGCCAACGTCCGCGAGTTGGAGAATCATCCCAGCTTCGAACTACGCTTGGGGAGCGTCACCGACCCCTCGTTGGTCGAGCCTTGCGTGACGGCCTGCCAAGGTGTCTTCCACCTGGCCAGCGCCGTCGGCGTTCGGCTGGTCGTCGACGAGCCAGTCCGGACCATCGAGACGATCGTCGGCGGCACCGACGTAGTCCTCCGCTTCTGCACCCGATTCCGACGTCCCGTCCTGATCACCTCCTCCAGCGAGGTCTATGGCAAAGGGTCCAAGATCCCCTTCGCCGAGGGCGATGACTGCGTGCTCGGCCCGACCACGACCCGTCGCTGGGCCTACGGTTGTGCCAAGGCGCTCGACGAGTTCCTGGCCCTGGCTCACTGGCACAAGTTCGGCCTACCCGTCGTCGTGGCCCGGCTCTTCAACACCGTCGGACCCCGACAGACCGGTCAATACGGCATGGTCATCCCCCGATTTGTCGACCAAGCTTTCGCGGGCAATCCGATCACCGTCTTTGGCGATGGGAACCAATCACGGTGCTTCGCGCACGTTCGTGACATCGTGGAGGCCCTCATCGGGTTGCTCGGCACGCCTTCGACCTACGGTCAGGTCTTCAACGTCGGCAATGATGAGGAGATCACGATCCTCGAGCTGGCTCGCCGGATCAACCAACGCGCTGGGGACCGCTCCGAGATCCGCACGATCGCTTATGACCAGGCCTACACCGCCGGCTTCGAAGACATGCAGCGCCGGGTTCCCGACCTCTCCAAGATCCGTGAGGCGATCGGCTATCGACCCCGATACGACCTCGATCAGATCCTCGCCGATGTTTTTGAAGAACGCACATCTCGGACCGCGCTTTGACCGATCGGCTTCTCTGAACGAAGTGTGTTGTCGATGTGCAGTGAATGAACTTGTCAAAGCACTGGGTGGTTCCGTATTGCTTGTCTACTTCAGAGTGATTCGGGCCGGCCCGTCTCTGCGCTGGATCTCACCGATAATCGCTGAGTTTTCGGCGCCGTGTTCATGGAGTCGGTCGACGAGACGGTCGGCGTGATTCGGATCGACAGCGATCAGGAGCCCGCCGGAGGTCTGGGGGTCGAAGGCGAAGGGCAACCGGGTCGGCTCGGCATCGTCGGTGATCTCGATGCGATCGGCCAAGGCCTCGCGGTTGGTCCGGTTGGCGCGCGAGTCGAAGTCGCCGACGGCCAGCGGTTCGGAGCCGTCGAGGATCGGCCAGGCGCGGGAGTGCAAAACAATCCGGACGTCGGATCCTTCTGCGACCTCGGCGGCGTGACCAGCCAGCCCGTATCCGGTCACATCGGTCAAGGCGTGGACGTGCTCGATCCCCAAGGCCCGGATCGCGTCGCGAGCACCGGCGTTCAGGGTGATCATCGACCCGATGGTCGCCTCGAGCACCGGGGCCGGGCACGAGTCTCGACGCGCAGCGGTGGCCACAAACCCGGTGCCCAGCGGCTTGGTCAGAATCAATGCGTCGCCCGGTCGTGCTCCGACGTTGGTCCGTAACTGGTCGATCAGGACCAAGCCGTTGACGCTGAGCCCAAACTTAATCTCGGCGTCACGCACACTGTGGCCGCCGACAACAACCGCTCCAGCGGCCTGGACCCGCTCCGCGCCACCGGCGAGGATCGCCTCGAAGACCTCCCAAGGCAGCTTGTCCTCGGGGAAGGCAGCGATGTTCAAGGCCGAGAGCGGTTCGGCGTTCATCGCATAGATGTCCGACAACGCGTTGGCCGCCGCGATCTGGCCGAACTGGTACGGGTCGTCGACCAACGGCGGGAAGAAGTCGAGGGTCTGCACCAGCGCACGGCGATCGTCGAGCCGGATCACCCCCGCATCGTCGCTGGTCTGCGGTCCGACCAGGACGCGAGGGTCAGCCCCCAAAGTCGATGCCAAGCCGCGCAGCACGTGCGCGATCCCCTCCGGGGCCAACTTACCCGCTCACCCAGCGCAATGAGCGTAGCGGGTCAGGCGGATCTGGCGGCCCGTCATCGGCATGACTCCTTTCTGGTCGAACGAGGGATGAGGAGAGCGGATCGGGTAGATCGGCCGATCTGCGAACGCTCAGGACGGCTCACCGCTGGGGTAGACCGACGGGTTGTTCTGGGTGTGCGACGTGTGCGACTCGGACGACGGGTCGTGGTGGTCCGGGCCTTCGGAGGCGATGTCGGTCGGTGACGGCATCTCGGGCTGCGGACCTGGTGGGAGAGATGACGGTCGGTGGAACTGGCCGGTGATCCCGGTCGATGCCTCCGAATCGAGCGTCGGGCGCTCCCAGGTCTGCGACATCAGGTCGGCCCATCCATGCAGGCTCGGCACGTTCTGGAAAATGAGCTTCAAGCTTGCGGTGATCGGGACGGCCAGGATCAGGCCGGCCAGGCCCCAGATGAACCCCCAGAACAGGCAGGCGATCAAGACCGTCGTCCCGTTCAGATCGAGCGAGCGGCCCATCACGTAGGGTGTCAGCACATAGCCCTCGACCCCGACGACCAACACGAAGAGGCTAACCACCAGGAAAACGTCGCCCAACGACCCGGTTTGGCTCAGCGTCATGAAGGCGATGATGATCCCGGCGACGATATTGCCTAGGTAGGGGATGTAATTGGTCAGTCCCGCGAAGGCGGCCAACAACAAGGCATAGCGGACCGAGAGCATCCAGAACCCACCGGCCAGCACCAGCCCGACGGCCAGGTTGATCCAGGTCCGCGTCAGCAGATAGGAGCGGATCTGCCTCGTGATCGATCGGAGGGCGTGTTCGCTGGCCCGCGCCTGGTTCTTGTCCGGACTGATGAACCGGATCACCTTCCGCGACAACGCCTCGCTCTCAGCGAGCAGGAACAGGATCAGACAAAGGATGACGATCCCCTGCGCCACCCAACCAGCCAGGTATTGGATCGAGTTGCGCATCGTGTCGAGGGTCATCGCGCTGTAGTCGCCGAACTGATCGATCGTCGAGGGTTCGGGCAGAACGAGCGCCCAAGGGGAGTTCTGCTGATACGTCCGTGCGACCTGGTTACTCAACTGACCGGTCATCCGATTGATCTCGACCGGCAGCGTATTGGCCATCGCCTGCAAGCTCTCGGAGGTCAGGACCAGCCCATACAGGCCGGCGAAGAGCAGCATCAGGAACAGGGCGACCGCCGAGCCCAGCGGGCTCATCTTCAAATAGCGCCGAAGCAGCATCGTCAGCGGAGTCATCATCGTGCTGAGAAAGAATGCCAGGGCGATCGGCACGAGGATCGCTTGCATCCAATAGAGCACCGCGATCACGCCCAGCACGGCCAGGGTCACCTGCGCCGTCGCCGCCGACCGCGCCATCGCCTCGTTCATCGTGCCCCTCTCGAACTCCGGATCATTCAATGCGGATCGACCGCGATGGATCCTGGCCCCGAACAGTTTGGGATAGGATACCCGAACCGCTTGTCGATGGTCGCTGCCAATCGGTTCGACCAGAGCTGGGCTCTGGTTCGACATTGCAGGTCGAACAGCGACCCGTCAACGGCCCTCAGAGCGACACACGTAGCGCTGAAGGAACCTTGGAGTGTGACGGTTCGCCATGCCTCTGGCTCCGGTCGATTTTAGCGATGTTCGTGATCGTGTGGAGTGGGTGGATCTCCGCCTCAAATCTCGACGATGGCGAGCGTGATCCCGAATGGTCTGTTGCCCCCGCATTCTCTAGGATAAAATTCCCTAAACTTCCAAGTCCGCGCTGTCGACTCCCTGGAGGACGTCCGATGCTCGCGAGCCTGCTCTGCCATGTGGCTTTGGCGACGCTCACCACGCTCGAACCGGCAACTCCACCGCGCCCGGTCGGAGCGATCTGCTGCGGGGATCTCGGTCAGCAGGTCGTGGCCCGCGATATCGCGATCCTGACCACCTGCCCCGACTGGCGTCAACGCGATGACGCGGCCCGTCGTCTCCGACAGCATGACTGGCGCTGTCACCCCGAGGCCGTCGATGCCCTAGCAACCGCGTTGTTGAAGGATCCCGAAGAAGAGGTTCGCGAAGAGGCCGCCGAATCGCTCGCCAAGATGGTCCCGCTCGACCCCCGCGCGTTCCTGGCCGTCAAGACCGCCGCCGAACGCGACCCCGACTGGGCCGTCCGGTTCCACGCCAAGCTGGCCCGCAAGCGGATCGACCGTGCCAGCCGCAATTTCAAGCGAACCGTCTTCTTTCACAAGCCGAAGCCTCTGATTCCACGCGTCGAGCTGCCGAGCCGTCTGGACCTCGAATTCCGACTCGGGCTACCACGGCTCCACAAGCCGCGTCTTATCCCCTTCGAGGTCCGACCCACACCCGAAGTCATTGTTCCCCAGCCTGAGCCCCGCCTCGATCTTGAGCCCCGCGTCTTGCCGGTGCCACCCGACCGTCCGGATGTCGAAGAGATCGATCCGGTCCCGCCTCGACCCGCTCCGAGCCTCGAACCGCCCGTCCTTCCCGACCCCCTCCCGCGTCCGAGCCCTCGAACCGAGTCGAGCGGTCCCGATTCGCCGGTCCTCGAAGGGCCCGGCCGCAACGGCGATGGCGACTCCGTCCCGACTCGGCCGGAGCCGATCCCGATCCCTCCGCGCTCCTGAACTCTGGACGTGGACCGACCCACCGCATTGGATCGAAGGGCATCGAGATCAACGATCAATGCGGTGACGATCCCGGAAGTCTGAACCGATCGTTGGCGGCTATTGTCCATCCGAAGTAGATGTCCGGCTCGACGTCGGCTTCGGGATCGGGATGGTGGGGTCCATCGTAATGGATATCGACGACCACGAATTCCATCGTTGGTTCTAAGAGGCCTTCACGTCCTTCGATGCGAGCCTCCCGAAGACGGTCGAGCCCTTATTGATCGCTGCCGATCAGCTCTTCGAGGCCGGAGAACTGTTCGAGAGCGTTCTCACCCGGGCCTACGTCGAGGGCGCGATCCCACGTTCCTGGATCCAAGTCTGCCCGGTCGGTTGGGAAACGCCCTGGCTGCAGGGCTCCAACTTCCCAAACCGATTGGTCCTGTCTTTACCCTGCGAAGAATGGCTTCGTCCCGATGCAGCTCTGAGCAGGCTCCTCGATCAGATCGAGCCACCGGCAACGCTCCGCTTGGAGCGAAACCCACGTGACGCGTTTCCGAGTGCCGAGGTGTTTGCCTCGAAGAGTTTGGTGAAATTCACCTGCCTCGACCTCAGCAAAAAAGACATCGGCGATGCGGGGATCGAATTCATCTCGCGTTCCGATCACCTGCTCGGCTTGGAAACGCTCGACCTAGCGGCCAACCGGATCAGCGCGGTTGGCCTGGAGTGTCTGGCAGACTCGTTGGTATTCCGCAACCTGCGGACCCTGATCCTGACGTGCAACCCGCTCGGTCCCGAAGGGATCCGCTCTCTGGCGCTTTCTCAGTCCTTGCAGGGACTACGATCGCTCTCGCTCAACGGCAACGCTTTGGGCGTCGAGGGGGTCGAAGCACTTGCCGATACAGGGCCGTGGAGCCAGCTCCGGATCCTCGAACTCCGGAACAACCAGATCGGCGACCAAGGCGTGGAAGCCCTCATGGGATTCGAGATCTTGGACGACCTGCGCTGCCTTCAACTCTCCTCCAATCGAATTGGCGATCGAGGGATCGATCATTTTGCCGGCACGCCACGACTCCGTTCGCTCCAGGTCCTTGGGCTCGACCATAACGAGATCAACGAAACGGGGGATGGACTGCCTGGCGAGTTCGAATCTGCTCGGCCACCTCGAAGCGCTCAACCTCAGCCAGAATCCATTTGGTGACGCGGAGATCACGTCCATGGCCGCTTCGAATCGACTGGGCCGCTTCCGGGAACTCGATCTCGAATTCAGCCGGCTCAATGACCGAGCGGCAGAATCATTGGCTACCGCAACGGACCTGCGATCCTTGGTCCGGTTGAACCTCTGCGGGAACGATATCGAAGATGCTGGAGCCGTCGCATTGGCCCATGCCCTCTCCCTCGACAAGCTCCAGAAGCTTGAGCTGATATGCAATCAGATTGGCATTGCCGGAGTGGAGGCCTTACTCAACTCGGGGAATTTGCCGGCGCTCCGATCCTTGGAACTCGGGAGCAACCCGATCGGTTCACAGGGACTGACGATGTTGGTTCGCTCCGAACACTTACTGAGCAACGCGCGAACCCTCGATTTGAACTCGGCTCAGATCGGTGACGCGGACCTTGGGCGCCTAGCTCAAGACGGATGTCTCTGCGATCTCCTCTCGCTCCGTTTGGGGTTCAACCAGATCAGCGATGCCGCCATGGAAACCCTCTCACGCTGCGAAAGCCTGATCTCGCTGCGGGATCTGCAACTGGGGCACAACCGGATCGGCGCAGAGGGTGTCGTATACCTGGCCCAGTCTGAGCATCTCCGAAACCTGGAGAAACTCGGACTCGAGTTCAACGAGATCGGAGTGGCTGGTGCACAGGCGCTCGCAGACTCGAAGCACTTGAGCAACCTTCGAGTCCTAGACCTCGGCGATACCCAAATCGAAGATTCAGGTCTCGAATTCCTCGGGCGATCTGAGCATCTCGATTCCTTGAGCGATCTCGACTTGGGGATTAACCAGATTGGCCCGACTGGCGTGCGGAGCCTGGTCCAAGCGAGGTTCATTCCGTCCCTCGAGTCGCTCAGACTCCACAACAACCCGATCGGCGATGCGGGTGCGACCTGGCTCGCGCGCGCCGAACATCTCGGCCAACTCCGGACCCTCTCGCTCAGTCACTGCCAGATCGGTGACGAAGGAGCCCGCGCTTTAGCCCAGGCCGATTGGCTCTCCCAACTCGAAATCCTCTGGATCCGCAACAATCCGATCGGCGAGTCGGGTCGGCAAGCCCTTCGTGAATCGCCGTTCCTCACCGACAAGTCTGATGTCGTTGACATCTTTCGGTCACACTGACAGGGACCCGAAACTTCGTTAGAGCCTCGGCGACATCTTCGGTCGGATCCCCGATATTGATGGTCCTCGACATCATTCCGGGCAATTCTGACTATTGCTTGAGAGAGGAGACACGTCTTCACCTTCGACTTGCCAGCCGACGAATGCACGGTCCATTCCTGGCTCCGCCACCTCCTGATCAGACACGACGTTGACCGACCCGAGACGGCCGAACCCTTGCTGGTTGCCTCCGACCGCCTGTTTGAAGTGGGCGATCTGTTCGGGAGTCAGCTCTTCCGTGCCGTTGCCGAGGGCCGAATTCCCGATTCTTGGGTCGAGTTGGTTGAGCCCGATTTCCATTCGCCTTGGGCTTTGACCGATGATCGACCACCTCTGGTTGTCCTCCGGCTCACGCTCCGCGAGTGGATCTCCGAGCAAGCCACCATCCAATCGCTGTTGGAGGGTGTCGAACCGATTGGAGCGCTTCATCTCATCGACGAGGTGGTCGAGGACTTCCGCTCTCGATTCAATCGACGACGTCGACGACGACGTTCTCGGGCGTCGTCTGCCGAATCGATTCGGAATCCAAGTTTTCAAGAAGTTTTGGGTTCCGATGTGCTTTCGAGGTTCATCTACCTTGATCTGAGAGGAAACCGGCTCGGCGCTGCTGATGTCAGAGCGTTTCCGCGATCAAAGCATCTTCGAAACCTCCAAACGCTGATTTTGAAGGGGAACGGTCTCACCGATGAGGAGGTTCAGGTTCTCGTCCAGTCGGAGGACCTGATGGAACTGCGAACGCTCGATCTTTCCGGAAACCAGATCGGCGATCCAGGCCTCCGAGACTTGGCCGGGTCACAATATTTTCCACGCTTGCAGGCGTTCGATCTGGCCCATAACGAGATCGGTGATCGAGGCATCCGTGCCCTCGTGGAATCCGAATCATTCGGAGACCTCCGATTGTTGGACCTGTCAGACAACCAGATCGGCATTGCCGGGGCCGAGTCCCTCGCGGGGTCAGACCTGCTTGACCGTCTCCAGACGCTTGAACTCGGTCGCAACCATCTCTGCGATGAGGGTGTCGTCGCCTTAGCCCGTTCGGACCGCCTTTCGAACCTCTGCGCTTGGGACCTGGCCGACAATCAGATCAGCGAATTGGGCGTCAAAGCCCTCACCGACGCATTCATCCTTGAGAACCTCCAGTCCCTTTGTCTCGATCACAGCACGATTGGAGATCGAGGAGCGAGCTGTTTGGCGGCATCGTTCCCGCTCCGGAACCTCAGGTCGCTCAGCCTGGCGAACAACCCGATCGGCGTTTCGGGCGTCAAGAACTTGGTCGAGTCGCCGCACTTGGCGCATCTCGAAACCCTCGATCTGGGGGGAGTTGGTCTGGGTGACGAGGGTGCTCGGGCCTTGGCCGAGTCGAGCCACATTGCAGCCCTTCGTGTGCTCGAGCTTCGTGAGAACCGGATTGGCGACGACGGTCTTCGAGCCCTGGCCAAAGCGGATCACTGGACGAACCTTCGCGTGCTCCGTCTCAATGCCAACCGGATCAGTGATTCGGGAATCCGGAGTCTGGCTCGCTCAACCTTCCTGTTCGATCTCCAGAGGCTTGACCTCGCGGTCAATCAAATCGGGGATCAGGGAGTCTGTGCGTTGGCGGAGCGATTCAACGCGGACCTCGCGCTGAGTTCGCTCGACCTGAGCGAGAATCAGATCGGCGATCGTGGCGCCGAGTCCCTCGCGCGGTCCGACTCGCTTGGTAACCTCGAATCGCTCGACCTGAGCGGAAATCAGATTGGTGACGATGGGGTTCGAGCCCTGGCGAGGGCTCTGTCGGGATCGAGACAACTCGGCAGACTCGAGTCGCTCAACCTGCTTCTCAATCCGATCAGTTGTTTGGAAGGGTATGAGTTTGGGCGTTTGAAGAAATTCTATCCAGGGTCATTTGATTCAAGGGTATATTAGTGAAATTTGGTTTTTGATTGCAGGTATTTTTAGTCGATTCCGAGTACGCCTCGCGTGAGGATGGCTGGGTCGCGGGCGACGCGTTCCAGGAGGACCGTGAGAGATCGGACGGCGGGACGGAGGCTCCGGAGGAACAAGTCGATCGACTGGGTGACGGCGACCACACCGTCGGCGACTTCACCTCGGGTCAGGAGGCGTTGTAGGGTGCCGTCGGGGTTGAGCCGTCCGTTGCCATCGTCGAGCGCGGCGGTCAAGAGGCCGATTTGGCCGGCGATCCGATCGATCCGCATGAGCGTCTGGCCCAGCCTCGTCGCTGGATCCTCGTTCGGTCCTCGCCCAAGGTCGACCAGCAGCGGCTTGAGGTCGGTTAAACCGTCGTCGAGCCGGGCGACCGCCTCATCGAGTCGGGCAATACTGCTCTGAAGCGCAGTTCTAGTCGGCTCATCGAGGGTCGACTCGATTCGATCGGCGGCCTCGCGGATCTCATCGAGGGTCGGACCGATCGCGTCGCGGTTCTCGACCACGACTCCGCGGAGTTCCGAGGCGACCAGATCGATCTCGGTGCCGGTCTGGGTCCAGGTCTCCAGAAACGTGTCGACCGAACGCAGCTTGCCGGCCAGGGCCGAGACCGATCGCGCCGCCTCATCGATCGAGTCCAGGGTTTGCCCGGCGTCCTGGAACGTCTTGGCGGCCTCCTCGAGGGCCTGAGTGGGATCGATTGAGGTGATTCCCTCAATGACCGTCGCCGATGCTGGGTCGGTGGCCAGGTGGAGTCGCTTTCGGCCATGACCCGGCTCGAATTCGAGAACGACGTCGCCAATCAAGCCTCGAGCGATCCGCGGTCGTGCCCCATCGCGGAGGTGGAACCTCGGGTCGATGGCCAGGGTCACCTCGACGACCGTCGCCTCCTCGAGATCGACCAATGCGACCGAGGCGACCTCGCCGATCGGGATCCCGCTCTTGCGGACCGGCACGCCCGTCTCGACCCCAGGTGCCCGGTCGAACCGCGCGATCACGAACCCGCGACGAGCGAAGAGGCTGTCCGACGAGCGGCCGAACCAGACGATCATCCCCGCCACCAGGAGGCAGGCCACCAGGACGAAGAGTCCGAGTCGGAACTGCTCAGCGCGTTCAGCGCGTCGCCTCGACGATCCATCCATAGGAAACCTCCTTGTTCGTGTTCGGATCCAACGCGGCCTGCCTTGGACGTCGCGTCGAGTTTCAAGGCGCGGCACGACGCCCGGCCAACTCATGCAGCCGATCGCCGGCCTCACCACGGACGAACTGCCGGATCCGCCGATCGTCATGGTCGACTAAGGCATCCGGCGGACCATCGTAGAGGATCTGCGTCTCGCCCGGCTCCAGGCGAGCCAACGGATAAAGCATGATGACTCGGTCGGCGACCTTGCGGACGGTCGACATGTCGTGGGTGACGATGATGCCGGTGGCGCGGTCCCGATGTTTGGTCTGGAGGATCAACTCGTTGATCACATCGGTCATGATCGGGTCGAGCCCGGTCGTCGGCTCATCGTAGAGCAAGACATCGGGTTCAAGGGCCAGGGCACGGGCGAGACCGACCCGCTTGCGATGACAGCAGGAAAGCTCAGCAGGCTTCTTCGTCAGGCCCGAAAAGGGCAGACCAACCTCGCGACCCCGGTCGCGCTTGTGCACCGGACGAGTTCATGAGGGTTCGAC
>CAZSSM010000118.1:0-17056 GCA_964609385.1 uncultured Planctomycetia bacterium
GCTCCAACGCGTCATTCGTTACGAGCTGGCCCTGCTCCGCGAGTTGGGGCAGCTGCCGTCGCTGGAGCTTTGTGTCGGCTGCAATGCGCCAGTGAAGGACCTCGACGAAGCGTCCGACGGCGAGGTCAGCTTCGGTTTGAGGGCCGGCGGTGTACTCTGCCCGAGCTGCCGGACCGGGATCGCTCATGTGAGCCGACTCAACGGTCGGACGCTGCACGCGCTGAGGCTGCTCGCCTCGCCGGGCCGCGCCTGGCGCGACTGGCCGATGGGCGCGGCCGACCGCCGCGCCGCGCGTCAGACAATGAACGCGTTCATCAGCCACCTAATCGGCCATCCCCCCCGCCTTCTGACCTATCTGGGAGCTTGAGCATGGATCGCCCAAGCCTCGACGCCACCGACCCGTCGGCGCCTGCCCTCTCGGTTCACCGCAGAGGCCGATACCCCATCCGCCTGGTCCGGGGGATCGTTTTGCTGATCGCTGGGATCATGGCCGTCGGAATGACCGGTTGCCGATCGCTCTACTCGGATTGGATTGCGACCCGCGACCGAACCTTGACACCGCCGCCGACCCGAGCCGAAGCTTCACCCGAAACCGACTCAGAGGTCCTGGCCGCCTCAACACTTCAGAAACGCTGGCTGAGCCCGCACCCGACCTCCGGCATCGACACCAAGGAGCCCGGCCCATTGGCTCGGCTCTTCGGCGCGACTCGTCCCGATCCGGAGGATCCCGAGGCCCGTCGCGACCTGGAGCGTGCCGAGTCGGCCTATCGATCCGGCAAACTCGACGCGGCGCGTCCGATCCTAAAACGCCTGGCGGACCGTTTTCGCGGCACAGCTATTGGCGAACGCTCACGATACCTGCTGGCCGAGACCCAACTGCGTCGCGGCGACCTAGTCGCTGCCAACGACCACTACGAGGCCCTCGTCCTGGACTACCCGACCTCGGTCTATCTGGACGAGGCCGTGCGCCGCGAATATCAGATCGCCGATGTCTGGCTCCGGACTGTCCAGCCCAAGAACCTTGAGGAGTTGCTGCCTTACAAGGCGCCTCAACCAGAAATCGAGCTGTTGCCTTCGATCAGCGACGGCCCCCGTACCCGTGCGACCGGTCTGCTGCCTCCAATCGACGCGGGGGGCCACGCCGAGCGCGTCTTCGAGCACGTCCGACACCACGACCCGTTGGGACCGTTGGCCGATGATGCGGTCTTCCGGATCGCCGAGTTCCACTATGGGCGTCGCGACTTTCAGACTGCCGCCTACTACTACAACCAGCTCTTGGAGCTGCATCCCAAGAGCGACCTGGCTCATGCCGCCCAAGTCGGGTTCGTCGACTCGCAGGTGCGGGACTACCGGGGCGCGCCTTACGATCGCTCGGGGATCGACCGAGCCCGCGAGATGATCCGACGAAACCGCGTCCTGTTCCCCGAGCGTCTCGTCAGCGCCGACCGACTCCAGGAGACCGAGTCCTGGATTAACGACCAGCAGGCCGAGCGGACCTACGCGATCGGCCAGTTCTATCAAGGGATCGGCAAGGTAACCTCGGCTGAGTACTACTTTGCCAAGGTCCCCCGGTTCTGGCCTGACTCGCCCTACGCCCCCAAGGCCCGCGAACAGCTCCGCACCCTAGCTCACCTGCCGCGCAACGAGCCGTCGCTGCCCTCGAAGATCGAGACCCTGCCTGGAGCGGGCCTGCAACCGTTCCAGGACTCGACCGGACCGGGCCTCAACGGCGATTCGGCCATGTCGCGAGGACTGCCCATGATGCCCGGCGTCGGCATGGGGGGATTGCCCTGATCGCCAATGATGCCAGCGATGACCTACGACCAGTGCGTTCAGTTGGTCATCGAATCGACAGGGTGTCCCTCGTCCGACCCGCGATCGCCTCAAACCCACTTCGCCATTCCGGCGGGAGCATACGCTCAGGAGTCGGTAGGATGACCGAAACGGATCGCCCGCTTATGGCTCAGGTCCATCCCGCGCGTTGGATCGGGTTCGCCATCGGCCTGATCCTGGCCCTAGCAGGCTCGGGTTGTGGCTACACGCTCCGACCGCCTTACGACCAGACGGTCCGAACCGTCTATGTCCCGATCTTTCGATCCAGTTCCTTCTCGCGTGACTTGAACCTCCAGTTGACCGAGGCGGTCATCAAGGAGATCCAGGATCGGACCCCCTATCGTGTCGTCGGCCGCCCCCAGGGGGCCGACTCGACCTTGACCGGAGAGATCCAGTTCGTCCAGAAGGACGGGATCGTCCAGTCGCCGGAGAACCTTCCGCGCGGACTTCGAGGACGGATCGCTGTTCAGGTCCGCTGGGTCGACAACCGGGCCGGCGGCAGCAACCCGATCGGCTCGACAGTCATCGATGAGGCGGTCAACTTCTTCCCCGAGGTCGGCGAGACCCAGCAGCAAGCCTACCAGCGCGCCATCGAACGCCTCGCGCGGCAGATCGTCAACAACATGGAGCAGCCCTGGTTCAACAGCCGAGAGCTGGAGTCGGGCACCGTCGCCAACCCGATCTGACCGCCATGCCCCTGGCCCCAGCGGACCTGATCCCCCCTTCGAGAGACCGCATGAGACACCCCTGGATCCTGGACGACCGCGTCTTCGTCGCGCCCGATCAGATCGCCGTCATGGGCGTGGTCAACGTGACGCCCGACAGTTTTTCCGACGGTGGACGCTACCTCGATCTCGAGGCGGCCGTCGCGCACGCCCTGGACCTGGTCGGGCAGGGGGCCGACATCCTGGATGTCGGCGGGGAGTCGAGCCGACCGGGCGCCGCGACGGTCCCGGTCGCTGAGGAGATCCACCGCGTCGTCCCGGTCGTCGAGGCGCTCTGCGACCGGACCAATCGGCCGATCTCGGTCGACACGACCAAGCCCGAGGTCGCCCGCGACGCGCTCCAGGCCGGAGCCCGGATCATCAACGACATCCGGGGCCTGGCCGACCCCCTAATGCGTCGCCTCCTGGCCGAGACGTACCCCAACGCGGGGATTGTGCTCATGCATATGCAGGGCACACCCGAGACAATGCAGGACGACCCGACTTATGAGGACGTCCTCGACGAGGTCTGCCGATTTCTGGAAGGCCGCTTGACTCAGGCCGAGACCGATGGCATCGATCGTCGACGGATCGCGATCGACCCCGGCATCGGGTTTGGCAAGACCCTGGATCACAACCTTGCCCTGCTCCGCCACCTCGATCGCCTCAACGCGCTCGGCTGCGCGATCCTGGTCGGCACGTCGCGCAAGCGATTCCTGGGCGCCTTGACCGGCCGCGACGTCGAGGACCGCCTCATCGGCTCGGTCGTCTCCTCGCTGGCCGCCGCCGTCCGAGGCGCCGCGATCGTCCGCGTCCATGACGTCGGCCAGACCGTCGACGCCCTGACCGTCTGGAACTCGCTGCAACCGCGAGCCAATTGAAATAAACGAACATTTTTGTTTTGATTGATTTTCAAGGGCGAACCGATGAACACTTCGACCAACCGTCATGCCGATGACACGATAACCGGACCCACCAATTCGGACCTGTCGGGCCTCTGCGACACCCTGGCCGACCGCGCCGTGGTCGCCTCGCGGGCCTTGGCTGTCGCCAACAGCGAGGTGAAGAACGCCTGGCTCCTCGATGCCGCGCGTCGGATCGAGGCGAGCGCAGAGGAGATCGTCGAGGCCAACCGCCGGGACCTCGAGGCCGCGCCGAGTTTCGGTCTGACCGAGGCACAGATCGACCGGCTCCGGACCAAGCCGGAGACGATCCGGACGATCACCACGGCGCTGATCGAGGTCGCCGCACTGCCCGACCCAGTCGGCGAGCGCGTGGAGGGCAGCCTGCGGCCCAACGGCCTGGAGGTCAGCCGGGTCCGCGTGCCGATCGGCGTCGTCTTCATGATCTACGAGAGTCGCCCCAACGTCACCGCCGACGCCGCCGCGCTCTGCCTCAAGAGCGGAAACGCCGTGATCCTCCGAGGCGGTAAGGAGGCCTTCCACACCAACACGGCCCTGCACCGGATCCTGGTCGATCCCTTGGAAGAGCACGGCCTGCCGCGTGACGCGGTCCAATTGGTGCCGACCACCGACCGGCAGGCCGTCGGGCTCCTGCTCGGCATGGGCGACCAGATCGACCTTGCCATTCCGCGCGGAGGTCCTTCGCTCATCCGCCGGGTCGCCGACGAGGCCACAATGCCCGTGCTCAAGCATTACGACGGCAATTGCCATCTCTATATTGACAAGCATGCCGACCCCGTGATGGCCGTCGCGATCGCGCAGAACGCTAAGCTTCAGCGCGTCGGAGTCTGCAATGCGATCGAGACGTTGCTGGTCCACAAGAACGTCGCCTCGACGATCCTGCCTCAAATCACCGACGAACTGATCGGCCAAGGTGCCGAGATTCGAGGAGACGCGGTCGCTTGCCAGCACGACAGACGCCTCGTACCGGCCACACCCGAGGACTGGGACACCGAGTTCCTCGCGCCGATCCTGGCTGTGGCGGTTGTCGACACGCTCGACGGAGCGATCGCGCACATCGCGCGACACGGCTCAAGGCACACCGACGCGATTGTCACCGACGACCTGACCTCAGCGCGACGGTTCGTCGCGGCGGTCGACTCGGCCTGCGTGCTGGTCAACGCCAGCACGCGGTTCAACGACGGCAACCAGCTCGGCCTGGGCGCCGAGATCGGTATCAGCACCGACAAGTTTCACGCCCGAGGCCCGTGCGGCCTCCGCGAGCTGACGACCGTCAAGTGGGTCGTCTACGGAGACGGTCACATCCGGACTTGAACATCCATTTGCAAACAAACCCATCGACCTCGAGGATCAAAGCGAGGCGAACCAGTCGTAGCCACGCTCGGCCCAGTAGTCGCGGGGACGCTCGTCGGTGAAATGGATCAGGCCGATCCGCTTGATGTTCTTGATCCCGTACTTGATCGGAATCACTAATCGGATCGGCGCACCGTGGCCGGGCGTCAACGGCCGACCGTTGAGTTCGTAGGCGAGGAGCGTCTGCGGGTGCAACGCGCTGGCAATATCGAGCCCCACGTAGTAAGTGCCGTCGGGCGTCTCCATCGCGACGTAGCGGGCCAGGTCGTCCGGCCCGGTCTCCTCGAAGGGCTTCCCGCTTCGCGTCGCCAAGCCGGTCATCCGGGCCAGGTCAATCAGTCGGACACCGGTCCAGGTCGCGATCGTGCTCCAACCCTCGACGCACTTAAACTCCGTCGTGTGCGTCACCGCGGGCAACGCTTTGATTTGATCGAGGTTGAGGAGTTTCGGCTGGGCTCCCTCGTTCGGCCCCTCGACGCGGAGCCTCCAGGCATCGACGTCGACCTCGGTGAATCGCCTGCGGCCGTCGACCACCTCGCTGATCCCATGACGGCCGTTGACTCGGAGTCGACGTGCCTTCGATGAGGGGAACTCGCGGGCGAGGTTCGATGGTCGGACGATCGGCTGCCAGAGCGACTCGTTGACCCGGAAAACCCGACGGAGCGGCCAGGAGGCGCGATCCTCCATCGCCGAGCCGGGGATCGTCAATCCTTGGAACGACGTGTCGGTACTGGTTAGCCAGCGAAACCCCAGCACGCCGCCGACAATCGACGCCCCACCGATGAGGAACCCACGACGGGTTCGACGGGCTAACTCGCGACGGACCTCACGCTCGTTGGAACTAGGACTCGGTTGCGCTGTGGAAGTTGATTCCGCATTTGTGATCGTCGATGATTCTGAAGCCGGCTGGGAATTCTTGTCACGGGCTGCTGGTTTATGTTCGGGAGCATTGGTCATGCGTGGGCCTCCGTCTTGACGGTCGTGATGGGCTTAGCTGACTCGATCGGCGCGGGTTCCCTGACCAACTCGACGCCGATGACCATCGAGCGGAAGTTGTTCCAGCCAGCGCGGATGACCTGACCGATGTGGATGATGAAGAATAGGACGTAGCCAACCGTCAACGCAAAGTGGAGCCAACGTGCCGTCTGGTAACCGCCTAGGACGTTGGTCAAAACCGCGAGTTGCTCGGGTTTGTAGATAGCCAGGCCAGTGACTAATGAGCCAAAACCCATCACGATGACACCGGTATAGGCGATCCTCTGGGCGTGATTGAACTTGCCCGGTGGCAACGGCTCCTTACGGATCCCAAGGTCGTGGAGCACGACCTGAAACGCCTCCCAAGGCGAACGCCAGGTCGGCACTAGCTCGCGCCAGGCGCCGCTGTAGAGGGTATAGCCAACGTAGAGGACCCCGTTGATCGCGAAGAGCCACATAAATGTGAAGTGCCAGGCCATGCCGATGAACAACTTGTGATCGAGGTCGGCACCGTCCCAGATCTTGCCCGGCAATTCGTAGAACCAGGTCGGGAAGAACTCAATGATCACGCGATCGCCAATCCGGATATCGTAGTCCACGCCACCTACGTCCTGTGCCCAATAGATCATGATTCCGCTCCAGATCATGATCAACAAGATCGGCGCATTCAACCAGTGGTAAATTCGAGTCCAGATTGAATGTTTCTGTTTCAAGTACATCGTTCAACCTCAATCGTTTGGCAATACATCACCGATCGGACTCCATCCGGCTCACGGACCCTTTGGAGGATCGCTCGTCGAGACATCGGCGAACGACAACCGGTCACTATTGCGGATTACGGCTCGGGTCTGAGGTCGTCCACCCGGTCGTCGATCTTACCGCGTTCATCCGGCTCCCGCTCGGAATTGAATCCAAGTAGGGCGTTGCCGATAACCCGTGCCATCTCCGCTGCGTGGGTATAGTGCAATTGGTGACCGGCTTCAGGGAACAAGCGTCCTCGGGACTTGAGAAGGCGATCCTGGAGGAGATGGTAGGACGTGACAGGCACCAGGGGGTCACAGGCACCATGGAGCAGAAAGACCTCCGGACGAATCGCATCAAGATGCATGCGGAGATCGAGCGAGCCGAGCAGGTCGAGTCGGTGAGCTAAGGCCGCGATCGGCGTCACGCAATTTTCAAGGGTGTAGGTCTCCCAAGCGCCGTTGTCCAAACCTCGGAAGAAGTGGCGCTGAGTCCAATGGACGGCGATTCGATTCAAGGGGAGGTCGCCGACCCGACCGCGGAATCGGCGCCCGACCATCAAGGCGAGGCGCTCGACGGCCCTCAGCGGACGATGGGCAAAGCCCCCCTGGAGCGCCGCACGGTCGGCGTAGAGGAATGTCGTGTCTTGGATCTCAGCCTCGGCTAAGGCTCGGAGCACGACCGTCGAGCCGAAGGAGATCCCGACCAAATGGGCCGGCCCAAGGTTGCGAGCCCCGATTAGGGCGGGCAGGATCGCCCCGATCTGCTGATGAGTGATGGCCCGAAGATCCAGATCTTGCCCGGGGTCTTGGCCGGGATAGTCGACGATGACGGTCTGGAACCGGGTGGCCCAGCGGTTCAGCAGGGCTGCTTGGGAACGATGTGAGGCGGCGATGCCGGGGCAGAGCAGGAGGGTCGGCCCCGCACCAAGGGCCCGATACGTGACCGGGAAGGCGGGGCCTTCCCAGACCTCAACGGTCGCCGAACGCTCGTAGGCGGCGATCTCCTCGGCGAACGAGGTAACAGGTTCCAGGCGAAACGGTTCCTCGCTGGTATTTGATGTGGCCGTCATCGAGACCAGACCGGGGAGCCCGGATCATTAGTAGGATCGATCGCATCGAAAACCATGCTAGCGAAGCTGACGCAGCACGTCCGCGATGCGTCGACGGCCTGCCGGTATCGCAGCAAGCGACCCCGAGCTGGCCCAATGGCGTGGAGCATCGTGTATGTGGCCGCCAGGCCGCAAGTCCTGTAGCGGTCGCCGACTCTGGAGGCATGGGCGAACCAGCCGGACGGATCGCGGACGATCGCGCGATCGATCAGCCCAGCATCGAAGCGGTCCAAGTCCGTCAAGGTCGCGTCACCGATCAGATCCGGATCGCCGAACTCGCGGCCGATGTGGCCGAAGTCAATTGACCCGATGTAGGCGAGCATGCGGTCTTCAGCGAATCGCTCGACGTCGCGAAGAGCTTCAACGAACCGGGCGACCTCAGGGTCATCGATCGGTTCGACCCCCCGCTCCATCAGATCGTGGAACGAGCCGACCAACACCGGCACGATTCGGAACGGTCGATGATCGCCCAGCACGTGCTGGAGAAAGACCGCCTGGAACTCGATCGAATGCTCGGTCCTGTGGGTCAACTCGTCGTCGAAGAGGTGGCGCCCCGCCCGATCGGCCAAGCGCTCGACCAGTTCGATGTCGGTCTCAACACGCCCCAGCGGGGTCTGAAAGTGCTTCCGGGTCAGGGCGAAACGGTGTTGAGATCCTTTGTGCGCGACGCCAAGCACGATGAATGTGTCGGCCTCAGAGCGCTCGACCAGTTCGCGATAGGCCCAGGTGTAGGTCGGCCCGCCGCGCTGAAAGTCGATGTGCGGACAGACGATCGCGCGGAGGCTCGACGACGACGCCGGAAACTTTCCAGGGATCGGCCCGATCGCCTCGGGTCGGCCCGAGCCTTCGGGATGATCGAAGAAGGCGTCCAGGTCGACTCGGAGGGCCTGCGGATCGGCATCGTAGGACCGCCCGGCCAGGGCAGCCTCGCGGATCGGGTTGGCCTGGTAGGTTTCTAGGTAGTCGTGGTAACGCGGTCCGTCCAGCGCGAAAGCTTCGTCGAGCTGGCCGACGAAGGCGCGGAGCTCATCTCGACCGAGGACCTGCCCGGTCTCATCGGCTAATCGCTGGAGGATCTCCTCGAGGTCGGCGTGGCCATCGAAGTGACGGAGCAGGGCGGTGGCCACTGTCCAGGGGATCACGAAGGTGCCCTCCATAACGCCGAATGGGTCGCTAAGCGCCAAATAGGGCTGACCCTGATGCTCGATTCGCCGAGTGATCAAGGGACGGAGCTTGGGCCGTTCGAGCGACTCCAAGCTCGACGAACCGGGATTGAGCAGCGTCATCTATGTATCCTCAGCAGCAGGTCCGGCGGCCGACCGAACTCGGACAAGATCTTCCGAAAATCCTGGAATCCATCGAGAGACGCGACGGAATTCCTGGATCATGCTGGGGACCGACGACACCAAGGTCAAGCGTCGAGTCGACCCGATCGACGATTGCCTGTCTCGAGACTCCGCAAGAGTTGTAACGCGAGCGGTTGAGGACTGTTGAGAACAACGACTCCGTGCCTCTCGACTGCCCTGGTGGGTCTTGGAAGTTACTGCTAGATTGCTCCGGCTCATGATCAGGATACCTTGACCCAAGGCCCTCTAATCGTGGGGCTTCGAGGCCGCCTCTCCGGCAGGCAGTCTCAATGATCAGGAGGATCACGACCCATGCCGCGACACGCAATCCTGCCCATCCTGCTCCTTCTCGGACTGACGGGGACTCCCGGCGGAGCCGAGGCCCAACAGCAACAACGACCGGACCAACCGGCCAACGACATCCAGGAATTCAAGGCCGACGACCCGGCCGCAAAGAAGGCTGCCGAGAGGCTGCTGGGGTTCTGGGAGAAGAAGAGTCAGCAAATCCGCACCCTGAAGGCCGAGTTCTCTCGAGAAGATAAGGATCGGACCTTCGGCAAGCTCACCTCGTATCGGGGGCGAGCCTACTTGGAAGCCCCCAATCGGGCCGCTCTGAAGTTCTGGGTCATCGGCAAGGATGACCAGGGCAAGTCGAAGCTGACCGAGCACGAGAAGATCGTCTGCGACGGCCGACAAGTCTTCGACTACCGATACGCCCAAAAGCAGGTCCAGGTCTATCCACTACCCCAAGATCGACAGGGCCGAGTCCTGGATGAAGGGCCGTTGCCGTTCTTGTTCAACATGAACGCCAAGCAGGCCATGCGGCAATACACTTGGGCGCTCCGCCAAGTCCACGTCGATCCCGCAACCAAGAAGAAAACCCTAGCGATCATTCAACTCACCCCACGTAAAGGTGGTGTTGAGCGCCGAGACTTCCTGACAGCCTATATCTATCTCGATCTGACCCGATTCGTGCCGACAAAGCTTCACCTGGTTGACCTCAACGGCGAGGACACCAAGACCTACTACTTCAAGCCGGAGGCGATTAAGGGCAACGAGCCGATCGACACCGCGTTTTTCCGGGGGGATGTGCCCAACGGTTGGGAACGAATCGATAACCCGCACGAAGGGCAAGCCCAGGCCCCGCAGATCGGGGCGAGTCGACCGGTTTCGGCCCCGAACACCGGCCGAACCCAGCCGCGTCCTGGCCAACCTCAGCTTCGACGACGCCCTTGAGCACTTCTGCACAGAAGCTGGGGACATGGCCTAGTACCTAGGCGATGAAGAATAGCTCAGCAGAACCACAAGCGGTTTATCAGGCCGACTTAGTGTTGGCCTCGGTCCTTAAACCTTTAGGAAACCCCATACTGAGGTGCCTGGGTCTGCAACACGCAGCAAGCAGACCCTGGAATTGAGTTCTCGGGTCGACTATCCCTTCGCTAGATCGGTCGGCCGACTCACCCCGATCGGCCCCGGATCTGGTCCTTGAGCGGACCAGTCTCAAGCCAACCCCAATTCTCGGCCAGCCTGAGTAATTGGACATGCCACCTATTTCGCTCCATGAGCCGCTCGGAGAAATCGGGAGTGGCTCTCGTCTTCAACTAAGGCAATGACCGCAAAAGCCCACCCGCCGGTCCGAGGCTTCGGAACGTTTGCATCGCTCTTGGCGGGACGCCCGGTCAATCGATAAAACGGTTATTATCCCGATCACGCGGTGGGACTTCCACGTCTCCGCCCATCGTCGCGTCGATCTCCCTCAGGATGTCGGAGCCACGCACTCATGACGAATCGACTCCGGGACGACTTGGTGGACTTGGGGACATCGATGTTGTCCTTGACGTTCGCGCTGGTCGTCTATGCGGTTCTAGAAATTCGGATGCCGTGGCAGGATGGGAATCAGATCAGCGGATTGCATGCGACCGCCGGCGCGCTGTTCGTCCTTGTCATGTATGTTCTTTTTTTGGAGCTGATTCGGAGCTGGATCTGTCCTCCCGACGACGGCACAGCCCGCGTCGCCCGACCCGAAGACTCGTGACGCCCGGCCGAGATTGAGACGGATCTCAGCCGCCTTGGGATCGAAGCGATCCGAATCCGATACGAGTCGATGATCCCGAGGCGCCTCTAACGATGTCCGAGTCCAAGTCTTCCCCTACAACATCTTCGACCACCCCATCGAACCCAAACCAACAAGTGCCTCGCGGGCTGATCGTGGCCGTTGAGCGGCCCGCCCCAGTCGTTCAAGACTGGTCGAGAGGTCTACTGCCGTCACTCTGCCTATTAGTCTTCTGGTTCCCGGTCCTTGATGGTCTCGCGGTACGGACCCCGCCAGCACGTGACCTCCCCGTACTCTGTTTGACGGCATTGATTGTGGGGGTGCTGGCCTACGCGTTGCTAATCGAGGCGCCCGGCCGGCTCGGACTGAGGACTGGACGTCCCTTGGAGCTAGTCGCTGCTGACGCGTTTGGGGGGCGCGGGGCCTTAATGATTCCGACGCTCGTTTCAGGCCTGATCCTCATTGGAATCTTTGCTGTCGGCTTGCGGTGGGCCGTCGACCTAACCTTGCTGGGCCTCCGGCTGGGCGGATTGATCGGCCCGGACGTGCTGTCCCAAATGGAATGGGCCGGTCAGTCTTGGCCGAGCCTTGTCTTTCTCGTGACCGCCGGTCTCTGGAGTATTGTGGTGGCCCTCGGTGGTGGGTTTCTGATCCGGATCTTAACCCCCTTAATGAGCGTCGGGATCGGGTTGGCAGCGCTATTGATGGGCGTCCAGGTCCTGTTGCGGATCAGCGATCTGCCGGGCTATCGCGATCTGGATCCATTATTTTGGGGGACGAACTGGCCAAACCGCTGGGTTCAGGCAGGTCAACTGGCCCAGTGGCTGTTCGGCCTGGCGAGCCTCGCCGGAATTATGGCCGTGGACTGGGGTCGCGGGCTCGATTCTCTCGGCGCGTTACGGCGTGGGGGCCTGGTCGGGCTGACGGCGAATCTGACGATCGCGACGGTTCTGAGCTATCTGGCGGCAGGGGGCCTGATTGGTGCGTTAGGTCAGGCTCCCCTGACCTTGCGCGTCGGACTCATCAATTCGCCGAGTTGGCTTGGGGCAACGACAGCGTTGGTCTTCGGACTGCTCTCTGCGGGCTCGGCCTGTGCCTCGGCGTTCGTGCTAAGCCATCGCTTCAAGGCCGTCTTGGGTGGAAAACGAATAGTCTGGGTATTGGCGGCAGCTTTAGCCAGTTGGCCACTGATCCTCGGTGACCTGACCGATCGGCTCGACCTCCTGCTGGGATTAGCCGGTGGGCTCTTGGGGCCAGCCGTCGGGGTATTGACCGGGAGCGGATTGGCTCGGGGGTTTCGGTGGTCCGGGGTCCATGGTGGGGTGATGTCGCGTGGCGCGGTCGCTTGGTTCGTCGGGACCTCGATCGGGTTGGTCCAACCGATCGCGACTATCATCGACGGACCGGAGTGGCTAAGTGCAGTACCAACGGCGATCCTGGGCACGTTGGCCGCTCTGTTCGTCTTCCTGATTCTGAGAAGCGGTACAAACACGCCCGTCATTTGGACCGCGACAGACCGCGATGAGAAACCGTCCACCCCGTCTTCGCTCGAGCCTTCGGAGCCCATAGAATCGGGAGTGGCACAGGAGCCGGGATCCTTCCCAGATGCCAACGCTTAAGGCCCATCGAGCCTTACAGGGTTGCGTTGCCCGAGCTATTGAAAGGGTCCATAATGCGAACGGTTGGGAGCGGCTCTGCCAAACGATCGCAACTTGATCGGTCGACTCGACACCCAAGCTTCCACTCCATTGCCGTTCCCTCAGCTCCGTAACGTCCTCCGACCCAAGGCATTCCATGCCCGTCGTCTCACGAAGCGCCGACGACACCTCTTCTTCCCCCGACCTCGAATCGTCGGACCCGTCTCGATCACTGTCGACAGAGTTCGCATCGGCCGATTCGGTCGATGTTGAGCATCCGTCGAGAAAGCGTTACGGACTCTTGTCTCGAACCTTCTCGGCCCTGGAAGAGCCGAACTACCGAATGTTTTACATGGGCCAAGGTATCAGCCTGATAGGGACTTGGCTCCAACACGCCGCAGTGGCCTGGGTCGTCTTCGATCAAACCAAGTCGACGGTCAATCTAGGCTACATCGAGATGGCCAGCCTCATGCCAGGCGTGGTCATGGGCTTATTCGCTGGTTCGGCGGCTGATCGATTCCGACCACGAACGGTAATCATGTGCGCGATGATCATCCAGATGCTACTGGCGTTGACGTTGTTCGCGTTGGTCACCGGCGGCGTGGTCCGGTTCTGGCACATGATCGCAGTGCTGGCCTTGGCACGGGTCTGTGTGACCTTCGAGATGCCGAGCCGGCAGATTCTCGTTCACGCGCTTGTCGGTCGTGCAGCCTTGACGAACGCGATCGCCCTGAATACCGGTCTGTTCAACGCCTCCAGAACGATTGGTCCGGCCCTGGCCGGGGTCATTCTAGCCTACCTGGCACCATCGACGTGCTTCGCGTTAAACGCCCTCAGCTTTATCGCGGCGATCGTCGCCCTGGCCTCGATACAAATACCCTCGTCTCGGCGTGAGCCAAGCCCTTCAACGCCCGATGCCGTCCGCGCTGGCCAAACTGTGGGCCCGGTCCCGGATCGGGTCGCCGAACCGGCCCCGAGACAGCCGAGCCTCGCATCTGGCTCGGTTTTGGGCGGATTCGCCTATCTGCTCTGCGATCGTCGGGTCGCGGCAGCCTACGCGGTGATGAGCTTCTTCGGCGTGGTCGCGATGGGCTATGTCTCGCAAATCCCAGCCTATACGCAACTAGTTTTCGGGGCCGGCCCACAGAGTTACGGGCTACTCCAAGCAAGCAATGGGATCGGAGCGACCCTGGGTGCTTTGTTGGTGGCCTCAATGGCGGGCTCACGATGTCGCGACCGGATGATCCTTGGCGGAATGGCCCTCTTCGGTCTGTTCATGCTCGGAGCAGCGACGATCCCCCTCGTGGTGATGCGGCTGGGGCCGCAATGGTTAGCATTGGCCATCGCCGCGATCCTTTTGGTCGGAGTTGGGCTTGGCGCAATCATGTTTTACAGCTCGACCCAGATCTTGATCCAGATGCTGGTGCCAGATCATCTGCGAGGTCGGATCATGGGCATCTGGATGATCGTTTTCAGCAGTTCGGTTCCATTGGGAGCATTCTGGGTCGGTCGAGTTATCCCTGCGATCGCGCCCGAAGATCCAGCCATGGGCCTCTCGATCGTCATGGTCGTCTCAGGGACGATCTGCATCTTGGCTGCCGGGATCTTCCTGGCGACCAACGTACTGGGTGAGCGGCCTACGTCCCAAGGGATGGTTCAGTCTTCTTGAGGCGGACCGATCCGCCGATCGTGGGCCGATCTTATTGGATCGCTCATGTCCTCGTTTGTTTGACCGAGAACGGCTCGATCGCCCATCGCGGCGTTTCGTTGACACCCATGTATCGAACGGCTCGATTGGTCTGCGGACGAGGCGAAACTCGGCGAGGACAGGTCGGTGGTCGGAACCCAAGTCGGGTCCGACCCAGGACCGGATGACCTGCCAATGTCTCGAAGCCCAGATGTGGTCGATTCGCACCCATGGGGAGGATGCTGGCCACGTGGCACCGAAGCCCCAGCCAGCCTGGGCAAAAGCGTTGCGGGTCCGTTCCCGCATCGAGATCAGTAAAGGGTTCTGGGGCGGTAAGTTGAAGTCCCCCCCAATGAGGAGCGGCCTGTCCCCAATCTCATGGAAGAGCCGCAGAACAGCGTTCCGGAAGTTGGATCGCTGGGTTTGCAACAGGTCCTCAACGCGTTGGAACTCACCGCCTCGAAGCGCCCACAAAGCCTTGCGAACCGAAACGGTATGGCAAGACGCGACAACCAGAGGAGTGCCATCCTCGAGTCGGACGACCAGCCGATGAACTTGGCCCGTGCCGATCTGATAACCAAACTGCCGCGAATTCGGTGCAGGAAAGGCTTCGACGATCGGGAACCGGGAGAAGATCAACCTCCCCGGGTGGACCGACCAACCACGATCGAACAAAGCTTGCTCTAGGGCTTCGGTCTCGACGCCCTCTTGGAAGCAGATCAGGTCGAGGTCCTCGCGATCGATGAACTTGAGGAGGGCCGTCGGGTCGATCGGGGACGGACCCCGGTTCCAGGTCATCATTCGGATTCGTGGCGCATCCTCGGGCGGGGGGATGGTCAGTCGTTGCCAAGGGACGACCAGACCGAGAATCGGGCCGGCGATCACGCCAAGGGTGGCCGTCCAGAGGCCGAGGAGATCCCAGCGTCGGGTCCAAAAGATGGCCAAAGCTAGTGGAAGCGCGGGGAGCCCCAAAACCAGCCCTGGGGCTAAAAATGGTAGGAGATGGATCGGCCACCAGGTCCCAGCAAAGCGTAGCAGCGCCAGGACACTCAGAATGGCCCGCGCATAGGCCCAGCAAAGTCGAGCGCCGCGGCGACCGCGTCGACGATCCGAGGGCGAGGTCGCCAAGGCCTTTTGTGCCGGCTCGTCCCGGGATAGCTCATCCTTCGAGACTGTCGAGCGGTCACGAGTCACCTCGACAATCGTCGAGGCTTCTCTAGCCTGTTCGGGGCTTGGCTCGGGGTTCATCGGCATTGGCCTCGCGCTGATCAAGGCGAGAGACTCGTGAGCAAACTGATGTAGGGCAGTAGCACGGCCAGGACGATGAACAAGACCAGCCCCCCCAGACAAATCGTGATGACTGGCTGGAGCAGGCTGCCGAGGTTACGCACGGTGTACTCGACCCGCTGTTCGTACTCGTCGGCAACACGGATCAACTGTTCGGGCACCTTGCCGGTCTCCTCGCCAGAAGCGACCAGAGCGACGAGGTCGTGGGGGAACCTCCGCGTCATATCCAAGGCGACACTTAGCTCAGCCCCGTCGCGAACCTGGACCCGCGTCGATGCCAGAGCGCGGCGGAACGGGCCGAGTTGAAGCACGTTGCCGGCCAGTTCCAGAGAGGCGTCGATGTCTAGGCCGCTCTGAAGCATTGCGCCCAGGGTCCGGGTCATCCGGGACAGGTCGAGGTTGCGGAACAGTCCACCTAGGACTGGGAAACGCATCAGGATCGGGTGGAGGATCGCCCGACCCGTTCTCGTCCTCGAAGCCATGATCATGCCAGGGATCGCCAAGATCGCTGTTACGGGGACCAGCCACCAGCCGACAGCCCTCATGAACTCACTGAAGCTCAGGAGGACTCT
Source organism: uncultured Planctomycetia bacterium (assembly GCA_964609385.1). Classification (GTDB taxonomy): domain Bacteria; phylum Planctomycetota; class Planctomycetia; order Isosphaerales; family Isosphaeraceae; genus CAZSSM01. Next base: position 16,223 of record CAZSSM010000118.1, read on the forward strand.
TGACGGCAGGGGCAAGGCGGACCCGGAGCGTCGACCCATGTCGGCCAACAGATCACCGAGCATCGGCAGCACCGTCATCGAGACAAGGATCGTCACGGCCGTGGCGACCAGCAGGACGGCGATCGGATAGATCGAGGCCGAACGGGCCTGACGGATCAGCCGGAGGCGGGCTTCGTGGTGCTCGGCCAGCAGCTGGAATGTCTCGGGCACAGCGCCTCGGGCCTCGGCCGCCTGAATCAGGCTGACGGTCAGCCGATCGAAGGCGCGAGGCTCTGCGGTCATAACTTCGGTCAGTGTCGAGCCGTTGCGGATCCCCCGGTCCATCCGATACAGCGGTCCGGCTAAGCCGCTGTTCTGGAAGCTCCGACGGAGCCCCTGGAAGGTTCGGGGCAAGTCGACGCCCGATTCTAAGTAGGCGGCTGCTTGTCGACAAAACTCGGCGATCGTCCCAGCACCAACACGACCGATCAGGATCCGCTCGAGGGGGCCGGGGGGTCGCAATCGATCGTCGAGGACCCCGCCTCGTCGACGTCCGGGTGATCGAGGGACGTCACCATCAACGTCCGTACGAGACGGTCGTCGACGCGTGCGCAACGGATCTCGACGTCGACTCGAATCAGGGACGTCACCAGCTTCGACGGGTTTCCAGGTTGTCGGCTCGCCGGCCGTGGCATCATGGTTCGACTCTTCGGCGATCTCTTCGAGTCCATAAGGATCCTCGACCGGCGCGCGTGGGGGGTTGACCGGCGGAGGCCCCTGCCTCGGTCCGGGACGCCCGGAGCGAGGCAGGGGCCCACCGCCACGTGGGTGTCGCACCCGAACACCAGGTGGAGC
>CAZSSM010000119.1:0-16563 GCA_964609385.1 uncultured Planctomycetia bacterium
GGTGATGGCGATAATTAGCGGGATGCCGGCGTCAGCAGCCTCCATGATGGCGTCGGCGGCGAAGGGGGGCGGCACGAAGATCATCGAAGCGTTGGCCCCGGCCTGCTCGACGGCCTCGTGGCAGGTGTCGAAGACCGGCACGCCGAGGGCGGTCTGGCCCCCCTTGCCCGGCGTCACGCCGCCGACCAGTTGGGTCCCGTAAGCCTGGCACTGCTCGGAATGGAAGGCGCCGCTCTTGCCGGTGATCCCCTGGCAGATCATCCGCGTTTGGCTGTCGACCAAGATGCTCATGGGAGGCGGAACTCGGTTCTCGGGACGTTTCGTGGGAAAGTCGGCCGGTTATTCGATGAGGGTTGGGATTCAGTCAGGAGATGAAGCGCGGGTCGTCGCGGGCTTGGATTAGCCGACCGACTTGGCGGCGGCGACGACCTTCTGGGCCGCGTCGGTGAGCCCGTCGGCCGCGATGATCGGTCGCCCGCTGTCTTGGAGCAACGCCTTGCCCTGCTCGACATTGGTCCCTTCGAGCCGGACGACCAGCGGGACGCGGAAGTCGAGTTCGTCGTAGGCGGCCAACAGCGCTGAGGCGATGATGTCGCACTGCATGATGCCGCCGAAGATGTTGACCAGGACGGCCTTGACGCGCGACTCGCCGAGCAGGATCCGGAACGCCTCGAGGACCTGGTCCTTGTTGGCCCCGCCGCCGACGTCGAGGAAGTTGGCCGGCGCTCCGCCGTGATACTTGATCAGGTCCATCGTGCTCATGGCCAGGCCGGCCCCGTTGACCAGACAGGCGATGTCGCCGTCGAGGTTGACGTAGCTCAGTCCGCTCTGACCGGCCCGCAGCTCGGTCGCGTCCTCCTCGGCTGGATCGAGCATCGCGGCGATGTCGGCGTGTCGGAACAATGCGTTGTCGTCGAAGCTGACCTTGGCGTCCAGGGCCAGCACGTCGCCCGACTCGGTCACGATCAAGGGGTTGATCTCGGCCAGCGCGGTGTCCAGCTCGACACACATCCGGACGAACCCTTTGAAGAAGCCGATCCCCTTCTTGACCGTCACCCCTTCGAACCCAAGGGCTTTGCAGATCTTGCGGGCCTGGAAGTCCAGCAAACCGTAGGTGGGGTCGATCGGCTCGCGATGGATCTTCTCGGGGGTTTTCTCGGCGACCTCCTCGATCTCGACACCGCCCTCGGTGGTCGCCATGAGCACGGGACGCCCGACCTGCCGGTCGACGGCCAAGCCCAGATAGAGTTCCCGCGCGATGTCGTGGCCGACGGTCACGAGCACCTTATTGATCTTGGCCCCGGCTGGCCCGGTCTGATAGGTCACGAGGGTCTTGCCGAGCAAGCTGGCGGCGGCCTGTTGAGCCTGCTCGCGCGACTGGACCAATTGTACGCCCTTGGCCGCCCCCTCGGGTCTCGGCTTCTGGCCCGAGGCGATCGCCAGGGCCTCTTCACGGTCAGCCCCTTCGTCGATAGCGATTCCCTTGCCGCGACCGCCGGCGTGGACCTGCGACTTGACGACGATCAGTCCACCGCCCAGCGTGTCATACGCCTGAGCGGCCGCCTCGGCCGTCTCGACGACGATGCCCTCGGGGACCGCCACGTCGTAGCGACGCAGCAGCTCTTTGGCTTGATACTCATGAATATTCATCGGGCGGAGAACCTTGGTGGGAGCGGGGTTCGGCTGGGATCTCGGGTCGGATCGGGCGTTGGAGCGCGTATCGTCGACGGAGTCGATCCGCGAGCGGTAAGACCGATCTTAGCCGAGTCGCCGTCGGCCCACCAGGGTCAACCGGGTCGTCGTGGCGGGACCCGGGTCGGTTTGTAGGGGAGACCGAGCCGGGTCTCGGCCTCGACCTCCCGAGCGATCCGCGCGACCTCGACGTCCTGCGGGATAAATCGCGAGAACGGGTCGTGCTCCCGATATGCCTGCTGCTCGATCTCGAGGTGACGAAACTGGTCCCGCCAGTAGGCCGCTTCTTCAGGGTCTGGTCCCAACTGGCGGATCTGATCGACCAGGTCATCCTCCATGAGCTTGGGATGCGCGAAGAGCCGGTTGAACCGGCATTGTCCCGATTGCAAGTCCAGGAGAAACTCGTCCGAGGTCAACGCCCGTGCCCTGCGACGCTCGGCGGCGGCGCGGACCTCGCGGTCGGTGCTGACGACCACCAGGTCCTTCGGTCGCGCGTGCCGAGAGACCAGCAGGGCGATCCGGTCATCCGCGCTCTCTTCATCGATGGCGAACTGGACCGTGACCCCCTTGTGGGTCGATTCCTTGGGGAGCGTCCGCGGCAACTCCTTGTCGTTCGAGTCGAAAACGACGACCGTCGCATAGGCCAGTTCAGAGTCGGTTCGATCGACCAGATGGTTGAGGAACCGACGACGAACGCGCTCCAGATGCCTCCTCGGCAGCTCGCGATACGGGTCGATCCACCCCAGCGCGAAGATCACGTTGTAACCGTCGATGATCAAACGCATCGGAGCCTCAAGGTTCGATCAGTAGCGCCAGCCAACAAATCAGATCGGATCGGGCACGAATGTCGACTCGGCGAATGTCGAAAACGTCGAGTCCCATCACTCGAACCCCCGGGACGGTCCGGAGTTATCTCTCATGGTAGACCTGAACGGTCTCGTGGAAAGGCCATCGGATTCGAGCCCCCTGCTCAGGGGTCGTCGCGAGATGATCATCCCGACGTCCGATGGCGAGACGATCCGGGTGGAGGTTTGGTCGGTTCGACTGGACGACGCGCGGGCCGACGACCGGATCGCGTCGACGCTCTCGGAGAGCGAACGGTCTCGGGCCTCGCGGTTCTCCCGGGTCGACCTGCGTCGACGATACGAGCGATGTCGGGTCGCGCTCCGTGAGATCCTGGGCCGTCGCCTCGGCGAGCCGCCCGATCGGCTCCGGATCGATCGCCACCTCGAAGGCAAGCCGTACCTGCCCGACTTCGGGCGACTCCCCGACGAGGGACTCCAGTTCAACCTGAGCCATTCCGGCGACCAGGCCGTGATCGCCCTGGTCGAGGATGCGACCATCGGGATCGACATCGAGCGCTGTGAGCCGAACCCGCGACGGCTGGACCTGGCCCGACGCTTCTTCGCCCCTGAGGAGTCCGACCAACTCTTCGGCCTACCCGAGCCGCTCCGGATGGCGGCCTTCTACCGAGGCTGGACCTGCAAGGAGGCCCTGATCAAGGGGCTTGGCGGGGGCCTCCGAATCCCCCTTAAGAACTTCGTCGTCGACATGGACCCGAGAGAGCCTCCCCGGCTTCGGAAAAGCCGGTCGACATTGAATTTAGGACGGGATCCAAAATTATCGACAAATGATCAAACAGCCAGATTCTCGGAGTACGCGATCGCACTCTTTGTCCTACTCCGCAGAGAATTCCTCAGGTAAGTCGAGTTCAGCGGCCAAGGGAGTGTAAAGGCTTTCCCAATCCTGCCCGTACTTCTTCAAAAGAATTTCATGAAAGAAAAGAAGCTTGTACTTGGGCTAGGTTTTTCCAATGTGATAAAGCAAAACATTATCTAAGGTCGTAGATAAAGTCGCTTGAAACTGCTCGGGTCGCGCAAAACTAATGAATGCCAGAGAATCATGGCTAATATTTGCAAATTGTGGTTAGTTTGTGTAGGTATTATTCATGAAATAGAAATATAAATTCATTGTTGTGCTTCCAAATAAATCATAGAGTTCTGTTGGGCATTCCCAAACGACGAAGATTGAACTGCTTTGCCAGCGTCTATTAATAAAGTTTCAAGGATTGTCTGGCACATGAAATAATCCTAAAAAAAGAACATGACAAGCCAAGAAAGTTAAAAAAATAAAAATTCAATCATCTATATAATATATAGGCTAGTTTGTTTGCTGAGACATTGAATGCAGACAGACTGAGGTGTTCTTCTCTGTCCAAGTTAACAATCAGATAGTCTGGCGTTGTAGCGGGCCTTCGGTGTCTGCATGAGACTGGTTGCGGTGTGTTGAAATATCAGGGTGTCAGTCTTTCTCGAGCAGGGTCGCCCAAATAGCGCACCTCTCCCGAGACGATCGAGGCGATCGCGCGACCCCGAGCAGGTCGGCGGGCGAAGGGCGAGTTGCGGCTCTTGGAATGGAACTGTGACGGGTCGATGACCCACTCAACGTCGGGGTCGATGACCGTCACATCGCCCTCCAGGCCCGGCTCCAGACCGCCCTTGCGGAGCGTGAAGAGGCAGGCCGGTGCGGTCGACATCGCCCGAACCAGTTGAGTCCAGTCGAGATGTCCCGGCGCGATCAGGGCATCGACGGCCAGCGGCAGCGCCGTCTCCAAGCCGACCATGCCGAAGGGGGCCAGGTCGATCTCGCGGGCGACCTTCTCCGGCGACAGCGGTGCGTGGCCCGAAGCCAACACATCGATTGTTCCATCGGCCAGGCCGGCGATCAAGGCGCGCTGGTCGGCGTCAGTCCGCAAGGGCGGCATCACCTTGGTCCCGTTATCGAGCGTCCGCACGGCGTGGTCGTTGAGCACGAGCAGGTGCGGATAGGTCTCGGCGGTGACGGAGAGGCGCTCGGCCTTGGCCTCGCGGATCAGGTCCACGGCGCCGGCGGTGGAGATCCCTTGCAGGTGGAGCCTTGCATTGGGGAAGTCGCGGAGGAGCCGGAGGTCGCGGGCGACCATGATCTCCTCGGCCGCTGAGGGAATGCCCGGCAGGCCGAGCCGGACCGACTCGAAGCCCTCGTTCATGACGCCGCCGGCGATCAGCTCGGGCTCCTGCGGCATCTGGAGGATCGGCCGATCGAACATCGTGGCGTATTGGATCGCCTGGCGCATCAAGGCGGCCGAGACGACCGGCCGGTCGTGATCGCTGAAGGCAACCGCACCGCCGCGTGCGAGCTGGCCCAGTTCGGCGAGCTGTCGCCCCTCGCGGCCTCGACTAACCGCACCGACCGGGTAGACCTCCGCCTGACGGGCGCGTCGGGCCTGAAGCACAATGAACTCGACGGTCGCCTGGGTGTCGATCGGCGGGCTCGTGTCGGGCATGCAGCAGACGGTGGTGAACCCTCCCGAGAGCGCCGACTGCGCGCCAGTGGCGATCGTCTCGTCTTCCTCGGCGCCCGGCTCGCGGAGGTGCGCGTGCGCATCGATCAGGCCGGGGCAGACCAGGCATCCCGAGGCGTCGAGCACGTTGTCGGCCTGGAGTCCCGATGGGGGCGTCGAGCCCGGAACCACGGCGAACTTCCCGTCGACGATCCAGAGGTCGCCGGTCCGGTCCGAACGGTCGCCCAGGGCCGGGTCGATCAAGCGTCCGCCGGTGATCAGCAGCGTCGAGGTCACAATCGGGCTCCTCCCAACAGTTCGCCCCCGGGTTGCGAAGGCGTGGTGGGCCGCGAACCGCTGACCAGGTAGAGCGCTGCCATCCGGACGGCCAGGCCGTTGGTGACCTGATCGAGGATCGCCGACTGCGTCCCGTCGGCCACCTCGGGGGTCAGCTCGACGCCCCGGTTGATCGGTCCGGGGGCCAACAGGAGCAGGTCCGGCCGCGCCCGCTCCAACCGTTCGCGGGTCATCCCGAAGAGATGGAAGTATTCGGCGACCGACGGGAAGTGGATTCCGCGCTGGCGCTCGAACTGGATCCGGAGCACGTTGATCACGTCGCAGTGCTCGAGGATCGCGTCGAGTCGGTGCTCGATCCGACAGCCCCAGGTGGCGAACTCGGGCGGGACCAGGGTCGGTGGCCCGCAGAGGATCACCCGCGCACCGAGCTTGGAGAGGCCCCAGATGTTGGAGCGCGCCACCCTCGAGTGGCGGATGTCGCCGACCAGGCCGACGGTCAAGCCCTCGATCCGGCCCAGCTTCCGACGGATCGTCATCAGATCGAGCAGGCCCTGGGTCGGATGCTCGTGCGCACCGTCGCCAGCGTTGATGATCGCGCAGTTGACGTTTTGGGCTAGGAGATGGCAGGCACCCGGTGAGGGGTGGCGAACCACCAAGACGTCGGCGCCCATGGCCTCGATGTTCTTGGCCGTATCGATGAACGACTCGCCCTTAGCCACGCTGGAGCCGCTGACGGTGAAGTCCTGCGTGTCGGCCGAGAGCCGCTTGGCCGCTAAAGCGAAGGAGATCCGGGTCCGCGTCGAATTCTCGAAGAAGAGGTTGAAGACCGAACGCCCCTGCAAGGCCGGCACCTTCTTGCGGTCGCGCGACCCGATCTCGACGAAGGTCCCGGCCGTATCCAGCAAATTGGTGATCTCCGAGGCGTCCAGCTCCTCTAAGGCCAGCAGGTGACGACGCGTCCATATCGGCCGAGGCGAAGGGTCGGCCGAGCGTGGAGGGCTTGTGGTTGGGGAGGCCGGGGCCGACATCGGCGGGTCCGATATGGGAGAGGATGGGTCAGGCATCGGGCACCGCCTGGGGGTTGATCAGCAAGACTTTGTCGTGGTCGTGGATCGGTTGCAAACGGACCTCGACACGCCTCGGTGAGCCGTCGGGCGCATCGGCCCGCGCCCCGGTCAGGTCCGGCTCGATGGGCAGCTCGCGACCGCCGCGATCGATCAGCACGACCAGGCGGATCCGTGACGGGCGGCCCAGGTCGCAGACGGCGTTCATGGCCGCCCGCGCTGTGCGTCCGGTCGACATCACGTCGTCGATGAGGACCACCTCGGTCCCCTCCACCGGAAAGGTGATCTCGGTCCCGTGCAGGACCGGCCAACGGATCGTCTGGTGGAGGTCGTCGCGGTAGAGGGTGATGTCGACCGCCCCGACATGGGGTCGGGGGCCACCCTGGTCGGCGATCTGGTCGGCGATCCGATCGGCCAGCGGCACGCCCAGGGTCCGGATCCCGACCAAGGCCAGCGGGACCTCCTCGCGCTGCCAACGACCGATCTGATCGGCCAGGCTCCGGATCGTCGCCGCGCAGCGTTCAGCATCGAGGATCGTCTGGGTGGTCCCCACGCCCATCGGCCTCTCCTTCCAAAGAGTCGCCCGGCTCATCGAGGTCGACCGGCATGGCGGCCCTCGACCCTGGTCGCCTCGGTCCGCTCGACCGACAATGACCTCCATGGGCCCGTCGAGGCCGGCCCCCAACGCGGATCCGGCGACCCGACCTTGGTGTGGTCCGGCGGATCGGCTAGGCTACGCTTTTCCTCGCAAAGTTTGTGCTGGCTCGGAGCAGTCACCGTGCGCGTTTTGCTCGCCAATCCTCGAGGGTTTTGTGCCGGGGTCAACATGGCCATCGAGTGCCTGGAGAAGGCGCTCGCCTACTTCGGGCCACCGCTCTATGTTTACCACGAGATCGTTCACAACCAATATGTAGTCCGCCGATTCCGCGAGAACGGCGTCGTCTTCGTCGACGATCTGGACGAGGTCCCCGAAGGCGCGCCCCTGCTCTTCTCGGCCCACGGTGTCTCGCCGGCCATCCGCGCCCAGGCCAAACAGCGTCACCTGACGGCCATCGACGCGACCTGCCCGTTGGTCACCAAGGTCCACCTGGAGGCGATCAAGTATGCGCGTGAGAACTACACGATCGTCCTGATCGGTCATGAAGGGCACGATGAGGTCGCCGGCACCATGGGCGAGGCGCCCGAACGGATGATCCTGGTCGAGTCGGCCGAGGACGTCGAGCGCTTGGAGGTCGAGGATCCCCAGAAGATCGCCTACCTGACCCAGACCACGCTCAGCGTCGACGACGCCAACGTGGTCATCGCCGCGCTCCGGGCCAAGTTCCCTCAGATCGCCAACCCGCCCAAGGACGACATCTGCTACGCTACCCAGAACCGGCAAGAGGCCGTCCGCGAACTGGCCGCCCGGTCCGACCTCGTCCTCGTCCTTGGGAGCCAGAACAGCTCCAACAGCAAGCGACTGGCCGAAATCGCCGCCTCGTTGGGCCCCGCGGCGCACCTGATCGACGGCGTCGGCGAACTCGATCCCGACTGGTTCGACGGCGTTGAGACGGTCCTGATCACTGCCGGGGCCAGCGCTCCCGAGAAGGTCGTTCAGGAAGTCGTCGACCATCTCCAAGAGCGCTACGACGCCCAGGTTGAAGAGTCCGTCGTCCGCGAAGAGGACGTCCACTTCAAACTGCCCCGCGAACTCCGCGATCTGCTGGCCACCGCCAATTCGTGAGAGTACGTTCGGTATTGAAATATCTCGAAAATCTGTGCGCGATTCCCGTTGCGATTATTCAACGTCGCGGCGGGATCGATTCGATTCGTGCGTGCACGCTTTCATCGGCGGGGATGATCGGGTAGCCTGATTGTTGGTCCAACGCACGTCGATGTGTGGGCCACATACCAGGAAGGATACTCGGGATAGGATGTCCATACCCCCGATCGATCCCATCGAAGAGGTCGAAGATGCTGGGACGCGGAATCGCGGTATGTCTGCTCAGTCTCCTGACGATCACGAATCAGGCCGATGCCCAAACGGCCGCCGAGTTGCGGTTGGCCAGCGAGTTGCTCGGCGAGCGCGGAGCGCAGGCCTATGCTCAGGGCCGGGGCTTTCGACCGGTCCTGCTCGACGGAATGAAGTCGGCGCGACAGGGCTTCGATCAAGTCTGGAAGAAGGGCTCGGAGGTCCTTGTCATCGAGGCCAAGGGCAACGGTGGGAGCCTCGGGACCGGCTACGGCCATGCCCAGGCGTCCAAGGGCTGGACCCTTGAGGTCGCTCGTCGCACGCTCAAGCGGGCCAATGCGACGATCCACGAACTGAAGGCGGCACGCGACGTGTTGAAGGCGGCCGATCGCGGCACGCTGAGCGTCGAGGTGGTCAAGACGACGGAACGTGAGGGGACCCACGTTCTCCAATCGTTGAGGTCGTCAAGCCCTCAAGGATCGGCAGAGGCTTCGGGCGTCGCGATGAAACATGCCTTGATGGCGGTCGCCGTGGCCATCGAGGCGTATCATCGGATCCAACGCGCCAGTGAGATCGAGATCGCGTTCTTTGAAGGGCGGCTCTCGACAACGGATCGCGAGGAGGCGCATGCCGCCAACGTCTGCGGTTCGATCGGCGGCCTCTCCGGAGCCGCGATCCTGATGGCCGTCGTCACGCCCCAAGGGTTGGCCGTCAGCATCGTCATCGGGACGGCCGGATACCTGATCGGCGACACGTTCGGGGCCGAGGTCGGTCGTTGGGCGATTCGCGGGCTCCACGCGACCGGCCAGACGGTAGCCGGGCTGGTGCAGCTCGGCTGGGACTGGGCCAAAACGAACGCGCCCTGGTTCACCTACTCCGCGATGAAGGCCGGCGAGGCCGGCTCGTATCTCTGGGAGGGGACCACATACTGCTGCTCGGTCGCCGGCGATTGGTCGAGCTATGCCTGGGAGGCCACATGCGACTCCTCCACGGAGGCCTGGGCCTACTCGTGCCGACAGGCCGATCACTTCTACGACCGGGCCTCCACGCTCTGCACCCAGGCTCAAGGGCAGGTCTCCTCCGCTTGGGGCGAAGCGATGGAGTTGGGCACCTGGGCGCGTGAAGGGATCGCGGAGTCGGCCGGGGACGCCTGGCGATCCACCGAACGTCAGGCGCAGGAGTCGATGGAGTTCGCCAAGGATAAGGCGAAGGCGGCCTGGTCGGCGACCTCCAAGGCCAGTTCCGAGGCCGTCGAGTCGGCGTCCCAAGCGGCCTCCGAAGCGTACGACGCGGCGGCCACCCAAGCCGGGAAAGCCTATGACTCTACCGCACGTACGGCCGATCGCGCCTACAAGGCTTCGAGCCGAGCCGCCGACGATGCCTGGAAATCGGCCCGACGAAGCTGGAAGTCGCTCTGGGGCCCGAAGAAGGGTAAGAAGAAGAATTGATCGTCGAGGTCACCAAGATCTTCGACACCATATTGCCCGGAGCGGGATCGGGGCCGATGCCCCGGTCCTGCCCGAGGCGTTCGAATCGAGCTGAACTCATCGACGGATTCGACTACGGAGTGCGAACGTTCCGATGAGGGCGAGCCCTGCGATCATCGTTGCGGTACCAGGCTCAGGCATGATCGTGGGGAAACAAACGTCTTTTACTATACATTATAAAGTCAGTCTGTTTCTATTAAATTCAATATTGTGTATATTTTAATAAAATATCTTGTTAAAGCATAAGCTTGGCTGAGAGCCGCCAAGAAGTGGTGTCGGCGAAACCCGATCCGTCACCGGTCAACACCATCGCGAAACCGGTTGTAAAGCCCCAAATACGAGTCGGCCGTAGTGTATCGGAACCGTATCGCCTTGCTCGCGGACAGGTCCGAGAGTCACGTGGCCGCGCCATCGTCGGCCGGCTCTCCAGCGGTTCGAGGGCCGCATGCCGGGGAAGGCCAATGAAATAAAAGGAGCGATGATCATGAGAGGTCGGTGTCTGAGGGCGAATCCGACTGGTTTTCGATCAATGAGAAAAGCGGTGCGTTCTGGTAAGTCCGATGGAGCGGCGAGTCGGGGATCTCGCTTAGGAGACCATGGAGCACATCCAACTCCTCATCGATGGCTTCGACGAAACCTGGAGCTTCCTGATAGATCGGCATCTTCCGGATCCGTTCCATCTTCCCGATCGCCAGGGCGAGGCAACGAGCCCGATCGTTCTCCGGCCAGATCAAGGGGAGCCCGATCTTGACGAGCAGATAGCAGGCAGCGCGGATCTCATCGTGACATTGTTCGGGATCGAGGTTCAGCGTCTCCTCGACATGTCTCGCCAAGCCGGTTTCCTTGAAGAGGTGGATATATATACCAGTTGGCAGATCCGTCATTCTCGTAAGCGGTTTTGCCCGATGCGCCCAACAGGAGCTCCCTTGCCGGCAATCGGGGTTGAAGTCGAGTGGAACGGGTTGCTGAGATCAAATCTTCCATTCCATAAAGCGTCATCGTCGATCCATGGCTGTTGCCGCGAAGGGCGGGGTCGTTGAGCCCTGTCGGATCCGACGAGTTGAGTTCGACGTCCTAGGAGATCCCCCTTGGTTCCCCCGTTTGGGACCTCGATCGAGTGCGGACTCGGCTCGGCCCGGATCAGAAGTCGTCCGGGCCACCCGGCTTGGAACCGAAGGGGTCGGCGGCCTCGCGCTCGCGGTCGATCTGAGCTAGGACGGTGTCCTGCATCTCCAGGGAGTTGGCATCGGGCAGTTTGCTCAACATGGTCCGGCAGCGTGAGAAGGCCATCAAAGAGATCGCGACCAACACGACCATCGCCGAGCAGCGGAGCATCCCTTGGATCGACATGGTCATGATCATGTGCATCACGCCGGCCCCGTTCACATTCAAGGGCCAACCACCGTCCCAGTCGGTCATCGAGACGAACGATAGGACCACGAAGACCGAACCGGCGACGACCAGGTTGAGCACTGGAGGACGGCCTATCCGGGCTCGGTCGACGATGTAGCGGAATCCGTTCGGTTCGCGGTCCTTGGGATCGAGGAATCCCAGATCTTCGAGCGAGCGGTCGGCTCCATCACGATCGCCCCGCAAATCAACGGCCGACCCTGAGGGGCCTTGGGCGGTCCGATCGTGGTCGCGTGGCTCCACGATCTCGAGGTTGTCCAAGGGGCTCGCCTCGTGCAACCAGCGATCGCCGGTCCGCTGCACAGCGCGATGGTTGGCGATGTCGAAGGCGATCAGGCCCACCGTCCCATAGATCGCCCAATGCAGCAGATAGGCGATATTCGAGATCATCCAACGATGCTCGTCCAAGGTCATGTCAAGCCCGAATCGATCACTGTTCTGATAGAAGAGATAGACCAGATCGATCCCGGCCATCAACATCAGCAGGCCCGAGCGGCGATACCACGTCTTGTTGGTCCAGCGCCCCCAGAGCATGAGCAGCCCGAGGTCTTTGATCAGGACCATCGGGATCAGAAAGAAGAAGGTGACCGCCTCGGTCTCAAGCCATTGCAGAAACTGAAGCTGGAGGGTCAGGCAACTGAACAGAATCACCGACCAGTAGAGGAAAATCATCGAGAAGCCGACGGTGAGCATCGCGAATCCGACGCAGCAGATTCGATAGGTGTTCCGAAGCTGGCCGAGTTCGTCGTGCATGGCGGCGTTCTTGGTTCCTGGCCGGGAAGACGTTCCGGAGATGGATGGGTCCGGCAATTTTAGGGCGGCCCGGGTCGGACCGACAACCGCGGGTCGCGCGGGCTCTAGTCGCCCCGGATGACCAGACTGATCTGTCCCCAGTCCGATCGCGCCGGATCAGGCACCGCATCGAGGTCGACGACCAATTGGAGGGTGTTCCGGGATTCGAGTTGGCCGGCGATCCCCTCGAAGACCAAGCGTTCGACTTTCGACCCCTGAGGCCTTTCAGGGATTTCCAGCGATCGGTCGTTCAATCGGACGTCGACGAGGCCGGGAATCTGGATCAGCTCCAGGTCGACCGTCTCGCGATCGGAAACGATCGGGGGCCGTCCGAATCCGCGTTCCAAGAGCATGAATCCGCCCTCGGAGACGAGCAGGTCGGGGAGGCTGGGCAGGTCGATGGTCCGGCCGGGACCGTCGTGTCCGACCGGCCCAGCGATCCAGGCGCGTCGGAGTCGGATCCGATGGGATGCGGAGACCTCGGACATCGGCGGCTCCCGAGCCTCGACCGTTGGGGGACCGAACGCTCAATCCAGCGCGGCAGATCGCGCTAGGCGGACTTTTCACGTCCGATTATAGTCAGGAGTCTTCACATTCCTTTGAGAATTCGATTCGCGGGCCGGGGTCGGGGCGGAGCGTCGATCCCAGCGGGCTCGGGATCTGGGAAGTCGATGGATCGCCATGAGCCAGAGTGTCACACTCTCGGAAGCCCGGGTCCGCCGTCTCACCGGTGTCCGGATGCTCGGGTCGGGCCGGTACCTGCCGGAGCGGATCGTCACAAACCAGGAGTTGGAGCAGACCCACGGCTTCGATCCGGAATGGATCCTGCACCGGACCGGGATCCGCGAGCGTCGGTTCGCTGCGCCCCACCAGGCCACCAGCGACCTCTGCGTTCAGGCGGCGCGCCAATGCATGGAGACGTGTCAGGTCGACCCGTCGGAGGTCGATCTGCTGGTCTGTGGGACCTTCACGCCCGACATGTGCTTCCCCTCGACCGGCTGCTTGGTCCAAGATCGGCTCAAGCTGGTCTGCCCGGCGTTCGACATCCAGGCCGCCTGCGCGGGGTTCGCCTACGCGTTGATCATCGGGGCCCAATTCGTGGCCGCTGGGACCAGTCAGATGGCCCTGATCATTGGGGGCGACTGTAATAGCCGGGTGATCAACCCCCACGATCTCAAGAGCTTCCCGCTCTTCGGCGATGGCGCTGGGGCGGTCTTGCTGGCCCCCGGAGAGCCCGACCAAGGGCTCATCTCATATCAATTAGGCTCCGACGGCTCCGGCGGCGACCTGCTGAGCCGGCCTGCCTGTGGGAGCCGGATCCCGCCCACCCCGGAGGTCCTGGAGAAGCACCTCCAGTACCTCACCATGGATGGTCGTGCCGTCTTCAAATGGGCCGTCCGGACCCTGACCGACTCAACGGCCGCCATCCTGGACCACGCCCAGCTGACCGTCGATGACCTGCGCTGGTTCGTCCCGCATCAGGCCAATGTCCGGATCATCCACTCGGCCAGCGACGTGCTGGGGATCCGCCGCGAGATGGTCGTCAAGAACCTCGACGTTTACGGCAACACCAGCGCCGGCTCGATCCCGATCGCCTTGGACGAACTCCGATGCCAAGGCCAGATCGAGCGCGGAGACCGCCTCCTGCTCTCGGGCTTCGGGGCCGGATTGGCCTGGGGAACCGCGATCTGGCAGTGGTGAGAGCCCGACGACCGCGACGCTGATGGTCCGGTCCCGACATCATGCCAGGCATGCTCCATCGCCACGGCGGCAAATTTTTCTTTAACAATCTCTTGAGGTTTCGTGGCGATCGGGCTATCCCGGTAGCCTATGATGCCGGAGGTGTCTGGTCGAACGGGGCGACACCCTCAGGCCACTCGATCGCTGGCGGTCATTTGAGAACTGACGGACCTCGGGAGAAACTCGCATGCGGACCGCATCATGTCTCCGAGGGCCCGGCGGAGTCGTTGTCCTCTGCCTGGTCACCCTGCTCATCGCGTCGTCTCAGGCTTGGGCCTGGTCGATCCCAAATCAAGAGGTCGAGGCGTTCCGCGTCCTCCCCTCGACGATCGTGCTCCGAGGACCCGATGCGGTCCAGCAACTCCTGGTCGAGCGTGGTTCGGAGGCCGATGGCTGGACCGACGGGACGTTCGAGGCGGAGTATCTCTCGACCGACCCCCAGGTGGCGACCGTTGACGAGCACGGGTTTATCGAGGCCGTCGGCGAGGGGGCCTCGACGATCGCGATCCGCCTCGACGGGGTTGAGACGGCCGTCTCGGTGAGTGTGGAGCAGATCGACGACCCACCGCCTCTGAACTTCGCCAACGACGTCGTGCCGTTGTTCACCAAGATGGGCTGCAATGGTGGTGGCTGCCACGGTAAGTCGGGGGGCCAGAACGGGTTTCGGCTCGGCCTCCTCGGGTTCGAGCCGGAGCTGGACTACCAGACACTGGTCAAGGAGGGGCGGGGTCGCCGACTCTTCCCGGCCGCTCCCGAGTTGAGCCTGCTACTCCGCAAGGGGACCGGTGAAGCCCCGCACGGCGGCGGTAAGCGGATGGAGATCGGCTCGCATGAGTACCGGGTGATCGAGCGCTGGATCGCCATGGGCATGCCTCGAGGGCTTGAGACCGATCCCAAGGTCGAGGCGATCCGGATCACGCCGGCCGAGCGGATGCTCCAACAGAAGCAGGGCCAGCAACTCCAAGTGACGGCCATCTATTCTGACGGGTCGACCGAGGACGTGACCGCCTGGGCCCAGTATGAGAGCAACGCCAGTGAGGTCGCGTCGGTCGCCGAGGCCGGTCGGGTGACCGCTGGCGACCTCCCCGGCCAGGCGGCGATCATGGCCCGCTATCAGGGGCAGGTGGCCGTCTTCAATGCCAAGGTCCCGCAGCCCGAACCGGCCGCGATCGCCGCCTTCGAGCCGCGCAACGCCCTCGACGAGGCCGCCTTAGCCCACTGGCAGTCGCTCGGGATCGCGCCCTCGGAACCCTCCGGCAACGCCGAGTTCCTCCGACGGGCGCGGTTGGACATCACCGGGACCCTGCCGACGGTCGAGGAGATCCGCGCTTTTGAGGCCGACCCGAGCCCCGACAAGCGGGATCGGCTGATCGATGAGCTGCTGGAGAGTCCCGAGTACGCCACCTACTTCGCGATCAAGTGGGCCGACATCCTCCGAAACAAGCGGCAGGGCGACCGCGAGCGCCAGAACGGCACATTCCGATTCTATTCCTGGATCCGGACCAGCCTGCTCCGCAACACGCCGTACGATCAGTTCGTCCGCGAGATCCTCGCCGCCAGTGGGACGCCCGAGACCACACCGCCGGTGATGTGGTATCGGAACTTGAACAAGCCCGACGAGTTCGTCGACGACACGGCTCAGGTGTTTCTCGGCATGCGGCTCCAGTGTGCCAAGTGCCATCACCACCCCTTCGAGCGCTGGGGCCAGGACGACTACTACAGCTTCGCCGCGTTCTTCGGCCAGGTCGGCCGCAAGAACTCGCCGATGGCCCAGCAGCGCGGTCGTCGCGAGCAGGTCATCTACCACCGGGGCACCGGCGCGGTCCGTCACCCCAAGACCAACCAGGTCATGGCCCCTCGAGGGCTCGGCGAGTCGGACCCGACGGCCATCGGCGACTGGCAGGACCCGCGCGACGCCCTGGTCGACTGGCTGAGCACACCGGGCAACCCGTTCTTCGCCCGCGCTCTGGTCAACCGCTACTGGGCCCACTTCTTCTCGAGGGGGATCGTCGAGCCGTTGGATGACCTCCGCTTGACCAACCCGCCCAGCAACCCCGCGCTGCTCGACGCCCTGGTCAGCGAGTTCGAGCGCAGCGGATACGACCTGAAGGCCCTGATCCGGACCATCTGCACCAGCCAGCTCTACGGGCTCTCCAGCGTGCCCAACAAATCGAATGCTCGCGACACCCAGAGTTTCGCCCGGTACTACCCCAAGCGGATGGGCGCCGAGGTCCTGGTCGACGCGATCAGTCGGGTGACCGGTCGGGCCGAGCAGTTCGGCGGGTTTCCCCAAGGGACCCGTGCCATCGAATTGCCCGACGAGAGCGTCCCCTCAACCTTCCTGGACACCTTCGGACGCCCGCAGCGCGACACCGCCTGCGAGTGTGAGCGCTCGGACCAGGCCAGCCTGAGCCAGAGCCTCCTGCTGCTCAACTCCGAGCAGATCCAGTCCAAGCTCACTCACGAGCGGGGGCGGGTCGCCCAACTCATCGACGATCCCCGCCCCGATGCTGAGAAGCTCACTGAACTGTTCCTGATGGCCTTCGCCCGCGAGCCGGCCAGCTTCGAACTCGATGTCGCCCTGGAGCACATCGAGCAACGCGCCGAGTCTAAACAGCAGGCCTATGAGGACATCATCTGGGCCCTGGTCAACGCCAAGGAGTTCCAGTTCATCGACTGAGGAACTGGGAACCGGACACTCTGGTTCGCCGGACCGATCGGCTCCAAGGGATCCGGTCGGTTCCCGTCCGGCGTGGAGGGATCGGGATCAGAAGAAGAGCTCGGCGATCAGTAGGCCGATCAGCCCGC